>NZ_JAFBCC010000001.1:2468747-3085934 GCF_016907495.1 Arthrobacter tumbae
TTCGGTCCAGACCACCTGACCGTCGACGGCCGAGCTGATAACGCTCGTCTGGATATCAGGGAGGGATTCGAAGATGGTGTGCCAGTTCTGCCGCACCTGATCAACCCCGGTGAAGCTGGGTGCGGGGTGGGCCGGCGTGATGTTGACGTAGTCGTCCGCGAAGCAGACCGTGAGGGCATCGAGATCGTGGTCGTTGATCGCGCTGGCGAGCTGGTCGATCACCCGTAGCGGGTTGCGCTGCGGGTCAACTGCACGAGGGTGTTCCTGGTTGCCGTTCATCGGCTAACCTTTCATTACAGTACTTTGTACCCAATATCCAGTATGGAGCTGAGAATGCCTCCGGTCAATGGCCGTCGCCGGTATGATTCAAGCCGCCGCAAGGCAGTCGCAGAACAGACGCGCTCGCTGGTGCTTGATGTCGCAGAACAGCGGTTTCTGCGGGACGGTTTCGCCGGGACCACCGTGGCCAGCATTGCGGAACAGGCAGGAGTCTCACCCGAGAGCATCTACAAATCTTTCGAGAATAAGGCGGGCATCGTCCGGGCCATCTACGAGCGGGGTTTGACCGGCACGGGTGAGGTCGCCGCCTATCAACGCTCGGATGACGTCCGAGAGCGTATCGACGATCCCCGCGAGCTGATGCGCCAGTGGGGAACCCTTACAGCTGAAGTGGCCTCAACGGTCACTCCGATCCTCCTGCTGATCCGCTCCGCAGCCGCGACGGACTCGTCGATGGCCGGACTATTGGAGGCGAGTAACGCCCATCGGCTGGAGCGGATGAGGCATAACGCCGAATTCCTCGCCGACCGTGGCTTTCTCAAGAAAGGGGTCAGCCTGTCCGAGGTGACGGACATGATGTGGACGGTCAGCTCCCCGGAGCTGTATGAACTGCTTGTGCTCGAGCGACGATGGACGCCAGCGCAGTTCGCGACCTTCGTCGCGGACACCATGGGTGCGGCGCTGCTGCCGTAGCGAACCTAGCTTGAGACCTCGTCTCTGAATGCGTCTTCCCACGCTGACTCGCCCAGACCAGCGTCATTCGGCAAGCATTGATAGTCGTCCAGCGCCACGATGACGACGGGATCCTTGCCGGCACGGGTGATCACCACTTCTTCACGAAGGCCTCCTTGCATGCAAGTTAGTGTACGCACCGGAGAAGATGGAGCCATCAGGACAGCAGATCTGCCGCCTTCGCGTGGGTGCGCTGCGGTAATCGCGTGCCCGGCTCAAACTACCCCGGGACGGATACCCCTCGATAGGCTGAATCCTTCGACTACCGAGGGGTACCCGTGACAACTCATCAGCTGGAGCCCGGCCCTGACACGACGGTCCAGGTGTTCTCCCGGGACCTTCCGGCGGCGCTCACCGTGGAACCCGGCGATACGGTGCGCGTCCGATCCCTCGACGCGTGGGGTCACCTGCAGCGCCAGGCCTTCCCAGGCGAGGAGCAGCCTCAGCTGTTCGCCGATCGGAAGGGTCATTGCCTCACCGGACCGATCGCTGTCGCCGGAGCGCGGCCGGGTGACATGCTGGCAGTCACCTTTGCGTCGCTGACCCCGGATTCCTGGGGGTTCACCAACGCCGGACGCAAGGACGATGCTTTCACCCGGTTGCTCGCTGTTGAAGGCGGTACTCCGCAGTGGCTGCTGTGGGAGGTGGATGCCGGGCGGGGTATTGCGGTCAATGATCTCGGACAGAAGGTTCGGCTGGGTCCGTTCCTCGGCGTCGTCGGCGTTCCGCCCGCAGCCCATGGTGAGGTAACTACGACCCCGCCTCGGGCGGACGGCGGCGGGAACATCGATTGCCGGGAGCTGACTGCCGGGTCCACCCTTTACCTGCCAGTCACCGTTCCCGATGCGCTGTTGTGTGTGGGGGATGGGCATGCGGCACAGGGCGACGGCGAGGTGGGTGGAACCGCGATTGAGTGCGGTATGACCTCGGAACTAGTGCTTGACCTGATTCCCGATCCGCCGCTGACCTCAATCCATGCCGTGACGCCGACGTCGAGAATCACCTTCGGTTTCAATGCAGATCTGAACCTGGCCACGGCGGAGGCACTGAAAGCCATGCTGACGTGGATGCAGAGCCTGTTCGGCATGGACCGCACCCGGGCTCTGGCGTTGGCAAGCACGGTGGTAGACCTGCGGGTCACCCAGATAGCGAACGACACCTGGGGCGTCCACGCAGTACTGAAGCACGACGCCGTGGGGTAACTTTGCTGGCGCTCGTGGTGTGGCGCCTGTGCCGCCAGTGCTGCGTAACGAGATAGAGGACATTTAAACCGGGCACGCTGCCAGGGAGCGGTGGGCGGCCACGATACCGGGGTCAAGTTGGTCCGGCGCTACCCCGGAACGAGCGGAAGTCCCCGGCTCCTAGTGCCCCGGGGGCCTTCAGTGATGGTGCGGGAGCACTGGTTACGTTGGCTCGACGGCAGTTACCTGCCGTTCTTAGCGTGCCTCCGTCTCCTGGGGACGGGGCGATGACGGCGTACCTGCTGCATCGCCGTTGTCCTCGGCAGGCCTCCGAGTGGCCAGGCTGACGATCACCAGGGCCGTGACCGCCAGGGGAAGGGCGATGACGACGGCGTTGATCTCGGCGGCGCGGCCGGAGGACTGCCACACGACCGTCGCAATGCCGCCGACCACCATTCCAGCAATCGCTCCCCACGAGGTGGCACGCTTCCAGAACAGGGCGGCAAGCACCACGGGCGTGATGGCGACACCGTACATGGTGTACGCGTACATCTGAAGTGCGAGCACGCTCGGGAAGAACTGACCCATAACGTAGGCAAAGACAGCGACGGCGAGCACGGCCCAGCGGCCGAGCTTCAGGGCCTTCTGCGGATCGCGCGAGCTTCCGCGGCGCTGGAAGACGAGGTCGTAGACGATGTTACCGGAGCAGGTGAGCAGGTACGACGAGCCGGTGGTGACAATCAGCGCGAGCGCACCGGCGAGCAGGAGTCCGCCGATACCGAGCGGCACCAGGTCGGTGCCGGCGAGCCCGAGGATTGCCTGCCCGGGCTCGATGTCAGGTAGGAGAAAGGATGACGACGACGCGAGCAGGATAATTGTGCCCAGCAGCAGCACGGCGCCGACGAAGAAGCCGATCGTCGCCTTGCGGGCGGCGCCCTCGTTCCGTCCGGCGGCCAGGCGCTGGTGCATGTTCTGGTCGCCGAGGATGAGAAGGAACAGTGGCAGGAAGTAGCCCAGCAGCTGCACAGGAGTCAGGGTTCCGGTCAGGGACGTCAACGCGGGATCGAGGCGGTCCACGTAGCCGCCGATGCCGCCGACGTCGGCGATGAAGACGACAGCAAGGGTGCCCACCAGGGCAAACACGATCACGATGACGGAGATAAAGTCCGTCCACGCCACCGACTTGAGGCCGCCGCCAAGGGCGAGGAAGGTAATGAGGACCGCCGCGACGATCGTTCCCTGCGCTGCGCTGAGAGGCGTGATGATGCTGAGGATCGAGCCGGCACCGGTGAATTGGTAGGCAGTGATACCCACGAAAGCAACAAGGATGATGACGGTCGCGATAACCCGGACCACCTTGCCGAAGCGCGCTTCAAGCATCTCGGGGATGGTGTGGTGTGAAAGTCGCCTGACTTTCGTGGCCATAAAGTACAGGCATACGATGCCCACGACGGTACCCGCGAAGAAAAAGATACCGGCGACGGGGCCGTAGGTGTAGACGAAGCTTGCCCCGCCGATGATCGAGCCGGAGCCGACAAAAGTCGCCAGCAACGTACCGGCGAGGACGGGCGCGGGCAGGGAGCGTCCGGCCAGCATGAAATCTTCGCCGTCGGCGACAGTCTTCCTGCGGCTGAACCATGCGCCCACGAGGACCATGAGCAGGATGTAGCCCACGAGGATGAGTATGTGCACGGGTTGCATCGGAGATACCTTTTCATCGATTCCCGGCCGGAGTGCCGGGGCTTCAATGCATTCTGGTGTGATCCAGCTCGCTTTGCAATAGTTATTGCATAACTCGTTGTGAAAATTAACGAATCAGAAACGCGTCGGACGGCTGGCAGCGAAGACTAGGGTCAGGCCGGATCGACGAGGTCGAGTTCCCCCCAGAGCCCTTCTGTGTCGCGCAGGGCTCGCATTGTGCGGTCCGGGTCGACGGCGGAGAGCTCGGCCAATAGTGCCTGCACTGTGGCCACGGCGGCCACCGTGGAGGGCATGAATGTCACGCCCTCACTGGGTACCAGCAGGGCCTCTTCGGCGAGGTCGGTGACCGCAGTCTGGCGATCCGCAATCGCGACGATTCGGATGCCTCGGGCCTCGGCAATGCGGACAACTTCGAGGACGAATTTGCTCGATCGCCACAGGTTGCAGCTCACCAGGGCGTCGCCGGGCTTGAGCATGCGGAGCCGGTTCACCAGGGCAGTACCTGAGGCGGTGTGCAGCTCGATGTCTCTGCCCATCCACTGGCCGATGTGCGCCAGCTGGAAGCCCGCGCCGGCATAGCTGCCTGTCGCCAGAACAATGATGCGGTCAGCTGCAGCAAGGACGGCGGCGGCACGGGTGAGCTGCTCCGGATTGATGCTGTCGGCCAGCCGCGTCACGTTCCGTACGTCGTTGGTGAACGACGACCCCGCGAGTCCGGCGGAGGAGTTGCTGCGCTCGCTGAGCAGCTTTTCGGCGGTCAGGGAGGCGAGGTAGCGGTGCCGGAGTTCTGACTTCAGGGCAGACCAGCCGGAGAAACCGAGAAATTGGGCTGCACGGACCACGGTGGCAACGTTCACGTTCGCTCGGGCGGCAAGATCCTGCGTCGACATGAAGGACGCCCGGCCGGCATCCGTGCGAAGGATTGTGAGGACGGCGTCGATGCCTGGGCTTACCTTCCGTCCGAGCGTCAGCCCGTCCAACCACTCCGCAATCTGTGTCATCCCACATCCTCGTCTTGCAACAAGTGTTGCACCATCAGTTGTTTCTTGTCAGTATCGAATAAGACGTATCCCGCATCACACTCTTTGAGGAGCACCATGCTTGCCGCACAACCTTTGCACATCCGGAATGCCACCATCGTCGATATTGCGGAAGGCACTGCGACGCGGGACCAGACCATCCTCGTCGAAGAAGGTGTGATCACCTGGGTCGGCCCTAGCGCTGAGGCCCCTGCCGACTCTGACAGCAGGGAAACTATCGACGCGGGCGGGAAGTACCTCATGCCCGGGCTCATCGACGGCCATGTGCACGTGACGGCAGCGACGGCGGACCTCGGAGCGATGGCGGAATGGTCGCCCACCTACGTCGCGGCCCACACCGCCCGCAACATGAAGGCCATGCTGCACCGCGGGTTCACCACCGTGCGGGATGTAGCCGGCGCTGACTACGGCGTTGCCATGGCCGTGGAGGAGGGGCTTTTCGAGGGCCCGCGTGTAATCTTCGGCGGAAAGGCGCTGTCACAGTCGGGTGGCCACGGGGACATGCGCTCGATGGGCGGGAGCCTCGTCGATCCGCACCAGTGCTGCCCATCCATCGGCATCGTCTGCGACGGCGTGGATGCGGTCCGCAAGGCGGCCAGGGACCAGCTGCGCACCGGCGCCCACCACATCAAAGTAATGCTCTCCGGCGGAGTTGCCTCACCGACGGACCGGGTGGACTCCACTCAGTTCTCCGAAAGTGAGATCCTCGCAATCGTCGAGGAGGCCGAGGGATCCAACCGGTACGTCTGCGGTCACGCCTACACGGCTCGTGCGGTGAACCGTGGGCTCCGGCTGGGCGTCCGCTGCATCGAGCATGGCAATTTGATTGACGACGAGAGCGTGCGCCTCTTCGTCGAAAAGGGCGCCTACCTCGTGCCCACCCTCATCACATACGAGCGCCTCAAGGCTGACGGCGAGGAAGCGGGTCTGCCGGCTGCGAGCCGCGAGAAAGTCGACAGCGTTCTCTACGCAGGTCTGGAGGCACTGGACCGGGCCAACAAGGGCGGCGTGAAGATCGTCTTCGGGTCCGACTTGCTCGGCGCGATGCAGGTGCACCAGAGCCAGGAGTTCCGTATCCGGGCACAGGTGCAGACGGCACAGGAGGTGCTGCGCTCAGCGACGCTCACCGCGGCCGAACTGATTGGACTAGAGGGCAAGCTGGGCGTCGTCGCTCCTGGTGCCTTTGCGGACCTGCTGATTGTGAACCAGAATCCGCTCGACGACGTTACTGTGCTGGCCGATCCTGAAACAGCGATCGACGCCGTGATTCAGGGCGGGCGCATAATCCGCGAGCGGGCGTCTGTCGAGAGTGCGCTGGCCGTCTGAGCAACACGGCGAGACGTGGCCGGTTCGATGTGCTGAGCGCTCGTAGGGGCACCGCTTTGCCGGCCTGGACTAGCGCAGCACCCGCCGGGCCGCGTCCACTACCGCGTCCAGATGGATGCCGCGGAGAGCCATGACTTCCGCACCGGATCCTGACTCGCCGAACTCCTCGATTGACACCACCTCGCCGGCAGAGCCGGCCCACCGATACCAGGCGTCACCCCTTCCAGCCTCGATCACCACACGTGCAGTCAACGACGCCGGAAGCACCGATTCCCGGTAGTCGCGGTCCGCTTCACTGAACCATTCAACACAGGGCATGGACACGACCCGCGCGGCGACTCCTTCTGCTTCAAGTTGGCGGGCAGCCTCGATCGCGAGCGACACTTCGCTGCCGGTGGCGATCAACGCAAGGTCATTTCCGTTGCCGCTCTGCCACCGGATAAAACCGCCGGCTCTGGCACCGTCCGCTGTGTCGCCGTCGGACTCCAGGACCGGCACATCCTGCCTGCTCAGCACCAGCGCGACCGGCCGCTGCGGGGAGGCGAGGATGCGATGCCAGACGGCGGTGACCTCCACGGCGTCGGCGGGCCGGACGACGTCGAGGCCGGGCACCGTGCGCAGGGAAGCAATCTGCTCCACCGGCTGATGGGTCGGGCCGTCTTCGCCGACTGCCACTGAATCGTGGGTGAAGACGTAGATCACGCCGAGTCCCATGAGGGCGGCCAGTCGGATGCTTGGGCGCATGTAGTCGCTGAAGACCAGGTAGGTGGATCCGAAGGGACGCCACGGCCCGTGCAGGGCGATGCCGCTCAGAATTGCGGCCATGGCATGTTCACGGATGCCGAAGCGGATGAACTCGCCGCCCGGGTTGCCCGCCGAGAACGGTTTGCCGTCGACGGCGACATTGGTCGAGCCGCTCAGGTCGGCCGAGCCGCCCCAAAGCCGAAGCGATTCCTGCAGCGCCTTGATCACCGTGCCGTTGGTCTTGCGGGTAGCCATCGGGTCTCCCGGAGAACCCGCGGCGATTCCATCCAGCGGCGAAGCGTCGGTGGTGCCGGCACGGAAGGCGTTCCAGCGGGCAGCGGCTTCGGGCTGGTCAGCTTCCCACTCGCTGTGCTCGCGTTCCCAGTCAGCGTGCAGTTCGGCTCCCCGCTCAGAGGCAGCACGGGTGTGGGCGAGGACTTCGTCGTCCACCAGGTCGTCCAGCTCAGCGGTGGGGGAGTAGCCGAGCGACTCCAGGACGGCGGCAACCTCCTCCGCTCCGAACCCGCCTGAGTGCGCGGCGGGCGTCCCTCCGAACTTGGTTGAGGGGGTACCGATGACCGTTTTCACGGCCACGAGTGTCGGCTGACCGGTCCGTTCCGAGGCGGTGCGGAGGACTGATTCGATGGCGGTCAGATCGGTGGCATCGTCAATCTCGAGGACGCGCCACCCATAGGCGCGGTAGCGGGCGCGGACATCCTCCGAGAAGGTGCCGGACGTGTCCGCGTCGATGGTGATGCCATTGTCATCCCAAATGAGCACCAGGTTGTCGAGGCCCACACTGCCGGCCAGGCTCGAGGCCTCTGACGACACACCTTCCTGCAGGCACCCATCGCCGGCCACTGCCCAGACGGTGTGGTCCAGGTGATCCGAGCCCGCGGTGAAAAGTGCCGCCTCGTGCCGAGCCGCAATGGCCATCCCGACGGCGGAAGCAACTCCCTGCCCCAGCGGCCCGGTGCTCATTTCCACGCCAACGGTGTGGTGGACCTCCGGGTGGCCGGGAGTTCGTGACTTGAGTGAGCGGCTTGCCGCTAGGTCCTCGAGGGTGAGCCCGTACCCGGTGAAATACAGCTGAAGGTAGAGCAGGAGGCTCGCGTGACCAGCGGACAGTACGAACCGATCCCGAGCCGGCCAGTGCGGATGCTGTGGTGAATGCCTGAGTACCCGCGAGAAAAGCACGTGCGACAACGGCGCCAATGCCATCGCCGTACCGGCGTGTCCGTGGCCTTTTTGCTGGACGAGGACGGCTGGAATCGCCTGGGCAGCGGCGACCGCACGGGCGTCCAGCGGGGAAGGAAAGCCGACGATGGAAGAATCTTCTCTAGTCACGGACGCCACTTTGGTATACACCTGTACTTAAGTCAATGGTTGGATTTTGTGCGGCCGCAGTCGGCCGGGAGAAGGGGACGCAATGGTCAAGGGGATGGCAACGGGCTCAGGTGTGGCATTGAGTTTGATTCGATCGGGGCGCGCAACGACGCGCAATGAACTCATCGAGGTGCTCGGCTGGTCGCGGATCACCCTTGCCCGGCGGCTCGACGAGCTGCTCGCCGCATCCATCATCGTCAGCGTTGGCCAGCTGGACTCCCGGGGCGGAAGGCCGCCGGAAACCTTCGCCGTCAATGCCGGCGCCGGGCTGCTCCTCGCCGTCGATATCGGCGGCTCACATACCCGCCTGGCCATCACCGATCTCACATCGACGCTGCTGGCCGAAGATGAGGCCGATATCGGTCTCAATGAAGGCCCTACCGAGATTTTCGAATGGGCAGGGCAGGTCTTCGATTACATGCTCCGCAGCATGGGCAAGGAACGCAGGGACGTCGTTGGGATCGGTGTCGGCGTGCCGGGCCCTGTCGATGTGGCAACCGGACGCCTGGCCAGCCCGCAGGTCTATCCGGAATGGGACGGCGTGCTGGTCCGCGAGTATTTCAAGACCCGCTATGACCACGCGGTTTTCGCCGTCGACCGGGACGTGAACGTCATGGCGCTCGCCGAGGCGCGGCGGGCACCGAACGAGGAGCCGAACCTGGTGGTGGTGAAGGCCGGGATCGGGCTGGGGTTGGGTTTCGTCCTGGATGGCCGGGTCTACCGCGGAGCGCGCGGGGGTGCCGGTGACGTGAGCTGCCCGACGCTCGGCGGGGACCGCCTGCAGCGGTTGGAGGAGGTCGCGAGCGGCGCCGTGCTGAGAGCCAGGTTGCTGGAGCGCGGCTACAAGGTTCGCACCAGTGCGGACATCGTCGAGCTGGCCCGCCAGGGTGACCAGACAACGCTCTCCCTAATTGAAGAAACGGCGGCGATCATCGGGCAGACGCTCGCCGACGTCGTCGGTTTGTTGAATCCGGAAGCGGTGATTGTCGGGGGCAATCTGGCCCAGTCCGGAGATCCATTTTTGCTACCGATCCGGCAGGCGATTTTCGACGGCGCGAGGGACTTTGCCACGCGTGGCCTGGTGGTTGAACCAAGCCGGCTGGGTCACGCGGCAGGGGTAACCGGCGCGTCGCTGCTGGCCCAGGACGCGCTGTTCGAACCCGGCCGGATCAGTCGGATGACCCGAACCGGGACAGCCACATAGGTAAGCCGGTTGACGATAACAAAATGATTGCCACTTTGGGTTACTTGTAGACAAAAGATCCTTTGCGGCGGTAGCGTGTGACGTGCGACACCCCCTGCCCCCACCAAGCAAAGGATTTGCTGTGACCCTGAATCTTGCCGAAGAGCTGTCGTCGATCACCACGAAAGCGACGGCCTCCGACTGGAGGGCAGCAATCCGTCTCGCTGGTGACGGGCTGGTGGCCGGTGGCGTCACCACCGAGGCCTACACCGAGGAAATGATCACGGCTGTGGAGGAACACGGACCGTACATCGTGATTGCCCCCGGAATCGCGCTGGCACACTCCCGGCCGGCGGAGTCGGTCCTCAAGGGTGGCTTGAGCTGGGTCAGCCTGGAAACCCCCGTCGAATTCGGCCATGCATCGAATGATCCGGTGTCCCTGGTCATCGGGCTGGCTGCACTGGACCACACCGCGCATATCGAAGTGCTCAAAGCAGTTGCCGGCGTGCTCTCCAACAAGGAGGTCCGTGCACGGCTTGAAGCAGCGGAAACCCCGGATCAGGTCCGTGAGCTCCTCAGCAGCCTGGCCACCAAGTAAACCGACCTCATCACCCTGGACTGAAAGGCATCTCATGAAAATCGTCGCCGTATGTGGAATGGGCATTGGAACCTCAGTGCTCCTCAAGATGAATGCAGAGAAGGTTCTCGCCTCGCTGGGCATCGACGCGGAGGTCGAAGCCGCGGATATCGGTGTGGCGCGAGGTGCAGCCCAGACCGCGGACATCGTCCTCACCTCCGACGAACTCGCACCCGAGATCGGTGACGTTCCGGCGGAAGTCATCATCATTGACAACTTCTTCGATCTCGATGAGATCACCGCGAAACTCACGCCGGCCGTCCAGTAGAACTCTTCCGTCCAGAACAGTAGAAAAGGAGCTCCACGATGGAGTGGCTCGTTGTAGTACTGAATTTCATTGGTCAACAGGTTTTGAATGTGCCGGCCTACCTGATCGGCATCATCACCGCCATTGGGTTGATGGCCATGCGTCGCAACTCCGGGCAGGTGATCGGAGGCGCACTGAAGGCAGCGTTGGGCTTCCTCATCCTCGGTGCCGGTGCCGGCGTCGTCGTCGGTTCTCTTGATCCGCTCGGCGCGCTGATTCTGGCCGTGACCGGCGCCCAGGGGGTGATCCCCACCAACGAGGTTATTACCGCACTTGCCCAGGAAGAGTTCGGTGCGCAGAGCGCGTACGTGCTGACTCTCGGATTCATCGTGATGCTGATCCTGGCTCGCTTCACGCCGCTGAAGTACGTGTTCCTGACCGGTCACCACATGGTGTTCATGGCGACCATGCTCACCGTGGTGCTGTCGGTTGGATTCGGTGACGGCCTGAGCTGGCTCGTTGTGCTCATCGGTGCACTTCTGCTCGGTGTGATCATGGTGGTCATGCCGGCGTTCGCCCACCCTTGGACGAAGAAGATCACGGGTAATGACACCATCGCTATCGGCCACTTCGGCACCCTCGGCTACATTGCAGCCGGCGCAGCCGGCCAGGCTGTGGGCCGGCGGAGCAAGTCGACCGAGGACATCAACTTCCCGCAGGGGCTCAAGTTCCTCCGCGACTCGATGGTTGCCACGTCGCTTTCCATGGTCCTCATCTATATGGTGTTCGCGATCTGGGGCCTGATCGCCCTTCCGCTCGAGGAAGCCCTGGCAATCTTCGGTGCGGCAGACGCCGGTGCCTTCATCATGGCGGGCTTTGGGCTGGCGCTTCAGTTCGGTGTCGGCGTGGCGGTCATTCTCTACGGTGTGCGGACGGTATTGGGTGAACTGGTTCCCGCGTTCCAAGGCATCGCCGAGAAGGTTGTTCCCGGAGCCAAGCCCGCGCTGGATATCCCGATTGTGTTTCCGTTCGGTGCCAATGCCGTGCTGATCGGCTTCCTCAGCTCGTTTGCCGGCGGCCTGATCAGCCTGGGCATCCTTGCCATCTGGCTCAACCCGATGTTCGGACTGGCGTTGATTCTGCCCGGCATGGTTCCGCACTTCTTCACCGGCGGCGGTGCCGGCGTCTACGGCAATGCGACGGGGGGACGTAAGGGTGCTGTGATCGGTGGGTTTGTGAACGGCGTGATCATCACCATCCTGCCGGCGATCCTCCTGCTGGTGCTCGGCGAGCTTGGCTTTGCCAACAGCACCTTCGGTGACGCGGACTTCGGCTGGTTCGGCACCCTGATCGGTGTGAGTCTGCTGGGCGGCACCACACTCGGTGTCGTGTTGACCATCGTGATTGCCATGGCGCTGGTGAGCGTGGCTATCGTCTTCCAGCGCAAGTTCGTGGATACCGGTTGGATTCCAGGATCAAACCGCCAGGAGTGGCTGGATGGCCTGAAGGCCGAGGAGAAGGCCCGGGCCGATGCGGAGAAGGCCCGAAAGGCTGAGGAGCGGAAGGCCGCTACGGCGGCGAGCGCTGAAAGCGTGCCGCAGAAGTCAGAGTAGGGGGTTAGAGGCAGGAAGGGCGGCACCGGAAGCGGTGCCGCCCTTCCTGTAGGCGCCTAGCGCAATCAGGAACGGTCAGTCGCGTTGCAGTAGCGAGCGCGAGAATGCGCAGCCGTCGCGTTCAACCTTTAGAACGGCGAGTGTTCGCTCCGCGGGCGAGAGAGCTCAACTCCTTAGATTTGAGAAAACCAGCCAGTTCAATATTCCCGTCGGAAAGAACGCGAAGATCCAAACGATTCGGTACTGTCTCGGGTCGATACGACTCGTATCTTGGGGTGAGATGAATAAACTGCTGGTTGCTTGATCCAACCAGCGCTCTTCTGCTCTCTGGCAGACCAGCGACGTAGGGGCCGTCGACGAGAAGATCGGTGGCGCTGAGCAGGGATCGTGCTTCATCATCCCGTGTCATTAGTTCCTGGTAGCCATATCCGGTGAACGTGATGACACCTAATCCGGCATCTTGAGCCGCCCGCGCTAGCGCGGCGCAAGGGCCTGCTTGATCGAATGGTTCACCGCCAAGCAGGGTAATTCCCTCTGAGCCAGAGTGAAGCGCTCCGGAGACTAGCTCCTCCAGGTCGATCACGTCCCCGCCATTCGCATCGAACAGATGCGGATTTATGCATCCACGACAGCGGATGCTGCACCCCTGCACCCAGATCGCGGTTCGTTGGCCGGGTCCCTCAGCCGTGGTGCGATGCAATACGCGAGCCACACGAAGGAGTTCATTCATAGGTCGAGTCTGCGACTACCGCGGCTACGTCCGCCCTCGGCATCCTTCAAGGGTTCTGGTGTCCCAGCAAAAGAAACGACATTCCGGTGGGGGATCAGTAGGTGCGGCGGTATGCCGGTTACCGCTACCAACTGATCAAATGACTGATACGGCCCGCGCTGTTGACGAACCTCGAGAATGCGTTGCGCCGCACCATATTCGAAGCCAACGCGTTCGAAATCGGGAAGTTGCATCAGGTTGATATCTGATGTGGCCGTGGGACCGTGGTTCGCTTGATGGAAGATCGGTGTGGTTGCTGCTGGCGTTGAGAACGTTGGCGCGGGTGTGGGAAATGCAGCTGACGATGACTGAACGTCTTGTCTGACCCCTGTGGCCTGGCTGTACCATTTTTGGTCGGCATGGTGAGCCTTCCAAAGAAGCCATTTGCGATTGGTGGCGATGGACATCCAAGTCCCCGCGATCCAGTTCGCGATCATAATCCAGCCCCAAACGGTGCCTGCCGTTGACTCGACGGGTGCTTCTTTTGTGCCTGATTCGAAAGTGCCCGTTGTGGCGAGAAGTCCAATGGCAATGACACCGAAACCGATGCCGTAGCCAATCCAGCGCTTGTTCTTCGATCGGCCACCTCGGCTGAGGAAGTTCACGCAAGTTAACAGACCGAACGAAAGAATGCTCCAGAGAACGCCTAAGCTATTTCTCAATCTCCAAGTTCGTGAACACAATTTTTCCTCAGGAGTCATCTTTCATCCTCAACTATCGCTTCGAGCGGCTGAACCTGTGTCGTCGTGCTGGCGCTTCGATGGTAGTACTCCGGGGTGAGACGCGAATCGACAATCGTTGCGCCAGGGAACAACGCGGAAACGGTACCCAACTCGTCCATGCAGCTTGGTCCTTCATGGCCTTCAATTGTCGCCGAAATCTGACCGTCCGGGCTGACTGTGACCCTGATTCGTTTACTCATCTGCCCTGCTCAAAGACGAGTTGAACGGTTCCGTCATCCGCGCGCTCCTCAATCAGCGTCATTCCCATGGCTGTTGCTTGTTCACGCACCGCCTGGACAGTCCGGTATTGCAGGATGGTGCCGGTCGCGGCGTTAAGATCCTGCAGCATCGCGTCAGTCTTATGAGGCGCTTTGTCCACGCGGCCAAGGAAGATCTCGCCGACCCGCTGGAAGGTCACTGGCCCGTGGACAGTCCTTGCGGTAATTCTCCCATTTGATGCCTGCACCTTCGTGGCACCCAAAGCAAGGAGGGACTCCTCAAGCAGCTTCTGATCAGTGATACGGGTTGCTTTGCACTTTTCGCAGAGGTCTGAGCTGCGTGCTTGCTTGATCGCCGCCACAGCTGCAATCCCCAGCGGGATGAGTAGGACTTCCAAACTCATGAAAGGCGCTCCCTAAAACTCGATGCGGCGTCCGCCGCGCCATGACGCCACGTCACCGTCCGCGGACGAAGGAACGAGCGCCCCCTGATCATCAGCGGAAGTCGCAGCAACTGCTCGCTGGGAGGCCCAATCACGGATGAGCTTGATCTGCTCAGCCTGCGTAGTGGACAACGGGACGGTGTTGCGTATGGTTCTCATGAGGTCCGATTCCCGTAGAGCTCGTCGCTCTGAAAAGGCATCAAAGCAAGCGCTGACAACAGCTTCTGCAACTTCCGCACCGGAAAACCCGTTACTTTCCTCAGCGAGACGGAGCAAAAGGTCGTCCTCGATATCCAGTTCACCCGATGCTTTTGATTCAGGAGTCAGACGTTGTTGGAGCTGGATCTTCCAGATCACTTTGAGTTCGCTGACGGTTGGCAAGTCCACAAAGAAGATTTCGTCGAAACGCCCCTTGCGGAGCAGCTCCGGAGGAAGGCCGTCGATTTTGTTCGCCGTAGCGATGACAAACACAGGTTCTGATTTCTCTTGCAGCCATGTCAGGAATGTGCCGAAAACTCGCTGACTTGTGCCGGAGTCGCCACCACTCCCGCCACCGAATCCCTTCTCTATCTCATCGATCCAAAGAATGGACGGTGCGACAGCTTCGGCGAGTTTCAGGGAGGCTCGCATATTCTGTTCGCTAGAGCCGACTATGCCGGAGAAAACGCGACCGACGTCCATGCGTACTAGCGGAAGTTCCCACAAGGACGCCATGCACTTGGCAGTCAGGCTCTTCCCGCATCCTGGGACACCGGTAATCAGTACACCCTTCGGTGCGGGTATTGACCATTCCTGTGCACTCGCGAGCCACGATCCATTACGCTTGGTTAGCCAAGTCTTCAGATTTTCCAGACCGCCGATGTCGTCGATTGACCCGGAAGAATCAATAAATTCGAGTAGACCCGATTTCTTTATCGCTTGTCTTTTCTCGTCGAGGACAAGGGCTACGTCGCTCGCATCAAGGCGACCATCGGATGCTATGGCTCGTGCGAAAGCATTCTCGGCTTCCCCCAGAGTTAGGCCCTGTGCTGCCTGAAGCAAACGTTCTCGGTCATCGCCCGACAGATTCACGACTATTCTGCTCGCGTTAGCTGTGACGATGTCGTCAAGTACGGACTCGATTTCCTTCCTCCCCGGTAGCGGAAGGTCAAGAACTGTGACTTCTTTCTCAAGGTCTATTGGCAGTTGGAGAGCTGGGGCGACGATGATCAACGTGTGGGGCACGACTCCACTCCGGAAATCGTGCGCAGCATCCAATATGGCCCGCACGACTGTCGGTTCGACAGCCCGCGCATTGCCGCCGCCCAGTGAATGATGCAAGTCGTTGAAAACGAAGATTGTCGGGTCTGGGGCTCGCTTGGCGGCCGAAAGTGCTTCGACCGGCGACTGAGGTTTTCCTTGTTCACCGGGTAGGTGTAGCCCCTGACTCAAGGAGTAGGAGACTACCTTCCGCGGTCGCTTCAAAGCGGAATGAGCTGAGATGTCTTCCACAGTTTGAAGGACGCGCTGAGCTTCATGAGTTTCGACAAGAAGAACCGGGTGGCGAGCGCGAATTAGATCGACCAGATCCTCGCGGAACGTTGCCTTTCGTCGAGCTGTCACCAATTGCCCCCATGTCCGTCATCGGACCGTTGTTGTTCGTGCTGTCCTGCATCCGACCGTTATCTCAAGAGGATACGGGATCGACAGTCGATATTGGCAGTGCCAGTAAGACAGCGGCTCGTCGGCGGACAGACCAAACATGTGGTGAGGCGAAGGGTCAGCGCCGTTTGTGAACGAACGTATGCGCATATCCGACCGGCCGGTGCCACCGGCGGGGCCGTCAAGTAAACGTTGCTAACCGAAAGTGAGAAAACCATGACCACCAGTTCTGACACCGTGCGCGTCCTCGTCTGGGGAGAGAACCGCCACGAGCAGGTCCAGCCCGAAGTCCGCGCCATCTACCCCGACGGCATGCACAACACCATCCGCGAGGGCGTCGAGGAGAACCTCGGCGCGCGGGCTGTCGTTCGGACCGCCACCCTCGACGATCCCGAGCACGGCCTCACCGAGGAGGTCCTCGAGAACACCGACGTGCTCGTGTGGTGGGGGCATGCCGCGCATGGGGAGGTGGCGGACGACGTCGTTGAGCGCGTCCACCGCCACGTGCTGGCGGGGATGGGGCTGCTGGTGCTGCACTCGGGCCACTGGTCGAAGATCTTCGGGAAGCTGATGGGCACCTCGTGCACGCTGCGGTGGCGGTCCGAGCGCGACCGCGAGATCGTGTGGACAGTGAACCCGGCGCACCCGATCGCGCAGGGCGTACCGCACCCGTTCATCATTCCGGAGCAGGAGATGTACGGGGAGTTCTTCGACATCCCTGCGCCGGATGAGCTGATCTTCCTCAGCACCTTCAGCGGGGGAGAGGTGTTCCGCAGCGGCTGCACATTCAAGCGCGGCTTCGGGAAGATCTTCTTCTTCAGCCCGGGTGATCAGGATTACCCGGTCTACCACCACAAGGACGTGCGCCGGGTGATTGCCAACGGTGTCGAGTGGGCCAAGACCCTCCGGCCCGAGCGCACCGACCCGGTACTGCTGCGCTACGAGACCGAGGACTTCTACACCGGCCACGGCTACCAGGGAGCGATGAGCAATTGATCATCTTCAAGACCGTTGAGACCGCCGGCCCGCTGCGGGTGGCGCAGGTGGGTGCCGGTGGCATGGGCAAGGCCTGGATCAAGACACTTCAAGCGAACGACGACGTCGAGCTGGTCGGTCTCGTGGACCTCAACCTGGGTGCCGCGCAGACTGCGGTCGAGGAGTTCGGGCTACGGGATGTTGCCTTGGGCACCTCGGTGTCGGAGGTGGCGGCGGCGACCGGTGCGCACGCCGTCGTGAACGTGACGGTGCCGGCGGCCCATCATCCGGTGAATGTGGAGGCGATGTTCGCCGGGTTGCCGGTGCTGTGTGAAAAGCCGGTGGCGCCGACGGTGGCGGAGGGTATGTCGTTGGCGGCTGCGGCGGAGGTTAGCGGACAGCTGCTGATGATCAGCCAGTCGCGCCGGTACTTCCAGGGGCTGACGCAGTTGAAAGCCTTGACTGCTCAGCTGGGCGACATCGGTGTGGTGACGACCGAGTTCTTCAAGGCCCCGCACTTCGGCGGGTTCCGGGAGGGGATGGCGCATGTGCTGCTGGTGGACATGGCGATCCACCAGTTCGATGCGGTGCGGTTCCTGTTGGCTCAGGATCCGGTGTCGGTGTATTGCGAGGAGTTCAATCCGTCGTGGAGCTGGTACGACGGCGCTGCTGCCGCCACCGCGGTGTTCCAGATGACCGGTGGCACCCGATACGTGTACACGGGGAGCTGGTGTGCGGATGGGTTGGAGACGTCGTGGAACGGGTCGTGGCGGGTGAACGGTGCGGGGGTACGGCTGTCTGGGATGGTGCGGGAACGCCTGTTGCGGAGTTGGTGTCCGGTGCCGCTGCGGTTCCACCTGGGTCGCACGAGGAGGAGATCGCCGGGGCGCTGGCTGAGTTTGTGTCAGCGTTGCGGTCCGGTGAGGTGCCGTCGGGGGAGGTGCACTCGAACGTGTTGAGTCTTGCGATGGTGGAGGCTGCGGTGCAGTCGGCGTCGACGGGTCAGCGGGTGCTGATCGACGATGTTGTGGAGGAAGCGTATCGGGTCGCTGTGGCGGAGGAGCGACGTGGGGATGTGCGGGCGGCGCTGGAGGCGTGGGATTCAGGGAGAGGGGCGTGGAGAACCCGAGGGTTCGACCGAGGGCAAGTAGAGTAGATCGCTGTCCGTGAGAGGTCGATTCTGAAGTGGAGACCACGCATGCGCCTAGCCCTTTCCTGGACTGGGTAGCGATATTAGAGCAGCGCGGGCTGTAGGAGTCACTTCGAGCACAGTTGTGGGATGACCTATCGCCTCATTTTCCTCAATCCCAACTCAGACCTCCCGGTTTGGGATGGTCCTCGGATAGTGCATCCGGACGTTGATGCCTGGTGCTAGAACGCGGCGGCGCCAGGTTCCAGTGCATCAAGCCCGCGCGGTCCACTGCACAGCTCTCTTACCTCTTCCAGCAATTCTTGCCGGAGTTGACTGAGGAGGAATAGGTAATCGTCTGGAGCTATCTCGCCTTCTTCCAGGTATCGGTTGCAAGCACGAATGATCCGGGAAAGCCAGATTTGTGCGTCTGAGTCATGACGCACTTGATCACGAACTCGCTTCACATGATCCCGCATATCGATGACGCTGGCCGTTGCTCTCTGGAAGTCGGCGAGATCTCTCGCGCCGCGAACGGTACGTGGAGCGGTTATGGAGACCGAACGTCGGTGGTGGAAATCATTTATCAGTCCGCGGACGGCTTGAATCTCCAGCCTCCGCTGCTGTAGCAGGTAAGTGCCGTATGCGATGGCGACAGTGAGTAAGGCGCCAATGAAAGCGATCAGCAAATCAGCCGGAAATGTATCCCACATCTGGCGAGGTCCCCCCCTTTTATAGTTGCGTAGCAGTGCAGAACCACGAGTGTGTACTCCGTATCGTTGGCTGAAGCGAATACCCTGGTCAGGTGAGCCAAACCAATGGGGGAGGGGCAGTGCCGCAGCTGCCCGAGGGGCTGTATGAGCTCCTGAAGACTGACGTGATTGCCGAGCAACTGGCGGCGACACCCGAATTGCACGCGTCGTTTGAGCAGATCGATGAGAGCAACGCGCCTGACATCCTCTCGCGTCACGTAGCCGACGCCGTAAGACGTGCCCTGGCGGAAGCCGCCCCGGAAGCGCGCGTCCAGATTGCCAACAGAATCCTGGAGCACGTCAGCCATCCGGCCACCATCGCCGCCGGTCCTCAGGAACTCCACGGACTTCACCGACCTGAGAACCTACGACGCCGTAGCGTCAAAAGACCCACCACACGCCTCAGCGAGTCGGCACTCCTTACCAATAGCAAGGACGATCCGAACCTCGCAGCAGAACTCCGTGCCGAGATGGATTCAGCGAACACCGTCGACCTCCTCTGTGCCTTCGTCCGCTGGACCGGGCTGCGCCTGCTGCACCCCTCCCTCGAAAGGCTCCACGAACGTGGGGCAAGGCTCCGAGTTATCACCACCACCTACATGGGTGCCACTGAACGCCGTGCCATCGACGACCTCGTCACCCGCTATGGCGCCGAGGTCAAGATCAGCTATGAAACCCAGGCCACCCGCCTCCACGCCAAAGCGTGGCTCTTTCGCCGGGAAACGGGGTTCGACACCGCCTACGTCGGAAGCTCCAACCTCAGCAAGGCCGCGCTCCTTGACGGACTCGAGTGGAACGTCCGACTCTCCAACATCGCCACGCCCACCCTGCTGAAGAAGTTCGAGGTCACCTTCGACAGCTACTGGGAGCAGCGAGCCTTTCAGAGCTATGATCCCGAGCGCGATGGCGACAAACTCGACGCAGCTCTCGAACGAAACGGTGGCAAACGCACCGTCGCCCCGGATGGTGTAACCGGACTGGAAGTCCAGCCGTACTTGCACCAGGAGGAGATGCTCGAGGCACTTGAGGCTGAACGGCTCAAAGGTCACACTCGCAATCTCCTCGTTGCCGCCACCGGAACTGGCAAGACCGTCATCGCCGCACTCGACTACAAACGCCTCAGTGAAGCCGCAGGCCGAAACCTCACGCTCCTCTTTGTTGCGCACCGCCAGGAAATCCTGCGCCAATCCATGAGCACCTACCGCAACGTCATGCAAGACGGCGCTTTCGGCGAGCTCTACGTCGGCGACAACAAGCCGACACAGTGGAAGCAGGTCTTCGCATCGGTCCAGTCACTCAATGCAGGGGGAATCCAGCAGCTCGAACCGGACATGTTCGACATCGTCGTCATCGACGAGTTCCACCACGCCATGGCGCCTACCTATCGAAGCCTGATCGACCACCTCACACCGCAGGAGCTACTCGGCCTCACCGCAACACCTGAGCGAGGTGACGGCATCAACGTCGCCGACCAGTTCTTCGATGGTCGTACGGCGAGCGAACTGCGACTCTGGGACGCCCTCGATGCCGACCTTCTGGTGCCCTTCCACTACTTCGGTGTGTCCGACGATGTCGACCTCAGGCTGGTGGAGTGGAAGCGAGGCAACTACGATCTCGCCCAGCTCGACCGCCTCTACACCGGGAACGACGCCCGCGCAGCAAAAGTCATCCGCGAAGTCCGTGACAAAATCACCGGAACCGACCAGATGCGTGCCCTCGGCTTCTGCGTCTCCGTTCAGCACGCCCACTACATGGCGGAGGTCTTTAACCGTGCAGGCATCACGTCGATAGCCCTGCATGGTGGAACGGACGACGACGAACGCGCGCTTGCGCTCACACAGCTACGCGACCGCCAAATCAACTGCATCTTCACCGTCGACCTCTTCAACGAAGGTCTTGACCTCCCCGAAGTAGACACGATTCTCATGCTTCGCCCAACCCAGAGCGCGACGATTTTCCTTCAGCAGCTTGGCCGCGGGCTGCGGCGCGCTGAGGAGAAATCGGTCCTCACGGTGTTGGACTTCATCGGGCAGCAGCGTCGGGAATTCCGCTTCGACCTGAGGTATCGAGCGCTCACGGGGTTCGGCCGAAGGCAGCTCGAGAAAGCGGTCGACGACGAGTTCCCGTTCCTGCCGTCTGGTTCCCAAATCGTTCTCGACCGTGTGGCGCAGCGAGCCGTGCTGGAGAACATCCGGGCTCAACTGCGGTTCAACCGTGCGCAGCTTGTGCGTGACATTGCCTCCTACGGCGAAACGGTACTACCTGAGTACCTCGAGCGATCTGGCAATGATTTGAGAATTATTTACCGATCGACGCGGGACTCCTGGACCGGATACCTACGCCAAGCTGGCCTGATCGAGGGGTTTTCTCCAGGGGAGGCCGCCATAACGGGAGGGCTGGCAGAACTTGAACAGGAGAAGCAACTCCTGCTGCGCATGGTGCGGCTGCTTCACGTCGACGACCCAGAACGAGCTGAGGCATACGCGATGCTTGTCAGCGATAGCGCTCCAAGTTATGAAGACCTCGGGCCACGCGAAAAGACGTTCGCCAGGATGCTTTTCTACACGCTATGGAGCGACGGAGGTGGTTTCCAAACGTACGAGGACGGCCTGAACCACCTCAGGCGGTTCCGTTTCGTTTGTGACGAGATACGGCAGCTTGTAGAACTGGGTGTCGCTGATTCAAAGCACGCCGCGAAGGGGCTCGGCGCCGGGCTGCAGCATGTTCCTCTGCTATCCCATGCGACCTATCGGCGCGAAGAAGTTCTAGCAGCACTGGAATATGGCTCCCTTGAGCTCGGCAAGAACGTGCAGCATCGTGAGGGCGTTGCCTGGTGTCCCACCACGTCGACCGACGTCTTCTTCGTCACGCTCAACAAGGATGAGCAGAATCACTCAGCAACCACCATGTACAAGGACTATGCGATTGGCCCAGACCTCTTCCACTGGGAGTCACAGAACACGACGACACCGACTAGTCCCGTTGGGCAGCGCTATCTCAACCACATGTCACGGGGGTCTCAGGTATTGCTCTTCACCCGCGACACTGCGGAAGACGAGAGCGGGCTGACTGTGCCGTACACGTGCCTGGGCCAGGTTGATTACGTCCAGCATTCCGGGGAGAAGCCCATAGCGATTACCTGGAAGCTGCACCGTCCAATGCCGGCGGACGCGTTTGCATCGGCATCAGCAGTAGCCCGATGAGCCGGACCCTTAAAAACTCGAACCTGGAGATGGAACTTGACGCGTCAGGCATGCACCGAGTGCGCCAGTCGCACCACGGGTCATCCTGTGGATTGGCTCCACCCGCTACTCGAAGTTGGAGTGACGCCCGTCTTAGCGAACAGAGCACCAATGATGACGGCGAGTGGGGGCCGGCGACGTCCCGTGGGGAATGGACCCTCATGTACCTTCGTGGGCTCACCGTCAGACAGATTGCCACCCTGTGCCGTGTCGATTACGAAAAAGTACGGCTCCACATCCGCTCCCAAGAGCGTCGCGACCCGACCCTCCCCGGGCGCCGGCTGATCCTCCATGACCAGCCGGCGCCGGCACCACCGCAGCGGAGTGCCCCATATCGGGTGCCCTGGGAAGACAGGTTCGTCAAACTGCGGAAATTTGTCCAACGCCAACGGCGGTTCCCTCAGCAGCTCTCGCCGAACATGGAGGAGAAGAACTTGCACCGTTGGCTCCGGCACCAGCGCACCCGCTACACCGAAGGACGCATGAGCAAGGACCAGGTGAAGCAGCTCGACACTCTCGGACCCTGGCGCGGCACCATGCTCGGTGACCGGGAAACCCACTGGCGGGCCGTCCACACCCAACTGCTGCAGTTCATCCAGGACACCGGGCGCATGCCGCACCGCGAAAACGAAGGCGCCACCGCGCTCGAGGCGACCCTCGACGTCTGGATTCAAACCCAACGGGCCAAAGCCCGCGCCGGGAAACTCAAACACATCAGGCGGCATACCCTCGACCGATCCGTCCCGGACTGGAACAACACGCGGACCTCGTTGCGCTCAGGTGCACGTTCCGCCCTTTTGCAGACAATTTCGGCTCGCTAGCGGGCGGTGAGACCACGAAGCGACCAGCCCAGACGGTGTGAAGCGCCAGGCTTTGTCGAAGTTGATTGGTAAGCGGAAGCCAGCCTTTCACCTCGTGCTTCACCTAGAAGGACGCGGGCGGGGTCCGTACTGCGTTCCTCGCCGCAGGTGCGGCCGAGGGGTATGCGTCTGTGTCAGACTTGATCGAGAAAGCGGTCCTGAAGGAAGTGCGCCGGCTGCACCGCAAGTACAACGGCGGCGAACCCCGGGGCCGGTCCCGCCGAGTGCTTTCCGTACGGGCAGGCGGAATCTCGACGAGGAGAAGCACCGGACCGAATAGATTTCCCTTCGCGCAGCGAACCCGGGGCCGGGAGCTGTGGTGCAGCTCCCGGCCCCACCTTCACGTCTAGGACGCCAGAAGATTGAGCAGAGGAGTACACCGCTACATGGCCGTACAGGACCAGCCCCGCTTCCTGACCATCAAGGACGTCGCGGCCGAACTGGCAACCAGCGAATCCCAGATACGTGCACTCCTCAGCTCCGGGGATCTGCCCGCGATCCAGATTGGCGGCCGCGGGCAATGGCGCATCGAACGGGCAAAATTCGAGGATTACATCGCCGACGCCTACACCCGCACAGTCGAAGCACTCAAACGAGGCATGGACGTCAGCACCGAAGACGAAGACTAGGCCTGACCTTTACTTCTTCTCAGGCGGGCAACGGGTGGCTCTCTGTTCGCGCTCATTCCTGAAGCTTCCGCGTTCCCGCTCCACGCCGTCGGCGAACCACCCAGCCTCCTCCCAAGGTCAGTCGGTAGGATCGCTATCAGCACATCGATTCCCCCATCGGTGATGCTTAGTGAGGATTCGGACGATGAGACTCGATCCTCACCCAGTGCCGGCTCCCGTACGTTTCCCCCATTCGTACGGCCGCCGGCACCACTCATTCAACTGATGACTTCGCCCGCAGAGATTGCGTTCTTCCAGAAGACTGCAGTGGATTAGGGTCTCGTCGAACCAGTCTTCCGTGAGCAGTCAGCTGGCTTTCACGACAGGTAGTTCGTCCCATCCGGTGGTGTAGCGGGGGGATTGGTGTTTGCGGCTCATGGTCCAGTCCGGTGGTTTGAGCATGCCGGCTGCACCAAGGCCAATGCTGGTGGAACCGTACTTATCCTTGACCTTACCCATGAGGCTGCCGATCTCACGGCGCTCGTGCACCGTCACGAACTCGTCGAAGGTCGGTTCGGCTCCGGCGGGGGAGAGACCGGTCAGCATGACTCTGGCCCGCGCATAGGGGACTCCTTCGATCAATTCGCCGTCCAGGGCGTTCACGGCAGCCTTGGTAAGGATGACCGGGTCAGCGGTCGGTGTCGACAGTTTCACTGTCACGGACGGGAAGGAGGAGGCCCTCTCGTTGAAATGCGACGTCCCGGCGAACACGGTCATCACCTTCGCAACCTGTTTGTCCCGGGCCAGCCTGACTGCAGCAGACTGGGCGTACAGGGACAGGACTTCATGCATGTCCTTGATGGTGATGACCGGGGTGGAGAACGACCGGGAAAAGATCGTCTGCTTCTTGTCTGCGCGGGTGGTTTCCAGTTCGATGCACGGGACGCCGCGCAGCTCCAATACCTTCCGCTGGACGACGACATTGAACCTCTTGCGGATCAGCACCGGATCGGCGTCCCGTAGGTCCTTGATGGTGTGAATGCCCATGACGTTCAGGCGTTTACCGAGACGGCCGGCGATTACCCAGATGCCGGTGACCGGGACGCGGCTCATGATGGTTTCTACGTGCGCGGCCGGCATGGTGTCCAGATTGCAGACCCCACCCATCCAGGGGTTCTGCTTCGCGACCCGGTTGGCGAACTTCGCCAGGGTTTTCGTGGGCCCGATGCCGACGCACACGGGCAGCCCGGTGTTCCGGGCAACAGTCGATCTGATGTTCCTGCCGGTAACGACGAGCTCCTCGGGAGCGCCCTTGAGAAGCAGGAACGACTCGTCGACGGAGGACACCTCAAGGGCAGGCGAGTACCGCCCCAGGATCGTCATGAAGCGAGCGGATAAATCACCATAGAGCTCGTAATTGCTCAACCGCTGGATCAGGCCCCACCCTTTCGCACGGGCCGCCAGCTTGAACCACGGCTCTCCCATCTCGATGCCCAGCGCTTTGGCCTCGTTCGAGCGGGCCACCACGCAGCCATTGTTGGACAGCACCACCGTCGGAACACCCTCCAGTGCGGGGTCGAAAACGCGTTCACAGCTGACATAGAAGCTGTTCGCGTCCACGAGGGCGAAACGGCGGTGGTCATGGCCAAGACCTTTCTGGGTCATCAGTGCGGTCCTAGGGTATGTGCACTCTCGCGCTCACCTTTGGTGCCGCCTCAGACATAGTGTAGACACCGGGTGACCACACCCCAAATGCTCAGGTCCGACAGTTCGGCAACCACGATGTCCGGAAACGCCGGATTCTCAGCAGCCAGAACGACCCCGCGGGCTGTGATGCGCAGCCTCTTAATGGATAATTCCCCGTCGAGCACGGCGACCACCACCGATCCGTCCTCGGGCGTGAGAGAGCGGTCAACAATGAGCTCGTCGCCGTCGCTGATTCCCGCGCCGGTCATACTGTCCCTGGAGACGCGCACGATGAACGTGCTCGTCGTATCGGCGATGAGGTGCTTGTTGAGGTCAATGCCTTTCTCGTAATAGTCCTGAGAGGGAGAAGGAAAGCCGGCAGGAATGGACATCGGAGAAACCAGAATCATGGCGTCCGGTGCCCGAACCCTGACCTCCTGCACAAGAGTCACCGGCACTGTCACACCGCACCACCTATCGAAGAAGTATTCGATTAAAATACACCCTCACGAGCTCAACCACAGGTGGACGACCTTTGAGCGTCACCCCTTCGGGCTCCACCCGCCCACAGATGGATGACCTAGATCAGCTTTTGCTGTGCAGTGCCACGAGCTAGAAGAGGCTGTGCATATCCCACCGCTCACTCAGGGCGAGCTCTCCGGTGTCGGTGACGTGGTGGATGTGTGCAGGCGGGCCTATGGCCCCTGCTGTCCATTTGTGTGCGGGACAAGCAGCGAAGCGAGGGGGGCTTGTGCCGTGCACATATGGGCAGAAGGCCCTCAACGCGATGCTCACCATTGTGTTAGATAGTGCGAGCAATAAACGATCCACTCGTGCACGATGGTGCGGCGCCCCAATAACCCTTTTGGGCACAGGAGCAACGTCGCGAAGACGAAGACGGCATCAGAAAAAGCGCGCGGTGTCGCGTCATAGTCGGGCAGAAAGAGCAGTCAACTCATAATTCGGTATGGTGCGGAGGTGGAAGATTTCGAGGACATGGTTTTGGAAATCCGTCAGGGTGTAGAGAGGCGAGGCCTGCGCCTCATGGAAGCGGTATTCCCGGGGCAGCCGGCTGTAGTTCTTCAGTATGAGACGACTTCCGTTGACGAAATCCTTGACCTGGCCCAGCACGCGTTCGCGCCATTTTTGTCCCTCACGGTTTCGCGCCTTGACCCATCAGAACTCATAGAAACATGGCATCCGGATGACGATGCGAAACCGGAGCCGCCCCCACAGCTTTTGAACCAGTGGCAGGAGCGTTCCGGACAGATTGATGGGGTTTTCCTCCAATGGATCGCCAGTGGTGCCGTATTCCTCTACCACGCTGTGCCGTCCTGGAAGCAGGAGTTGGAGGAGATCCAAGAAAGCTGGTCCGAGGAGCAGGACGCTCAGAGCACAAACCTGTATAGGGCATCCCGGATCCGAATAACACACCTAGCCGAACAGCTCGAGCGTGATCCTCAGTACCGGGGCGGAACGACCCACACACGCGTCTCCATTGGCAAAACTTTTCTGGAGCCGTTGCTGCAATCTAACGAAGGTGGCTACATCACCACCCTCATTCTGCGAGAGGCAAGCCGCCTCGTTCGCGATAACGCACAAGCCGAATACTCGAAGCTGATGGGGCGCATAGACGAATTAGCTAGAGAATTGCGCGCCAGCCTGCCCTGGCAGGAGATTCACACAGTCAGAGACCGCACAGCTGTAGCGCGGAAATTTCTTACCGAGCAGTCGAACGGATACGCACCTTCCACAGCCATGACCAATGAACTGCGCAGATTGGCCGAACAATCCAGATAACAACGGGCGCCGGTGGGAAAATCATGCCGCCTACAAACCGGTGCCCTACTCTGCATTGGCAATTGACTGACGCTGGTTGCTTCTAGGGTTCATCGACCGTACTCCGGTTTTCCTGCTTCAGGTATGCCTGCCTGATGAACCCTGTTCGGGTGGTTCGACCAGCACTTTTATCCGTTCGAGGAACGCTTGGGCCGCGGCCAAGTACT
Source organism: Arthrobacter tumbae (assembly GCF_016907495.1). Taxonomy (NCBI): domain Bacteria; kingdom Bacillati; phylum Actinomycetota; class Actinomycetes; order Micrococcales; family Micrococcaceae; genus Arthrobacter; species Arthrobacter tumbae. The sequence goes on from NZ_JAFBCC010000001.1 coordinate 2,495,868, forward strand.
GCTGGCGGACTTGATTGATTGCTCTTACCTGGGTCCCTGGGACAGTGACGCTGAGTAACTGCTCAAGCCGAGTGCCGCCCGGTATTTCTGTCAGTCTGTACCCGGTACGTGCTGCCTCATCGGGATCCCCGACAATTCGAATGAGGGCCCAACGCTTCGGTACTTCTTCTACAACCTCGACGAGGTGTACCTGCTCGCGTCCATCTCGGTGGCTAATATAGCCCTGCATCTCGCCGACATCATCGGGGGTGCCCGGTACACGGAACGCTTTCACTACATGTGGATCAAGGAGCGTAGCGGTTTCCGCCGGTTTGATGAGAGCCCAAACCTCGCCGGGGGTGGCAGCTAAGTCGATGCCTGCGGCGACATCGATCACTTCATCACGCAAACGTTCAAATTCCATCGAACCGCCCCCCTACGGCTTGAGACCGCGGACGCCTCACAGGATCAGCGAAACGACACCTACACAGAAAGGTAGCTCACCGCACTGACAAGCTAGGTTCAGATGAGAATTCTGACGCCCCAAGCTACCAGGGCAGCATGCGGTTCTTGTTATCCAGCGTGCGAAAGATGCAGATCGGAGTGCGCAGCAAAATTAGGGGCGGTGTGTGCGCTGTAGGCGCTGCACACCTTGCCGATAAGGAGGTCCACGGCGGCTTCGACGTCCTTGGTTTCTGCCGGGATGCCTCGGCGGACTCGGCTTTCTGCGTTCACGATGATGTATCCCCATCCGAACAACGCGTCGCAGCCCAGGCTGCAGACAAGCATTGCCACGGACCGAAAGTCTTTGCGCTCCTGCTCGGTGCACTCGCTTCGAGGCTTGATGTGGCCGGCGATCAGGAGTCGGGACGGGCGTTCCTCACCACAGATTGAGCACGGTGCTGTAACCCGGCCCCGCAGTAGATGCCGACGCAGATCTGCTTGTTCTTGGCGAACCTCACCAAGAGACACTGCATCTGTACTTTCACCTTCCCAGAATTCGTCCGGCCGTCCGAAGAGGCTTCCACCGTCGGTGGTGCCAGGAGCAGGCAAATCGAGCTCTGCCAAGAGTGCAAGGCCGTCCTCCTCGGACAGCGCTGACAGGTACTTTTCCTGCGGTCGACCATTTCTGTCGAGCGGTGCGCTGCCTCCTACGCGGATCAGCTGGGCAACGCGCTTGTAGTGCAGTTGTAGATCGGTTCGAATGGGATCAACCTTGACTAGCCAGCCGTCGTCGCCTTCCCCTTCGAATATCAGCGGGTAGCCCTCCGGACGAGGCCACGGCCTCCATGGCTCCGACACCCGGCTGACCGCGCGGAGGAAGCTCTCCGCATGGTGAAACACGATGTCCCCTGGCTCCAGAGACTTGATTAGTCCACGGGCAATATCAACTCGGCCATTGGCGCGCGGACAAGTCCACAGAGTTCCAAGGGGGATCACTGTGCGGTAATTGACGCCTTGGCTCGCCCACCAGTAATTGATCATGTCGCCTCCCAGACGAGTCGCTTCGCTCTAACAAACTATCGGACAGTCATGCACTCGCCCGACGTAGCATTCCGTTATCGGCGTAAAGACATTGGAGCGTAAACCGGTGAGGCCTGGAATGAGTACTCAGGCGTGGCGTAAGTCCGGCAATCGCTGTTTATTGAGGGCGCCTGCTACCGTTCCACCATCATCACTTGAGCCTTGGGGGATCCATGTCTAATTTATCGTCCGGTGCATTGCCTGAACCCGGGAAACCAAAGAAGAAGCCGCGAGGCTTCGCATCGCGTGTATGGCTCGCCGGTGTGGGCTTGGTATTCATCGCGATCCTCCCAACAGAAGCGTTCGTTGTCAGTCTCCTGGTGGCGGGCGGCATCTTGTGGGTGCTGTTGGACATGGTCAAGCAGTATAAGAAGGCGTTCGGAGCCTCAGCCGAAGGACTTGGGATCAGTGCACAGAACACCTACCGGACCAGTATGGGTGCCCCGCCGGTGCCAGCTGCCGGGTTGAAGCTCTATGCGGACGAGGTCTACATGGCCAACACCCAGATGATGACCGATCTACACCGCATCGGAGCCATGGACCTTCTGGCCCGTGAACAGCGGGTCGCGGACTTGAACACTGAGGTTGCCGCCATGGAGCGGAACCTCAGCACAGCGCGCGAGGAGCTTGGGTCGGTCCGGGGTGAGGTGCTGGATGTCCGAGAGGTGGCAGAACGGCACAACGTCGGGTTCTACGACTACGAGCACCCAGCTGAAACCTCCATCAAACTCGCTGACGAGTTGGCCACGGTTCGGGCACGGATCAAAGATGCCCTAAAGCAAAAACATGCTGTCTCTGCTGTCTCGGGATTTACGTTCAATGGGTCGACGAAGGAAGGCGACAAGTTCGTTCGGGACCTTTCTGCATTGCTCCTACGTGCATACAACGCCGAAGCCGAGAACTGTGTGAAGACGGTGAAGGCCGGAAACCTGCACACCGCTCAGGCCCGCCTGCAGAAGTCACGGGAACAGATAGCCAAGCGCGGCACCATGATCGGCCTCAGCGTTACCGACTCCTTTCACTCCCTACGTGAACACGAACTCGAACTTGCCGCTCGGCATCTGCAGGCCCTGGCAATCCAAAAGCAGCTCGAGGCTGAAGCGCGGGCCGAAGCTCGCGAGACCGCCAAAGCCCAGCGCGAGTGGGAAGCACTGAAGGCCAAGCAGCAGAAGGAGGTCAGCCATTACATGACCGTGCTCTTGCAACTGCAGGAAGCAGGCGACCTCGAAGGTGTTCAGCGCGTTCAGGACCAGCTGGAGGAAGCTGAAGCCAAACTGGCCGACTCGGAAGACAACGCCCTCAACACCCGTGCCGGCTACGTCTATGTCATCTCGAACCTCGGAGCCTTCGGCGAAGGTGTGGTCAAGGTCGGTATGACGCGACGGCTGAACCCCATGGAACGTGTGCGCGAACTCGGAGATGCCTCCGTGCCGTTCCTGTTCGATGTCCATGCCTTGTTTTTCTCCAAAGACGCCGTCGGCATCGAAAGTATGTTGCATCGTCACTTCGCTGCCGAACGGGTCAACCTGGTGAACCTCCGGCGTGAGTACTTCTACGCCACCCCAGCCCAGGTCAAGGAAGCCCTCGTCGAACACAGCGTCGAACTCGTCGAATACCGGGAAGAAGCACCAGCCGAAGAGTTCATCACCTCAAAAGACCTGCGGCAAGCAATCCCATTCGCAGGTGCTGCATAGGCGTGTTAGAGAAAGCTAGTGATCGAGTCGCCAGCATGCCTGAATCGCTGCCTAGGTCTCTGTAACGCCGAAGGCCGCACGTTCTGGACCAAGGTTCGTCGCGGGGGTAAACCAATGAAAGCTTGCGGCTTCACACCACGGGAAAGTCGAAGTGAACGGTTTTATCGGTAGCCGCACGATCACAAGAAGGTGTCAAAAGACGTTAATAGGACCTATTGATTGGCTTGGGCCAAAGCATGCCGACCAAGCTTTAGGGTTACATGCAGACAGTAGTTCAATGCTTTAGCAAGTGACTGGGGGAGTGATGGAGACGTTCGACGAAGGCCTCCGCTGCCAAGATATACATTCTGGGCTTCGCAATGTGGACCCAAACTCACCCCTGCTCGGACCGCTCAGCGATACCAGGATGGTTGGTATGGCGGCTACCCTTGCAGGTTTGATCCGTGGCCGTGATGTTATCGAGGATGCTCAAGCTCTAATGCAAGTTGCAGCTCATCAACTTGATGTCCAAATGTTGTCTTTCGGGGAAGTCATCGCCGTCCTTGAGGATTCCGGTTTCGTGCAGGGTGTGCAGCGCCAAGGCGGAAAAATTGTCACCTTTACTGAGAATGTCCCCTTCTACGACGATCTTTACAGAACGCTTGGTGACGCTTGGAGAAGTCGAACCCCAACCGAACTGGAACAACAGTTGCTGGTCGTGGTCGATGGGCTGGCTCAAGCGCCAGTTCCGTTAGAGTCCATCGAAAGTCAGTATGGGCTTGACCATGGAGCCATGTCTGATCTCTTAGAAGTTGGTTCGGGCGCTGGGCTTATTCAAACACTGAGAACGATTGATGGTGACATCGCCTACTCACCCTTCTTTGGATTTGAGAATCCTCAGCTGCTCCAGACTCTCGTGATGGAACACGGAAGCGACCAGCTCATATCTGAATTCGCTGCCGTACGTAGCAGGCAAGGCCTAGAACTGAGTGTGGAAAAGTATCCGTTGCTGACTGGGGCTGTTGCTGGGGGCCTTGTGATGGCACCCGCTGTTCGGCTACCCGATGGGAGTATGCAAGCATTTGCGGCCCTCCCCTATGTCTCGGATCCCAATCTGCTCGTGGCACGAAAACCAGTGCTAGAGAAGGCCCTTGCGGTACTAGCGTGCTTGCGTTGTGCCGAGAATTATGGTGAGTACAATACGTTGTCTCCGGAGGCCCTAATCAGCGTGATTAACAAACTTCTTGATCCAAACCGGGGATTTTTGGCGCCGAATAGCGCCCATCGCCGGCAATACGAACTGATGCGAAACGCGGGGTTGCTGGTTTTTGCTCCTGACTTACGGGCTGGCGGTAACTGGGTCACACCTCGTTTTGTCGATACAGAAGATAACCGTGAGGCTTTACTACTTGCCCGCGACCTTATTGTTCACGGTGAGCTAGTCGAACACCGGGTCGACGATTCAGTCGCCCGCACAGCCCTGGCATCGGGAAAGGGATACAAGGCGCCCATGCAAACCAGCCACCGCCTTAGAGAGTATGCACAACCGTCTCCTAAGCAGTTCGAAAAGATCTTTGAGAAAGCGATGGGGTTGAGTGCTCTATGAGTGAGCTGGATCTCGGATTGAAGGTCGGAGCAAGACGTCTGCTCTGGAGCATGGGATTCAGTACCCGGCTCGATGTGGAACTTCGAGGAGACCCGAAACCCGCCCAAAGCGGCTCAAAAAATGCTCGAGGCGCGGGACGGGAATGGGCAGGCCCGGAAACCTTCACGGATCTTGATGTCCTTGGAGTTCTTCTTACTCCCAATTACCGGCTGACTACAGCGATTGCCGATTGTAAATCCGGGCGACGGGATAAGCCCACCGCGAGGATGTTTTGGGCACGGGGAGTGGCCGACCTTTTTGGAGCTGATCAGATCATGTTGGTTCGTGAACATGATGTGAATGACGCGACGAGACAGCTCTCAAGCCGCCTCGGGATTACCGTCCTACCTTCAGCCGACCTGGCTCTTATGCAACAACTACATGGAAGCGCACAGCCTGATCCGAGTGACCCACTCGGTTTACTGTTCGATCGTGAAGCCGCTTCCGAAAATCTTGCGGCTTTCCATTCGCTTGATAGCAGGCTCAACAGCTTGATGGAATATCGGCAGTTCGACTATTGGATATATGAGCATCATCGCAACCCGATCCAGCTGGTCGCTCATCTTAAGGAGGCAGGTAAACATCTTGACCCCCGTAACCCTATCCATCTCGCACTCTTCTTGGACCTTGCTTGGCTATACCTACTAGCTCTAGTCCGAGTCACAGAGCATCTTCGTGGCGCCTTTTTGAGGGACCCAGACCGCGGGCTCCAAGAGTACTTGTTTGGTGGAGCGACGCAGTTGCGGGAAAAGGAGGAAACGGCGGCGTTGCTCCGCACCGTTGCGCCGACAGGTAGTCCAGATCTAGACCATTTACCTGCTTACTACAGCAACATGCGAGAACTTGTCGCGCGATTGCTGCGCCGACCTAATGAGATCCAAGAGGGCCTTCGATACGCAGAAGTAGCCTCAGCTTTGATGGCAGCAAAGAAGCGCATCCCGCTAGGTGACGTTTTCGGGAGAAACTTTGATCCTGTGGCAGCGAAGCTGGTCGCGGATGTTTGCGGATTTTTGGTCGCTTCTGCAGGACTATCTCCGAGTTTCCGTGCTCAAGCACGGGCATACCTCCTAGGAGAACCGTTGCCAGGGGTGAATCGACAGGAGAAATCGATAGTAGGTCAGGCACCTGCTTCCCCTGTGTCAAAGCAATTACATCGGGAGGAACAGCATGATCAATCGGAACCCAAAACTAAGGATGATGTCGGAGACGGAACAACTGACGACCGTCCATCGAAGAGTCCTAACTCTAGTACTGCACCTGGTTCCACGAAGGACGAAACGACGCTCTTAGATGAGCGTGTGATTCTTGCCGATCAGCATCAACTAGATCTCAGGATTTCCGAACCGAAACCACCGAATGGCTAGCAGAGGTCAACCCCGTTCGTGCCGCAAGCGCCCCCGCGTCATTAGTGCAAGACACGGACGATGTGGGCATTCGAGACTGCAGCAGGTCAACGGTCGCGATGCAGCCGTTGACATAAGCTTCTCGAAGGAATGATGAGGGGGACATGGAGATGACAGTCACCGTAGCGTCAAGAGGCCCTGCGAGGTTGCCGCAAACTGCGCGCCAGGAACGGTACGGTCTCGCCTATTTATCGGACGTCTGTGCTGATGCCGGTGTCGGAGTTGTGGAGACGCGACCAGGCGAGGATCATTATGCAATTGACGCTTACGTAGTGCTTCCAATTGGGTTGGTGCCCGTGCAAGTGAAGTGCACTACGAAAAAGTTTACCGTCAGAGATCCTAAACACATCAATTGGCCTATAGAGAAACCTTGGTGGGATAAGTGGTGTGAGAATACGGCTCCAGTTTTTATTCTTTTAGTGCACGTTCCTGAAGACGAGACAACTTGGATCGACTTTGGTTCGGATGATCTAACGACCCACCACACGGCAGCGTATTGGGTTGAAGTCGACAAAACTTCTGATTCGGTGCCAACCTCTATTGACTTGGCTCGTAGTCAACGCTTCACGAAAGACACCATTCAGGAATGGCAAGTCATTTACGAGCGGGGCATTGGTCGTCCATGAAACTTTTTCCATCAGACTTAATCACTATCAATGCTGAAAAGAACCTAGCAGATTATCTGGCTTATAAAGGCTGGAATCATTTATCCGAAGGATCGTTCGGCGTTCTCTGGAATCATCCATTGCATGGCGGCGAGGTCGGAGTTCCAAGGGGTATCCGTTCGGGCACAGGGATGTGGGATGGAACGATTTCTATGATCGCTCAGTGGGAAAACTCCAGCGGGTATGAGGTTGATAAGACAGTTCGTCGCTTCTGGATGGATGTGTCCGATTTCCGCGCTCAAAGCTCGGTGGTGCGTGGCAACTACATTGCTGCTGAGGCGGGGTCATCTTTGTTTAGTGGAGCTTGGAAGATTCTTCGCTCATCTGCGACGACATCTCGAGGCACCAAGATTGCAATCGGTGGAAAATACTCGTCCCTGGGTGATCGATCTATTGATGGTGCTATGTTTGCTCAAACTGAGCCTGGATCTTATATTCTTCCTTTGTTGGTGCCGATTGATCGCTCCATCGCTGAAGCTAGTCTCAGAAAGGCAGATCATATAGACGAAGGATCACCTGAGGATTTCTTTCAGACTATTTCGGAGGAGACTGAACAGAGAAGAGCAACTCGCACGATGGCACAAGCGTTGACCGCGATTTATCAAAAGATTATTGAACCAGCCGTTGACCCGACGATGCGCGCAATAAATGAAACAGTCGTCGCTGGTGCAAGTCGGGAGATGGTGGTGGCACTTTACGACATCATCAATGAAGAAACCGTTTCAGCTCTCGACGTGACGTTCAGCTGGGCACCGAAAGCAGGCAAGATTTCTGGAGTTAGCTCGTCTGTGGAAGTACCGAAGGAATCTGCTGTCTTGCTGGAACGTGCCGCAAAACAGATGAAGATTGCCAGGGAACCCGCTAGTGCACTTGTCAGTGGCCCAATCTTTGCGCTCTACCATCCAAAAGGACTCGATTCTGGCGAAGCGACTATCGAGGCAGCGCATCGAGGCAGGATTCGTCGTATCACGGTCGCGCTCAGGGGCGCTGAAGAATTAGACAATGCACATCGATGGTTCCGCGGCCATGAAACGCTCCTGGTTGAAGGTGCTGTTAGATCAACCGCGGACGGACTCAAGATCGATCGGCCCTCGCAGTTACGTCCCTTGGGACAATCGTTACTGTTCTGACACACCGCGGACGCTCGAGGTTCTCAGGGGATGGGGGCTAGGGTGTCCGTTGAACGATGCGGTTCACCGTGCTCCGGGCAACCTTAAACAGCTCCGCGGCTCGGGATCGACGCCTCCGCCACCCTGGACAAGACCCGCCACTAGGTGGCTCGCATCGCCCGCAATACCGCCAACCTCATCGGCCTGGAACGCGACCTGCGCGACGACGAAATCACCGTCCTCGAAGGCTGGGCCGGCGACCTCTACGGCATCCCGGTCGAGTCCACGCTGGAAGCCATGCGGCTCAGCGCCTCACTCGAAGCGATGATCACCGACCCCGTCTACGAGGGCAAGTCCATGGCCGGCATGATCGATCTCGTCACCAGCAAGGACATCCCGGCCGACAGTAACGTGCTCTACGCCCACCTCGGCGGTCAGCCCGCGCTCAACGCCTACAGCGGCCTCTTCAGGAGCTAAGAGACGACGGCCCCTCGAGCACCACGTTCGCGGGCTCCTCGCCTTCACGCAGCAGGCCGATCTGCTTCTTGATCAGCCGAACAACCCTCGGGAACATCGCAGAGCTGGCTCCGCCGACGTGCGGGGTAATCAACACTCCGGGTGTACTCCACAACGGGTGGTCAGGTGGCAGGGGCTCCGGGTCCGTGACGTCCAGGGCTACACGAAGTCGTCCGGAAGACGTCTCGGCTACCAGGGCGTCGGTGTCGGCGACGGCGCCTCGCGCTACATTCACCAGTAGGGCGCCGTCGGGCATCGCGGCCAGGAACTCGGCGTCTATCAGCCGTTCAGTCTGCTCGCTCAGTGGAACGCTAACTACAACGATCTCGTGTAGCGGTAACTGTTCATGAAGGGCATCGATACCGTGAATGATCCCCGCTTCGTCTTCACGGGCACGGCTTGCCATCCGGGTGATCTCCGCTTCGAATGGCAGCAGGCGGGCCTCGATGGCCTTGCCCACCCCTCCGTATCCCACCAGCAACACGCGGCGATCGGCCAGGCTCGGGCGTTGGCTGTTATCCCACGTTTCCGCGGCCTGACTGCGGACGAAGTCAGGAATTCCACGCTGGCTGGCGATCATCATGCCCAAGGCAAGCTCCGCCGTTGAAGGCTCATGAACCCCGGCCGCATTGGCGAAAACGCTACCTTCGGGAAGATATGGCCCGACGCCGTCGTACCCGATCGACTGACTCTGCACCAGCCCTACGTCTATTCCCGCCAGTGCGGCGAGCGTCTGCGGCTTACTCATGTAGACGGGGACCAACAGGTCCAGCCGTCCCTCGGGCGCGGGGCCGCTCAGGTCCCACAGGATGAATTCGACGCCGTCCATGGGCTCCAGCGCTTCCAGTAACCTCTTGTCCGGAAGGCACACCCGCAAGAGGGCCGTCATGCCGCCACTATCAACCGCACGTCGGCTGCCCTCAGCGCTGCCTCGATTTCCGGCGGAGGCGGAGAATCGGTCACAAGGACGTCTACCGCATCAAAGGCCGCCAACTTAGCCAGTGCGTACCGCAGCATTTTTTGATGTGTGGCAACCACCACGACCTGCTCGGCGGAAGCCATCAGCGCAAGCTTGGTTGCTCGCTCCACATCGCGTTCGATATAGAACGCCTCATCATGGATGCCGCTGACCCCGATGAACGCCGTCCTTGCCCGGAGTCCTTCGGCGGCGCTGACCGTCATGGGCCCATTGAACGCCTGGCTGTCCAGCAACAGTTCACCGCCCAGGCAGATAGTGCGTGCAGAAGTCAGCTGCAAACACCTTTGAATAGCCGGCGCAGAATGGGTAATCACGGTACCCATGAAGGACACGGGTAGCTCCTGTGCAATCTGGTAAACAGTTGTTCCGGCATCCAGGATGACCGCGTCACGTTCCCCGATGAGGTCTACACAGGCTCTGGCCACACGCTGCTTTGCGGCGGCGTCCTCCTGGATCCTCGCCGCGAAGTCAGCGTTCTGGCCGTGGCCCTGAACGGCACTGACTCCGCCGTGAACCACCCTGACCAGCCCCAGATTGGACAGTGCCCGGGTGTCACGGCGGATTGTCATGTCCGACACCGCAAAAGTGCCCGCCAGGTCTGCGGTGGAAATGAATCCTTTTCGGCCCAACTCATCCAGGATGGTTCGCTGACGAGGTGTCAGCGGCACCTCTTCTCGTGCGATGCTCATGGCCCCCTCTTTCCTGCCGTCTGAGCCGACCATCGACTTGGCGGAGTGTTGTATTTCCAACACAAGACTACTTACTTTCGAGCACCAACAGTCGCGCTCAGCAGCTCAATGGGGCGTCCCTCGACAATGGACTGTTCTGCAGCAAGACCCATACGCATAGACTGCAGGCCGTCAGCGACGGTCACATCTACCGGGCCCTCTCCCAGGATCGCCTTACGGTAGCCGAGGTGCTCATAGTAAGTGGAGCCATGGTGGGCGCCCGCTGCCAACACCGCTTCATCAACCGGCACTTCGTGCTTCTCAGGTCCCAGCGGTGAGCGCGGGCTGAACTCCACGGTGGCCTCGGCTTCATCGCCCTCGATCCAGTGGCTGCCCGCCACCGGAATGAGTGTTTCGATCTTGGCCGCATCACCGACGATCGAGATACGTTCCTGGAACTTCGACCCTTCAGCGAACATGGAAAGCTCCAACATCGCACGCTTGCCGCCCTTGAAATCGACAATCACGTAGGCGTTGTCGATCATGTCCGAGACGCGGCCGTCATACACCTCGTCCATATGGTTAACATCGTGGCCGCCGCTGGCATAGACGCGGGTGGGCTCGTCCTGCAGGATCAGGCGCATCAAATCGAAAAAGTGGCAGCACTTTTCCACCAGCGTGCCGCCGGTGCGTTCGGCGAAGCGGTTCCAGGCGTCCACTTTATGCAGGAATGGGAACCGGTGCTCGACGATGGACAGCATGTGAATGTTGCCGAGCTTCCCCTCGTGCGCAGCCTGGATAATTTCCTGGACCGGCGGCATGTAGCGGTACTCCATGGCAACCCACACAGGCGCCGGGTAATTCGCGGCCAACTTTTCCAGTTCATCAGCTTGCTCCGCGGTGGTGCATACCGGCTTCTCCACCAGTACGGGCAAGTCGGTGCCGCTGCTGAAGATGTCTTTCAGGATGGGCAGGTGCGTGTCATTGGGGCTGGCAATGACAAGGGCGTCCACCAGTCCAGAAGCCAGCAGTTCCTGATGCGTGGGGAAGGTGTGGACGTCGTAGCCGATCTCAGCTGCAGTCTCTTCCAGGGAAGACGGCGTGGGATCGGAGACGGCAGTGATCCGGCTTCCCGGGATCAGGGCGAGGTTCCGGACATGCTCGCGGGCCATGTGACCGGCTCCGATAAGGCCGTAACGAATTGTTCGGACCGTTTCCGCAGGCAAAGACATGTGCTGCTCCATTTCTCTACGTTGAGTAGGGGAATCGTTGCATCCCCAACATCACTATACCGAATGTGTTGTTTTTCACACATAGCGTGTGTATATTTTCTCAATATCAGCCGAACCTACAACGAGGTGGAACGTGCCCCCATCGTCATCCGGAACCCTGCTCTTCGTAGGATGCGCCACTTTTGACTCCATCGCCCTGGTGCAGGAATACCCGACCGCTGACAGCCGCACCATTGCTTCAGACTTCTCGACTGCCGGCGGCGGTCCGGCAGCCACGGCAGCAGTAGCCGCAGCCCGCGCTGGCGCCCAGACTGCTTTCGCCGGTGTTGTCGGTACAGACGAAGAAGGAGACCGCATCATCAGCGGACTCGAATCTGAAGGCGTCGACACGTCAGCCGTTATCCGGGACGCCAACGTCAAAACCGGTGCCAGCGTGATCGTGGTGAGCCGGGCCACCGAAAGCCGGGCAATCGTCACCCGGCCCGTACCCCCGGTCAGCTTTCCCGCAGGCAGTCGCTTTCACGACTTGTTGAGCACTGCCGCTTGGGTCCACGTTGACCACCTGGGCTGGAACAGCATCGCGAACGTTCCCAATCTGCGTATCAGTGTGGACGCCGGAAACCCCATTTCCTCCTTCAGCCCCAAGGGCGTTGCACTCTACGTTCCCACGCTCGAACGCCTCCGCGCCGAGTACGGGGACGACCTTGCTCCCCAAGCGCTCCTGCAAAAGGCCATCGACGACGGCGCTACGGCCGTTGTGGCGACCGCCGGCTCGGAGGGCGCCTGGGTCATGGAACGCGGCGGTGACCCGGTCCACGTCCCCGCTACTCCCGCGGACATCGTTTCCACCCTTGGTGCAGGCGACGTCTACCACGGAGCCATCCTCGCCGCCGTCGCGGGCGGACTGTCCCTCGTGGAAGCAGCCCGCTTTGCAGGCCGCACTGCCTCCGCATCCTGCGCCGGCCTGGACGGGCGCTCAAAGATACCGCGCCAGGCCCTCCCCGAATTTCTATCCGCACACACCACCGCCTAGCTGAAAGAAGCAGCCCATGAGCACAACCGATCTTTCTCCCCTTCAGCGCCCGTCAGGTGCCTTCGCCATGCTCGCCGTAGACCAGCGGGAAGCCATGCGAAACATGTTCGCCGAGCACACCGATCAGCCCGTGACGGACGATGACCTCCGCGACTTCAAACTTGAAGCCGCGCGCATCCTCACGCCCTACGCCTCCGGCGTCCTCATCGATCGGCAGTTCGCCCTGGACCAGGCCATCGAGGCCGGCGTGGTGGATTTCAACTGCGGGCTGATCGCCTCCGCCGACCACTTCGAGCCCGCACACGGCGAACTCGTCGGCGAAGTTACCATCGACCGGCTGGTGGATCCCTCCAAGTACGCTGCCCTCGGCGCAAAGGCACTCAAACTGCTGGTGCTTTACCGTCCGGACGAGCCCGCCGAAGGCAGGGTCGCGATGGTGCGCGAGTTCGTTGAGGCTTGCCATTCAGCTGGACTGATCAGCATCATCGAACCGGTCTCGCGTAAGCCCCTCGCCGGCGGCGATTTCGACTGGAACGCCGGAATCCTGGCCGCCGCGAAGGAGTTGGGCAGCCTGGGTGCCGACCTGTACAAGGCCGAGGTCCCGTTCAAGGGTCTGGCTTCCGAAGCTGAGGTTCGTGCAGCGTGCGCCGAACTCACACAGGCTATCGACGGACCATGGGTGGTCCTCTCCTCCGGAGTGCCGGAGGAGGTCTTCCCCGACGCCGTGCGGTGGGCCTGCCTGGAAGGTGCCAGCGGATTCCTGTCCGGACGCGCCGTGTGGGCGTCCTGCATCGGTTCCCCTGACCTGGTGGAGTCACTCTCCACGGACGCCGTCCGCCGGCTGCAGCGCCTCTGCGATGTGGTTGACGAGGTTGTCTCAGCCCAGAAAACGACAGCGTAGTCACCCGGCAACACTTCGACCCCATTCACATCAGCACAACCAGCCGAACTCAAAGAGGAGAACACCGTGGATCACATTTCGCGCCGGCAGGCACTCGGACTATTCGGAGCCTTGGGCATGGGGGCGGCAGTGGCCTCCTGCGCCGGGCCCGGCGGAACGGCGCCGGCCGCACCCAATAGCGTCGCAGCACCCGCAACAGGGGAAATTACCGGCGAAGTTTCATTCGCGCACTGGCGTGGAGAGGACAAGGAGGTATTCGACGAGCTGATCAAGCGGTTCACTTCCGCCAACTCTGGTGTCTCCCTCACCCAGAACATCTCAACCTCGAACGACTACAACGCCCAGGGACTGCAGAAACTTCGCGGCGCCTCCATCGGTGACGCCTTCGCTTCCTTCCGTGGATCCCAGTTCTCGAATTTCGTGGAAGCCGGTCTGTATACCAACCTCACCGACAGCCCTGCCGCAGCGCAGTACGAGCCCGACCTCCTGGCCGCCGGAAAGTCGGAAGACGCGCAGTTCGGTCTTCCCTATCAGGTGGTGTTCCCCATGCCGCTGATCAACCTGGACATCTTCGACCGGGCGGGTGCTGATATCGCACCCAAGGACTGGGACGGCTTCCTCGGTACCTGTGAGGCACTCAAGTCAGCCGGAGTTGTCCCCATCTCCTGGCCCGGCGGCGACGTCGGCAATGGCGGCCAGCTGTTCAACTGCATGATTATCAACGTTGCCCCGGCAGATGACATGGGCACCCAGATCGAGCAGGGCACGCTAAAGCTCACCGATGACTGGTACATCGGAATGCTCAGGCAGTACCAACAGCTCATTCCTTACCTGCAGCCCAACTCAACGGGAACTGCGGTGGAACCGGCCCAGAGCCTCTTTTCCCGGGGCGATGCCGCCATGCTGGCGACCGGCTCGTACCACCTGGCAGCAGTCCGCGACCTGGGAGCCGAGTTCCCGATGGAGCTGATCTTCCCCAACACCTCCACTGGCGGTACGTCGAAGTATGAAGGTGTGTACAACGCAACCTTCATCCTCGGCGTCAACGCCGACAGCGACAATCAGCCTGCAGCGATGGAATGGGTCAACTTCCTGTCAGATCCGGAAAATGCGGGCTATTACGCGAACGAAACCGCACAGCACGTCGCGGTAGCCGGCGTCGAGTACACCAACGAGGATCTGCAGAAGCTCAGCCCGTGGCTCGAGAAGAAGACGGCGCTGGCGCCCCGCTTCCAGTTCCAGAACCTCGATGTCCGCAACGCAGTCGAGGCGAGCGCCACAGCCGTTATCGCCGGTACGGACCCGGAACAGGCGGCAGCTGAAGCACAACAGATTGTGGATGAACGAGTATGAGCGTCAGCATCGGAGGCGCCAAGCCGGCCAGCGAATCGCGCCGGAGCAAGGCCTCGCCCCCACACGATCAGAAGAAACGGAAGTCGCCGACACGCGTCAGTCCCGCGCTCTACCTGTTCCCGCTGCCGGCCATCGCCGTCACCCTGGTGTTCCTGGTCATGCCGACCCTGCAGGCCTTCCAGTATGCCCTTACTGACTGGAATGGATTCTCGGCCGCCTTCAATTACGTCGGCCTGGATAACTTCGTCCGCGCCTTCACGGGTGACTCGTTGTTCACCAATGCTCTGGCGAACAACCTGAAGTTCATGCTCGTGGTGGTGATCTTCCAGACGGTCGTCTCATTGGTCCTCGCGATGATGCTCACCAAGAACAGCCGGGGAAGCATCCTGCTCCGGGCTTTGTTCTTCTTCCCGACCATCCTCTCCTCGGTGTCCGTAGCGTTCATCTGGAAGTTCATCTACGACCCGAATTTCGGTCTCGCGAACTCAACGCTTGGCGCCGTCGGCCTGGACAGCTTGCAGGGTTCCTACCTCGGTGACGACGCACAGGCCCTCTACTGGGTTGCAGCGACCCAGGTGTGGTTCCACGCCGGCCAGATGATGGTCGTGTTTGTCGCCGGTCTGCAGGGAATACCCCGCGAACTGTATGAAGCCGCCGAGATCGACGGCGCAGGGAAGTGGCAGCAATTCACCTCGATAACGTGGCCGCTGGTTGCCCCGGCAACTGCGATCGTGGTGGCTTACACGACGATCCAGTCCTTCAAGGCATTCGATTTGATTCTGGGTATTGCCGGGAATCCGCCGAAGGCCTCACTGGACATCCTTTCCACCCGTATCTACAGCTCGTTCGCCAACGCTGAGTTTGGATACGCGGCAGCACAATCCATCATCTTCATGGCGTTGATCGCGCTCGTGACCTGGCTGCAGCGGCGAGTGCTCCGGCTCACCCAGAAACAGGAGTAACGGCATGCTCACCTCACTCACCCGCCGCGGCTTCCTCGCGGTCTACGCCATCATCATCATCGTCCCGCTCACCGTGGTGATCTTCGGCAGCTTCAAGTCGACACAGGAACTGTTCGACGGACCGTTCAGCTTCCCCCAGTCGTTGGCACCCGATGCCTACGTGGAAGTTCTTGGCGGCCAGAACCTTGGCCGGTCCTTCATGAACAGCGTCATCGTCTCAGCCTGTTCGGTACCCATCACACTCTTTCTCGCGAGCCTGGCCGGGTACGCAGTCGCCAGGATGAGGGGATTCTGGTCCTGGGCAATCTTCGGCTTCCTCGTGCTCGGCATGGCGATCCCAGCGCAGGCAAACATGGTGCCGCTGTACGTGTTGTTCCAGCGGATGGGGCTGCTGGACACCCTGCTCGGCCTGGTTCTGGCCAACGTCGTCTCAACGCTCCCGATCGCGGTGTTCATTCTGGGCGGCTTCATGCGGACTCTTCCGCGCGAGCTGTACGAAGCGTCCGCCATCGACGGAACGAGCCCCTGGCGTACCTATGCGTCCATAGCCATGCCGCTCTCGGCCCCGTCCCTGGCAGCTGCCGGTATCTTCCTGTTCGTCATCCACTGGAACGAACTGCTGTATCCGCTGCTGTTCATCCAATCGCCCGAGAACCGCACCCTTCCCTTGGCGCTGCTGAGCTTCCAAGGTGAGTTCCAGACCGACTACCCGCTCCTGTTCGCCGGCGTCATCATGGCTTCGCTGCCCGTTGTCGTTGCCTACATCTTCCTGCAGCGCTACTTCGTCGCCGGAATCACTGCCGGGGCAAACAAGGGATGACGACGGCGGACTAACCGCCAAAAGCGCCAAAAACTCACCTGTAGGAAAGGGAATGACACGTGAACCTGAAAGAAGCCCAGCACCTGGTCAACGGCACCTGGTACGGCAGCGACGAGACCAGGGACGTCATCGATCCCGGTAACGGCGCTGTCATCGGACAAGTCGCCTGGGGTTCGGCGCAGGACGCCGAAGCCGCCGCTGACGCGGCCGCAGAGGCTTTCCCCGCCTGGTCCAGAACCACAGCACGGGAAAGAGGAGATCTCCTCCGCAAAGCAGCCGACCTCCTGGCGGAGCGCAGGGACGAACTGGCTTCCGTCCTGGCGATGGAGGCCGGGAAAAGGTTGCCTGAAGCCCAGGGAGAAGTTGACTTCTCCGTCGAGTACTTCCGCTGGTTCGCAGAGGAAGCCCGTCGCGCGACCGGCACCATCCGCCCTCCTGAACTGCACGGGCGGAGGCACATGTCTGTCCGTAGGCCGATCGGCGTCGTCCTGAGCCTGACTCCCTGGAACTTCCCGGTCTCCATCCAGGCGCGCAAGCTCGCGGCCATATTGGCCGCCGGGTGCACGGTTGTCGGTCGGGTGTCCGAAAAAGCTCCCCTAGCAGCAACCGGCTTGTTCGAAGTGCTCACCGACGCGGGCTTCCCGGCCGGTGTGGTCAACCTCGTCCACGGCCCGTCACGGGCCACCACCGCTGCCCTCCTTCAGCACCCGGCAGTGAGAGCCGTCAGCTTCACCGGATCGACGGGAGTCGGCAGCCAGATCATGGGCCAGGCTGCCGGGCGCATCATCCGTCCACTGTTGGAGTTGGGAGGAAACGCACCATTCATTGTGTTCGACGACGCCGACCTGGACCTGGCGGTAGAAGGCGCAGTTCTCGGACGGCTTCGCAACAGCGGCCAATCCTGCGTGGCCGCCAACCGCTTCCTCGTGCAGCAAGGAGTCGCGGAGGAGTTTGCCAAGCGCCTGGGGGAGCGCTTCGACGCGCTCACCATCGGTCACGGCGCTCCGGGCGACGGCTCGCCCGTGCCGGATCTGGGCCCCCTCATCGATGACGAGCGGGTGTCGGCGGTGCAGGCACTGGTCGACGACGCCCTGAACCGCGGCGCCCGGCGCGTCACCCAGAGAACCGAGATCCCAGCCGGCGGCTCATTCCTCGCCCCCACACTTCTCACGGATGTACCCGATGATGCACCGCTGGTCACGGAGGAGGTCTTTGGGCCGGCCGCCGGGATCGTCACCTTCTCGGATGAAGAGGACGCCGTCCGGAAGGCGAATGCCACCGAGATGGGACTCGCAGCCTACGTGTGGACGAAATCCGCGCGACGCGGCTGGGAACTACCAGGGCGAATCGAAGCCGGCATTGTCGGAGTGAATGACCCCCTTCCCTCCGTCGCTTTCGCACCCATGGGCGGCATGAAGCAGTCCGGGCTCGGACGCGAAGGCGCCGATCTGGGAATGGAGGAATTCGAGGAAGTCCAGTACGTGGCCTGGAAACCGTAATGACCACAAGCGCTCTGGTGCTGGCATCCGTCGTCGTTGGTGCCGGCATGCAGCGCTTCACGGGAATGGGGTTTGCGCTGGTCGCAGCCCCATTCCTTGTCCTTCTCCTTGGACCGGTTGAGGGCGTCATCCTGGTGAACCTGTGCGGCGCCGTGACGGCTGGGGCTATCTTCTTCAGGGTTTTCCGCATGGTCAACTGGCGTACCTACGCCATCCTGACGATGGCCGCCCTCATCGGCATCGTGCCTGCTTCCCTCGCTGTGCGGGTAGTGCCGGCGGCTGTGCTTCAAATAGGGATCGGTGTACTCCTTGCAGCCGGGCTGACGGTCCTGCTGGCTCTGCGCTCGGCACGTCTCCAACCCAAGAGGCGTTACCTCTGGACCGCCGGCGCGCTCAGTGGGTTCATGAACACCTCCGCAGGTGTGGGAGGGCCCGCCGTCAGCATCTACTCCATGGCCACCCGATGGGAACACCATTCGTTCGCAGCAACAATGCAGCCCTACTTCTTTACCATCGGATCCCTGTCGCTGGCAGCGAAAGCAGCCACGACACCCGCAGAATTCCCCGACATTTCCTGGCAGATGTGGCTGGCGATCTCCCTCGCCTGCCTTGTTGGCCTCGCCATAGGAGAAATCTTCGCCAAACGCGTTTCACCCCGAGCCGCACAGATAGTTCTCATCGTCCTCGCCTACCTCGGCGCGGTGGCAACCATAGGCCGTGGAGTCTTGGATGCACTTTCCTGATGAGCGGGTAGTTGTCCGCCGGAAGAGGCGGACATCCGGTTAGCCCCGCACGATGGACAGGACCCGGTCCCGGATACTCTCCATTGTCCTGCGGTCCGTGGCTTCAACATTGAGGCGGAGGAACGGCTCGGTGTTGGACGGGCGCAGGTTGAACCAGTAGCTGCCGTCGTTGGCAGTGAACGTGCTGCCGTCCAGGGTATCGATGGCTACGTCGTCGTAAGCGAAGTCCGTCCGCACACGCTCAATGGAGGCCACCTTGTCCGCTACCTCTGAGTTGAGTTCCCCCGAACTGACGTACGGCTCATAGTCGTGCCCAAGCTCGGACAGGGGCGCTTCCTGCTCGCTGAGAGCAGCCAGGACGTGCATCGCGGCCAGCATGCCGGTGTCCGCGTTCCAGAAGTCACGGAAGTAGAAGTGAGCTGAGTGCTCGCCGCCGAACACCGCACCTTCCTCTGCCATGACCGTCTTGATGAAGGAATGCCCCACGCGCGTGCGGACGGCACGCCCGCCGTCGCGCTCCACCAGCTCAAGGACGGCGCGGGAGCAGAGAAGATTGTGGACGACAGCCGGAACTTTCTCTCCCTGCGCCTGCGCATGCGCGATCTCCCGCCGCGCCACCATTCCGGTGATGGCCGACGGTGAAACTGGCTGTCCCTTCTCGTCCACCACGAAGCAGCGGTCCGCGTCGCCGTCGAACGCCAGACCGATGTCGGCACCGTGCTTGACCACCGCAGCCTGCAGATCTCTCAAATTCTCCGGCTCCAACGGGTTGGCTGGATGGTTGGGGAAGGAGCCGTCCAACTCGAAGTACAAAGGAATGATCGTGAACGGAAGCTTGGGCAGCAGTGCGTCGCCCAGGACTGCCGGGGTGGTAAGGCCGGCCATGCCGTTTCCGGCGTCGACCACTACTTTCAGGGGCCGTGAGCCGGACAGGTCTACCAATCCCCGAAGGTACTCAGCGTAATCCTTGAGCACGTCCCGCGTACCGACCTCACCGCGGCGGCCGGCGGCGGGGATCGTACCGGTGTTTAGGTACTGCTCTGCGAGCCGTTGAATGTCCCGAAGGCCAGTCTCGGAAGAGATCGGCACCGCGCCGGCCTTGGTCATCTTGATGCCGTTGTACCCCGCAGGATTATGGCTGGCGGTGAAGACAGCACCCGCAAGATTCAGGAAGCCGCTAGCGAAATACAGCTCATCCGTGGAGATCAAACCGAGCAGTTCAACGTTGGCGCCACGAACCGCGGCTCCCTGAGCGAATGCCTTGCTGTATTCGGGAGAGGAGGGACGCATGTCCCCGCCCACCAGGATGGTCTGGCCCTCAAGCTGTAGAACGTCGACGTATGCGGCCCCCACTGCTTCGACGATCTCGGCAGTGATGGATTCGCCCACGATGCCGCGGACGTCGTACGCCTTGAAGGACGTCGAAAGGTCAACGGTCGTTGGGTCGCTAGTCACTCGCATCAGAGGTGGGCGTCCAGAAGGCCTGCTGCGAGGGCCGGAGCAAGCCCAGGCGCCAACGGAAGGCGCGGAATCACGAGGCAGTGCCAGAGGTGATAGACATCAGCCTTGCCCGACCACACAGTCGAGGTGACGTCGCCGTTCTCATCGAGCTCCTGCTTCCAGGACCCGTGCTCGTAGTCGATGAACCAGTCCCGGGCGTGATCCCAAATGCGCTCATACCAGTCGGCATACTTCTTATCTCCGGTGACACTGTATAGAGCTGCTGCACCACCGATTGCCTCTGCGGGAACCCATCGTATGCGGGTAGTCACCACGGGGTTACCGTCCCAGTCGACCGAGTAAACAAAGCCAGGATGGCCGTCCGGCTCCCAGGCATCGCGGATGGTGGCGTCGAACAAACCTTTCGAGTCTTCAAGAAGCCACGTTGGCGCATCCATTCCGCGAGCCTCGAGTCCGGCGCGGAGGTGAAGGAGCAGCCGCGACCATTCAATCCAGTGTCCCGGAGTTCCGCCATAGGCTCGGAACTGGCTGGCCCGGTCATCGGTGTTGTATTCAGGCAGCGGGTTCCACCCGGCGTCGAAGTGCTCGAACACCCGGTAGTTGTTGTTGCGCGCGAAGTTGTGGATGAGCACCTCGGCGATTCGGAGGGCACGTTCGATCCATCGGTTCTCCCCGGTCACATCCGCCACGATGAGGTAGGCCTCCACGGAATGCATACTCGCGTTGCCGCCGCGGTAATCCTCCGTTTCCGTGAATTCGCGGTTCCATGAGTCGAAACACATGTCAGATTCGTGGTCCCAGAACTTGGTATCAGCGATACGCAGAGCCTCGTCGAGCAGGTCTTGGGCTCCGGGTCGCCCTGCAGCAACAGCGCTGGCAGCTGCAAGAAGCACGAAAGAGTGTTGGTAACCGGACTTTATGTCGTTCACCGGTCCGTTGTCGTCGACTTCAGCAAACCAACCACCGAATTCATCGTCATGGAAGACCCCGTTGAGGGCGGCGATGCCGTGGTCGACGAGTAATGCAGTACCCGGACGACCCATCAGGGCGGCGACCGAGAAGCTGTGAATCATCCGGGCAGTAATCCAGAGGTGAGTCGGTTTGTCAGGAGATACGGCACCGTAGTTGTCGAGCCAACCAAACCCCGTCGGCACCTTGGACCCCGCGGCGAATGTGAAAAGCCGGTCGGTTTCCGCCTCGAGCCATCGTGCGTGGGCGGCACTGTTCAGCCACGTCATTGTGTGTCCTCTCTGATGCTTTTGCAGCCACTGAACAGCGACCCGTTTCTATCTTAACGTCAGATGACAGAAATCCACCAGATAAAGTTGGAATTCGGACACGGAATGGTGGCGCAGAGACGGAGCATCACCGCGGATTCGCATCGCTACCCGACCACCCGCCGCAACTCAGCCCGGGTCTCCCGATACACCTCCACCGGGTCATACGCCTTCTCGCCCGCTGCGAGTTCGCCCCACCGCGCCCACGACGCACGCCACACCGCAACCGCCACCTCGGTCAGCAGCAACACGGTCAGCGAATCGACCTTGGCCTCAACCTGAGATGCGATCCGGGCGCGCAACTCGCCGGCCAGCACCTGGTCCTGCGCCGCTGCCAACGCGAGAAGCTCCGGTTCCTTTGCCAAGAGACGCATTACGCGCGCATGGTCGCCGTAGTCCCCGCTGGTCTCCAACGCCATCACGGACTCGGCCATCGCTTCGATGTCCCGCAACAGCTCCGCAGGGTTGGCAGCCGACGTTTCGAACCCCCGCACACCCGCCAGCATCCGATGCTGCCCGGGCAACGCCGCGTGCTCCTTCCGCGTGAAGTATCGAAAGAACGTCCTCGACGAGACGCCGGCCCGGTCGGCGATCTGCTGAACCGTCGTCGTCTGGATGCCCTGCTCCTCAAATAGCTCCAGCGCCGCCCGGTGGATTTCCCGCTCAGTGTCGAGGCGCCGTCGTGCACGTAAGGAGGGGACGCCGTCGTCGTTCATTTGTCCTCCTATGAAACTGCACACAATCCGGATTGTCAGCTTATGCCGAGATGGCACATTGTGACACTATCGAGCGACCCTTCGATAAGAAACAGGTAGTTCATGCCGCCATCTCCCGTCCGCGAGGACCAGTCCGTTCACCTGGCCACCGCCGTCGAACCTCAAGCACCTACCCGCGTCGCGCCGATCATCGCGGTGCTCGCGCTGTCCGCGTTCGTGATGATCCTGAACGAGACCGTGGTGGGCGTCGCCCTGCCGAACCTCATGCAGGAGTACTCCGTCACCGCCACCACCGTGCAGTGGCTCACTACCGGGTTCCTCCTCACCATGGCCGTGGTCATCCCCACCACCGGGTTCATGCTGCAGCGCTTCACCACGCGCACCCTCTTCACCACGGCGCTCCTGCTGTTCATCGCCGGCACCCTGCTCGCCGCCCTCGCGCCGACCTTCGGTATCATCCTCATCGCCCGCGTGATCCAGGCCGGCGGCACCGCGATCATCCTGCCGCTACTGATGACCACCACGCTCACCTCGGTTGCACCCGCCCACCGCGGCACGGTCATGGGCCTGAACTCTGTGGTCATCTCGGTGGCGCCGGCCATCGGGCCAGCGCTGTCCGGCGTCGTGGTCTCCGCGCTCGGCTGGCGCTGGATCTTCGGGCTCATGCTGCCGGTGATCGCCGTCGTCTTCGTTCTCGGGCTGGTGCTCCTGAGAAAGGGAGGCGAGACGCGCAAGGCTCCGCTCGACGCGCTCTCCGTGGTGCTGTCCGCAATGGGCTTCGGCGGCCTCGTCTACGCGCTCGCCTCGATCGACGCAGTACTCGACGGTGCGTGGCTTCCGGTCGCTGCGCTGGTGCTCGGCGTCCTAGCCCTTGCTGCGTTTGTGCGCCGCCAGCTTCGACTGCAGCGCACCTCCGACTCCGCCCTGCTGGACCTCCGCCCGTTCGCCGTGCATAACTTCCGGGTCTCCGTGGCCATTCTGATGGTGGTCTTCGCGGCCATGATCGGCACCGTCACCGTCCTCCCGATCTATCTGCAGACCGGCCTCGGCGCGAGCGTGTTGACCACCGGCCTGCTGCTGCTTCCGGGCGGCCTGATCCAGGGCATCGTCTCACCGATCATCGGCCGGTTGTACGACGCCGTTGGCCCCCGCCCGCTGGTGATCCCCGGTGCGCTGCTGGTCGCCGGCGGCCAGTGGTGGCTCTCCACCCTGAACGCCGAGACACCGCTGCCGCTGGTCGGCGGTATGTACGTGATGTTCTCCGTTGGCCTGGCGATGCTCATGACTCCGCTCATGACGGCGGCGCTCAGCGCCCTGCCCCGCAACCTCTACGGCCACGGCAGCGCCAGCCTGAACACGCTGCAGCAGCTCGCCGGCGCGGCGGGAACCGCGATCCTCGTTGCGGCCCTCACGGTGGGCGCCGCGACTGCCTCAGCCGGGGGAGCGGCGGAAGGAGCGGCCCAGGCGTCCGGCGCGCAGGCGGCGTTCGTCGTCGGCGGTGTGTTGGCGCTGGTGGGTGTTGTGATGTCGCCCTTCGTGCGGCGGGTAAAGGACAACGGGGCTCGCGGCTGATCCCGTTCCGGTTTGCTCATCTATCCGTTGCCGCAAAGGTGGATGGGCCTTCGAAGCGGAGCTGTTGTGTGCCAAAGGTGAGCAAACCGGGACATCCCGCAGGGGCCGGGAGTAGTGATTGACTGGGGCTCACTACCGAGAAAACGAGGACCCATGGCCATCACGGACTTCGAACGCTATCCGCTCACCTTCGGCCCCAGCCCGGTGCACCACTTGCCGCGGCTCAGCAAGCACCTCGGCGGCGCGCAGCTGTGGGCGAAGCGGGAGGACGTGAATTCGGGCCTCGCGTTCGGTGGCAACAAGACCCGCAAGCTCGAGTACATCGTCCCCGACATCCTCGCGGAGGGCGCGGACACCATCGTCTCCATCGGCGGCTACCAGTCCAACCACACCCGGCAGGTCGCTGCAGTCGCCGCGAAGCTCGGTCTGAAGGCGCTGCTGGTTCAAGAAAACTGGGTCGACTGGCCGGATCCGCTCACCGACCGCGTGGGCAACATCCTGCTCTCCCGGCTCATGGGCGCGGACGTGCGCCTCGATGCGGCCGGTTTCGACATCGGCATCCGCGACTCCTGGAAAGACGCCGTCTCCGAGGTGGAAGCAGCCGGTGGCAAGCCGTACGCCATTCCGGCCGGCGCTTCGGAGCACAAGTTCGGTGGACTGGGCTTCGCCAACTGGGCCCACGAGGTGCAGCAGCAGGAGAAGGAATTCGGCGTCTTCTTCGACACCATCGTGGTGTGCACGGTCACCGGCTCCACCCACGCCGGCATGATCGCCGGTTTCGCCGCTCTCGAGGACGCCGGCGGACGTCCCCGCCGCGTCCTCGGCATCGACGCCTCCGCCACCCTGGACAAGACCCGCGACCAGGTGGCGCGCATCGCCCGCAATACCGCCACCCTCATTGGCGTCGAACGCGACCTGCGCGATGATGAGATTACCGTCCTCGAAGGCTGGGCCGGCGACCTCTACGGCGTCCCCGTGGACTCCACGCTCGAAGCCATGCGCCTCAGCGCCTCATTCGAAGCGATGATCACCGACCCCGTCTACGAGGGCAAGTCCATGGCCGGCATGATCGATCTCGTCGCCAGCAAGGACATCCCGGCCGACAGTAATGTGCTCTACGCCCACCTCGGCGGCCAGCCAGCACTCAACGCCTACAGCGGCTTGTTCCGAAGCTAAAAAAATAAAGTCGCACGGCCTACGATCTTAATTGTTGTTGGAGTTTCCGGGTGCACAGTGCCGGCAAATAGAAGGGAAGTAGCGAAGGTAACTTAATTGTTGGCCGAAGCCTGATAAATTTCAGACATGCGCCCCATTGAATTTCCGGAGTTCACGTTTAGCTCCCCGCTCGCCAAAGTGATTGTCGATCTGGAGCGCTTGCGCGGCGACCTCGGGTCAGGAACAACCAACCCTACGGTGTTCATTCAGCTCAATGCGCTGTTTCAGCTCATGACGAGCATTATGAGTGCACGAATCGAGGGCAACCGAACGTCAATAGTCGACGCAATCCAAGGCGTTGCCTTACAAGGACACCGTCACGGCAGTTCAGATGCCGAGGGGGTCAAGGAGATCGTGCAACTTCAAGACGCAGCGTCCTTCATTGACCGCGTTGTTGAGCCCGGCACTCCTATTACCCACGGTCTGGTTCGGGAACTGCACAAGATTGCAGTTGCGGGACTCGATCGTGAAGGAGACAAGACGCCTGGCTCCTACAGAACCAGTGGGGTGACGATCGGCGGATCGCAACACGTCCCGCCGTCTCATATCGCCATTCAGGGAGATATGAGTGAACTCCTTGACTTCGTTAATGGTCCTGTTGATCAGAGCTATGACCTATTGAAGACGGCCATTGCCCACCATCGCTTTGTCTGGATTCATCCGTTCGGAAACGGTAATGGCCGCGTCTGCCGGCTCTTCACCTACGCCATGCTGGTAAGTCTCGGTTTCACCGCAGCCGCCGGCTACCGCACGCTGAATCCGACCGCGGTCTTTGGTGCTGACAGGTCGTCGTACTACCAGCATCTTGAAGACGCGGATTCTTTGGAACCGGGTGCGATCGTCCGCTGGTGCACCTATTTGCTGGAAGGAATGCGAAACGATCTTGAGCGGCTGAAGCGCTTGAGCGACAACGACTTTGTAGTTGAAAGTCTGTTGCGTCCCGCGATTCGACGTGCGATGGATTCCGGGCATCTCTCTGTCCGCGAAGCTAAGGCCCTGGTGATCGTCGCAGAGAAGACAGAAGTGAAGGCTGCTGATCTTGAGCCCGCATTCCCAGGTTCGGCCGCCGTACGTAGCCAGCAGATCCGAAGGCTCCTCGATCGTCACATGCTTTCACCGGTCGCCGAGGGCAAACGGACGTACCAACTCGTGATGGCTCCGGGCGATCTGACTCCTTTCATTATCCGTCAACTCGATCAGCTCGGCTTCCTGCCAACGATCCTTCGGGAGAACTTCGGGTAGGGCCGTCTCTCGCCTTCAAACCCATAGCCAAAGCCGCCGGATGAGCGCATGCTTACCCTGTCGGGGCTTCACGAGGAGAAGTCATGAATATTGCGCTTTGGATCGTGGCCGGTGCGCTGGCAATCTTCTTCCTCGCTGCCGGTGTCACTAAAACCTTCCAACCGATCGAAAAAATCGTTGCGCAGGGACTCACCTGGGCGGAGGAAAAACCCGGCTATGCGCGCACCGCCGGCACGTTTGAAATTCTCGGCGCCCTCGGGCTGATCCTTCCCGGCATCTTCCGGATAGCAACGTTTCTGATCCCGGCGGCGGCCATCGGACTGGCGCTGATCATGGCCCTGTCGATCGCGTTCCACATCTCGCGCGGCGAGAAGGGCTTCACCATCAACATCGTGGCTCTGCTGCTCGCGTTATTCGTGGCCTGGGGACGCTCCACGGAGTGGGCCCTGTAAGGCACCGGCCGGCGGTGCAGGCAAGCCAGCGCCCTCTACTGCCCCGCCGATTCCGCCCGCTTCGCCCGGCCCAGCACCTTCGGCAGCACAGTTGGAAGCACCAGCACCGCGAGCGCCGCAATCAGCAGCCCCACGGTCAGTGGACGCGTGAAGAAGACCGAAAAATCGTTCTGGCTGATCGAGAGTGCACGGCGCAGTTGGGTTTCCATCATCGGCCCAAGGATGGCACCGAGGACTGCGGGGGCAACCGGGAAGTCATACACCCGCATGAAGAAGCCGGCAACGCCGATCGCGCACACGATCATCATGTCCGTCAGGCTGCCGGAGAGGCTGTAGACCCCCAGGATGCCGAACACCAGGATGCCCGTATACAGGAGCGTCTTGGGGATGCTAAGAATCTTGATCCATACCTTCACCAGCGGAAGGTTGATCACCAGCAGCATGATGTTGCCGATGAACAGGCTCGCAATCAGCGTCCACACCAGATCTGGTGAATTCTCGAACAGCTGTGGACCGGGCTGGATGTTGTAGATCTGGAAGGCGGTCAGAATGATCGCGGCAGTGGCCGACGT
The DNA here is from genome assembly GCF_016907495.1 of Arthrobacter tumbae. Classification (NCBI taxonomy): domain Bacteria; kingdom Bacillati; phylum Actinomycetota; class Actinomycetes; order Micrococcales; family Micrococcaceae; genus Arthrobacter; species Arthrobacter tumbae. Next base: position 2,523,079 of record NZ_JAFBCC010000001.1, read on the forward strand.
CGGAATGCCGAGGGTGAGCAGCGGCACCAGCACTCCGGAGAAGGAGGCGTTGTTTGCGGATTCCGGACCGGCCACGCCCTCGATGGCACCTTTCCCGAACTCTTCTTTGTGTTTGGACAGCCGCTTTTCCAGGTTGTAGCTCAGGAACGTGGGGACCTCGGAACCTCCGGTCGGCATGGAACCGAAGAAGAACCCGAGGAACCCACCGCGGATCCATGGTTTCCAGACACGCTTGCGTTCCGACTTGTTCAGCCAGATCCGGCCGGAGAACTCCACCGGGTCTTCCCTGGCGTACTGCAGGCGCGCCAACCCATACAGCGCCTCGCCGATCGCAAACAGGCCGATCACCACGATGATGATGTCAATCCCACCGAGCAACGCCGTTGAGCCGAACGTGAAGCGTTGCTGCCCGGTCAGGAAGTCGAGTCCCACCAGGCCCACAAACAGGCCTGCGAAGAGGCTGATCATGCCGCGGATAATCGAGGTGCCCACCAGTGCCGTGACACTCACGAACGCCAACACCATCAGCGCGAAGTAGTCCGTGGCCTGGAAACTCTTGGCCAGATTCGCCACCAATGGCGCCAGGAAGGTGAGTCCCAGCGTGGAGATGATGCCCGCGGTGAACGATCCCATGACCGCGGTGGCAAGCGCGGGCCCGGCCCGGCCGGCCTTCGCCATCGGGTAGCCATCGATAGCTGTCGCCACGGACCCGGCTTCGCCCGGCGTATTGAGCAGGATTGACGTGATCGCCCCGCCGTACAGGGAGCCATAGTAGATGCCGGCGAAGATGATCAGCGCGCCGGTGGGATCAAATCCGTAGGTCAGGGGCAAAAGAAGTGCCAGCGCCAGCGCCGGTCCGATCCCGGGGAGTACGCCCACCAGAGTGCCGATAGTGACGCCGATCGCCGCAAACAGCAGATACTGCGGTTCGAGAGCGTTGGCAAAGCCGCCCAGCAGGTCAGCGAAGACGTCCATGACTCACAGCACCGTTTCGAGTAGCCCGCCGGGCAGCCGCACGCCCAGCAGTTCAGTGAAGCCGAAGTAGACGGCGGCAGAGAACAGCACCGCGATGATCACATCCCGGATGATCTTGCGGCTTCCCGCCAACCAGGCGATCCCCACGAAGAAGACGGACGTGGCGATGATGTAGCCCACCGGATCCAGCAGCGCCGCATAAATCACCAGTGCAACGACTACGACCCACAGCGTGCGCCAGTGGGTGTCCTTATGCTCTGCGGCCGCCTGTTCCTCCAATGCGTGGTCGGGCTTCAGTGTGGCCCGGATCAGGAAGGCCAAGCCGAAGCCCACCAATCCGATACCCACGATCATTGGGAAGAAACCGGGCTGCTGGGGACCGAAGCCGCCGTTGATCGAGACCCGGATGGCATCGAAGAGGACCACCGCTGCGCCTAAAAGAATGACGACGGCGGCGATGCGGATTCCGAGTTTCCCCGCCCCGGGCTTGGCTACTGCATGCGACCCAGCATTTGAGACAGCATGCGACCCGGCCCGCGGCGAAGACCCGGAAGGCCCGGTCTCGGGATCCGACATCACCCGACGATTCCGAGGTCCGTCAGCGTCTGGGTGATGTTCTCTGTCTCGGAGCCGATGTACTCGGTGAACTCCTCGCCGGTCAGCAGGAAGTCGTCCCAGTTGTTTGTCTCCAGGGTTTCCTGCCATTCGGGCGTGTCATGCATCTCCTCGATCATGGTCACCGCCGCATCCCGCTGTTCCTCGGAGATCTCCGGGGGAGCGACGATGCCGCGCCAGTTGGCGATCGACACCTCATACCCGGCATCGATAATGGTGGGGGCATCAACGCCCTCAATGGGTTCCTCACTGGACACTGCCAGGAGGCGCATTTCACCGGCGTCGATCTGATCCTGGAATTCCGCGAGTCCCGATGCCGCCGCCGTCACGTCGCCGGACAGGATGGCCGGCGTCAATTCGCCGCCGCCGGAGTAGGGAATGTAGTTGATCTCGCCCGGGGCTATCCCCACAGCGTCCGCCAACTGCGCAACGAGGATCTGGTCCACGCCACCCACTGAACCGCCGCCCCAGGCAACGGCGCCCGGGTCTGCCTCAAAGGCGTCCATGAGCTGTTCCAGGGTTTCGTACTCGGAATCGGCGGGCACCACAATGGCGTCATACTCGGCTGTCAGCCGCGCGATAGGGGTGATGTCTTCCAGGCTGACCTGCGAATCGGTCTGTTCGATGGCACCGACGAGGATCTTTCCGATCACCATGAGCTGGTGCGGATTACCGGCGTTCTCGCCGACAAACTGGGTGAGTCCCGCTGTTCCCGATGCGCCGGGCACGTTGTAGACCTCGGCGCCGGTGTCGATGACTCCGCCCTCATCGAGGGCGCGCCCGATGGAACGGGCAGTCTGGTCATATCCGCCGCCGGGATCGGCCGGAGCCATAACTTCAATCGCCTGGGTGGGGTACTCCTCGGCTGAGGCGTCGCCTCCCCCGGAGTCGCCGCCGCAGCCGGTCAGTACCAGCAGCGAAACGGCCAAAGGCACTCCCCATCGGGTTGACCGGGCTTGCCTGGACCATTTGGATTCTGAAATCGTCATTGAAATCATCCCTGTTCTTTGCGATATGCCTGACTCCACGGGTGTTTCAGTTCTACCAGTCAGGCAAATATGTGTACACAGCGGCAGGCATCGATTCAGGAGCGATTCCCATAACGTCCTCGTAACACCCGGCAAGTGCGCGCTTCAACCGCGCCGTCGTCGTAATTGCCACCAGGATCCGCCGGCAACCAGGGCGAGCCCGCCCGCCACCGCTCCGAAGACTCCGCCCACACCGGTCGCGGCGGCCACCAGACCCACAGCGGCAGGGATGGCAGATTGCCCGAACCGGTTGGCGCTGAGCCGCAAAGCCAGCCACGTCCCGCGCGTGCCCGGAGGCGATGCCAGCGTAATCACGGTCATGGTGAGCGGTTGTCCAATGCCGAGCGCGACGCCGGCCAGCGCCAGTACCGCAGCCATGGCCGGCACGGGCAGCGGTACGGCAAGCATCCCCACGGTCAGCGCGGACAGCGCTGTTGAGGCGACGATCAGCTCCGCACGCCCGATCCTTGCGACCATTGCTCCCAGAAAGAGCCGGGATGCCATCGTGGCGACGGCGCGCACGGCAAGCAGGAGCCCGACGGCGGCGGCGGGGATCCCGCGCTCCACCCCCAGGGCGGGAAGGTAGACGGCGATAAGGTCAACCGCTCCAAGCACCATCATGCTCACCAACATGGCACCCAGCAATTGGCGGCGCGCGTCCGGACCGGTGCCTGAGATGGCCTGCCTGAAGCTCGCGGGGGCGGGAACGCCCACAGGGGCAGCAGCCGGACCCCGGCGGATCAAGCCGGCTGTCAGCACCAGCATCAGAATGCTGGAAACTGCACATGCGCCGAAGAGAGCCTGCGTGTCCGGAACAATCCGGCCGCCGCCGAACGCAATGATGAACAACGGTCCTGCTACCTGTCCGGCTGAACCGGCAAAGGTGTAGAGGCCAAAGGCGGAATCGAGTTTGGCTGGATCGCCCCGTGCCACCCTGCTCTGCTGGCCGATCACGCCCAGCAGGTGGCCGAGGCCGAGGATCACGTTCCAGAAGAGCAGCAAAGCCAGCGACGACGACCAGAGGAAGAGGCCCAGTGCGGCGATCACCATCATGACGGCGCCGATGGCCAGAACCGGTGCTTCTCCGCCACGGTCGGTTGCCCTGCCCACCAGTGCGGCTACCAGGAGCGGCACAACGGCGAAGCTCGCCGCGATGAGACCCAGAAACGCCGGCTCGAGCCCCAGTTCCAGGGCACGGTACGCGGCAGCAGGTCGCACAATGTAGGCGGCGAGCTGCAGAAAGAGCGCGTGAAACAGGAGCACCCACGGCCATCTGCGCATGCGTGTAATTTACAGCGACGCGGGTCGGGGGTCATTTCCCCGCAGCGGTCCGGCGGCGGGACTGGACTGCCGCCGTCGTCGGCTTTAGACAGCACGGTGATAAAGTCGGTACAAAGTAATGCCGTCCCCGTCGCTGATGCAGCGCGGGTTCACGGCCCAGCAGGGCGTTCCCGCCACGAAGCACCTTACCGCCGGTATTTGAGCTCCGGGTTGCCGCCCGTCACAGAGATCGGATCCCATGACCAGGACTTCACGCCACTCCTCACCACGAGTAGCCCAGATACCACCCAAGCTCGACCGGGGCGCCATGCGCATCGTCGCGCTGGGCGGTCTGGAGGAGATCGGCCGCAACATGACCGTGTTCGAGTTCGGCGGCAAGCTGCTGATCGTCGACTGCGGCGTCCTCTTCCCCGAGGAACACCACCCGGGCGTGGACCTGATCTTGCCCGACTTCTCCTACCTGCGGGACCGCCTGGATGACATCGTCGGCCTGGTGCTGACCCACGGGCACGAGGACCACATCGGCGCCGTTCCCTACCTGCTTCGCGAACGCGCGGACATCCCCATCATCTCCGCGAAGCTGACGCTGGCGTTCATCAAGACCAAGCTGCAGGAACACCGCATCACCGCCAAGACCGTGCAGGTCAAGGAGGGCGACCGGAAGAAGTTCGGGCCGTTCGACCTCGAGTTCCTGGCCGTCAACCACTCCATCCCGGACGGGCTGGCCGTTGCCATCCGCACCAGCGCCGGCCTCGTGCTGGCCACGGGTGACTTCAAGATGGACCAGTTCCCGCTGGACGGCCGCATCACCGACCTCGCCGGTTTCGCACGCCTTGGCGAGGAAGGCGTGGACCTTTTCCTGCCCGACTCCACCAACGCCGACGTCCCCGGCTTCCAGATCTCCGAGCAGGACCTAGCACCGGCCATCGACGAGGTGATGCGTACCGCTCCGCGCCGCATCATCGTCTCCAGCTTCGCGAGCCACATCCACCGCATCCAGCAGGTCATCGACGCCGCACACTTGTACGGGCGGAAGGTGGCCTTCGTGGGCCGCTCCATGGTGCGCAACATGAAGACCGCACGGGAGCTCGGTTATCTGAACATCCCGCGAGGCACGCTGGTGGACTTCAAGGAACTCGACAAGATGGACCCGAAGAAGGCCGTCATCATCTGCACCGGTTCGCAGGGGGAGCCCATGGCCGCGCTGGCGCGCATGGCGAGCCAGGACCACATGATCGACCTGACCCAGGGCGACACCGTGCTGCTGGCCAGCTCGCTCATTCCGGGCAACGAGACGTCCATCTACCGGCTCATCAACGACCTGACCAAGCTCGGCGCCAACGTGGTGCACAAGGGCAACGCGAAGGTCCACGTCTCCGGGCACGCCAGCGCTGGCGAGCTGGTCTACTGCTATAACCTCGTGCGCCCCCGCAACGTCATGCCGGTACACGGCGAGCACCGCCACCTGAAGGCAAACGCAGAGCTGGCCATCCGGACCGGCGTGGACCCGAAGAAGGCCCTGGTGGTCGAGGACGGCACCACGATCGACCTCAAGGACGGCGTGGCGCGGGTGACCGGCAAGGTCACCGCCGACTACGTGTACGTGGAGAACATGGTGGCCGGGGCGGCCACCGAGGAGTCGCTGCAGGACCGCATCCGCCTCGCCGAGGACGGCGCGCTCACGGTGCTGGCCATCGTCAACCCGGACACCGGGAAGCTGGAGGAGGACCCCGAGTTCTTCCCGGTCGGCTGGGCTCCGAAAGACGGCGAGCTGGACAAGGCAACCGACATCGTGGAGAAGACGCTCGCCCAGCTCAAGGGCGAGAAAACCGGGCCCGACGCAGAGCGTGCCATCGCGGAGGGCCTGGTCCGTTGGTCGGACCGGTCGCTGCGTCGCAAGCCCGTGGTGACGGTAATCATCGTCGACGCCTGATTCCTGTCTGATCCTCGTTCTTACTGCCGGTTCCTTAGTCGGGGAATCGGCAGTAAGTTCGAGCCATGACAATCGCACGAGTCTCCAGTAGTGGGCGGGTGACAATACCGCTTGAGGTGCGTCAGCGGCTCGCTATCGGGCCAGGTTCCACGATCAATTTCCGGTTCGCGCCGGACGGTCGATGCGTGATGGAACTGGTCGGCGCCTCGCTCAAGTCGCTTGAAGGCGTGTTTCATCGACCCGATCAAGAGCCGCATTCCTTGGACGACATGCAGAGCGCCATCGAATCCGCGGCCGTGAGCAAAGATGGCATCATCGAAAGATGAGCCCGAAAAGCCGTACACGCAAGCCGAAGTCCGCGGCCAGAAACAAGAACCGCAGGACCGGCCCGCCCAGCAACCCCATCGCGGACATCTACCGCACGGTCGTTCCGGTATTTGCAGCGGAAGCGGATCATACGTCTTCCCTGCACAGTGAGCTGATTGCGTCGGAGCTGTACTCCGTCATGCATGAAACCACCAATCTTGGTCCCGGAATCGACGCCGAAATGTTCGGCGACTGGGTGCGGCACGTCGAACGCCAGCGGGATGCCGCAGCTGCCGCGATGCTATGGGCGCTTGCGCAGATCGCTGACCCGCCAGCTGACGCGGAAGCCGCCGCGGCCGCCCAGCGCCTGATGGATGCAGGCGTACCGCCGCCGGCGTGGCTTGCGCCCCTGCGGAAGCTTGAGGCCACGGAAGCGTGGATGCTGACGGACGTTTTCGGTGACTCCATCGAGCTGGTGATCGAGTTCCGCACCGGACGGCGCAAGCACGGCATGGCCATGACGATCGACACCAACCACATGGGCGGATACGCCACCAGCCTGACGTTCGATGAAAGCGCGCGCAAGCTCGTCAAGGACCGGGAACGGTTCGCAGGGCATATGGACGGCCTGATGCAGATTGAGACTGCATCGCTGACTGAGGTGCGGACGGTGGGCATCGCGGCAATCGACGCCACCGATATCACCAGCGATCCTGACCTCGCGCCAGAGTCTGCAGCGAGCCGTTCGCTGGCACTGAGCCGGCTGCGTGCGCTGCCGGGTAGCGACGTCGTCGAGCTGGCCGACCGCCGCATCCCCACTGAAGCCGACGAACTGGCCCAGTTCGAAAGGGACGAAGCGGAGAGCGAACGGCTGGCCGCCGAGTTCCTGGCGGATCTGCAGAAGGACCCGGCCAACCACGCGCTCCGGGACGTGGATGAGCAGTTCGCCCGGCTCGCCGAGCTTGCCATCATGTACGGACGCAATTACGACGACGGCCGCCTCCTCCGCGTCAGCCCTCCGAAAATCAGCAGCTTCGCCGGCTGGTTCCTGCCGCGCAAGGTGATGCTCGATGACGCGGAGAAGGAGGCGCTTCCACTGTTCCTTGAGTTGTGGATTGCCTGGTGTGGGAAGCGTCAGCAGCTTCCGGAGTTGGCGATTGAACTGGTGCAGCATGCAGCAGCGACCTCCCTTGATTCGGTGGCCGATCTGGTGGAGGACGGCGAGGAGCTCACGTCACCGAGCATGGCCTTCGTCGAAGGTTTGGATATGGACACGATGGAGGAAGCGCAGGATGCCATCGGGCGCCGGCAGCTTGCCATGCCCTACTTCGGTGCGAGGATCGGTGCGGAAGATTACCCGCAGCTGAACGCCAACAGGGCGGACGAGCTGCGGCTGCTGGTGCTCGGCGAGTTGAAGGAACTCCATGGTGTGGGGAAGAAGGAGTATCCCCCGAGCGGTGAACCGGATGGCTCGCCCGTCTGGGACGCCGCCCTGCGCGAGCTGGTGATTTCGCAGTTGTGGCACAACGACCCGCCGCAGGTCTGGGAAGCCGCCGCACGTTTGCAGTCGAAGGGCCTGGACCGGTTGGAGATCCTCGCCCAGCTTCAGGGAGCACTGTCCGGGCATGTCGACGCCGCCAGGCTCCGGCCGCTGACCGCCGGAGCGGGTTCCGACGCCGTGCATGCCCTGGGTTACGTCGCGTCGCTGTCAGCGCTCGGCGCGCACGAGGGACGGGGCGGCCACCTCCGTCCCGTGTGATTCAATCCGGTTTTACTCGCCGCCGCCGTCCGCGAAGCCGCCGTCGAAGGATCCGGCGAAGTCCGCCTCCGGTCCGGGTTCCGCAACACCCGTATAGGTCTGGCCGGAGTCTCCCGCGCGCAAGGCGGCTGGATCGCTGTAGGGGGAGGCGTCGTCGTCGGCTGACATGAACGCAAGCACCGCGCTGGGGGCGATCGCGGCTGCAGCGACCGCGCCGGGAATGCGCAGAGCCGGGTCTTCGGAATCGGGCACCAACTCAACCTGGAACGGGACGTGTGCGCCGTCGTCGTTGGTTGCCAGGTTCTTGACTGCCATGGTGTCCTCCGTCGCTGAACCGGTGTGTACCTCTGATCGTCCTCGTTTCATTGGCCATGTCAACGCCCTGTTCACCCGAATCAGGGCATGGCGTTCCCAAAGTGTCACCGGTCACGGATAACCTGCTGTCACCGCATTTAGACAGGGAGTTGGTTTCACGTGTTCCACACTTTCAACAGAGGGCCTCGCCGTGCCGTCACGGCCGTCGCGCTCAGCTGCGCCGCAGCATTGACGCTCGCGCCGGCGGCTACCGCCGCACCCGGCGAAAATACAGGTTCCAACGGCAAAACGGCCACCATCACGGTGATGGGTACCAGTGATCTCCACGGTTACATTGAGAACTGGGATTACTTCACCAATGCAGAGTACGACGACGCCGCCTCCAACGATGTCGGCCTTGCCAAGATTTCCAGCCTGGTCAAGCAGGTCCGTGCGGACCGCGGTGAGGAGTCCACCCTCCTCATCGACAACGGCGACACCATCCAGGGCACCGCGCTGACCGATTACTACGCCAACGTTGAGCCGATCGATGAGACCGGTGAGCTGCACCCGATGGCTGCCGCCATGAACGCTATGGGTTACGACGCTTCCACGCTGGGCAACCACGAGTTCAACTACGGGCTGCCGCTGCTGCGCGCCTACGAGGAGCAGCTCGGCTTTCCGCTCCTCGGCGGCAATGTGAAGGACTGGGTGACCGGCGGGGACGCCTTCACTCCCTACGTCATCGAGACGGTCAAACTGAAGGGGCAGAAGCCCATCAAGGTCGGCATTCTTGGGCTCACCACGCCGGGCAGCGCCATCTGGGACAAGAACAACGTCGAGGGCGAACTCCGGTTCCTGGACATGGTTGAGCAGGCCGAGAAGTACGTTCCCGAGATGAAGGCAGCCGGCGCCGACGTCGTCGTTGTCAGTTCGCACTCCGGGCCTTCGGGCACGTCGTCCTACGGGGAAGACCTGCCGGTCGAGAACGCGTCGACGCTGCTGGCGGAGGAAGTCCCCGGCATCGACGCCATCCTCGCGGGCCACGAGCACCGCGAGATTGCCGAGCGCTTCATCACCAACAAGGAGACCGGCGAGCAGGTGCTCCTCACCGAGCCCAAGCAGTGGGGACAGCGGCTGTCCGTCATGGACTTCGAGCTGGTCAAGGTCCGCGGGCAGTGGGATGTCGTTTCCGCGAACTCGGAGCTGCTGAACGCCAACACCGTTCCCGCCGATCCGGAGATCTCGGCGCTGGTTGCCGACCAACACCAGCAGGTCATCGACTACGTGAATACGGCAATCGGCACCGCCACCGAGACCATGTCCGCCGCCGAGTCCCGGTATAAGGACACCGCCGTCATGGACTTCGTGAACAAGGTGCAGGCGGACGCCGTGGACCGGGCGCTGGAGGGTACCGCCAACGCGGAACTGCCGGTGCTGTCGATCGTGGCGCCCTTCAACCGGGCGGCCGTCATTCCCGAAGGTCCCGTGACCATCCGGGACATGGCCGGGCTGTACGTCTTTCCGAATACGCTTTTCGGTGTCGAGATGACCGGTGCTCAGATCAAGGACTACCTCGAGTACTCGGCGAAGTACTTCAACCAGACCGCACCCGGTGCTCCGGTTGATCCGGCGACGCTGACCAACGCGGGCGGCACTCCGGACTACAACTACGACATGATGTCCGGTGTCTCCTACAGCATCGACATCAGCAAGCCGGTGGGGGAGCGCATCGTGGACCTGAGCTACAACGGCGCACCGATCGACCCTGCGCAGCGCTTCGCTGTGGCCACGAACAACTACCGGCAGTCCGGCGGCGGCAACTTCCCGCATATCGCCACGGCTCCGGTGCTCGTGAACCAGCAGACTGAGATCCGCCAGCTGCTTATCGACTACCTGATCGCCCAGGGCACCATCGACCCGGCGAACTTCTTCGAGGAGAACTGGCAGCTCACACGCGAGGGCGAGCCGGTCTTCAACTAGCGATACCAGTATGAGACAGCAGGGCACGGGCCGCCTGGTCCGTGCCCTGCTGTTATTGCTACCCGGCGAGGCCGAGAAAGACGAGCAGCGCGCGATCGAGCCGGACCATGTCAGCGTCGGTCAGCCGCCCCAGGGTTTCGCGGACATTCTCCCGGCCCGGCATCCCACTCGACCGCTATGGCGTCAACGAATGCCTGGTCGTCCACTTCGGAACCGCTGGCGGCGACGAGAACCGATTGACAGTGCGCCGCTGCAGCGAATTCAGGAGATCGCACGTCCGGTACCCAAATCTGGATGGGCCTCAACCCCTGCTCACGCAGGCGCTTGCGGTCCTTCAAAACGCGGGTTCTATGGGTCATCTGATTATCTGGTCATGTTACTTGTGACGCTTATGGATCGAATCCGGCGTGTGCGGCCTGAGCTGGCGCGATTGGTCCTGATCGATCTGCTGGTCAAGATCGGCTCGAAACTGATGCCGATCGATGCGCACACCGGCTACCGCCAATGTGGCCAGCTTCTCACGGGAGACGAACGTACTTCGACTGATCTGGGCGGGCCGTAACTCAGCGACCGGCTCATCATTGCGCGTGATGATGAACGTTTCCCCCGCCTGCACTGCATCAAGCACTTTCGCGCTGTCATTGCGTAGTTCTCGCTGTGCGATGGTCCTCATTAATCAAATGTAGCTATGTGCGCTACGAACAGCTATAGGCCACGAAGGAGCTCGAGGGCGGGGAGAGGGCTGATGCGTACGGCGATCCCGTTCGAGTGAACGACTCTTCCCTGCGGTCAGGAGCAAGCGTGGTGAGTCCCGCGACCGCATACATGAGGGCGGCGCGCGCGATATCGACAAGGTTGACCGAGCCGGCTATCGGTCGCCACGGAGATCAGCGAGTGTGTCCTTTGAGTCCTACCTTTGGCGCCTACGAGGGATCCGACGGAAGTCAACTGGCCCAGAACCCGCTGGCCGGACGTTGTCGGAAAGCAATAGTTGTTCCAGGGGTGACAACGACGGCGGGATGAGGATCGCGTAGCAACTGTAGTACCGCACAACAGTTATATCAGCAGGTTGATGCAGCCCGCGCGCTCATGGCCAGCAGCCGTTCCAACGCATACCGCCATTCGATGCGCTCCTGCTCAAGGCGGACGTTGCCGTGGCGCTTCAGCTCCGCCATGACATGTTGCTCGGCAGGCAGGAGATGGCTGAACGTTCCAGTGGATGGAACAGGCTCCTTCACCCAGAGATCGCGGTAAGCCTCAAGCGTCTCAACGTCCATCAAGACTGGAGACACGTCGGAGCAAGCTGATCGGATCCGGTTCAGAATTCCGAAGCCGTGGGAATCCAGATCGCCCCAGTACACAACCCGGCCATCCCGAACCCACGGAATACGCTCCAACCGGTCCACCGCGTATCCAGCACCATGCAGAACCACCGCACCGGGAACCGGCGGCATCGCGATCACAGACTCAAGGTTCTCGAACACGAAAACGGTTCGCGGCTGTATATCCAAGGAAGCCAACTCTGACACCGGTACCGACACATCCACCAGACCGCCGGGACTCAGCTCCGGATCCAGGAACCGCATCCGCACCAGCGCCGGCGGAGCGCCCAATCCCAGAGACTCCCGGCCCGTCAACGCGGCGAACAGCTTCTCCACCAGGCCGCGGTGCGTCGAGACCCACTTAGTGTCCACGCCGCGCACAGGAAGCTGCCGGATATACAGTCCCGACTGCGGATTCGCTTCGAGCCATTGAAGCACCAGGACCAACCGGTCGAAATCCACATCATCAAGCTCCGCAATCCGGCGTGCGCTCCGCCTCACCGCTTCAGCCAGGGTGCCGCGGTCGAAGGTTGACAGCAGCGCCTGGACCCGCGCGCTCAGGCGTGACCAGTGCTGCGCCTTCCGCGCGAACCGTGCCACCTCGACGGCACCGGTGATGCGCAGCCGCTCCGGAACCTGCTGCGTTCCGAGGCTAGCCCAGCGGCGCGGCGCCCACACCACCGCGTCCCCCAGCCCGGCCTCGCGCCAGGATTTCACCCAGGCGATCGCCTCACCTTGGTTCGCGAGGGCAGCCTGCTCAGTGGGCGGATGCAGCGGAAATTCGACGACGACGACGCCGGCACCACCAGCTGCCGCCCACTCACCGAAATTCCGCTCATACTTGCCGGCCGCGGTAGTGCGTGCCTGTTCGACGCCGATCCACGGCTTCGCGGCGCCCGGCATCAGGCGATACCCCGTGTCCACGAACTTAGACGTCCTCGCGGCATCAAGCGTCTGTCTCCGGCGTCGACTCATCCGCGGCGGCCTGAAGCTCGCCGTCACCAACAGAAACCACCCCGATCCGGGAATCCTTGAAGTCCCGACACACCACCAGCGCGATACCGCCCACGTAGTCCTCGAGAGTCTGCAGCAGCTTCAGCGGTGTCGCCAGAACCATGTGGAAGCCGAATTCGAGAAACACGTTCATGGCCATCCGGGTGAACGCGCTGTCTGCCTTGTCGAAAGCCTCGTCGAGGATGACGGTGCCGTAGCCGGGGATGTCGTCCTCGTCCTCAGCCAGTTGGTACCGCAAGGCAGCGGCCAGACAGAAGATCACCAGTTTCTGCCGCTGGCCACCGGAGAGCCCGGCGCTGGAATCGTGGATATTGACCGTGGTGCCGGCCTCATCCAGCTCAACCCCAGTGAAACGGACATGCTGCCGGGTGTCCAAAACCTGCCGCTGCCAGCTGCGGTCCCCGGCTTCGCTGGAAGACAGCCGCGTCATGAGGCGGTTCATCACATCGAACTTCTGCTCCGCGGCCTCGCGGCTTTCCTCTGCCCAGGACCCTGCGGAGATCGTCTGGAGATCCTGCATGAACCTGGTCTTCGCCTCGGAATTGTTGTCCTTGACCATGATCTTGAGATACCGGCCCTCGTCGAACGGTGAACGGCGCAGCGAGCGGTTCACCGGGTCGATCCGCTCCCGGATCTGCCCGGGCGCGCGCCGGATCTCGTTGGCCAGTTGACCGACGTTCCGCTGTGCCTGACTCTCCAGCAGGTCGAAGAATTTCTGCTCGAAGTCCGGTAACCGGTCCGCACGAAGCTTTCCCAGGATGTCGAGGAAGCCGCCACGATCGGCGATCTCTGCGGTGAGGTCGCCCGCAACAGCCCGCCACGAGGAAATGAAGGAAAACTCGCGAGCCACGATCGCCTGCTCTGCCGCCTGCACCGAACCGCGGGCAGCGTTCTCCTCCTCGGTGAGCGCGCCACTGACCTTCAATGCGACGCCGTCGATTTCAGCATGCGTAATACTCCGGCGGATGCTGTGGAAGCGCTGTTCGAGCTCGGTTGCGTCCGCGTCCTCTACTGGTGTTCGCGCCTCCGATGTGAGCTCGGTGATGATCCGGTTCAGTTCCTTCAGGCGGCTGTGCTCATCGGCGACAACCGTCCGCTTGACCGTCTCGCGTTCCTTTGCCGCCGCCAACCGCTCGCGGGCATCCTGCTGCGCCTTCTCTGCAAGCCGGATATCGCTACTCGCCGCGCGCAGGCTGTCCAGGCGTTGCAGCTGCATGCGCCGGGAACTCTCAGCGGCCGGCACATCGAGATCTTCCCAGCTGCGGTGCTGCAGGGATTCCAGCGCCCGGACGCGTTCGACGGCGGCCTCTCGCATCCGCTCTGCCCTCGCCACCTCGGCGGCCGCCGTTTCAAGACCTCGGGTTGCCTGCTTGAGCAGGTCGAGAAGATGCTCGACCTTTGCCTCGTTGTTGAAGCCGAGGATCCAGAATTCGCGGTCGTCGAGCCGGTGACGGTCGTCCTTCTCATACCGGCTGCGGGAGCGCTTTACCTGCCCCGCCAGGGTGACGCCCTTCTCCAGCGGCTTGAGCTCCGCCGGGTCCTCAACGCACTCGTAGTCATAGAGGCGGGAGAGCTGGCTATGCACCCACGCCGCCATGGGTCCCTCACGAACCTCGAGCTTGTGGACGAGGGAACGGCCCGACCGCGTGGTACGCGGCTCTTCCACCCGCGTGCCCACTACTTCCACGACCAGCCGGGTGCCAAGATCCACGCCGTTCATGGCTTTGGAAACGGCAGTTTCATGAACAGCCGGCACCAGCATGATAGTTGCCAGCGGTCGGAGAACCCGTTCCAGGGCACCGGTCCACGCTGCTTCCCCTGATTTGACCTGCACCAGCTCGGCAACGAAGGGCAGGCTCGATGACGGCAGGCCGGTGGCTTCCGAAATGCGCTGCCGCGCCTGAAGATTGCGCCGGTCCATGTTGGAGGACTGCTGGCGCAGGGCACGGATGTCCCCGGTCAGGGCGTCCCGGCGACGGGTAAGGTCGGTGCGTTTGCCCCGGAGCTCATCCAACTGCTGGTCGCCCTTCAACCTCGCAGCCTCCAGCTCGATGCGCTCTTTCTCCGCGGTGGCACGGAGTTCTTCGAACTCCTCCAAGGAAGCCGGAAAGGTGATGCCCACCGAGCCGAGTTCCTGCTCCAGGTCAGCCCGCCGTCGTCGTACTTCCTGTTCTTTTGCTTCAGTGAGACTGAGCCATTCGCGCTGTTGTGCGAGCGCCTGGCCGCCGCTATTCTCAACCTGCGCGCGGGCCAGCCCGTGGGCCTGGTCTGCTTCTTCGACGGCGGAGGCCGCCGTGGTGAGCTCCGCCTCGGCGATTTTCAGCCGGTGCTGCGCTGTTTCCTGCTCCTGCTCAGCCAGACGAAGTTTCCACGCGTCCTTGAAAGGCTCAAGGGAGTGCCGCAGCCGGGCCGCGTGCTCAATGACCGCTGTTCCTTCCTCGTATTGGCGGCACAGCGGAATGAGGGGCTCAAGGTGTTCGACCTGCCGCCGGGCATCCACTACCAGGTGGTGTGCTTCGGCGAGTTCGGAGAATTGCTCGACGGCCGTCTTGGCGAGACGGAACGTGGAAGGCTCGTCGAGCATGAAGTTGCGGAAGAGCTCATCGAGGTTGCCCAGGCTCTTGGCGGACTGGGTCTTGTGCAGGAGCAGCAGCGCGTTGTCGCTGGCGATGCCGAGCAGGCTGCGGAACTTGCGGGAGAAGCTCGAGTGCTGATCGGTGACCGTGGCGGCGTCGGGCCAGCTCGCCTTGATCCGTCGTGGCTCCAAGCCGTTGCGGGCGTAGCCCTCGAAGTCAGGAAGTGAGACGTCTTCCTGCAGCACGATGTGCAGCTCGCTCACCTCGGAGGGGGAGTTGCTGCCGCGTTTGAGGTGGTAGAGCTTCACCAGGACCACCGGGTGTTGGGTGCGGCCATCGCGATAGCGGAGAAGGATGCCGCTCCAGGTGGCGCCCGGGCGCAAGTGGTCGCTGGCCACCTCCCCGGTAACTTCATCAGCCTGCCGGCGCCAGGCGCCACGGATGTAGCTGACAATCGAGCGGTCTTCGCCCCGGCTGGAGGCATCCTGGGCCGCGGCGTTGAACCGCAGCCACTTACGCGGCGTCAGCACGGCGGCGATCCCGTCCAGCAGGGAGGACTTGCCGGACCCGGAGTGGCCCGTAATGAGGAAGCCATCGCGCGCCACGTTCACCGTGTGGTGGCCCTGGAACGTTCCCCAGTTCACCAGTTCCACGCCGTCCAGGCGCCACTGCCCGGGAAGGGTGCCGGCTGCTACGGGGGCAGCCTCGGGCAGGGATTCATCGTCGAACTCGAGGCCCGGCAGGGTGTCGGTGCTCATGCTGTGCTTTCCTCCGCGCTCAACTCGGTGTTCACGCTGGTCTCAATGTTCACGCTGGTCTCAATGTTCTCGCTGGTGTCAGTGGCATCCGCTGCATCCTCGGGCTTCGTTGCGTCGTCGAACTGACCGGTGCCCCGTGCTGCGAGCCTCCGGTACTCGGCCTGGACCGCAGCAATCTCATCGGCTCCGAAGATCAGGCGCAGCACGGGCGAGACCTCGAAGCGGTCCTCGGTGCTGGTGGTCGCCAGGATGCCGTACGTGACCATTTTCTGCCAGGAGGAGTTGATCCGCTTGGCGAATCCTGCAGGGTCCGAGTCCGTGGCACCGCGGTAGACCTGCAGCTGGTCTGACACCTCGTCCTTACCGACGATCACGCGTTCGCGGCCGTCGCTGTGGAGGAGTTGCTGGCGGAGGTGCAGCAGCATCGCCGTATCCATAAAGGTCAACGGATGGCTTCGCATGACCTTCGGTGCATCCGTGTCCGGTACGCGGACGTTGCGGGCGAACGCAAGCTGGCTTTCGACGTCGACCACCAGCTCCAGGTACGCATCCGCAAGGCGCGACCGGATCTCCTGTTCGTCATTGAGCAGGGCCGCCCAGAGGTGGCCGTGACGTTCAGCAGACAGGAACGGCCCGCGCAGCAGTTGCACCAGCGCGCGGCGGGACGGATCCCGCAGGGTGCCGGTGTCGCCGTCCCACAGCGCATTGTTGTCCGGGCGGCGTTCAGAGCCCGCGTCCGCGCTGTTGTCCAGGCTGGGTTCGGTGGACGTGGTCATGACACCTTCCGTGTGAAGAGGTAGGAGGGAACCACACCGTGCCGGGCGACTCCCTGGGACGACTTCCAGCTCACCGGCTCCTCGCCGCCGAGTTCCCGCCCCTGATTCTCTGCCAGAACCAGAAGTCCGACGACGCTTGCCACTCCCTGCGTGGCCGGGTGTGCGTCCAGTATTTCAGAGATGGTGACGGCGCCGCGTCGCTCCAGAACGTCATTGACGTTGGAGATGAGTTCCTTCATATCGATTTCCGAAGCCCGGGCCAGCTCGCGCAGCACCCGCAGATCCACCGGTGCCGCATCCTGGGTCTGGAGGCTGGCCACGGTCTCTGAATCCGCCGGATTGTGCAGAGCGAAGGCTGCGACTGTGCCCAGCGGGACGGAGGTGAGATCCAGGCCCAGGCCCGTCTGTTGCCAAACCCGAACACTGCTGCTGACCTCGACGCCCTCCTTCAGGGTGGCCCGCAGCAGGGAGTTGATTTTCCTGTCCTGTTCCAGTTCCTGGCTTTGAACGAAGCGGCGGAGGCTGCGGGAGAGGTGGGTTATGACGTCATGGACCTCGCCGCTGAGATCCTGCAGCGTGGGGAGCATGCGGCGTAGGAAGCGTGTCTGGCGGGGAGTCAGCTGGCCTGCGAAGTCCCGGTCCAGTACGCGGCCGACCGATTCCTCGAACTCGGTGCTCTGCTCCGGGTCCAGGATCAGGGAGAAGAAGCCATTAAAGCTGCGGCCGGCGTCGGACTCGGAGAGGTGGTCCACACCGCGGAAGATGTCCTCGAGAACCGTGCCCCGCGAACCTTCCTGGCTGATCAGCCGCTCCCGAAGTTGCCGGTTGATGGTTTCCAGGTCACCGCGTACCCGGGCGAAGTCGCTGGGCAGCTCATCCGCGAGCAGCAGCAGCTCGGTGGCCCGTTCCAGCGCGCGGTCCGCGCTCAGGACCTCGAAGTCACCGGCCTGAACCCGTTCGATTTCCGCGGCGAGGCGGTCCTGCTCCGCGCGCAGAGCCTCCAGCCGAGAGGCGGAACTGGGATCCGTGTCCCGGGCGAGCTGCCGCAGCGACGCGAAGATGCTGGACAGACGTGATTCCGTCACGGCCTGGCGGGGCTCGGCAAGCTGGGTGACAAACTGGATGGCCATGAGCGCACCGGGGGAAAGTTCGAAGGTCTCACCACGCGCTTCTTCCGCGACGCGGCGGATAAGGATGCCTTCGTTGCGCCACTCCGAGCAGTACGCCTGTGCGGTCTGCGGGAGCTCGAAGCCGTGGTCACGCAGCTCCTGCAGATCCGCGTCGATCAGTTCGAAAAGCTCCGGCGCAGGACGCCGTCTGTCCTCACCACCGAGATGCGTTCCCAAAAGTGCGACGGCGGCGCCCGCGTTCCGCCCGCGCAACAGGGACCAGGCGGGGCTTTCCTTGGCCAGGCGGTCGGTTGCGTATGCAGTGCTGAGCGTGCTCACGTCGTCAAAGGTACAACCCGGCGCCCACAAAACGCAGTTCGCGTGTCAGGGCCGTGGCGTTGCGATGAGGTGAGCCGAGATGAGGTCGGAGGACTGCTTACGCAGGAAACTGCAGTTCACCCTCCTTATAGACCTGCCCGATCATCTCCCGCAGACGCGGAAGCTGCTCAGCGGATTCCAGCCGGCCATTCAGAACGACGACGTCGGCCAGATAGTCCGGAGCAAGGCGGCCCACCGAATGCTCCGGAGTGATCAGTTCACCCGCAACCGACGTAGTGGCAGCCAGCACCTGCTCCAGGCTCATGCCCGCGTCCGCCATCAGGGCGAGTTCTTCGAGGTTCTCGCCGTGGACTCCCACACCGGAGTCAGTACCCATGGCAATCCGGACGCCCGCCTCAACAGCACGGGCGACGGAGGCACGGTGATCCTCGGCCACCCGCTTGGCCTTGTCGATGACCTGCGGCGGAAGGCCGCTGGTCCCGGACTCGCCCTTGCGGATGACGGCCCTGGGCGCAGCGAGGGTAGGCACCAGGTATGCGTTAGTGTCCAGGAACAGCTGGATCGCCTCATCGTTGAGGTAGATGCCGTGTTCAATAGTCCGTACCCCGGCCCGCAGCGCGTTGACAATGCCCGCCGTGCCCTGCGCATGCGCCATGACGTACTTGCCCTGCAGTTCGGCTTCCTCAACGCTGACGGCGATCTCCGCCGGAGTGAATTGCGAATGCCGTGGGTCGGTGGTGGGGGAGAGGACTCCTCCGGTGGAGCAGATCTTGATCTGGTCCGCCCCTGCCCGCAGCAGTTGGCGGGTGACCTGCCGAACCTCCTCGACGCCGTCGGCAATTCCGCTCGGCCGCCCGGGGTGAGGTCCCAGCGCAGGGGAGTCCACGCCGGATGGCAGCCAGAAGTCACCGTGACCACCGGTCTGGGACATGATGCTGATCGCGAGCCGAAGCCGGGGACCCTTCACGAGGCCCGTTTCGATCGCCAGCTTGGCACCGAGGTCAGCGCCGCCGGCGTCGCGCGCCGTGGTGATGCCGGCCCGCAGGGTGGCTTGGAGGTTGCGCACGGATTCGTAGAACTGCAGCGAGAACGGCTCAGCCACTGCCTGGATGGAACCGGGGTTGGAGGTGGTCGCGTGGATGTGCAGGTCAATCATCCCGGGAAGCACCGTGCGCCCTGTGCAGTCCACTACCGCAGCGTCGGCATACTGGGGCGCGTCCGAAGCGCCCGGACCCACCGCCTCAATAGTGGTGCCCCGGACAACAACGTCAGCGGGCTCGGGAAGGAATCGTTCGCCGTCGAACACGTGGCCGTTCCGGAAAACTGTGAGAGTGGGTGTCATGCACCCACTCTAGTAATTGCGCCTCAATAGTCGCGGCGCAGTGGCGGCTCCTCACCGCCCGGACGCTGCACCAGCACCTGGGTCACGCCGTTCAGCCCGCGCTCAAACCCGAGTGCGCTCGACGCCATATACAACCGCCACACCCGCGCCCGTCCCTCGCTGGTGAGCCGCACCGCCTCGTCCCAGTTCTCCTCAAGGTTGCGCACCCAGGCGCGAAGGGTGAGTCCGTAGTGTCGGCGCAGCGCTTCGACGTCGAGCACTTCCAGGCCCGCGGATTCCAGCGCGCCCATCATGATCGTCAGGCTCAGCATCTCGCCGTCCGGAAAGACGTAGCGGGGGATGAAGGAGTCGGGATCCGGCGGCATCTCGCCGGCGTTCCAGGAGATTGCGTGGTTGAGCAGCCGCCCACCGGGCCGCAGCAGGCCGTGCAGCTTCAATGCATAGTGCCCGATCTGCTCCCGACCCACATGCTCAGCCATGCCGATGGAACTGATCGCGTCGAACGGGCTGTCGTCGATATCGCGGTAGTCCTGGACCCGGATCTCAATCCGGTCGGAAAGCCCGACGGCGTCCGCCCGCTCCCGCGCGGACGCCGCCTGCTCCTTCGAAAGGGTGACGCCGACGACGTCGACTCCGTAGTTTTGCGCCGCGTGCAGCGCGAAGCTGCCCCACCCACAGCCCACGTCCAGTACGCGCATGCCCTCGCGGAGTCCCAGCTTGCGGCAGACCAGGTCGAGCTTCGCTTCCTGGGCCGCGTCCAAACCGGTTCTCTCGTCCTCCCAAACCGCACAGGAGTAGACCATCGATGGACCAAGGACGAGCGCATAAAAGTCGTTGCCGACGTCGTAATGGTGGGAGACCGCGGCAGCGTCCCGCTTCTTCGAATGCAGCCTTCCTTTTTTGCTGACGTTCATTTCCTCCGGCGGCGGTGCGGGCGGAAGTCCGAGCGCGCCGACCCGGACGGCGGTCCGGAGCAGCTTCCAGCGCTCGCCTGGGGTGGGTGGGCGGAAGGCCTTCAGCTCGGCGAACTTGCCCACGGAACTCAGCGCCGAGAAGCTCTCGAAGAGGTCGCCGGGACCGTCGATATCCCCGGCCACATACGCCCGGCTCAACCCCAGCTGATTGGGGCACCACAGCATGCGGCGCAACCACCGCCGGGACCGGAACTCGATCACCGGGCCACCCGCCGGCCCAGCCTCCGAGCCGTCCCACGCATGAAGCCGCAGCGGGATTTCATCAACGCCGAGGATGATCCCCAGCGCTTCTGCCAGCCGCGGTGCTACTCCCTTGTTCTTCGCCATGGTTCCTTGTGTACTCCGAATCGCTTAGGAGGGCCAGAGCACACAACACCCCGGAACTTTTGCGCAGGTCCGGTGACTCAGCGGCCAGTTGAAGCCGCCGGAGGTGCGCAAATCTTCCGGGGGTTTTGGAGTTTAGAGTTTCAGCTGACCTGGACCTGACCGCTGCTGACCTCCCACCGCTCGTCCAGCCGGATGTTCTCAAGCATCCTCCGGTCATGGGTCACCAGCAAGAGCGCTCCGGTGTAGTCCTCCAACGCTTCCTCGAGTTGCTCAATGGCCGGAAGATCGAGGTGGTTGGTGGGCTCGTCGAGCACCAGCAGGTTCACCCCGCGGGCCTGCAGCAGCGCAAGCCCGGCCCGGGTGCGCTCGCCGGGGGAAAGCTTGCCGACGAGGGCGCCAGTCTGATCCGCCTTGAGGCCGAACTTGGCCAGCAGGGTGCGCACCTCCGCCTGCGCCAGGTCCGGAACGGCCGCCTCGAACGCGGCCGCGAGCGTCTGGTCCTCGGCCAGTTGGCCGCGTGCCTGGTCGATCTCGCCGACGGCGACATTGGCACCCAGCGAGGCGGCGCCGTCGTCGGGGGATTGATGCCCCAGCAGCAGGCGAAGCAGTGTTGACTTTCCCGCTCCGTTGGGGCCGGTGATGCCAATACGTTCACCGGCGTTGATCTGCACCGACACCGGGCCCAGCGTGAAGTTCCCTTGCCGGGCGACGGCGCCGTTCAGCGTCGCGACCACCGAACTGGAACGCGGCGCGGAGCCGATACTGAACTGCAGCTGCCATTCCTTGCGCGGCTCCTGCACCTCATCCAGGCGGGCAATCCGCGACTCCATCTGGCGGACCTTCTGCGCCTGCTTCTCCGAGGACTCCATGCTGGCGCGGCGGCGGATCTTGTCATTGTCCGGGCTCTTCTTCATGGCGTTCCGTACGCCCTGCGAGCTCCACTCGCGCTGGGTGCGGGCGCGTGAGACGAGGTCCTGCTTCTTGTCGGCGAACTCCTCGTACGCCTCGCGGGCGTGCCGTTTCGCGACGGCGCGTTCTTCGAGATAGGCGTCGTAACCGCCGTCGTACACGGCCACCTGGTTCTGCGCCAGGTCCAGCTCCACCACGGTAGTAACGCAGCGGGCGAGAAATTCGCGGTCGTGGGAAACCAGCACAGCGCCGCCGCGCAGGTTGCGCATGAACGCTTCGAGGCGGGCGAGCCCGTCCAGGTCCAGGTCATTGGTGGGCTCATCGAGGAGCACGACGTCGAACCGGCTCAGCAGCAGCGCTGCCAATGCAACCCGGGCGAGCTGACCGCCGGAGAGCCCGGTGACGAGCGCATCCTGTCCAACACCGGGCGCGACGTCGGCCAGAACCGCTGGAAGCCGGTCCTCCAGATCCGCTGCTCCCGAGGCGAGCCAGTGTTCCAGGGCGGCGGCGTAGCGATCATCGGCGCCTTTGACGGCGGTGCCGAGTTCGTCGGCTGCGGCTTCCATCGCCTGGGTTGCGGCGGTCGCACCGGTCCGGCGCGCGATGTACTGCTCCACAGTCTCGCCGGGAGTGCGCTCATGCTCCTGCGGCAGCCAGCCCACAAAGGCGTCCTTCGGCGAGGCCATCACGGTGCCCGCGAGCGGCTCGTCGACGCCTGCGAGCAGGCGCAGCAGCGTCGACTTGCCGGCGCCGTTGGCTCCCACGACTCCCACCACGTCGCCCTCGGTGACGGTCAGGTCAAGGTTGGAGAAGAGGGTGCGGTGAGCGTGGCCGCCGGAAAGCGCCTTGGCCACGAGGGTTGCAGTCATTGATTCAGTGTAGGAGCCCCGGCTGCGCAGCAACGGGTGAGGGCATCACGCCAGCGCACTCATTCGCGAGTGCCGCCTCCCGAACAGTGCGTGATCGACTGAGAGCCGGCCGGGACCGAGGAGCGCAATGGTCAGTGCAGCAGCGCCGAGAATCAGCACCAGTTCATAGCCGTTGTTGGTCACAAAGATTCCGTTAGGCGCGTGCACGATGATCAGCGCGCCCAGCATGTCGAGCACCAGCAGGGCCGCGAAAGGGCGTGCCAGCAGGCCGAAGATCAGCGCTATGCCGCCAACCAGTTCGAGTGTCGAGATGACCGGCGCAGCGATGTCGGCCAGTGGCACGCCCATGTCGGCGAATGATGCCTGGGTGCCCGCGATCGTGAATTCGGTGTACTTTTGCCAGCCGTGCGCGGCAAAGATGAAGCCTGTGACGACTCGCAGGATTGTTAGTCCCGCAGTCGACAGCGTTGGATTTCTCATGTCCCCACTCCCGTATTTTCGCGTGCTGGGATTGCTATCCGGCGGTTCGTCGGATAGCGACATTGTCGAAGTGCGAGCTTGGGGAAAGGCTGGGGCCCTGTCGCCCAATCCAGCGTCACACCGGCGACCGTGCGAGGTTTGAATGAGAAGTTGTTGAACAATCCCTTGCCAATATTGTTCAACAACCTGTATCGTTCCTCGGGACGATAATTGTGACGCCAGTCACCCCGACGTAACGGACGGACCCCATGGCAGAAGGCAGCACCAAACTCAATCTGAGCTCCTCGGCTCGGCGCTCAGCCCTGCTGGGCGCGATGTTCCTGATGGCCACCAGCGCCATCGGCCCAGGCTTCATCACCCAGACAACGGTCTTCACCGCACAGCTCGGTGCGGCTTTCGCCTTCGCGATTCTGGCATCCATCCTCATCGACATTGCGGTGCAGATGAACGTCTGGCGGGTCATCGGAGTCTCCGGGCTGCGGGCGCAGGAGCTGGGCAACCGGGTGATTCCCGGCGTCGGCTGGTTTCTTGCCGGTCTGGTCTTCCTCGGCGGAGTGGTCTTCAACATCGGCAACATCGCGGGCACCGGCCTGGGCGCCAACGCGATGCTCGGTGTCGATCCGAAGATCGGCGGCGCCATTTCCGCCGTCATCGCGATCCTGATCTTCGTCAGCAAGCGCGCCGGCATGGCGCTGGACCGCATTGTGGTGCTCCTCGGTGCCATCATGATCCTGCTGATGATCTACGTGGCCATCGTCGCCGCTCCGCCGCTTGGTGACGCGCTTAAGAACACGTTCCTGCCGGAACAGGTGGATTTCCTCATCATTACCACGCTGGTGGGCGGCACTGTCGGCGGATACATCACCTACGCCGGCGCACACCGGATGCTCGACTCCGGGGCCACCGGCGTGGAGCACGTCCGCCAGATCACGCGCAGCTCGGTGATCGGCATCATCGTCACCGGCGTCATGAGGGTGCTGCTGTTCCTGGCAATCCTCGGGGTGGTTGCCGGTGGAACGGTCCTGAGCAGCGACAACATGGCGGCCGAAGCCTTCGGCGCCGCGGCCGGCGAGATCGGTATGCGGGTGTTCGGCATTGTGCTCTGGGCCGCTGCCATCACGTCCGTGATCGGCGCCTCGTTCACCTCGGTCTCCTTCATCACCTCCTCGAAAACCCCCGAGCGTAAGCGGAACCTCATCACCGTCGTCTTCATCGTGGTCTGCGGTACCGTGTATCTCTTCCTCGGCCAGGCACCGCAGCAGCTGCTGATCTTCGCCGGGGCGTTCAACGGCCTGATCCTTCCTGTCGGCTTCGGCGTACTGCTCTGGGTTGCCTGGCGCCGGCGTGACCTGATGAACGGCTACGACTACCCGAAGTGGCTGCTGATCGTCGGCGTTGTCACCTGGCTGCTCACGCTCTTCCTCGGCTGGACCTCGATCATGGGGCTCGCGCAGCTGTGGTCAGCATGACCGATCGCGGCTCTGTGACTCCCGCCGAAGCGCGGGCTGCTTTCCGCGGCGGTCTGGTGGAACCGACGTCGGGCTGGTCCCGCGGCTACGCGCAGGCCAACGTGCTCGCAATCCCGCGTGAGCAGGCCTTCGACCTGCTCCTGTTCGCCCAGCGCAATCCGAAGTCCTGCCCCGTTCTGGGCGTGCTGGAGCCGGGGGAGACCGCAGGACCGTTGCTCGCGGGCGGGGACATCCGAACGGACGTCCCGAAATACACCGTGTACCGGAACGGCGAAAAGATCGACGAGCCGACCGACATCACCGGCTACTGGCGCGATGACCTGGTGACCTTCCTGATCGGTTGCTCCTTCACCTTCGAGGCTGCCCTGCAGGACGGCGGCGTCCGGATTGCGCACATCGACCAGGGCGTCAACGTGCCGATGTACCGGACCAACCGTGAGTGTGCTCCCGCCGGCGCCATGTCCGGCCCGCTGGTGGTGTCCATGCGTCCGGTACTCGCCGCACAGGTGGCCGACGCCGTCCGCATCACGTCCCGCTATCCGGCCGTGCACGGTGCTCCGGTGCATGTGGGCAATCCGGAGGAGCTCGGCATCGCCGACTTGGGCAACCCGGATTTTGGTGAAGCCGTTCAGATCCCTGACGGACACTTGCCCGTGTTTTGGGCCTGCGGCGTGACTCCGCAGGCGGCAGTGATGCATTCGCGGCCGCCGCTGGCCATCGGCCATGCACCCGGCCACATGCTCATCACCGACGCGCGGGACAGCGACTACCTGGTGCCCTGAGCGCCCTTTCCCGGAACTTTTGCGCAGGTTCGGTGGCTTCCGACCCCCTCGAAGCCACCGAACCTGCGCAAAACTTCCGGGGTTTAAGCGCCTTCGAGGTGCCCCAGCAGCTCCGCTTCGGCGGCGTCGAGGTAGGCGCGTAACTCAGCGGCCGCCTGCTCATTCTCGCCCTCGCGCAACTGCGTCACCAACCGAGCGTTGCGGTCCACGTAGTGCGTGTGGAAGTCCGGCGCCGACGCCATGGCGTGGAACACCAGCCGCATCTCCGCCAGCACCTTATCCATCAGTTCCTGCAGCGATTCGCTTCCGGTCAGGCTGACGACCGCCTCGTGGAACGCCTGGTTCGCGTTGGCCATCTCGGGAACGGAGCCGGCGTCGCGTGCCGCCTTGGCCTTCCGGATGATGGCTTCCATCGCATCCAGCTGCGCGGGTGTCGGCCGGCCCCACAGCACGGCCGCGGGCTCGATGGTCCGCCGGACCCGGTAGATCTCACGCACTTCCTCCACCCCGGGGGCGGCCACGAAAACGCCCCGGTTCGGTATGCGCGTCACGATTGATTCACCGGCGAGCGTGGCGAACGCCTGCCGCAACGTGTTCCGCGAAACCCCGAGCGACTCCGACAGTGACTGCTCCGACAGCTTCGATCCCGGCGTCAGCTGCCCCGCCGCAATCCGCGCCCGCAGCGTTGAGGCAATCCACGCCGTCGTATGAGCGTGCTCAGCTGCGGTTGTCGTGTCCGTTGCAGTATTCATGGCTACTCAACCGTACCCAACACCTCACCGCGTACGACGGCGGCACCCGGCTCCTGCCCGCCGCGCCGGAAAGTGCCGGCGGACGATGCGGACACCACGGTCTCCATCTTCATTGCCTCCACCACCACGACGGGCTGGTCCGCGCCCACCTGGGCGCCGTCCTCGGCCAGCCATTTCACGAGGTTGCCGCCCATCGGGGCCGTGATGGCGCCGTCGTCCGCTGTCTTCCCCTCCACAGCGGAAGGAGGCACGACGGCGGTGCTCCCTCCGGTCATCAACGCAGCGAAGACCTGCGCCGGCAGACCGAGCTGGACGGCCTTGCCGTCAATCTCCACAGTGAGCGTTTCGCGGCGGGCGACCGGACCGGTGAGCCCGCTGTCGAGCGACGCGGCGAGACGCTCGGTGAACTCCGACTCGATCCACGTGGTGTACACGCCGAGCCGGTCCGGCTGGGTGAAGTCCGGGTCGCGAACGACTGCGCGGTGGAACGGGACCACCGTCGGTAGGCCCTCGATGCGGAGCTCATCCAGGGCCGTCCGTGCGCGGCGCAGGGCCTGTGCGCGGTCGGCGCCGTGGACGATCAGCTTGGCCATGAGGGAGTCGTATTCGGCTGGGACGGTCGAGCCGGACCGGACGCCGGTGTCCACGCGGATGCCGGCACCGGTGGGCGCCTCGAAGACGTCGACCGGTCCGGGGGAGGGCAGGAACCCGCGGCCGGCGTCCTCGGCGTTGAGCCGGAATTCGATGGCGTGGCCGTGCGGAACGGGGTCCTGGGTGATGGACACGGGCAAGCCTGCGGCGATGCGGAACTGCTCGCGTACGAGGTCGATGCCGGAGGTCTCCTCGGTCACCGGGTGCTCCACCTGCAGGCGGGTATTCACTTCGAGGAAGGAGATTACGCCGTCGGGCGCCACCAGGTACTCGACTGTCCCTGCACCGGTGTAGCCGGCTTCGCGGCAGATGGCGCGGGCGGATTCGTGGATACGGTTGCGCTGGTCGTCCGTGAGGAACGGCGCGGGCGCTTCCTCAACGAGCTTCTGGTTGCGCCGCTGCAGCGAACAGTCGCGCGTACCGACAACGACGACGTTCCCGTGCGTATCCGCCAGCACCTGCGCCTCGACGTGGCGTGGCTTGTCGAGGAAGCGCTCGACGAAGCACTCGCCGCGGCCGAAGGCGACGGTGGCCTCGCGGACGGCTGAATCGAAGGCGTCGTCGATGTCCTCGAGCCGGTGGGCGATCTTGAGTCCGCGTCCGCCACCGCCGAACGCCGCCTTGATCGCCACCGGTACGCCGTGCTGCTCGGCGAACGCGCGGACCTCGTCGGCGTTGGCAACCGGGCCGTCGGAGCCGGGGACCAGCGGTGCGCCTGCCCTCACCGCGATCTCGCGGGCGGTGACCTTGTTCCCCAAACTGCGGATCGCGTCAGGTGAGGGGCCGACCCACGTCAGTCCGGCGTCGAGCACTGCCTGCGCGAAGTCCGCGTTCTCCGAGAGGAAACCATAGCCGGGGTGGACAGCGTCGGCACCGGCCCGGGCTGCGACGTCGAGGAGTTTCGGGATGTTCAGGTAGGTGTCGGCGCTGGCCGAACCGCCCAGCGCATAGGCCTCATCACTGAGGCGGACGTGCAGGGCGTCGGCATCGGGATCGGCGTACACCGCAACGGAACCCAGCTCCGCATCGGCACACGCGCGGGCAATCCGGACGGCGATCTCGCCGCGGTTGGCGATCAGGACCTTCTTCATGGCTGGGGCTCCATTTCGATGAAACGCACGGTGGTGCCCGGCGGCAGTTGGGCGGCGGCGGGCAGATCAGCGGGTGCGACGACGCCGATCACCGGATACCCGCCGGTGACCGGATGGTCGGCGAGGAAAAGGACGGGAAGGCCCGACGGCGGCACCTGCAGTGATCCTGCCACCACACCTTCGCTGGGGAGCTCCTCGGTGCGTGCGCGTTCGAGAGGCTGAGTGCCGGTTTCACCGCCGCCGGTCTCACCGGATCGAGTGGGCGCTGAGGACGGGTTCTCGGGGGATTGGGCGGTTGTGGGCGCCCACTCGATGGGAAGTCCAAGGCGGACGCCGATGCGGTTGGACTCCGCGGTGACGGTCCAGGAGTGTTCGGTGAGGGCCGCTTGCGATTCGGGCGTGAACCAGTCCTGGCGGGGGCCGGTGGTGATGCGCAGCGTGACCGTTTCCCGGCGCTCGAGGATGTCCGGCGGCAGGGTCGACGTCTCGGGTGCGCCCACAATCCGTCGCGTTGAGTTGGTAGGACACACCCCGAATGCTTGAGCATTCGGGGTGTGTCCTGCCAACTCAACGGGGGGATTCTCGTGCTCGACGTCGCCAACCGGCAACACTGTGCCTTGAGCAAGGATCGCCGGGCCGATCCCGGACATCAGGTCAGTCGAGCGGCTGCCGAGCACCGGGGCGACGTCGATTCCGCCACGGACGCCGAGGTAGGTGCGGAGTCCGGCATCGGGCAGGTCGAGGTGGAGGCTTTCGCCGTCATGCAGGGCGAAGGGCGTGTACATCGGCGCAGTGCGGTCGCCGTGCTGTCCGTCGCCGTGCTGCCTCTCGATGCGGGCGGGCACCGGTGCACCGGCGAGGGCGAGGGTCAGTTCCCCCTGGGCGCGGACCGCCAGGCCGCCGAGGACGCATTCGACGACGGCGTCGCCCGGCTTGTTGCCGACCAGACGGTTGGCCTGGCGGGCGCTCGCAGTATCGGCAGCACCGGACGCGGAGACGCCGAGGTCGCCGAGTCCGGGCCGGCCGAGGTCCTGGATCAGCGACTGCGGGCCGGGGATGAGTACCTCGAGCGAGGGGCCGGCTGCGGCGGTCCGGGTGGCGCCGTCGTCGTCGTTCGTGGCCTCGGTGTCCGCAAGCTCGATCGCATCACGCACCGCGACGTACTGGACTGTAGTGCCCGGGCGTAGGAGGGCGGGCTGGTCGCGGTCGAGGTCCCACATGCGGGTGGAGGTGCGGCCGATCAGTTGCCAGCCGCCGGGGGAGCGGCGCGGGTAGACGGCGGAGAAGTTGCCGGCCAGGCCCACCGATCCGGCGGGTACGGCAGTGCGGGGGCTGGTGCGGCGGGGGACGTTGAGCGATTCGTTCTCGCCCACCAGATAGGCGAACCCAGGCGCGAAGCCGCCGAAAGCTGCCGTCCAGAGCTGTCCGGTGTGGGCTTCGATGACCCCGGCGGCGCCGAGGCCGGTGAGGCGGCCCACCTCGGTGAGGTCATCGCCGTCGTACACCACTTCGATACGGACTGGTTCAGCGGAGGCATGCGCGTCCTGTGTCTGTGCGACGTCCAGCGCTGCAACGGCGGTGCGGGCAGCGCGGGCGTTCCGGCTCGAATCGAAGACCGCGAGAACCGTGCGGGCTGCAGCGAGGACGTCGACCTGGCCAGGCAGAGGATGGTCGACCAGCTGCGCATGGAGGGCCAGAACGGCGTCGAGCGATTCGAGTTCGATGAGCAGGGCGCGCGGGCCGGCCCAATGAATCTCCGCAAGCATGCCGCTTCGGAGGCTACCAGCACTCAAACGAAACTCCGGATACCGACGCCGGCAGCCTCCAGTTCGCGGCGGACAGCGGCGGACATCGCTACTGCGCCATCCGTGTCGCCGTGGAGGCAGATGCTTTCGGCGCTGGTTCGGATGGCAGAGCCGTCGCGGGCGATGATCGTGCCTTCGGTGGCGAGACGGACCATGTTGGCGGCGACGGCCTCTTCATCGTGGAGAACTGCATCCGGTTCACGGCGGGAGACGAGCGTGCCGTCGGGGTTGTAGGCGCGGTCGGCGAAGGCTTCGGAGACGCCGCGGAGTCCGGCGGCTTCGGCTTCCTTGAGCGCGACCGAGCCCGGCAGGAGCAGCATCGGGAGGTCGCCGCCGAAGGCTTTGACGGCGTCGACCACTGCCTTGGCCTGGACCTCGTGGGTGACGATCGTGTTGTAGAGCGCGCCGTGCGGCTTGACGTAGCGGATGGTGCCGCCGGCTGCGCGGGCAATCGCGTCGAGGGCGCCGATTTGGTAGAGGACGTCGTCGGCCAGTTCTGTGGGGGAGCAGTCGAGGAATCGGCGTCCGAAGCCGGCGAGATCGCGGTACCCCACATGGGCTCCGATGGTCACGCCGGCGGCCACGGCGTCTCGGCAGGTCTGCGCGATGGTGGAGGGATCGCCTGCGTGGAAGCCGCACGCCACGTTGGCGCTGGAGACGGAGCGGAAGATGGCGGCGTCGTCGCCCATGGTCCAGTTGCCGAAGGACTCGCCGACGTCGCTGTTGAGGTCGATGAAAGCCATAGTGATCCTCGTCTCGTTTTGTGGTTCACCCAGCATGCACGAGATTTACAGATTGTTCAACAATATCTGCTCACTTTGGTGTCGGCTCCACTAAAGGGCCGCCATATAGTGGCGCTATGACCAGTGCGCTTCCAGACGAGAACATCTTCGACCACCGGCGGTCATCCGATGGCGAACATGTCGGCTACATTCACCTCACCGATGACGGACTGTTTGCGCCGTTCGACCTCCTGCATCGATCGGTCGGCGAAGCGACGGAACTCGAGGATGCGGAGAACCGCCTGGACGAACTCGGTCTTCGAATGTTCGTCGAGGATTGGTGGCTGGATCTTGATGGGCGGCGCGTCAAGGTGCTGATTCAGGAGGTTCGGCGGGACAAGATTTCGGTTGCTAGAGCGGTGGATGGACCGATTGCCAAGTCGGTCGACCTCCTGGCAGTGATCGAACTTCCTCTTCCAACCGATCGACTGAGCCAGAGCGCCTAACTCGCAGAGTTCACTCATTCCGCTTTGTGAACCGCCAGACTGTTCCTATGGAGTTGACGCGTGCGAAGGACTGGCTGATTGGCGCCGTTGGGATGATTCTCGTCCTGGGCATCACGATTGCGATCCTCTGGTGGGTAGTGAGCGACCCGGCGGATGGGTCCGAGGCAGAGTCCGTGCGGCCACCGACCGTGGGTACGCCCGACGACGTGCCTCCGGACGCAGCTCCACCGGACGGCCTGCGCGACGACGAGACGTGGCTCGCTGACCTCGAGCTGGACGCCGGAACAGTGGTGACCGCCGGCTCGACGCTTCGCGACATACAGGCTGTCGGGCAGGACGTGGTCACGGGTCCGGACGGGCTGGTCGCGGCACGGCTCTCGGTAGACGCCACTGTGCCGTTCGAGGTGGTCGCCGAAGAACTTGGAAGCGGGACCGTGGTGCGCGCCGCCGACGACGGCCAGGCCGCCGTCGTTCGCACGGTCGAGGCACTGGGACGCGAACTCCGGGTCGTAGCCACCGGCACGGTCGAGGTCGAGGGCGGCAGTCTCGTTGTTGAGCCCCGCTCGATCGACATCGGCGGCCCTGACTTTTTCTCTGACGCCATCGGTGCCGTCGTGCGCAGCCTTGTCACCATCGAGCACGAGATCGAAGGACTGCCCGAGGGGCTTGAGCTGCAGGACGTCACCGTTCAGGACGATGGTTTCCGAGCCAATCTGCAGGGCGAAGACGTTCGATTGGCTTCGTAATGCCACCGCCGGGTGGCGAAGCGGTTCAGCCACGAAAAAGGGGAGGAAGCCTGTGCAGGCTTCCTCCCCTTTTTCAGGTTTCGAGTGCTTACGCGAGCGCACTCACGCGTGAGTTCCGGCGGCCGAACAGCGCGTAGTCAGCTGAGGCGCGGCCCGGTCCAACCAGTGCGAGGGCCAGGGCGGCGGCACCGAGCAGCAGCACCAGCTCGTAGCCGTTGTTCGCAACGAAGACTCCGGCGGAGATGTGCACCAGGACCAGTGCGCCCAGCATGTCGAGGGCCAGCAGCACCGCGACGGGGCGGGTGAGGAGGCCCAGGATCAGGGCGATTCCTCCAACAAGTTCGAGCGTGGCAATCACGGGGGCGGCGATCTCGGCCATGGGGATGCCCATGTCACCGAAGGCGGCGGTGGTGCCGGCAATGGTCCACTCGTTGAACTTCTGCCAGCCGTGTGCGGCGAAAAGGAAGCCGACGACGACGCGAAGCACGGTACGGGCAGTGGTGGTCAGGGTGGCGTTGTTCATAGAAGTCCGTTTCGGGGTTTGGTTCTGGGGAAAACGAGCGACGCCGGTGCGCAGCGGGTGAGTACCGGCGTCGTACCGGTGATTGTGGCTGACTAGCGAACGAGAGCGAATCCGCTGGTCCACTGGATCTTCTCGCCGGCAGCGAGGGTCAGCTGCAGGAATCCGATAGCTTCGAGCTCGCGTGCGCGGGTGAGGGAACCGGCGTCGACGGCGTCCACTCCGCCGGCCTTGACGGCGTCGGCGAGGGTGTTCTTGGCGTCGGTGTCGTTCCCGGCGATGAGCACGGTGGTCTGGTTCTGACCGACGGTCTTGGAACCGAGGGTCGCCGCGAAGTTGGTGTTGAAGGCCTTGACGACCTTCGAGGATGGAAGTGCGGACGCAAGCTCAGCGGCGGCGGAGCTGTCAGCAGCAACCACGAGTGAATCGAAGGTTTCGAAGTTCAGCGGGTTGGTGATGTCGACGACGATCTTGCCGGACAGCTGGTCACCGTACTGCGCCACGATGTCCTTGAGGGCGGGGTAGGGGACTGCCAGAACGACGACGTCGCCGGTGACGGTAGCGCCGGTGCTGGATGAGTCGATGTGCTCGACGGATGAGCCGCCTGCTGCGACAACGCTTGCGATGGCGCTGCCCATGTTGCCCTTGCCGAAGATGGTGAACGAAGTCATGTGAAGCTCCTTGAAGAGAATTGCTTGTGGGTACAACTAATAAGTTAGCACCGATTAGTTGTAGATGCAAGCATTACGTAGAATGAAAGTATGACGCGATGGCTCAGCAAGGATGAACAGGACGTATGGAAGCGCATGGCGGCTGTGCTCGAGTTGCTGCCGGCGGCGCTCGATGGGCAGCTGACACGTGATGAGGATCTGACGCACTTCGAATACTTTGTTTTGGCGTCACTGTCCGAGGTGCCCGGGCGGACGTTGCGTATTACGGCGCTGGCGTCTCAGACCAATGCCACGCTTCCGCGGCTTTCCAGGGTGTTGACGGGTCTGGAAAAGAAGGCGTTTGTGGAGCGGAGCGAGTGCAGCGAAGACCGACGGGCCAAGAACGTGACGCTGACCGAAACGGGGTGGGACAAGCTGGTGGACGCTGCTCCCGGCCACGTTGAGTACGTGCGCGGGATGGTTTTCGATCAGCTCACGCCCGAGCAAGTTGCGCAGCTGTCGGAGATCACCACCCAGCTGTTGAAGACGCTCGATCCCGAGGGGCGGATGTTCGCTTCGTTGGGGAAGTAGTTTCTGGCCGCCCTCGAACGGCCGGCGCTGATAGCACTTTCGCTTTCGGATAGGGTTCCAGCCATCGGATAGCGGTAAGCCGCTATCCGATGGCTGAATCGTTATCGGAGCAAGTCAGCTAGCCAGCGTCAATGAGGCGGGCACCCAAGCTGGAGCGTCAGGAAACCTGCAGGCCGCCGTTGATATCGTAAGTAGCGGCGGTGATGAAGCCGGCATCAGGGCCCACCAGGAAGGAGATGAGGGCAGCCATCTCATCCACGGTGCCCACCCGGCCAACCAGGATGTCCTTCGACATGTCCCGCTTCCGATCTTCGCTCAGGGTTCCGCCCATGATGTCGGTGTCAACCGGTCCCGGCGCAATACTATTGACCGTGATGCCGTGCTCGCCCATTTCCCGTGCAAGCGCGCGGGTGAATCCGATGATCCCGGCCTTCGACGCACTGTAGGCCACCTTGGAATAGGTGCCCCCTCCACGCTGGGCGGAGATCGACGAAATGCTCACCACACGCCCGAGCTTCCGCTCAATCATCCCGTGCAGCACCCGCTGCGTCACGAGGAACGTGCCCGTCATATTGACCGCGAAGACCCTCTCCCAGGCCTCCTTCGTTTCCTGCATGAACTCGGTGGGGGAGCTGATCCCCGCAAGGTTCGCCAGCGCCACGATGGGCGGCAACTCGGCTTCGATCCGGCTGATCGCTGCGTCAACGGAAGCCTCATCGGAAACGTCAGTAGCAACACCGATTGCCTGTACGCCGTGCCGCTGAGCGATATCCGCCGCTGCCTCTTCCGCAGCGGCTCCGTCGATGTCAAGGATCCCAATGTTCCAGCCCTCGCCCGCCAGCCGGTTGGCCGTCGCACGACCGATTCCGCGCGCGGAAGCCGCGCCTGTGAGTACCGCTGTGCGGGTTGAGGGGAATGCTGCTGATTCGGTCACCGTTGCTCCTGATGCTGATCGTTGTGATGAATGAAGTGTTCGTAGTCGTCATAGGTCTGATTGATGTGGGCCTGCATCGCTTTTCCCGCAACGTCGGCATCGCCGGTCCGGATCGCGTCAAGCACCAGCGCGTGGTGCTCAAGGGCGTGCTTCTGCACTTCAAGAAACGACGACGTCTCTCGCCGCATGCTGTACAGCAGCTTGCCGAGGGGGCCAAGAATGACCGGAATGAAGGGGTTTGCCGAGGCCCGGAAGACTGCTTCGTGGAAAGCTAAATCTGCGGTGGTCACGGCGTCGAGGTCGCCCGCCTCATGCGCAACCTGCAGTGCAGCGTTTGCCGCATCCATGCGGGACAGGTCCTCTTCAGTGGCGTGCAGGGCAGCAAGCTCGGCGGCCCCGATCTCCACCATGCCCCGAATTTCCAGAAGCCGGAGTGAGACGTCGGGGGAAGCAGACGCCGCGGTTGCGGAGCGCAGGATGGCCTGAAGATCCGTCCACTGGGCACTCGGGTTGACGTAAGTGCCGAGTCCGCGCCGCACCTGCACCACATTCTGGGCCTGGAGTTTCTTCAGTGCCTCCCGCACCGTCAACCGGCTCACGTCGGTGGATGCCGCGAGTTCAGCCTCAGACGGCAGGAAGTCCCCGGGTGGATAGGCACCGCTGATGATGCGCTCAAGGATCTCCTCGAAGACCGACTCAGCCAGCGAAGTGCGCGCCACGCGTCCACCCCCTGGCCTGTCCACGGGGAAGCAACACTGCTACGCACACCCGCACGATACATTTCCTCCCAGGCTACTTGTCAGACGTCATATGTCCAGTGCTAGTGTGACAGTCAGCACACCGCTCGTCAATGTACTTCGGGCACGTGCAGACCCTAAGACGGCAACGAGGCTTGCTTAGCTGACGAGGAGTACTTACCAAGTGGACATACAACTACTTCTGGCGCTGGTTCTTGGAATCGCGACCATCATCATCCTTGTGCTGAGAACGCGCCTTGATGCGTTCGTGGCACTGCTTATCGCCGCCCTGGTGACCGGTCTTGTGGCCGGGCAGGCGCCGCTGGAGATTGTTTCGGCCATCACCACCGGATTCGGCAACACCCTTGCGTCCATCGGAATCGTGATCGGTCTGGGCGTGGGCATTGGAAAGATTCTTGAGGTGTCAGGTGCCGCCAACTCCCTGGCTCTTGCATTCCTGAAACTGTTCGGCAAGGGACGCGAGCCCTGGGCAATGGGAAGCGTCGGAGCGCTCGTCTCCATTCCCGTGTTCTGCGACTCCGGCTACGTAATCATGAATCCGCTGGCCCGCTCCATCGCCAGAGTGAAGCGCGCCGGTTACATCACACTGGCACTGGCGTTGGGCTGCGGCATGACCCTCACCCACCACCTTGTGCCGCCTACCCCCGGGCCGCTCGCCGTCGCGGGCATCCTTGGCGCTGACCTTGGCGCCCTGATTCTCGCAGGCCTCGTCTTCACAGTCATCCTGCTGCCTGTCGTGGTTTTCTACGCGAGGTGGATTGGGCCCAAAATCGAACCCGGGATGAATGAGACCGTCCGTGAAATGGTCTATGGATCCACAGCGGCACGATCGGGCGGCCGGACCGGCACTGCGCTTGCAGACCATTCCGACGGTCACTCTGACGACTCCATGCCCACGCTGGAAGATTCGGACAGCTTGCAGGGATCCTCTATCGAGGTGGACAACAACACCCTCGGTACGCCTCCCGCAGGAGCCAAGCCTCACAAAGTCGGCGCGTTCATGGCGTCCCTCCCGCTGCTCGTGCCGCTGGTGCTCATCATTCTCAACACGGTGAGTGGTGCGATCGACCAGAATAACCAAGGCGTTGTCGGTACCGATGAGTACGAGCCCTCCGCATGGGTGGTTCCGCTGGCATTCATCGGTAACCCGGTAGTGGCGCTCGTCATCGGCGTCCTCCTGGCTGTCTATGTTCTGCTGCCACGCTGGACTCCGCGCTCGAAGGTGCAGGGCTGGTTCGCAGAAGCTGCCGCGTCAGCCGGTCTCATCCTGCTCATCACCGGTGCCGGTGGTGCGCTCGGACAGGTCCTGCGTAGCTCCGGAGTCGGCGATGCCCTCGCCGAAGCGATTGCTGCGACGCCTCTGCCCGCCTTCCTTGTTCCGTTCCTGATTGCGACGCTCGTGCGGATCGCGCAGGGCTCAGGCACCGTTGCCATGATCACCGCGGCATCCGTCACGGCACCACTTGTCAGTTCGCTCGGCATCGATCCGGTCGTCGCCGCGCTTGCCTGCACGGCCGGGTCAATGGTGTTCAGCTACTTCAACGATTCCTATTTCTGGGTGGTCACCCGCTTCGCAGGCCTGGACGGCACCGCAGCATTGAAGGGCTGGTCGGGAATTACGACGGCGGTGTGGGCCGGCTCGATCCCGCTCCTGTTCATCGCGAACGTCATCCTTGGCTGACCGCGTAAGTCTGCCTGACTAGAGCACAGAACCGCTCCCCGGGAATCGTTTCCGGGGAGCGGTTCTGTTTGAGGGCGACCTTCTCTGGCGGTCGTTGTGCTGGCCTCCTACCGGAGTTGGACGTTTGACGGGTTACCAGGCGCGGCGATCGCCTTCAAGCCCGTCTGCTCAGCCTGGATGAGGCACCACTTGATCAGTTGCATACCCACAAGCTTTCGCACGGACTCATGCTTCGCTTTGACCATAGGAGCGGCTGCCGAACCGAAAACTGCAAGGCTGATGCCCTGTTTCCCATTCAGTGCGGGGTCGCGAAGCACCGCAACCCAGGCCTTGCCCAGCGCAGCCCTCGCTGCATCAGCACTGCCATTCACGTTATGGAAGGCGTGAGAGAGATGTTTTCTCATGCGCTCCTGATCGCTCAACCCGGCTGCAGGCCCAGCAATCATTCCTCCGGCGGAAACTGGAGTGCCGGCAGGTTTGGTTGCAGCGGGCTTGATCAACGCGGGCTTCACCATGATCGGCCGGGGCTCGGCCGGCTGCCCAGCCATCGCAAGTTCCGCCAACTCGCGGTGAAGCTTCGCCATCTCACGGTGGATTTCACTGATCCGCTTTACGACGGCGGCGCGAGAGGTGGTTGCCTTCGCCGGA
Source organism: Arthrobacter tumbae (assembly GCF_016907495.1). NCBI lineage: Bacteria > Bacillati > Actinomycetota > Actinomycetes > Micrococcales > Micrococcaceae > Arthrobacter > Arthrobacter tumbae. Next base: position 2,560,354 of record NZ_JAFBCC010000001.1, read on the forward strand.
GCCGCGCGCAACTTTGCCTCCACCCCCGGCGACATGCTGCAGCGGAAGAGCGCGCATAGTGCCCGTGCGAGGGAAAGCCGCGCGCCGTCGTCGTCGTTCAGTAGCAGGGGTGAAGGGCTCGGCAGAGTCTGCACAACGGAGGCAAGTGCAGAAAGCGCTCCGTGAACGCGACCGAATTGCAGCCGCTCTATGTCAGTGGCTTCGCTTATCTGCGGCGAGTAAACGCACTGAGCAATTTTGGCGTGGTTATGCGCAGGGAAGTGCTGAGGAAGGATCGATCTCTCGATTGCCCTGCGGAGCGCCCGTTGTTGTTTGGTAACCTGTTCGATTGCATTGGGCACGGCGGAGCCGTCTGCGAGTACCCACGGCTCCCCAACGTCCGCCGCTACCGCCACGGACTTCGGGAACTTCTTCCATTCGCTCACCATCAGGCAGCCGGTTCGGGTGTTGTAGAAGAACCAGTCGATCTCGGCGACAGGAAGCCCCGGCGCCTCCACCCGGCAATTGGCAAAGGCCCAGACGTCGTCGTCAAGCAGGGAATGCAACCGGGTGACATCACGGTCGGCAGGACGATGCGCCGCCGAATTGGTGGAAGGAAAGTACAGCAACGTCGGGCCTTCATGGGTGCCGGGGATGGCGAAGGAACCCCAACCCCCACCAGCCGCGCAAATGCGCTGCGCTCATCCTAATCGAGGAGAACCCGGTGCCGGTCCCGTTACGCTGGACCGAATGGCCGCAACCCCAGCTCCACTGCGCACATCCCTCCCCAGGACCATTGCGCGCATACTGCTCGGCGCGTTCCTTCTCGCTGCCGGCACCGCCCACCTCACCGTCGCCCGCTCCGAGTTCGCCGCCCAGGTGCCGTCCTGGTTTCCCCTGCCCACCGACGTCGTCGTGGTGGGGTCCGGCATCGTCGAGATACTCCTCGGAGCTGCACTGATTGTCCTTCCGCGGTACAGGATCCTCGTCGGCTGGATCGTCGCTGCCTTCTTCGTTGCAGTCTTTCCTGGCAACATCGCCCAATACATTGAAGGTGTGGACGCGTTCGGTCTGGACACCGACCGGGCACGGCTCATCCGCCTCTTCTTCCAACCGGTCCTCATTCTGTGGGCGCTGTGGTCCACCGGCGCATGGCGCCACCGCCGATTGCTACGCTCCTCACGTGAGCATCAACGCCACTAAGGGCACCGGCATGAGACCACGAGCGGACGTGGCGTCATCGACATAGACGTAGTCATCGCGCTCATCGGGGCCGTCATTCTCATCGGCCTGGGCTCGACCTTCCGACACTCCTTCATCCCCAGCCCGGAGTTCTGGTCCGGACTGGAAAAGCTCGTCTACTTCGTGCTGCTTCCGGCCCTGCTGGCAACCGGCCTTGCCGGAGCTGACTTCGCATCGATCGAACCCGGTCCCATGGTGCTCGTCCTGACGGCGTCCGCCACCTTCTCGGCCCTGCTCGCCTATGCTGCCCGCCGCCCCGCCACCGGCCGGGACGGCCCGGCCTTCACCTCGGTCTTCCAGGGCACCGTCCGCTTCAACACCTATATCGGGGTGACGACGGCCGCTGCCCTCTTTGGATCCAACGGCATCGCCATCGCGGCACTCGCCAACGCGGTCCTCATACCGTTCGGAAACCTCGCCTCAACCATCGCGCTCGCACACTACGGACATCACAGACTCCGCGGCTCCGCGCTGGTCCTGGCGGTGTTCGGCAACCCGTTGATTCTCGCGTGCGCCGCCGGACTCGCCGCCAACCTGATCGGATCCGCACCGGGGGTAGGCGACTTTCTCAGCGCGCCGGTGCCGGCCGTCGTCGTGCAGTTGGTGGCTGCAGTGCTTGGACTGCTTGGGGGAGCGGCACTTCCGATCGGCCTTTTCTGCGTAGGGGCCGGGCTACGCGGACGCGTTTTCACCCGCGAATCCCTGCGGCCAGTGACGGCCGCTCTGCTGCTCCGCTTCGTGCCGGTGCCGGCAGCCACCCTGGGGCTGTGCATCCTGCTGGGATTCACTGGACCGGCCGCCGTCGTCTGCGTGGTATTCCAGTCGCTGCCGACGGCAACGAGTTCCTACGTCTTCGCCAGGCGCCTGGGCGGCGATGCCTCACTCATGGCCCAGATCACCGCCGCTCAGACCGTCCTCTCCGGCGTGGTGCTACCGGCCTGGATCCTCATCGCACTGACGGTGCTGCTGTAGCTGCCGGTAGGCACGGTGCCCGGTGAAATGGCTAGGATCATTCCATGGAAACCCGCGAAGCCGCCGCCGAGACCACGCTCGTCACCCTCAGCGACATCGAAGCCGCTGCCGAACGCATCAGTGACCTGGTTCTACGCACACCGATCATCCAACTTCCGCACCCGCAGCGCCCGGATGAGGTGCTCCACTGCAAAGCCGAGTCCCTCCAGCCCACCAGCGCCTTCAAGCTGCGCGGCGCCTACAACACCATCGCCCAGGTGCTGGATCAGGCCCGCGAACACGGCATCGTCGCCCAATCCTCCGGCAACCACGCCCGCGCCGTTGCCTGGCTGGCACATCGGCTCAACCTGCGCGCCGTGATCGTCATGCCGGACGCCGCGCCGCTGCCCAAGATCGAGGCCGTCCGCGCACTCGGTGCCGAGGTGGAGATAGTGCCCTCTGCGCTGCGCGACGTCCGCGCCCACGAACTCGTCGCCGAACACGGTTACGTCCACGTACCGCCCTACGACGACCCCCGCATCATCGCCGGGCAGGGAACGGTCGGCCTGGAAATCATGCAGCAGCTGCCCAAGGTCGACACCGTCCTGGTCCCCATTTCCGGCGGCGGGCTCATCTCCGGCATTGCGACGGCGGTCAAGGCCATCAATCCCGGAACCCGCGTGATCGGAGTGGAACCGGAACTCGCCGCCGACGCCGCCCAAAGCTTCCGCGAAGGACGCCGCATCACCTGGGAACAGGAACTCACGTACCGCACCGTTGCCGACGGCCTCCGCACTCCCGCGCTCGGTGTCCATCCGTGGGAGCACGTGAAGCGCTACGTCGACGACGTCATCACCGTCACCGAAGAGCAGATCCTTGCCGCGATGCGCCACCTCACCCTCGCCGGCAGGCTCGTGGTTGAACCGTCCGGTGCCGTGGCCACCGCTGCCTGGATGCACGACCTCGTGCCAGCTGCAAACGCCCAGAACGACGGCGGCACAACGGCTGCCGTGGTCTCCGGCGGATCAGTGGATCCCGCCCTCCTGGCCAAGGTGCTGCTGCAGACGGGCTAGAGCCGTTCGTCTTCGGGAGCCCAACGGTTCCGTGCAGGTTTGGCTGCGGATCGCTCCTAAAGTACGGCGCGTCTCGACTAACACGCCGGAGGACCTCTTCGAACCTGCACGGAATCGGTTGGGCTGATATCGCAAAACCTTCCAGAAGGTGTTGCGCGTCACGGAAGGGAACCTTAGAGTTGTCGAAGCGCTTCGACAATGCCGTTTCCACCCCGATCAAGGACTGTCTCCATGCCCATTGACCCGCCCTTCCCGAAAGCCGACGAGCTCGTCTTCGGCGGCGACTACAACCCTGAGCAGTGGCCCGAATCGGTGTGGGAGGAAGATGTTCGCCTGATGAGGGAAGCTCATGTCAACCGGGTGACCGTCGGCGTGTTCTCGTGGTCTTCCATCGAACCGCGGGAAGGTCACTACGAGTTCGGCTGGCTCGACAAAGTGATGAATCTGATGGCGGAAAACGGTATCGGCGTTGTCCTTGCCACACCCACGGCCTCGCCGCCGCCCTGGTTCTCCTTGGCACACCCGGAAGCCCTGCCGGTCACTGCGAACGGAGTGAGGCTGATCCACGGAAGCCGGGACACCTACAATCCCGCGGCTCCGGCCTACCGCGCCGCAGCCAAGCGCGTCACGGCAGCCCTCGCAGAGCGGTACTCTTCCCACCCGGCGCTGACCATGTGGCACCTTCACAATGAGTACGGAACGGTTTCCTACGGGCCTGAAACCGATAGGGCTTTCCGCGGGTGGCTGCGCGCCAGGTACGGGACCCTGACGCAGCTGAACACCACCTGGAACACCGCGTTCTGGTCACAGGGCTACGGCGAGTGGGAAGAGATCTTCGCTCCCCGGGCCACCCAATACCTGCCCAATCCTTCCCACCTGCTCGACTTCAAGCGCTTCTCGGCCGACCTGCTGAGGGATTGCCTGCGCGACCAGGTGGAGTCAGTCCGAGGCGTCCGCCCCGACGTTCCCGTCACCACCAACTTCATGCTCCCCAGTTGGAACCACTATGACCAGTGGGACCTCGCAGCCGAGATCGACGATGTCTCCGTTGACCACTATCCGGACACCCCGGGCATTGAGGGGAATGTCCAGGTTGCCTTCGGCAGCGACCTCGCCCGCTCCTTCAACGGCGGTCGCCCGTGGGTGCTCATGGAACAGGCCACCACCATGGTCTACAACTACGCGCAGGGGCGGATCCTCGCACGGGACCCGGGCACGCTGCTGTTCAGCACCCTCCAATACCTTGCACGCGGCTCCACCGGATCCCTGTTCTTCCAGTGGCGGTCGCCGCGTGCCGGAGCCGAGTTCTTCCACTCGCCCATGGTTCCGCACGTTGGCGAGAACTCCCGGACGTTCCGCGAAATCGTCGAACTCGGCACGACGCTCTCTAATCTTCACGAACTTGCACAGCCGCCAGCTGCCGGCCGACGCGTGAACCAAAACAGGGTGGCCATCGTCTGGGACTCCGCCGCGTGGTGGTCGACGGACACGAGCGCGCTGCCGTCCACTGATATCGCTTTCCTGCCCGCCGTAAAGTCGGTTCACCGTGCGCTCTGGCTGCTCGGAATCAACGTTGATTTCGTCCGGCTCGATCAGGACCTCAGCGCCTACGGACTCGTCCTGTTGCCCAGCAAGCTGGCTGCCTCGGACGCTGAAGCGGAAGCACTCCGGCGTTACGTCGCGGACGGCGGACACACCGCCATCTGGTACTTCTCGGGCAGCACGGATGAGAACCTCAACGTCCGGCCCGGCGGATTCTCGGGAGCGTTTGCCGACCTCCTCGGCATCCGCGTTGAGGAGCACTTCCCCCAGCTCGCCGCCACGGCCCTGAAACTCAGCGACGGATCCACCGCAGACTGTTGGGCGGAAGCCGTCGAGCTCGCGGGCGCCACCAGCATCGCGAACTTCACGGAGTACCCGCTGGCTGCACGCCCCGCCGTCACGCAGCACACGTATGGTTCAGGCACCGCGCACTACATCGCCACGCGGCTGGGCGAAGACGCGCTGCGCGAGCACCTTCACCGCATCCTGAACGACGCCGGCATCCAGCCTGATCACCCGGCCGCCGGTTACGGTATTGAGGCAGTCCGCCGCCACGCCGGCAACTCCAGCTACCTGTTCCTCCTCAACCACTCAGCGGAGACAGTCGAGGTTGACGTGCACGGGCACGACCTCCTCAGCGACGCTCCGGTGGATGGGCCCACCACCCTTCCTCCGGGAGCCGCGCTGATCGTGCGGGAAGTGGGCTGACCACGGTGGCCAGCCTCTTCTACACCAGCCCCGCCATGACCTGGTTGGACGGCCTGCCCCTGGGCAGCGGTCGGCTTGGCGCAATGGTGCTTGCCGGCGATTCGACCATGCGCCTGCAGATCAATGACAGCACCGCATGGTCAGGCAGCCCTGCGAGCGAACACCGGCGTGGCCGCATCTCCGCAGAGACGGCCGCCACCGCGCTCGCCGACGCCCGGACCGCCATTGCGGATGGGCGGCCGGTTGACGCTGAGCAAGCCCTCGAGCAGTTGCAGTCCGGCTACTCCCAGTCGTACCTGCCGTTCGCTGACATCACCCTCCAGTTGGACGACGGCGCGCGGTTGCAGGAGCGCAGACTGTCCCTCGCTGAAGCCACTCACCGGACCGTCGCGGACGGAGCCGGCGGCAGCATCACCCAGGACACCTTCATCAGCCCGGTGGACGGCGTACTCGTGCACCGGTTGCGCTCCACGAGCCCCGTGACTGTCACCATCGTCATCTCCACCCCGCTCAAGGAAACCGGCCGCACCAACCGGAGCAACGGCGTCGTACTGGAACTGAAGCTGCCCGCTGATGTGGCACCCGGCCACGAACCGGACGAACCGGCACTGCAGGAGGAGATCGACGGGATCGTCCCGCTGCAGGGAGCGCTGTGCCTTGCGGCGCGCCACGATGGTTCTACCGCCCATAACGACGACGGAGCGACAGTATTCACGGACGTCACCGAGCTGCTCCTCGTGGCCGCTACCGAAACAACCTTCACGGGCTTCGGCCGGGAGCCAGAAGGCTCGGCTACGACGTGCGCAGAAGCGGCACGCCGTCGTGCGTTTGCGGCCCTCGAGAAGGGCTGGGACGCGCTGCATGCCGACCACGTACGCGCTCACCGGGAGCTGTTCGACCGGGTATCAATCACGCTCGATCCCGGCCCGGACGCACTGCTCCAGCGCGACAATATTCCCACCGATGTGCGCCTGCAAGAGGCGAACGCACATCCCGCCGGCGTGCTGACTGCCGATCCTGCACTGGTAGCCCTGCTCTTCGATTACGGACGGTACCTGCTGATCGCATCGTCGCGGCCGGGTACGCTTCCGGCCACCCTGCAGGGGATCTGGAACGAGGAGATGCGCCCACCGTGGTCCTCCAACTACACGCTCAACATCAATGCCCAGATGAACTACTGGGGTGCAGAAGCGGCGGCCCTGCCCGAGTGCCACGAGCCGCTCCTGGACCTGACCGAAGCCTTGGCCGAACGAGGGCGGGACACCGCCGCAACCTTGTACGGAGCGCGCGGTTGGATGGCACACCACAATTCCGATGCCTGGGCGTTCAGCTCGCCGACCACCGGGCACGCGAGCTGGTCCCAGTGGCCCATGGCCGGTGCATGGCTGGTCCGCCACCTCGATGAGAAACGCCGTTTCGGGTCCGCCAGCCTGGAGCATCTCGAGCGGCTCTGGAACCTGGCGGTCGGTGCCGCCGAGTTCGCCTGCGACTGGTTGATTGACGAGGGCGGCGCCCACCTGGACACCCGACCGTCCACTTCACCCGAAAACTGCTATCTCAGCGCTCAGGGCAGGGCGGCCGTTGCAACCTCCAGCGCGATGGACCGAACGCTCATCACCGAACTCTTCTACACGGTGCTGGCTCTGGCGTCGGCGGTTGGCCGGCCGCACCACCCGATCGTGGCGGAAGTGAAGGGGGCATTGCCGCGCATCGCACCGCCGGCCGTGGGTGGGGAGGGCAGAATCCTTGAGTGGGGCGCGCAGGAGGGCGAGATTGAACCCACGCACCGGCACCTCTCCCACCTGTTCTTCGCCTACCCCGGAAACGGTCCGACGCCGGAGCTCACCGATGCGCTCACCCTCTCGCTGGATCGCCGCGGCGACGATTCCACTGGTTGGTCCCTCATCTGGAAGACCTGTCTCCGGGCACGTTTGAGACAGAGTGAGAAGGTGGCGGACCTGCTCCGCCTGATGTTCCGCCCGGCAACCGAAGCACACGGTCCACACGCCGGCGGCCTCTACGCCAACCTGTTCGCCGCCCATCCGCCGTTCCAGATTGACGGCAATCTCGGTTTCGTTGCGGCGCTCGCCGAGGTCCTCGTGCAGAGCCACGCAGGAATCATCAACCTGCTCCCGGCTCTGCCGGCCGAGCTTGTCAGCGGCAGTGTCCGCGGACTGATCGCGAGGCCTGGGATCACCGTCGACCTGAGCTGGGAGAACGGTGTGATCCGCGAAGCCGCGCTGACCCCGCGGCGAGCCGAAGCCGCGGGGGAGTACCTCATCGAAGTCGGAGACCGCACCGAACCCGTGACGTTGACGTTCGGCCGCCGAACTGTGCTCACTGACCTCGATTCACCCAACACGACTAGCATTCCAACCAACGGAAAGGCATCGCTGACGCCATGACCCAACACCTCGAAGAAAGAGACACCCACACCATGGGAGATCCCGACTACCGCGACACCGGCCTCGAATTTCCGCCCGGGTTCGTCTTTGGTTCAGCTACCGCGTCCTACCAGATCGAAGGCGCGCACGACGCCGACGGCCGCGGCTCCTCCATCTGGGACACCTTCAGTCACACCGAGGGCAAGGTCTGGAATGGTGACACGGGTGACGTCGCCTGCGACCACTACAACCGGTTGGACGAGGACCTCGACCTCATGCAGGACCTCGGCCTGGAGTCCTACCGCTTCTCCATCGCCTGGCCGCGGATCCAGCCCACCGGCCGCGGCCCCGCCAACGAGGCCGGTCTCGCCTTCTACGAGCGGCTGGTGGACGGCCTGCTGGCCCGCAACATCAAGCCCATCGTCACGCTCTACCACTGGGACCTGCCGCAGGCACTCGAGGACGACGGTGGCTGGACCAACCGCGCGACGGCGCTCGCTTTCGGCGACTACGCCCGCATCGTGGGCGAACGGCTCGGCGACAGGGTGGCCCTGTGGACCACCCTGAATGAGCCGTGGTGCAGCGCCTACCTCGGCTACGGCTCCGGCGCCCACGCACGGGTCGCACCGAACCCGCCGCAGCGCTTGCCGCCGTGCACCACCTCAACCTGGCCCACGGTCTGGCCGTCTCGGCACTCCGCGAGGTGGTGACCAATAACCCCGACTTCGCCATTACCCTCAATCTGCACGTGTTTCATCCGGACGGCGAAACCGGCCCCGAGGCTGTGCGCCGCGTGGACGGCCTGGCGAACCGGCTCTTCCTCGACCCGGTGCTGAACGGCACTTACCCCGAGGATGTTCTTAAGGACACGGAGGCGATCACCGACTGGTCCTTCATTCAGGACGGGGACCTTGAACTCATCCAACAGCCGCTGGACGTCCTCGGAGTCAATTACTACTCGACCAACCGGGTGCGGATGTGGAACGGCGAGGGCCAGAAGGAATCCTCCGACGGCCATGGTGCCGCCACCGGAACGGCCTGGCCGGGCGCGGAGAATGTGGAGTTTCTTCAGCAGCCCGGACCGTACACCGAGATGGGCTGGAACATCGACCCTTCCGGGCTTGAAGACTTGCTCGTCTCACTCCACGAACAGTTCCCGGAGCTGCCGCTGATGATCACCGAGAACGGTGCCGCTTTCCCGGACACGGTGGAAGTGGATGCCGACGGAGCCAGGCGGATTCACGACGTCGACCGTACCGACTACCTGCGCCGCCACTTCACCGCCGCCCACCGGGCCATCGCCCGCGGCGTGGATCTGCGCGGTTACCAGGTGTGGTCACTGATGGACAACTTCGAGTGGGGCTACGGCTACTCCAAGCGGTTCGGGATTGTGCACGTTGACTACGACACGCTTGAGCGGACGCCGAAAGACAGTTCGCAGTGGTACGCGCAGCTGATCCGGGAGCGACGTATCCCGCCGGTGGGCTGATCCACGAAGAAGAGGGCAGGTTCCGGCGAACCTGGACGCGCGGCTCGGGATATCAGGCGAGCGTTACTGCTTCGTCTATGGTCCGGCTCGCAGCCCTCGCTCCAGTCTGAAGGCGACCGCTGCTGCGATTGCGCCGGCCGCCGCGACAACGGCTGCGATACTCCATCCGATGCTGTCGTCGTAAGTTGCGAAGAGAAGTCCGAAGACCAGGGGTGCCACCGTGCCGCCGACGTAGGTTCCGGTCTGTATAACGCCGGTGGCCTGGGCCGTGAAGGGGTGCGCGGTGTGGGAGACCACATAGTGCACCAGCCCGTTCCAGCCCCATCCCAGGCCAAAGGCGACGCCGGCGCCAACCCCGTATGCAACCGGGTGCCCGGATGCCATGCCGACAAGCCCAAGACAGCCCCCTCCAATCATCATGGCGACGGTGGCCATGGAACCGCCGATGCCGCGATCGGCGAGCATCCCGACGAGGGGGCGGGCCAGCACTCCCGCTGCACTCGCGGCACCGAGGAGTAGCCCGGCGGCGGCGGGGTTGAAACCGGTTTCGACGGCCGATGCGACCGTGAAAGCGCCGACGACGTTCGCCTGACCGGAGCCCAGCGCTCCGGCGACGGCGGTGGCGAGGAGGAATGGTCGAAGGCGTTTGGGTAGCGGTTTACGGGGTGTGCGAGCTGCTTTGGGCGTCGATGGCGCCTTGCGCGGCAAAACCCGAAGAAGTACCGGGACCATCGCTGCGGCGAGCAGCGCTGTAGCAACGAAGGTCCACTGCCACCCGATGGTCAGCGCGAAGAGTGGTACTGAGACTCCAGCGGCTAGCGTCGCGCTCGGGATGGCCGCCTGCTTCAGTCCGAAGGCGAACGCCCTGTTGTGAGTTCCCACCTGGCTGACGATCAGCCCGTTGGAGAGCGGGTGGCTGAGCGCGTTCGCAGCGCCGGCAATGCTAAGCCAAAGGATGAGAAGCGGCCAATGGGGGGTGAATGCCGCGATGCCGAGCATGGCTGTCAATCCAAGCCCGACAGTAATAAGCATGCCGTTACGAAAGCCCAAAGATGTCGCCACGAATCCCGCCGGCGCGGAGAGTAATGCCGACATTCCCCAGAAGGACGCAACGCAGATTCCGAGTGCTGCGGCACTCATTCCGAGGTCGCCTTCGAGCTGGACGGCCAGCCCCCCGACCAGGAAGGCGGGGAGGACAGCGACAACGGTTGTGAGGGCAGCGATGCCCGTAGCGCGCCGCCCAGGACGACTGCTATTCATGGCTGTCCGCGAGTGTGCACCGCTGAAATCGCCATGGAACAAGATCCTACATGATGTAGGATCTTGTCACGCTCGGGTAGACTACCTCTATGAAGGCACAGGGCAGTTTCTCATCACCATCGCCGTTATCGCGTAGGGCACTCCGGGATGGGGTATATGACATTCTCCTGGAAATGCTGTTGGCCGGTGAATTTGAGCCGGGTGCCCCGCTCGGGATCGACTCCCTGTCGCGGCAGTTGGAAGTCTCCCCCACACCCATTCGCGAAGCGCTGGTGCAACTGGAGCACACTGGCTTGGTGAACCGTGCCGCACTGAAGGGGTACCGTGTGGCGCCGCCGCTCAATGTTGAGCAGATGAAAGAACTCTTCGATGCTCGCCTCGTGGTCGAGGTTGCTGCGGCCAGCCGGGCCGCATCGGCCGACGGTGAGCTTGTCGCAGAACTTCGAGAGGCGCATGAGCGGCACAAAAGTGCTGCGGAAGGCTTCCGTAACGCCGATCACCAATCCAAGCTGGGGGAGTATCGCCGCTATTTCGAAGCGGACTGGAACTTTCACGAGACCATCCTGCGCCATTGTGGGAATCGCTTCCTTCAGCAGATGGCCCAGATGGCTAGCACCCACACGCATAGGTTGAGGCAGTCTGCGCGCCATGGGTCAGACGACATGAGCCTGGCCATAGCTGAGCATGCCGAGGTCCTTGGAGCGTTCGAGCAGGGTAACCGCGACGCCGCAGCTGAGGCGATGCGGCGCCACATTCACGGCGCCGAACGGCGTGCCCTCGCTGAAGAAAGCTAACAGCCCGGCGCACACCCAACGCACGCAAAGTGCTGGATGTCGTCATGAGCGGCTATCCGTTGCACTCAAATGTTTCTTATGTCACACTCTTCGTAGATCCAATAGGATTTTTTATCTACGATTCGGCTCCACGCTAAACGGAACGATTCACACGCCGTCCGAGGCGCACATTTATCAAGGGAGATAACGGATGTTCAACAGGAAGCTCCAGTTCACGGGCCTTCTCGCTACCGGAGCGCTTGCGCTTTCCGCCTGTGGCTCAGCCAGCGAGGCCGGCGAATCCGCAGACGGCAGTTTCGAGCCGTCGGGCGACGTCACCATGACGGTTCCATTTGGAGCCGGTGGCGGAAGCGACCTCTCCGGCCGCGCAATCGCAGGCGGCCTGGAAGGAATCACCGGCGTCAACATCAATACCGTCAACCGCGAAGGCGGCTCCGGTGCAGTTGGGTACTCACAGTTCCTCGCTGAGGAGGGCAACGGCAACCACCTGCTGGCGACCGAGACCGCGATGCTTGCCCTTCCGATCACCCAGGACGTCGAGTTCACCTACGAGAGCTTCACCCCCATCATGAAGCTTGGTGATGACTACACGATCGTCACGGCTGCTCCGGATTCACCGTTCGAAACCTGCGCCGACCTCGTGGACGCAGCCAAGAATGACCGCGTGGTCGCCGCAGTCTCCGGCTCAACAAGCCTCGACGAAATTGTCTTCACGCTCATTGAGCAGGAAGCCGGCGTGGAGTTCGACCGCGTTCCGTTCGAATCCGGCAGTGAAGTTGTTGCCGGGCTTCTCGGCGGGCAGGTCGACGTCATTTCGGTCAACCCCGGCGAGGTGCTCGGCCAGCTTGAGGCCGGCTCCTTGAAGCCGCTGTGCGCAGTTGCCGAGGAGCGCTACGAGTACGAGGCGCTCGCCGACATCGAGACTGCTGCCGAGCAGGGCATCGATGTAGCGTTCGCCCAGTTCCGCGGCTTCATTGCACCCGGCGGAATCTCCGAAGAAGCCAAGCAGTACTGGATCGACGCTGCCAAGGAGTTCGAGAAGTCCGAGGCGTACACCACCTACATCGAGGAAAACCTCATGCAGGCCAACGCCTCCTACGGTGATGAGTTCGTTGCCTATCTTGAGGGCAACAACGCCGACCTGACGGCTGTGCTGGGCGAGTAATGACACGCTCCATTACCGGCGCCAACCTCCGCAAGGCGGTGGCGAGCCTGATCATTGCAGTTATCGGCATCGCCGCCGTCATCGGCGGCTTCGGCTACGGCTTCATCGAGGACGGGCGGATCGCCGCGGGCTTCCTGCCCGTCCTCGTTGGAGGTGCCATGGCCCTCTTCGCACTGCTCGACGTCGTCGGCTCCTTCCGGACCTCGGAGAAGGAATCCACACTCCTGGAGACCGCACAGGTTGAGGCGGTCGACACCCTTGAGCCGGCCCCAGAGCGTGAGAGCGACCTCGACATCTACGGCCGCTCATCCAAGCAACGCGACCGCATGCTGCTCATGGTCATCGGGATCATGCTGGCCACCGTCCTGCTGGTTCCGGTTCTTGGGTTCATCGTCGCCTTCGCCCTCATGCTGATCGTCATCGCGGTGGTCGTTGAGCGGCGACGCCTTCTGCCATCCATCCTCGTGAGCGCCATAGCCCTGGCTGCGGCGTACGGGATCTTCGTCTTGTTCCTGCGCGTGCCGCTCCCAACCGGCATCCTCGGAATCTAGGAGGAACGCTATGTGGGAAAACCTCATGCTGGGCTTCTCAACAGCCCTCACTTTCGAAAACCTCCTCTGGTGCTTTGTGGGTGTCCTTGTCGGCACCGTGATCGGGCTCATGCCCGGCCTCGGCTCCACCACCGGCGTGGCCATCCTCATCCCGCTCACGCTCGGAATGGAGCCGGTGACGGCGCTGATCATGCTGGCGGGTATCTATTACGGGGCGCAGTATGGCGGTACCATCACCTCCGTCCTTATATCGACGCCGGGTGAAGCCGCGAGCGTTGTCACAACGCTCGACGGCTATCAGATGGCCCGCAACGGGCGGGCTGGCGCAGCGCTTGCAATCGCCGCAATCGGCTCCTTCATAGCGGCGATCATTTCGCTGGCCCTGCTGATGGCCCTTGCTCCGCCGTTTGCCAAATTTGCGCTCAACTTCGGTCCTGTCGAGAACCTCGCGATCATCATCCTCGGCCTCGTCACAGTGGTCAGTTTTGCCGGCGGCTCCATGCGGAAGGGCCTGATGATGGCTGCCGCAGGCCTCTTGATCTCGACGGTCGGCGTAGCGTCCGGCTTCAGCGACGCCCGCTTCACCTTCGGCAACGTCAACCTGCTCGGCGGGATTCCCTTCGTAGAGGTGATGATCGGGCTGTTCGCGCTCGGCGAGGTGCTGCACCAGATCCGCGTCGGAGCAGCCGCGCCCATCAAGGCCCGGTTCAAGGACATGGTCATCAGTCGCAAGGAGCTGTTCAAATCCGGTCCGTCGATCATCCGTGGCAGCTTCATCGGGTTCCTGCTCGGGTGCCTGCCTGGCGCAGGGTCAACGCTGGCCTCCTTCATGTCCTACGGCATCGAAAAGCGCGTATCGAAGAACAAGGACAATTTCGGCAAGGGCGCGATTGAAGGTGTCGCCTCTCCCGAGAGCGCGAATAACGCTGCCGCCAACGCCAACTTCGTGCCCACGCTTGCCCTCGGCATTCCCGGCGGCGGCACCACCGCCGTCCTGCTCGGAGCGTTCACGATCTATGGTCTCCAGCCGGGGCCGCTGCTCTTCGAACAGCAGCCCACGCTGGTCTGGGGCCTCCTGGTCTCCTTCTTCATCGGAAACGTCATGCTGCTGGTCCTGAACCTGCCGCTGGCCCCGGTTTTCGCACAGATGCTGCGCATCCCGTACGCCTACCTGTACCCGATCATCGTTCTGACCAGCCTCATCGGCGCCTACTCGGTGAGCAACAACATGTTCAGCGTGTGGCTCGTGGTGATCTTCGGGATCGTCGGATTCTTCATGAAGGAACTGGACCTGCCGATCGCACCGCTGGTACTGGGCCTCGTGCTTGGTCCGCTGTTCGAGAAGTCGCTCGTACAGACCTCCGCCCTCGGCCAGGGCAACTTCGGCATTCTCTTCCAGAGCCCGATCTCCGTCACCATCCTCATCCTGGCGCTGCTGCTCGCCGTCGGTCCCACCGTGATCGGCAAGCTGCGGCGTACGCAGGGCAACAAGAGCAAAGGGCTCACCCATGTATGAAAGTAACCGCTACACGCGCTCGGACTGGCCGATCGCAGCCGCGCTGCTTCAGTTCCCCGGCACCCTTGCCGACGGCACCTCCGTTCAGGACGCATCCGCGGACAACTGGCTGGACACGCTGCTCCAGGTACGCGACGTCGGATTCGACTGCGTGGACCTCACCGATAGCTGGCTCAAGCCCGCGAACCTCAGCACAGGACGACTGACCGAGTTCCGCGACACGCTCACCGAAGCCGGCCTCAGCGCGCCTGCCCTGTCCATCGTGCGGACCAGTGTCATCGATCCGCAGTCCGGAGCCACCAATCTGGAGTACGTGCACCGGAGCATTGAGGCCGCCGCCGCACTTGGAACCAGCACGCTGTCGCTGGGGCTGCACCAGGCCCTCACTGAGGAGCAGCGAAAGCGGCTCTGGTTCTGGACGGCGAAGGGCGCAACGGATCCGCTGGATGACCGCGAGGCGTGGAACCTTGCAGTCGAGCGCTTCCGGGAGATCGGACGGCACGCCGCGGAGTACGAAATGGTGGTCTCGCTGGAACTGTACGAGGATACGTTCCTCGGAACAGCCGACAGCGCGGTCAATCTGATCGAGGACATCGGATTGGACAACGTCGGCCTGAACCCGGACATCGGAAACCTCGTGAGGCTGCACCGGCCGATCGAGGACTGGCAGGACATGCTGCGCAAAACCCTGCCGTACACCAATTACTGGCAGGTGAAGAACTACTTCCGCGACGAAAACCCCGAGACCGGCCTGGTCACCTCGGCCCCCGCTCCGCTGGAACTTGGGTTCATCAACTACCGCACCGCGATCCGCGAGGCACTGTCACTCGGCTTCAACGGCGTCTTCTGCTGCGAACACTACGGCGGTGACGGACTCGGCATAAGCGCCGGCAACAGGCGCTACCTCCAGAGCCTGCTCCCCGAGGTGCGCACTGAGTCCCGAACAGCTGTTACCGCACGCACCAAACAGGAGATCGCATCATGACCGCGCTACGTTCAGACGCAGCAACCTTCGCAGAGGACGTGCTGACCGGCTTCGCCGCCGCCAACCGGCAGTACGTGCGCAGGGTCGACGGTGGAGTGGTCCGCGCAACCGCGATGAAGGACGGACAGGTGTCGCTGGTTGTCGGCGGCGGGTCCGGACACTACCCCGCATTTGCCGGACTGGTGGGCCCGGGGCTGGCAAGCGGCTCGGCATGCGGAAACATTTTCGCCTCCCCGTCCGCCTCGCAGATCCGCCGGATTGCCCGCGCCACGCACCGCGGCGGGGGCGTCCTGCTCAGCTACGGCAACTACGCCGGCGACGTGCTGCATTTCGGACTCGCCCAGGAGCAGCTCCGCTCGGAGGGAATCGACGTACGCACCGTCGTCGTCACCGATGACATCGCCAGCGGCTCACCGGAGGAAATCACCAAACGGCGCGGTATCGCAGGTGACCTGACAGTCTTCAAGGTTGCAGGCGCTGCAGCCGAAGCCGGGCTCAGCCTCGATGAGGTCGAGGAGCTAGCCCAGCGCGCTAACGCCCGGACCCGGTCGCTGGGCGTCGCGTTCGCGGGGTGCACACTGCCCGGTGCGGACGAGCCGCTGTTCACGGTGCCCGAGGGTGTCATGTCCATCGGCCTGGGAATCCACGGTGAACCGGGAATCTCCGAGGCACCGCTTCCGACGGCGGACGAACTCGCCGAAACGCTGGTGACCCGCCTCCTGGCGGACAAGCCCGACGACGCCGGCACCCGGCTGAGCATCATCCTCAACGGTCTGGGGACGGTCAAATACGAAGAACTGTTCGTCCTCTTCGGAAAGGTCCATGGCCTCCTGGAGCGCGAGGGACTCACCGTCGTCGAACCCGAGTGCGGAGAGCTGGTGACGAGCCTGGACATGTCCGGCCTGTCGCTGACCCTCTTCTGGCTGGACGATGAACTTGAGCGCTGGTGGGCAGCACCGGCCAACACACCGGCGTACCGGAAGGGCGCCATCACCGCGGACCTCGATACCGACGACGTGGCGAACCTTGATGAGGATGAGCTCTTCGCGGACGAAGGCCAGTGGCAGCACGCAACGGCTCCGGAGGCGGCCCGGCTGCTCTCGCTGGTCAGCGCCATGCTCACCGACGCGGAGCATGATCTCGGACGGCTGGACGCGATCGCCGGTGACGGTGACCACGGCATCGGCATGGCACGCGGTGCCGAGGGCGCAGCGGCGGCGGCAGAATCGTCGCGCGACGCCGGTCACGGTGTCGGCAGGTTGCTCCGCGAAGCCGGTGCCGCGTGGGCCGAGAAGGCCGGCGGCACGTCCGGCGCCCTGTGGGGCGCAGCGATCACCGCGGTCGGCCGGGTGCTGCAGGACGCGGAGTCCCTGACCCCCCAGTCCGTCACAGCCGCGGTGGACGCAGGCCTGGAGGCGATGGTTTCCCTCGGGAAGGCACAGCTGGGTGACAAGACAATGCTCGACGCCCTGATCCCGTTCGCGGAGACCCTCCGCAACGGGGTCGACGCCGGGAAAAACCTCGGCGACGCCTGGACCGCAGCTGCCACCCGGGCCGAAGGAGCGGCAGCCGAAACCGCGACCCTGCGCCCGCAGGTAGGAAGGGCACGCCCGCTCGCCGAAAAGAGCGTCGGCCACCCTGACGCCGGCGCCGTGTCCCTCGCGATGGTGGCAAACACCCTCGGAAACGCCTGGACATCCCAGTCACGGAAGGAAAACGCACTCTCATGAGCGAGAAACTACGGATCGTCGTCGGATGCGACAGCGCCGGCCTCGAATACAAGGACGCCCTCAAAGCGGACCTGGAGGCGGACGACCGAGTGGCCCAGGTGATCGATGTCGGTATCACCGGCACCGAGAACACCGACTACCCGCACATCGCCGTTGACGCCGCCCGCAAGATCCAGGCCGGCGACGCTGACCGCGCCCTGCTGATCTGCGGCACCGGTCTCGGCGTGGCCATCGCCGCGAACAAGGTCAAGGGGGTGCGCGCCGGCACCGCCCACGACAGCTTCTCCGTCGAGCGGCTGGTGCTCAGCAACAACGCGCAGATCCTGACCATGGGCCAACGAGTCATCGGCCTCGAACTCGCCCGCAGGCTGGCCCGGGAATGGGTCGGCTACACCTTTGATCCCGAGTCGGCATCCGCCGGAAAAGTCGACGCTATCTGCTCCTACGAGAAAGACTGATCACCATGACTGCAGAAGTTGAACACAGGCCTCGTATCGCTCTGACTCTGGGCGATCCTGCCGGCGTCGGTCCCGAACTGGCCGTCAAGCTGCTCGCCAAGCCGGAGACCACGCAGGTTGCCGAGGTTTACGTGCTCGCAGACCGTGCGGAGGTTGAGGCGGCAGCCGCAGCGGCCGGCGTCACGGTTCCCCTTGCCGATGAGCCAGTTCCCGGGTTCGCTGTACTGCTCGACGACAACTCCGCACCTTCCGAGCCCATCGTCGTCCGCGAGGTATCGAAGGCGGCAGGGGAGCGCACCATGCACCAGCTGCGCCGCGCCGTCGCACTGGCGAATGAGGGCAAGGTGGAGGCCATCCTCTTCACCCCGCTAAACAAGACCAGCCTGAAGCTGGGCGGAATGAACGAGGAAGACGAGCTGCGCTGGTTCGCCAAGGAGCTCAACTACACGGGCACCACCAGCGAGCTCAACGTACTTCCTGGACTGTGGACCGCCCGCGTCACCTCGCACATCCCGATCAGCGAGGTAGCCGAGCGCATCAGGCCGGAGAACGTCACCGCCGCCATCCGCCTGCTGCACGGCGTGTTGTCCGATTCCGGGTTGGAGTCACCGCGCGTTGCCGTCTGTGCGCTGAATCCGCACGCCGGGGAGAACGGTAACTTCGGGCGTGAGGAGATCGACCAGATCGCTCCCGGAATCGCCGACGCCGTAGCCGACGGCATCAATGCGCAAGGCCCCTTCCCCTCCGACACCGTATTCCTGGCCGCCAAACGAGGCGACTTCGACGGCGTCGTCACGATGTACCACGACCAGGGCCAGATCGCGATGAAGCTCATCGGTTTCGACCGCGGTGTCACTATCCAGGGCGGCTTGCCCATTGTGATCGCGACGCCGGCGCACGGCACCGCTTTCGACATCGTGGGCCAGAACATCGCAAACCTCGGTGCCACCGAGCACGCGTTTGAGCTCGCTGCAGCGATCGGTGCGCGTCTCCGGGCGTCGAAGACCCTTGTCTGAGCAGTCCCACGGGCCGGTCACGATCGGCATCAGCACCAAGATGTATCTGGGCTACGCGGCCTCCTGCAGCTGGCTCGAAGAGGTGGTGCGCATAGCGCAGGCGAGCCCGGCGGTACAGGACGGACACGTCGAACTGTTCGTGGCGCCGTCGTTCCCGGTACTTGAGACAGCGCTCCGGCTGACACGGGGCACTCCCGTGAAAGTCGGAGCGCAGAACGCCAGCGACCGGGACGCCGGCGCTCTGACCGGTGAGGTCAGTCCGGCCTTCCTCGCAGAGATGGGCGTGGAGCTCGTTGAGCTAGGACATGCAGAAAGACGGCGGCACTTCGGCGAGGACGACGGCGTGACCGCCGCGAAGGTGGCGGCTGCGCAACGGAACGGGCTCACACCCCTGCTGTGCGTCGGGGAGATCGAGCGAACGTCAGTGGAGGACGCTGCACAGTTCTGCCTCGAACAGGTGGCGACCGCCGGCGTCCGCGCAACCGGCCCGGCGCCGATCCTCGCATACGAGCCGGTATGGGCCATTGGTGCTGCTGAACCGGCCGGTGCCCAGCATGTTCGGGGCGTGGTGGCACGAATGAAGGCTGAGCTGCCCGAAGGCGTCACCGTCATTTACGGCGGAAGCGCCGGTCCCGGGCTGTTGCCGACGCTGCAGCCTGACGTGGACGGGCTCTTCCTTGGTCGGTTCGCGCACGACCCGCGGAACATCGAGCTCATCCTTGCCGAGGCGGCCCGCTAAGGGTCGTTCAGCAGTCGGCCATGGATTGCGTTAGCCATTGCATGTCAGTATCCAAGCGCTTAGCCGTGGATCGGGTCGTGGGGAATTTGATGAAAGTGCGCACAGGCCTCCAAGGCGTCTACTTGGCAGACCCCGTCGTCGAGCTTTCGGGTTCGTCGACGGTGTTACCGTCGGCCGTGAGCACGGGCTGCCCTTCGACCTGGGAGCGATCCTTTTTATCGTCGTTGCTGCGGGTCTTGAGCAGACTCGCGATGGTCGCTACGACGATGGTGGCGGCGATGAAGAGCAATGAGAGCCAGATGGGGATCTCGGGCACCCAAAGGAGTGGTTCCCCACCGTTGATGAAGGGAAGCTCGTTGACATGTAGGGCGTGGAACACGAGCTTCACGCCTATGAACCCGAGGATGACAGCCAGTCCCTGGGCGAGGTAAACCAGACGCTCGAGCAGTCCTCCGATGAGGAAGAACAACTGGCGCAATCCCATCAGCGCGAACGCGTTGGCGGTGAAGACTATGTAGGCCTCGTTGGTCAGTCCGTAAATCGCCGGGATTGAATCGACGGCGAAGATGAGGTCCACAAAGCCGATTGCGACGATGGTGAGCAGCATCGGGGTCACGAAGCGCTTCCCGCCGCGCTTCACCGTTAGCTTGTCCCGGTGATACTCATCGGTGACCGGAAGGATTCGGCGCACAAGTGTCATGAACTTACCGTCAGCCGGATTGGACTCGTGGCTGGTGAACGCTTGCTTGTAGGCGAGGACGAGCAACAGGGCACCGAAGATGTAGAAGACCCAGGAAAAGTTCTCGATCAGCGCCGCTCCGATGGCGATGAAACCACCACGCAGGATGAGGGCGATAATGATCCCGATCATCAGCACCTTCTGCTGGTACTTTTTCGGTACCGCGAAGCCGGCCATCACAATGAGGAAGACGAACAGGTTATCGATCGAGAGCGCCTTCTCGGTGAGGTAACCGGCAAAGTACTCTCCGCCGAACGACCAGCCGGAAGTGACACCAATACCGACACCGAACAGCAGCGCGAGACCGATGTAGAACGCCGACCATCGCGCCGATTCTGCGATGGACGGTTCATGGGGCTTACGCACGTGGGCGAAGAACTCGTAGACGAAGAAGATGATTGTCACGGCGATGGTGATCAACCAGATCAGGGGTGTGACCTGCATGAGGGTTGCTCCAAGGGGTAGGCGTCGGATGTAGGCGCCAAGGTCTCCTCCGCCCGGTAACAACCGGAACCGACTGGCCCGAAATGCTTCAATGCATTCGTATTGACGGGCCGATCACAGACGGGAGTACTCCCCTTGATCTATAAAGCCTAACGTATGCGCGACTGTCCTTTTTCTCGTGGTGCATCTCTCGCAGCAAACCTGCCGGGATGGCGGAAGATCAGTGACCGGGCAAGTCGTACTGGGCTAGATACCTTCAACCTCGTACCGTCGAGCGATATCCGCGGTTGCCCTGCCCCATGCGCTCCCGCTGACTCTCTGCTGGTGCAGGCGAAATGAGGCGGCGTCTTGAAACTGTTCGTCAACCTGCCACACCAGCGGGTTCTCAGTGACCTTCACCTCGAAGGATAGGCAGCCTTGCTCAGCGCGCGTTAGCTCGACGTGCAAAGGAAGAAACCGAGCAACAATCGCCGCCTGGTTTTGGTCGCTGCAGACGAGTTGGCCGCTCAGGAAGATGTTGCTCACAAAGCCATCATTGCACCGCTCAAGTTGAGGCGGGCACTACCCGCCGGTTTGCGCCTCATCAGTCCCACCGGACACCCGACCGCTGGACTTCTGCAGCCGGTCGATGTGCTCGGAGGCCTCCGCCTTGGTTATGTCGGCGGGAATCTCCTCGCCGGCTTCCCGGGCGAGCGTATCCAGGTAGCTGCGCTGGGCATCGGTCATCGGTTCATCTCCGGTGACCCACTCCTCAGGGTCACGGGCGAAACCGCCCTGCGGCTCCGGCGTCGGGCTTCCCAAAGTTTCATCAGACATAATTGCTCCTTCAGTGTTGGTTCTTCTGGCTGGCTTCCGGGGGCAGCGCCTCATGGTGAGAGCGGCCATGCGTCCGGCGGTCTTCCTTCATCTCCGCTTCGAACAGGTGCCGCTTCCCCTCCACAAGCTCATCGCGCGCACGCTTCTCGAGCGCCTTGAACTCTGCGTAGTAGTTGTCGTCATAGTCCTCGACGATCTGGAACGTCCACCGCCCCTCAATAACGTTTCGGCCCAGGACATCGCGGTTGACTTCCTCCGCGAGACTCTCATGTCCTGCCTCCCGCAGCAGGTCAACGGCCTCACCCAAAGCAAGGTCCGCCATCCCCGTCAACCGGTGGAAGCCATAAAGAAGCCCACGCGCATGTTCCACTACTTCAAGCGCTTCCGAGAGTTTCCCGAGCGCCTCCACCGTCTGATCCGTTGCCGATCCGGGCCGCTGGTGGTTGCTGTCCGGCCCGTCCGATCCTGAGATAGTCATACTGCTTACCATATACAGCAGTCGCCCCGATTGGGCGGATCCCGGCCCCGCACTATGCCGACGGCCGGCACCCGAATACCCTGATTCCATGCCCACCTCCAGCAGGACTCCCGCCGGAAACCGTACGACGACGGCGCCAGACCTCCCTGCCATCCAGCGCCACACTGTCCGGGTCCTCATTGCGGCGCAGATCCTCGGTGGAATCGGCATGGGATCGGTCCTCTCGATCGGTGCCGTCATGGCCGCCGAAATTTCCGGCTCCGAAGCGCTCTCGGGCACGGCTGCCACCCTCAGCACGCTCGGCGCAGCAGCCAGCGCCATCCCGCTGGCGCGCCTGGCCCAGCGGCTCGGCCGACGGGCAGCCCTGACCACCGGTGCGTTCATCGCTGCCTCCGGATCGCTCACCGTTATCGGCGCGGCCGCCCTCGGGTCGTTTCCGCTGCTGCTCCTCGCGTTCGCACTGCTCGGCGTCGGCACCGCCGTCAATCTGCAGTCCCGCTTCGCTGCCACCGACGTCGCCAGCCCTGAGCACCGCGGACGGGACCTGTCACTGGTCGTCTGGTTCACCACTGTCGGAGCAGTGCTCGGACCGAACCTGATCGGACCTGGTGAGGTGGTCGCTGAAACGCTCGGGATGCCGGACCTGACCGGACCATTCCTCATTGCCGTCGGCGCGCAGGTCGCAGCAGCGGCCGTCTATCTGATCGCCCTGCGGCCGGATCCTTACCTCATCAGCCGGGCATCGCCGTCGGACCCGAAAGACGACGCCCCGGGTATGGTCCGCGGCAGGGGAGCGCTGATCTTCGCCATCGGATCCATCGCGGCCAGCCACGCGGTCATGGTTTCAGTCATGTCCATGACCCCGGTCCACCTGGTCAACCACGGCGTGACGCTCACGATCGTCGGGCTCACCATCAGCCTCCACATTGCCGGTATGTACGCGTTGTCACCGGTGTTCGGCTGGCTGAGCGACCGGGTTGGGCGCGTGGGCACCATCCTGATGGGCCAGGCGCTGTTCGCGGTTGCGCTGATCACCGTGGCCTTCGGCGAAGATGACCCCGTGATGGTGACCATCGGCTTGATTGTCCTAGGCCTCGGCTGGAGTGCGTCCACGGTTTCCGGCTCAGCGCTGGTTGCAGACCTCGTCACCGGCGCGGCCCGCGCACGCATCCAGGGCCGCACTGATCTCTCCATGAACCTTGCCGGCGCATTCGGGGGAGCGGCGTCCGGACTTGTGCTGGCGATGGTGGGCTACTCCGGACTCGCTTGGTCAGCAGGCATCCTGGTGCTGCTCATCGTTGCCGGCGCGACGACGATGCGAACCGCCCGCCCGCTCTCCGCCTGAGCGCTCGCAACGAGTAGCTAGACGCGGACGTTATTGAGCACAGCCTCCGGGATTGCTGTGTCGCCCGAGTTGAGTTCGAGGATCTGGCGGCGGATGCGGGGCTCGTGAACGATCTCGTTCAACGTCGCGGCTACATCATCGCGGCTGATCTCATCGTGGAGTTCGGCTGGGCCCATGGACACACTTCCGAGGCCGGGCTCGTCGGTGAGGAGAGAGGGCCGGAGAATGACCCATTCCAGGCCCGAGCGCGTGAGCGATACCTCCGCGCGTTTCTTGACAGTAAAGTAGAACTCGACGTCGTCCTCGAGGTTGCGCTCACGCCACGACTCGGGAAGCACCGAAACGAGCACGAAACGCCGCACATTTGCCAGACGGGCAGCTTCCGCTGCCCGCTCCACTCCGTCACCATCGATAGCGGCGGTCACATCTCGGCTTCCTCCGTTAGAGCCTGCGCTATAAACGATGACATCGTGACCCGCGAACGCATCGGAAAGTTCGTCGACGGTCAGAGTCGAGAGGTCACCGATAACCGCTCGGATTCCTAGCTCCGACTCGGTCCAACGCTGCTGCTCAGGTTCGCGGACGAGGCCGGTTACCTCATCGCCATGAGCCGACAGCTTCGCAGCGAGCAGCTTCCCGATAGCCCCAGTCACGCCGATCACGAATACCCGCATCTGCATCACCTTCTTTGTAACCGGAATATTCCAAGCCCCTTGGCTACGCCATGTCTGCGTAGCGCTTCGCCTGGGGGAGCCCTTCGCGCACCTGATCGGCGTCGAATTCCGGCCCGTACACCGGCGTATCCCGCTGGAACCGCCAGCCCTCAGCGAGTGGACCGGCATCGACCACGTCGAACCCGAACTGGTCGATCAGCGACGCAACTGCCTGCTTGGCGCCGTCGTCGTCTCCAGCGATAGGCAGCGCCCGGCGGCCTGGCGTGCCGGGCTCGGTCGCTTTGCTGGTCAGGTGATCGGCATAGATATTGTTGAACGCCTTGACCACGTTTGCGGCCGGCAGCCGTTGTGCAAGGAGTTCGCTGGTGGTGGTCGATTCGTCGTCGAGCTCCGGAATGTTTCCGTCCCGCTCGGGGTAGTAGTTGTTGGTGTCGATTACCGTCTTGCCCTTGAGCGGGGCAGCCGGCACCGCATCAATCGCCTTGAGCGGAACGCTTACGACGACGACGTCCCCCGCTTCCGCTGCCTCTTCCGGCGTTGCCGCCCGGGCGCGGTCACCCAGTTCGTCGATGAGGTCGATCAGCGTTTCCGGCCCGCGCGAGTTGCTCATCACGACGCCGTATCCGTTCTGGATAGCTAGCCGTGCAAGCTGCGAACCGATGTTGCCACTGCCGATGAAGCCGATGGTTGTCAGGTTATTTTCCATGGCGAGTACAACCGATCTGTGAGGCGGGTATTCCCTTAGCGGTTCAAACCGTTAAATGTCTGGCTGATCCTGAGGTCGACACGGCTGGCCGGCCGGAGTCCTCCGCCACAGTGAGTATCTCCTCCATCTGCGACTGGCGTTGTTCGCTGCGTGAGTGGAGTCGCCAGTGCAGCGATACGCGGTCCCAGTCCCAGCTGCGACTCCGGCGCCCACAACTATTGCTTGGGTCATTCCGCGACCGTACTACGGGCGGCTACAGGGCGAGACTCACGGCACTGCCGAGGAGCTGCCCGTCAGACCTAGGGAACGAGTTTCGCGTACACGACGTAGTTGTCATTGAACGTGCCGGTAGCGGGATCGTAGCCGTCACACGTGATCAGGCGCAGCTCGGGACCTTCGGTGTTTCCGTAGACGGCCTGCGTTGGGAAAGCATCCTTTGAATACTGCTCACCGCGTTCGACGGCGAATGTCGCCACAGTGCCGTCCTCGCGTGAGATTTCAATGGTGTCGCCCGGATTCAGCTGCTTGATCCAGGCGAAGACGCCGGGCCCACCATCACTGGCGTTCACATGTCCGAGAAAGATTGAAGGTCCGGGTTCGCCCGGAGTGGGGGAATTCCGATACCACGATGCGGGCGCTCCGGGATGGCCCGGAGGTACCTCGAGAGACCCGTTCGGTTGGAGCCCCAGGTACAGCAGTCCTGACTTGACGCCGTGGGACGGCATTGACAGAGACACCGGCAACGAACGGCCGAATACCTGTGGAGTGGCCTCGACGGGCGCGGGTGCGGCGGGTGATGCTTCTTCTGCGGCCGCACCCGATCCATCGGGATGTGCCGGCGCCGGTTCTGCGGGCGGCTTCGAGTTTGTTGGGGAAGGCGCGGGTGGGGTCGTCGGGCCTTCCGCCGGAAGTGAAGACGGTGCCGCAACCGTGAAAGTGGGCTGGGTGCCGGCGGCGTCGGACTGGCTCGGTGCAGCACAGCCGGTGAGGAGCAGCAGTGGGACCGTTGCAGCAGCCAGAAGGCTCCCGCAACGGTCCCGGAAACGGCTAGTCATGTATATGAAAGTATCCGATCACTCGACGCTTTCGATGACTCGCCTCGCTCTATGCCGCGCGACGACGGACGACGTACGTTCCGCCCGCAGCCAGAGCCAGGACAAGCCCGCCCCCGAGTGCGAGTGCTGCGGTGTTGTCGGTCTGCGTCACCTCGACACCGGTGGCGGCGCCGCCTGTGGGCATTTGTGTGACCTGATCTCCCATCGGAGGTGCGGGGACCGGTGTGGGCTGCGCGGTGCCCATCAACCCGACAACGATGCTGGCGTCGTAGGCTGGCGTACCCGCTGCGTCACAACCGAATCCGTCGCTGTCAGCGTCCAACCGCGGAGCGTAGCCGGGAGTGCCGATCGGAATGTTGTAGACGCCGACCGAAGCAGCTTCCGTGCAATTCTGGAACGGCAGAGATACCGCCGACGCCGGCGTCGCCGACAGGGCAACGAACCCGGCGGCCGCTGCTACTGCGAGTCCTGCTCTTGATTTCTTCATGATTTCCCCTCATGTTGATGCCGCGAGTGATGAGACGCGGATCACACGACACTAGACAGCCAGTTTATGAACCGTCAAGGTTATCCACATTTTTATCCAAGGACTGCACTAATTTGCTCGGCTGTGCTATTCGACGCCCGATACGATAAGTGAACCGTCACTCATGGTTTCAACCTTCACTCGTACTTTTGGGGCACTCTTGAATCTTCCGTCGCTACCTCCCGCCCAAAATCCTGACCGGATGCAGACACAGACTCGGACCAGGAGCAAAGCAAGGGCATCGACGCTCATCGTTGCGGGGTTTGGTCTGTTCCTTCTGGCTATCGGTCTGATCTCGGGCGGAATTGGGGGAGCTCTTGTCATGGCGGGTCTCCTCGCGCTCCTCACCGGGCTCTACACGGTGCTCACGGGGCGCGGCTCCTGGGCACGGCTCGCTGGTCGCAAGGCAGGATCCATCGTCGCTGCGGCAAGCGTGGTTGCACTCTTGGTCGGCGGTTCCATCACGCCCTCGGTGGAGGAAACCGTCCCCGCGGCCACGGCCGAGCAAACCGAGACCGCCACTGTTGCCCCGTCACAGAGCCCGACGCCGGAGCCAACCAAACCTCCCACCCCGGAGCCATCACCCACCCCGAGTCCCGATGTTGCGCCGATAGACGGGGATACTGTCGCCGTTGCTGAAGGCGACCCGAACGCCCCGAGCGATCAGCCCGAATATGGCATCAGGGCACTCGCGCTGCTTGAGACGCTGCCGATCAAGGGGCGCGCACCGAAGACGGGTTATGACCGGGATGAGTTCGGTCAGGCCTGGCTCGACGTCGACCGCAACGGCTGCGACACCCGCAATGACATGCTGAACCGCGACCTTCGCGACATCGTGCACGCGAACTCCGTTCCGTGCAAGGTGCAGTCCGGCACCCTCGACGACCCCTACACGGGCACCACAATCCCCTTCCTCCGCGGGCAGGAGACCAGCATTGAGGTGCAGATCGATCACATGGTTGCGCTCGCTGACGCCTGGCAGAAGGGTGCCCAGCAACTTACCTACGAACAGCGGGTTGCCTTCGCGAATGACCCGCTGAACCTGCAGTCCACTGACGGTCCGACCAACGCCCAGAAGGGCGCGGGCGACGCTGCAACCTGGCTTCCGCCGAACCGCGGATACCGCTGCGAATACGTTGCTCGTCAGATCTCCGTGAAGGCAACCTACAACCTGTGGGTGACGCAGGCCGAGCATGACGCAATGGCGCGGGTTCTGTCGGATTGTGCAGACACGATGGCGCCCACCAACGAGCCTTCGCCCACACCTACCCCTGAGCCGGAACCGGCTGTCGAGCAGACCACACCCGCACCCGCACCCGCACCTGCCCCGGCTCCCGCACCAGCACCGGCACCCGCACCGGCGCCCGCACCGGCTCCTGCCCCTGTGTACTATGCCAACTGCACAGCTGCCCGAACGGCCGGCGCGGCTCCGGTTTTTGTTGGGCAGCCCGGTTATGGAGGGCACCTGGACCGCGATGGCGACGGCGTCGGCTGCGAATAAGCGGCGCAAGACCGTTTCGCTCGTACCAACTGTCGGAGAGGTGGGTGTCTCCGAAAACGTGCATGCATCGCATGCAAAAGATGCAACGCATGCACGTTTTTGGAAGCACCCCGCCGCCGCTCAGTGCGGAACGCCGGGGTGATTGCCGCCGTCGTCGTTTGTGAGGAATGAGGCCGCGCGTCGCCCAAAGCAGGAATACGCCCGGCGAGGATGAGATGATCATGGCCATGACCGATCGTGTGCCCGGCCTGCAACTGCACGTTGTGATTGATGGATCGTCGCCGCCGATCGAACGAACCCTGTCCGTCCCCGCCAGCATCCTCCTGAGCGACCTGCACCAAGTCATTCAGGCAGCTTTCGGCTGGCAGGATCGTCACCTCTACCAGTTCTCTGTGAGTGACACCTTTCGGGGCCAACGACACTTCACTCCGCCGGAATCAGCTGCTGAGCTCGACACAGAAGACGCATCCCGTACAGAGCTCGCTGCCGTTGCAGGCTGGACGGGCGCAAAGCTGGGATACGAGTACGACTTCGGTGATTCGTGGGACCATCTCATCACCATAGTCGGCGACGATCCGGTGCCACCTGCCCGCCTTGAGTGCACGGCAGGGCGCAGGAGAGGCCCGGTGGAGGATTGCGGCGGCATCCACGGCTACTACAACCTGATCGAGGCGCTGAAGGGTCAACGGCAGGACTCCGCCGAGGCCGTCGAATGGTTCGAGTCAGTGTCGGGGGAGTCCGCAGCCGCGTTTGACCCGGCACACGCCGACCTGAAGGCGATCAGTGAGCGGCTTACGGAGCTTTCGCGGTTCTTCTGGCGCCCGGCGTTGCCCCCGGAAGTGATCGCCGACGTCGTCCGTCCGGTGCAGTGGCTGTTGCAGCGGGTCGGTGCTGATGGCCTTGAGCTCACCAAGGACGGGTACCTGAAGCCGACCGTGGTGCAGGAAGCCATGCAGGAACTGGGATGGACTGACCGCTGGTACGGCAAGTTCAACCGCGAGGCGCAGACGCTCCCCATCCTGGATCTCCGCCACCAGGCGCAGGAGTGGAAGCTGCTGCGCAAGTACAAGGGAAAACTCGTGCTCACCCCGGGCGGCAGGCGGCTCGTGAACAACGATGCCGCGCTGTGGGGTTATCTCGCCGACCGACTTGCGCACCCGCCCGCCGCCGCGATCGAGCTGGTGCACGCCGTCGTCGTCGGATGGTTGGTCAAGGATGTCCTACCGTCCTACGACCTGCGCGCCAGGACAATCGCCGAAATTCTGACAGTCAACGGCTTCGCGTACGACGACGGTCCCGTCACAGAGAGGGAAGGGCGGACTCTTGTGCGCGACGTCTTTCGGATGCTGGAGTGCCTGAACGTTCTGGTCAAGATCGACCTCATGTCAGGAGCGAGGAAAGCGACCGACGCCGGCCGGGAGTTCCTGATCGAGATCCAGCGAAAGCAGCATGGACGTCTCGACTGATCTGATGGTGAGCAGGCAAAGGGAGTAGCTTGGGTTCACCCGGCGCAGCAGAGGGAGCGTATGGATTCGGATCTCATCCATGATCGGCTCATCGATCAGTGGCTCGCGGAATACGCTGCATTCCAGCATGAGAAGCGCGCAGCCGCGAACGCGATTCAGGACGCGATCGCCGCGCGTCTCGACGACGACGGGCTCAACTATCACGCGATCGAATACCGGGTGAAAGACCACCAGTCGCTGGAGCAGAAACTTCGGCGCTGCAATCCGGACGGATCCCTCAAATACGCGGACGGGTTGTGCGGCATCGATGACATCATCGGCGTCCGGGTTATCACCTTTCTTCAGCTCGACGTGGAGCGGGCAATGACTGCGCTTCGCAACTCCTTCGACGTTCTGGCCCATGTGGACAAGACCGCCGAACAGCGGGAAAAGGGGGAGTTCGGCTACTCAGGCCAGCACCTTGTCCTGAGAATCAGTGAGGAGACCGCACCGAACGGCTGCCGCAACCACATCGGCGAGCGCTTCGAGGTGCAGTTCCGAACCATCCTGCAGCACGCCTGGGCCGAGTTCGAGCACGACATCCGCTACAAGAGCGCTGGCCCGGTGCCGCCCGAGGTCAACCGCGCGTTCACCCTGGCGTCGGGTCTGATCGAGCTGGCCGACAACCAGTTCAGCACCATCAGCAGCGTGGTCGCCGCCGAGAAAGCCAATCCCGGCGAATCGGTCAGGCTTCTTCCGGTTGCACTCACGGGCGAGGCCCTCGAAAGCATCCTCGAACAGGCTCTACCGAACAACCCGCGCAGCCGCGTCGAACAGTACGAGTGGCTGCGCGAACTGCTCGACATCCATGGAATCACCACGGTCGCGCAGGCCGCCGAACTGGCTGCATCCGCCGATTGGGACGCAATATCCCGCAAGGTCCAGTACAAGTTCGCCCCCGGTCATGTCCGCGCCGCCGATGATCTGCTGCTTGTCCGCTATGGACAGGAGCACATCGACAAGACCCAGGCATTGGGCCACGACCGCAACAGACGCGCCAAGCTGACCTACCGCCTGCGGAGACTACGGGACTGAGCGGCGGGCACCTGATCTCCGTCGGCCCCGGTCGCTTGCCCTGCGCTTCGCACGTTCGGAATACTTGAGAGTGAAGCAGCGGAAGTGGGTACCGGTGAACGACAAAAGCGAACGCGCCAGACGAATGCAGCGCGTCTCGGAGTACCGCTCCGCGCGCCGTTCGGGAAGCAGCGGCGCAGAGGCCATCGAGCAGGTCGACGACGACGAACAAGAGCAAGCGCAGATCACAGACTTCGCTGCCAAGGCAGACTTCGAGATCCGCCAGGCGACCGCCCGCGGTGATTTCGACAACCTGAAGTACGCAGGCAAGCCCATCCCGGGTCTCGGCACAACCCTTGATCCGGACTGGTGGGTCAAAGGCCTGATCGAACGGGAGCAGCTGTCCGGTCTTGCGCCCGCGCCATTTCGCCTCCGCACCGAAGACGCTGAACTCGACGGCAAGCTGGATCAGCAGTACATGGAGAGCAGGGTCCGGGAACTGCTCGAGGATTTCAACCGGCAGGTCGTCGATGCCCGCAGGCAACTCCTGGGCGGACCGCCCGTCGTGACAAAGACGCGGGACGTGGAGCAGGAAATCGAGCGCTGGCGTGAACGCCGGGCGGCACGCCGCTCCCAGGTTGAGCAGGACGAGGCGGCTGAGCGGGAAGCAGCCCAGCAGGGGGAAGTGAAGCGCTCACCGTGGTGGCGCCGTCGTCGTTAGCTTTTCAGCCGGCTACCATATCCTGGTACTCGGGATGCTGCTCAATGTAGGCGGCGATGAACGGGCACAGAGGTACTGCCTGCAAGCCGCGTTCGCGGACATCGTCCAGGGCGTAACGCGCCAGCGTGCTGCCCACGCCGTGGCCCTCGAACGCGGAATCCACCTCGGTGTGGGTGAAGATCACGCGGCGGTCCTTGAGCCGATATTGCGCAAATCCGGCCGGCTTCCCATCGAGGGTGACCTCGTACCGACCGGCGTCGGCGTTGTTGACCACCTGCGCCTCCACTGCCACGGGCTACTCCCCGGAGAATTCGCCGTTGGCAACCGCGTCCGCGTACTCGCTCAGATCAGGCCCCGGCTCGAAATCCACGAACTGCGGCTGCAGCTTCTCGAACAGGAACTTGTACACCTGGTCCCGGTCACCGCCGGAATGCGAAGCCGCAGCTTCCTTCACCGCTTCCTGCAGCGCCTTGTCAGCATCGACAAGAATCTTCTCCCGGGCCTGTTCATTCCATGTGACGTCGCTGATCTTCACAACCGGCCTCCAATAGTAAGTAGACTGTCTATTGGCATCAAGGCTACGGGTGTCGGCTCAGCCCCACAACCCCCGAGTAGGACTGCTAATGTGCAGGAGCATCGCGACCGACTAGAGGCAGGTCTGAACGTGACGGATGAAGTTGAGGAAAACTCGATACGCAGCGAGCTACAGGACCTGGTGCTGGAGAGCGCTCAGATCGAGGAGTTCCTCGATGGGATGGTGAAGATCGCAGCCCGGGAACTCGGTGAGATTTCCGGCAGAACGATGTATGCCGCTGTGACCCTTCTACGCCCGAAGCGTGCGGCAACGGTTGCCAGCAGCAGCCCGGAAGCCCGGAACATGGACGAAGTACAGTTTGCGTTCGATGACGGCCCCTGCCTGCGCGCGGCGCGTGAGCACTACACGGTTGTGGTGCAGGATTTCCATGCAGAACAGCGGTTCGGTGAATACACTGCGGCGGTGGCGGGGCATGGCCTCCGTTCGGCGCTCGGTGTGCCGATACTGCTGGAGGGAGAAGCCAACGCGGGTCTCGATCTCTACTGTCTCGAACCGGATGCGTTCAGTGCTGAGAGCATCGACGCCGCCGAGCAGTTCGCGCGCAGGGCCTCTCACTCGCTGCAGATTGCCGTACGCGTGGCGACGCTGATGGAGAACAGCCAGCACATGAGTGCCGCGATGGAAAACCGCACCACCATAGACCTTGCGGTGGGAATCATCATGGGCCAGAACCGCTGCAGCCAGGATGAAGCGGTCAACATCCTCAAGGCTGCCTCCAGTGCACGGAACGTGAAGCTTCAGGCTGTGGCGGCGGCAGTGGTGGAATCGGTGAACAACGCGAGCGCAGCCACCCACTTCGACGCCTAGGCGGAAACCTCAGCCAGTTCCCCGTCATGGGACGCCGCCCGGTCACGCCGGTACCGCACGTGTCCGGTGACTGCCACCGCGGCTGACAGCACGGCGGATATCGCTACGCCCACCCACAGGTCGATCAGCAGCGCGAATCCACCGGCGACCGCACCGAGGCCGATCAGCAGGATCGCCAGCGCCCTGCGGCCCCAAAACTTTCCCTTGCCTCCAGCAAGCCGTGAATCGGAGGCAAGCCCGGTGATAGTGGAGGTGACGACGACGGTGGTCACCTCGGCGACCTTCAGTCGCTTGGCCGTGGCCGCCTGAATACCCATCACCGTTGCAAGGCCTGAAGTCACGACGCTGCCCAGGATCTCGTCCGCAGCTACATCCACCAAGCCGACGACGACGGCGATCGCCGTAGCGCCCAATGCCACTGCGCCGAAGGCAATCGACGTCCGTCCGGACCACCCCTCGGGTGCCTTCCGCAGCAGTCGCCCGGCGAGAAGCGCACCCACCATGAAGAACACCAGCGCGAGCGCCGGACGCAGGACCGGAAGATCATTCCCGCCAGCAACCGCCATGCCGAGCAGCACAACGTTTCCGGTCATGTTGCCGGTGAACACCCGATCAAGGCCCAGGTAGCCGACGGCATCAATCACTCCGGTAGAAAACGTGAGGATCAGCATCAGCGTCAGATGCAGGCGGTCTGTCGAAAGCCGGGCGGCGGTCATGCGGGTTCCCCTTCAGATGAGAAAGTTCGGAAACAATCTTGTAATGAATGTATACGAAGCTTAGGCTCGTTGAGGAAATTGTATTCAATCATCACTCAAGATGATCGATCGAAGACAGTTCACCGACGCACAGAGACGTGACTCGACCAGAGGATTCGCATGAGAACCAGCAGCCAATTGGGCATCAGGTTGCTCCACACAGCAGCGGCCGGCGCCGTCGTCGTGCTTGCTGCCACCGCCTGCCAACCTATCCAGGCGCTCGAACCGGCACCGGAGCGGGAAGAGGTCACCTCGATCCCGATCGGTGACCGTGAGGTGCGCGAGGGCGGTGATCTGGTGATGGCACTCTCGGCGGAACCTGACCGGCTGGATCCCACCACCTCATCCTCGCTCTACACGCGCTACGTGATGCAGACGATGTGCCAGAAGCTTTATGACATCGATGCCGAAGGCGAACTTGTCCCGCAGCTGGCCACGGAACTGCCCGAGGTTTCCGACGACGGCCTGACCGTCACCATCCCGCTCCGAGATGACGCTGTCTTCGCTGACGGCGCGGAGTTCAACGCCGAAGCAGTGCGGACAACGCTCGAACGCCACCTCACACACGAGGAGTCGTCGCGGAAGAGTGAGCTCGGCCCCATCAGCAGCATCGAGGCGGTCGATGAAACCCACGTCCGCATCACGTACGAAACACCGTTCGCGCCGCTAGCCGCAGCACTCGCTGACCGTGCAGGAATGATGCTCTCACCCAAGGCGCTCGAGGAAACCGGTGACAACTTCGGCGACAACCCCGTGTGCGTGGGACCGTTCAAGTTCGTCGAGCGGGTGCCGCAGACGTCGATCAAGGTCGAGCGCGATCCGCTGTACTACGACGCCGCGAACGTGCACCTCGACACCATCACCTACCGCATCATCACCGATGCGAACATCCGGGCGGCCAACCTGCGCTCCGGTGACGTTCAGGTAGCCGACACCATCTCGCCGCAGGACGTCGACGCCCTCATGCAGGAAGACGGCGTGGGTGTGCTGCAGGTCGGGTCGCTCGGCTACCAGGGCCTGACAATCAACGTCGGGAACACTGAAGGAGTGGGCGAGCCGGTCGGGGACATCGATACACCGCTGGCCCAGGAGGCGGCGGTACGGCTGGCGCTGTCCATGTCGATCGACCGTGAGGCGCTGGTGAACACCGTCTTCAACAGCTGGTTCCAGCCCGCGTGCTCGCCCATCTCACCGACCAGCCCGTTCAGTTCCGAGCTCAGCAAGGACTGCCCGCCCTTCGATCCCGAAGGCGCCAAGGCACTCCTCGAGGAAGCCGGCATCGAGACGCCGTACGCGATCGAGATGCAGGTCAGCAACACGCCGGACACGCTGAGGTTTGCGCAGGCCCTGCAGGCGGCCGTGGCCGACGGCGGATTCAAGCTCACCATCCTCCCCGTTGAATACTCAACGCTCCTCGACGTGCAGTCCCGCGGCGACTTCGAGATGCTGCAGCTCGGCTGGTCCGGCCGCGTGGACCCGCACGGCAACATGTTCAACTTCCTTGCCACCGGAGGCGGCAACAACTACTCCGGTTACAACAACCCGGAGGTGGACCAGCTTCTGAAGAGCGCAGCCCAGGTCAACGACGACGGTGAGCGCGCCGAACTCTACGGCCAGGTAGTCGAACAGCTGCAGGAAGACAACCCGCTGATCTACCTGTACCGGCAGCGCAGCCTGACCGCGTACAGCACCGACGTTGCCGGCATCGAGACCTTCGCCGACGGCGTGGTTCACCTGAGCAATGCGGCGTTCCTTGCGAACCCGGAAGAAGAGGACTGATTCATGGCCCGTTACCTGCTCACCCGGCTGTGGCAATCCGCGCTCACCCTGGTGCTCGCATCGATTGTCGTGTTCATCGGCGTCCGGCAGCTTCCCGGTGACCCTGCGCTCGCAATGGCGGGTGAGGAAGCGACACCGGAGCAGCTCGCCGCCATCCGCGCCGATCTGGGGCTGGACCAGCCGCTGGTGGTCCAGTACTTCACCTTCCTCAGCAACCTCTTCCGGGGTGACCTGGGCGAATCCACCCGCACCGGCACGCCGGTCACCGAATTGATTGCGACGACGCTGCCCGTCACCCTCTGGCTGTCGGCCTACGCGATCGTGGTGGCCGTCGTCGTCGGCATCCTCTTCGGGGTGATCGCAGAACGCTACCGCGGCCGCTGGCCGGAGTGGATGGCGAACGGCTTCGCGCTGATCGGACTCTCGGTGCCGAACTTCTGGCTCGGCATCCTCGCAATCCTGTACCTCGCAGTGTTCCTCGGCTGGTTTCCCGCCTCCGGATACGTCAACGTCATCGCGGAACCGCTGCGGGGCCTGTATTACCTGACCCTCCCGGCGATCATCCTCGGCACGGGACTGGCCGCGGTGATCATGAGACAAACGCGGGCGTCGATGATCGAAACCATGAGCACCGACTACGTCCGAACAGCCCGCGCCAAGGGTCTGGGCCGCGGCCGTGTACTCGTCCGGTACGGGCTGCGAAACTCCCTGATAGTGGTGGTGACGATCGTGGGCCTCCAACTCGGCGGACTGATCTCCGGCGCAGTGGTCACCGAGCGGATCTTCGCGCTCCCCGGCTTCGGCAAGCTCACCCTCGACGCCGTCTTCACCCGCGACTACCCCGTCATCCAGGCGGTGGTCCTCATCATCACCCTGAGCTACATCGTCATCAACCTGGCCGTGGACATCCTCTACTCCGCGGTCAACCCGAAAATCCGAGTCGGAGGAAGTAACTGATGGCCATGACCGAAACCGTCACGACGACGGCACAACCCTCAGAGCCCACGCTTGGCACCGGCCGGGGCCGGCTCTGGCGGAGGATGCGCACCAATCCGCTCGGCATGACGGGTGCGGTGCTGCTCGCCGTCGTCGTTCTCGCCGCGATCCTGGCGCCGGTGATCGCACCGTACGACCCGGCGGAAGTGCACTTCGACACCCCGTTCCAGCAGCCATTCACCGTCGGCTACCTCCTGGGCACCGACGATCTTGGCCGCGACATCTTCTCCCGCATGCTGTTCGGCATCCAGGCCTCGCTTCAGGTGGGCGTGCTGTCGGTCCTCCTCGCGGTGCTGATCGGCACTCCGCTCGGTCTTCTGGCCGGGTATTGGAAAGGTTTCGACGCCGTCATCTCCCGCCTCACGGACGTCACCCTGGCCTTCCCTTTCCTGATAATCGCCGTCGGGCTTGCCGCGATCAGCGGACCGAGCCTCGGGAACGCCGCAATCGCACTGGGTATCGCCCAGATTCCGACCATGATCCGGGTTGTCCGCGGTGAGACGCTCCGGATCAAGGAGAGCGACTTCGTGCTGGGCGCGAAGACGATGGATGCATCGGGCCTGCGGATCATGGCCCAGCACGTGCTGCCGAATGCGACCTCGGCCATCATCGTGCAGGCCACGGTCATCATGCCGGTTGCAGTGATCGGCGAAGCACTGCTGTCGTTCCTCGGCCTCGGCATTCAGCCGCCCACCCCGAGCCTGGGCATCATGCTCTCGGACGCGCAGCAGTACATCTTCCGCTCCCCGACAGCGGCCATCTTCCCCGGCGTCGGTATCGCGGTGATCTGCCTGGCCTTCAACCTCTTCGGGGACGCACTGCGTGATGCCCTTGACCCGACCAACACCCGTCGAAAGTAGATTTACCTCTATGACCTCCTACACAACACCCGACACCTTCACCACGCGCCCCACACTCCAGGGCTCGTTCGGCATGACCGCCTCGACGCACTGGCTGGCAACGGCGTCAGCCCAGGCTGTCCTGGAGCGCGGCGGCAACGCCTTCGATGCCGCCGTTGCCGGAGCGTTCGTGCTTCACATCGTCGAGCCTCACCTGAATGGGCCCGGCGGTGACATGACGGGCGTGTTCGCTACGGCGGAGAACCCGTCCGAGCCCGTTGTCCTGATGGGCCAGGGCCCGGCACCCGCTGCCGCAACGCGGGAACACTACCTGTCCGAAGGCCTTGAACTGGTTCCGGGTGCTGGTGCCCTTGCTGCCGCCGTGCCCGCCGCCGTCGACGCCTGGCTCCTGCTGCTCCGCGACCACGGCACGTGGGAACTGGAGGATGTCCTCGCCTTCGCCGTCGGGTATGCCCGTCACGGGCACCCCATCGTCGGCCGCGTCGGAGCAACCATCAACGCGGTCAAGGACCTCTTCACCGACCACTGGCCCACCTCTGCAGCGCTCTGGATGCCGGACGGCAAGATTCCCGCTGAAGGCGACATGGTGAAGAACGAGGCGTATGCGTCGGTGCTGGACCGGCTTGTCACGGCAGGTTCGTCGGCTTCGACAAGGCAGGATCGCATCGACGCCGCCAGGCGCGAGTGGCGTGAAGGCTTCGTTGCCCAGGCAGCCGTCAATTTCATCAAAACCCCTCACCGGCACTCCTCAGGACAGGACCACGCCGGCGTCCTGAGGTCAGAGGATTTCGCGAACTTCCAGGCGGGCTACGAGCAGGCAACCACCCTTGAGTTCCGTGGCTACACCATCGCCAAAACCGGCCCCTGGGGACAGGGCCCTGCCCTGCTGCAGACCCTCGCCATCCTCGACGGGTTCGACGACGACCGCCTGGACCCATCCACGGCCATCGGCGCGCACACCATCCTGGAAGCGCAGAAGCTGGCCGTCGCGGACCGGGAAGCCTATTACGGCGACGCCGCCGTACCCATGGACCACCTCTTGTCCGAGGAATACGCGGCAGAGCGCCGGGCCTTGATCACCGATCAGGCGTCCGCCGAGTTTCGGCCGGGCAACGTTCCCGGACACACTCCCTTCACCCCGCCGCTGCGCATCGAGTACACCCCGCCGGCACTGGCAGGCAAGGACGGTTTCGCAGGAGTAGGGGAGCCGACCGTCTCCCGCGACGGCGAGACCCGCGGCGACACCTGCCACATCGACGTCGTCGACCAGTGGGGGAACATGGTTTCCGCGACGCCGTCGGGCGGCTGGCTGCAGTCATCCCCGACCATCCCCGAACTGGGTTTCTGCCTGGGCTCCCGCCTGCAGATGACCTGGCTCGAGGAGGGCGCGCCGTCGTCATTGGAGCCCGGCAAGCGGCCGCGCACCACACTGACACCGACCCTGATCCTGAAGGACGGCAAGCCGGTGGTGGCGCTCGGATCGCCCGGCGGCGACCAGCAGGACCAGTGGCAGCTGCTCTATATCCTGCGCACGATCGTCGGCGGCTACTCGCCGCAGCAGGCCATCGACGCACCGTCCCTGCACACGACGTCGATACCGGGCTCATTCTTCCCGCGCACCTGGGAGCCGGGGGGATCGGTCGTCGAGGATCGGCTGGGCGAGGACGTCATCGCGAACCTCGAACAGCGTGGACACATCATCACCCGGGCGGGGGATTGGGCGCTTGGACGCCTGTCCTCCGTTGTCAGCGACCCAACCACCGGTGTCCTCTCGGCCGCCGCCAACCCGCGAGGAGCGCAGGGCTATGCAGCAGGACGTTAACGAGCTCATCCTCAGCATCCGGGACCTTGAGGTCAGCTTCGGCGGCGTCCCGGTGCTGCACAACGTCAGCTTCGACCTGAAGAAGGGCGAGCGGGTGGCGATCGTGGGGCAGTCCGGCTCCGGGAAGTCGACCACCATCGGTGCCGTGCTTCGGTTGCTGCCCGGCGACGGCAGCATCACCGGCGGTTCCATCCGGCTCGGGGATGCGATGGGCGAGCCGGTGGAATTGGCCGACGCATCAGAGGCGCACATGCGGTCCATCCGCGGCAAGCGCCTCGGCCTCGTACCGCAGGACCCGATGTCGAACCTGAACCCTGCCATGAAGGTCGGGGCGCAGATCGCCGATGCGCTGATGAGCAACGGCCTGCGCGGCCGCGCGGACGTGAAGCGCCGGGCCGTTGAACTCATGACGGAGGCGGGGATCCCTGACGCGGAACGCCGCTACGGCCAGTATCCGCACGAGTTCTCGGGCGGCATGCGCCAGCGTGTACTGATTGCGGTTGCGCTCGCCGGAGAACCCGACCTGCTCATCGCGGACGAGCCGACGTCGGCGCTCGATGTGACGGTGCAACGGCAGATCCTCAACCACCTGCAGACCCTCGTCGACGCGCGCGGAACGTCGCTATTGTTCGTCACCCATGATCTGGGGCTCGCAGCCGACCGGACCGACCGGATCATCGTGATGGCGGACGGCCGCATCGTTGAGGTCGGGACGCCGCGCGAGATCCTCCTCAACCCGCAGGAAGAGTACACGCGGAAGCTCGTCGCAGCGGCCCCGTCGGTGACGGCTGCGCTGCAGATGGAGGCACCCGGCTCCGGTGCGGCATCAACTGCCGGTCCGGCACCAATCCTGGTTGTGCAGGACTTGTGCAAGGAGTTCACCCTGCGCGGCCAGCGCGGCGGCACCGTGCGGGCGGTGGACAACGTGTCCTTCACCGTCAACCGGGGCACCACCACCGCCGTCGTCGGTGAATCGGGTTCCGGAAAGACCACGATTGCGCGGATCATTCTGGGCCTCGAGACGGCAACTGCCGGGCAGGCGCTCGTGGACGGCAGGAGCATCACGGCCAGCCGCGGTACCGAACGGCGGGCGCTCCGTCGGATGGTGCAGCCGGTTTTCCAGGATCCGTACGGTTCGCTGGACCCGACGCACAGTATTGAGCGCCTGATCGATGAGCCGCTGCGCATCTTCAACGTCGGAGACAAGGGCAGCCGACGACGGCGCGTGGCTGAGCTGCTCGATCAGGTGGCGCTGCCGCACTCCATTGCGCAGCGGCGGCCGAACGAGCTCTCGGGCGGGCAGCGCCAGCGGGTGGCCATCGCGCGTGCGCTCGCGCTGGAGCCCGAACTCATCATCTGCGACGAAGCGGTGTCAGCCCTGGACGTGCTGGTGCAGGACCAGATCCTCAACCTGCTGGCCGACCTGCAGGATAGGCTGGGTCTGACTTACCTGTTCATCACACACGACCTCGCGGTGGTCCGGCAGATCGCCCACAACGTGCTCGTGATGAAGTCCGGTTCCGTGGTCGAGGAGGGCAGCGTGGACAAAGTTTTCCTTCATCCCGAAGCCCAGTACACCGAGGAGCTACTTGGAGCCATTCCCGGGGCAGCCTTTGCAGCCTGAGAACCAGCCGAAGCAGCGGCGCGCCGATGAGGACGCCCCGCCGAAGCAGCGCGTCCAGGATGAGATCCGCAGGGACATCATCTTCGGCGCGCTGCCGCCGGGCACCCGCGTGACCGAGACTGCGCTCGCCACCAAGTACGGAATCTCCCGTGTGCCGGTCCGGGAGGCTCTCCGTGCCCTGGAGGCTGAGGGCTTCGTCGAGTCCAAGCCCTACGCCGGGTCCACGGTGTCGAAGATCCCGGTCGACGACGCGGAGGACCTGTTCTTTGTCCGCGAAGCCCTGGAATCGGCGACAGCCAGGCGCGCTGCGCACCGGGCTGCTGCGCAGTTCGATTCAGGAGCGCCCAGCGTTGAGTGGTGGCAGGCCCGGAAAGTACTGGCGGGAGTGCTGGATGAGGGAGACGCCGCCGTCGCGCAGAACCGGCTCGAACTGCTGCCCGAACTCAACATCCGGTTCCACCTGGGTGTAGCGGAGTTGAGCGGCAGCGCCTCGCTGACGGCGCTGCTGCGCCAGATTGCAGGCAAGATCGAGTGGCTCTATGCGACGGACGTCGATAACCGCGGCAAGGAGTCCTGGAGCGAGCACCGGAGCATCATTGCGGCGATCGACTCGGGCAACTTTGCCGATGCGGAGAAGCTGATGGCCAATCACGTGCATCAGTCCAAGGAAGGGTACCTGGACCGGTTCTCCGCCGAAGAGGCCTAGCCGGGCGGCGACGTTTAGCCGGCGCCCACGATCAACAGGATCGCCGCGAAGACGATGCCGGACGCCA
This sequence comes from Arthrobacter tumbae, assembly GCF_016907495.1. Lineage (NCBI taxonomy): Bacteria > Bacillati > Actinomycetota > Actinomycetes > Micrococcales > Micrococcaceae > Arthrobacter > Arthrobacter tumbae. The sequence goes on from NZ_JAFBCC010000001.1 coordinate 2,601,471, forward strand.
CCAGCGTAACGGTGGTGTAACCGAGGATGTCACGCATCTTCAGCCCGGCAATCGCAAGGAGCGGCAGCGCCCAGAACGGCTGGATCATATTGGTCCACTGGTCGCCGTAGGAGACCGCCATGATCGCGACGGTCGGGTCAACGCCCAGGCGTTCGGCGGCGTCGAGCATGATCGGAGCCTGCACAGCGAATTGCCCGCCGCCGGAGGGTACGAAGAAGTTGACCAGACCGGCGGACAGGAGCGCGAGGAGGCCGAAGGTCGTTGGGTTGGCAATGCTGACAATGGCATCGGACACAATATCGATCAACCCGGTCGTGCCCATGATGCCCATGATCCCGGCATACAGCGGGAACTGGAGGAGGATCTCACCGACGTTGGCGGCGGCATTCTTGGTCAGCGCAATGAGCTCGAACGGACTGCGAACCAGCAGGAACAGCAGTGCAAGGAAGGTCCAGTTCACGATGTCCAGTGTCGCGGTACCGCCCTGCACATAGTGGATCACGAGGTACGCCACCAGAGCGATACCCACGAGCGTGGTGAGGATCCGGCTGGCATCCAACCGGTCTGCGGGGGTCACCACCTCGTCGTCGAGATCCACCTCGTCCGTATGCCGGGCGTCCACGGACAACTCCTTGACGCGGTCTCCAGCTTTCGGGGCTACCAGCGCCAGTGCACCGGCCACCAGAATGATCGTGGCGATGGCGGCGGTGATGTTCCACCAGGAGAAGGTGGTTTCACTCACCGGGATGGTGCGGCCCAACTGTTCAGCGATGAATGAGCCTTCAGTGGCGGCGGTCAGCGGGCCGGAACCCGAGTAGCCCATATGCCACACCACAAAGCCGGAGAACCCGGCGGCAACGAGCATGGGGAAATGGAGCGGCATACCCTTTTCGCGACCCTGCGCCGCGACCTCCTTTGCAAGGAGTCCGCCGATCACCAGGCCGAGCCCCCACGTAATGAGTGATGCGACGGCAGCAACCAGAAAGACGAACACGTAGGCCTGGACGGGTGTGCGGGGCAGGGCGGCGAGCCGTACCAGCAGTTTCCGGACCGGCCCTGTGTGAGCCAGTGCGTGGCCGAGCAGGAGAATGAGCGCCATTTGCGTCATGAACGCAAGCAGCCCCGCCAGCCCGTCACCCCATCCGGTGAGGACGCCCACCGGCCCAGCATCGGTCAGGATCAGTGCCGCGATCCCGACGACGAAGGTCAGGACGACGGCAAAGACCAGGGCGCTCGGTATGAACCGCTCAACAACGGAGTTGATGGGCCGCATGACGGTGGAGACGGCGGACGACCGCGGTGCAGGATCGGGCTTCACGGTGGGCATCGGTGGAATCTCCTCGAATGACGTCGTTGTCAGCTGCCGCTGGGCGCCCGGTGAGCAGCCGCCGCCTCCCACGTTACTGCGCAAAGGCAACCAAGCCGGGCTGCATCTCCCGCTGGTCACACTTTCCGTTCCTGATTCGTCATCTGGGTGTTGGCCCTTGCAGGAAGGGCCGGATCGACACACGAAGAAGGATGGCACTGATGAAAACGATGACCTGCCGCGAATTGGGCGGACCGTGCAGTATGGAACTGCAGGGCAAGACCGCCGATGACATCATCAAGGCTCAGGACAGGCACCTGCGGGAAGCGGCCAGGTCCGGAGACGCCGCCCATCAACCTGCCCACGAGGAGATGAAGGGCCGTTGGAGGCGGCCCATCGCCGCGATGGGGTGGTACCGCGACACCAGGAAGGCCTTCGCGCAACTTCCGGAGCAGTGAGCCCATCCGGTTCCGCTCAGGGCGACGCGTCGCCCTTCCTGGTACGGATACTTCGCAGAATGTGGGAGTCGGCACGAAAGCTGATCCGGCTCACGACGCCGTCGGCCACAGTGAAGTCGAACGCGACCTTCGCCTCGCCCCGGTGAACCCACGCAGCGCCGGGGCGATCGCCGATGAAGACCGGGAACGCGGTCTTGGCCGCACCGTTGAAGAAGCTGGCAACCTCGTGACGGCCGGTGATGTGCCGGGGCGTCCCGAGGGCCACGGCCATGGCGTCCGCTTCGATGACGGATTCAGGCGCCAGCAGCTCAAGAAGTTGGCTGAAGTGGCCGCCTCTGGCAGCGGCCAGGAAAGCGTCAACCACCTGCCAATCGGTTCGAACGTCCCGGTGAGCGGGCTGCGCCAGTTTTGTGCGCGCCCGCGAGGCAAGTTTGCGCACCGCAGTGGGAGTACTTTCGAGGATCGCAGCGATGGTGGTGAATTCGAAACCGAAAGTGTCGTGCAGCACGAAGGCAACGCGCTCAGCGGGCGTGAGCCGGTCCAGCACGACGGCCAGAGCGATTCCGACGCTATCGGCCAGTTCAACCTCGTCTGCCGGGTCGGGATGCAGCTCCGCTGGTTCCAGGTCGTTTTCGGGGGCGGGCACCCTGGCGCGGATCCGATCGAGACAGAGCCGGGTGGTCGCCGTCGTCAGCCAGCCGGGCAGGTTGTTCACAACCTGGTCTGTGCGGTCGAGCCTGAGCCAGGCCTGCTGGACCATATCCTCAGCCTCGGCGTGGTCACCGAGCAAGCGGGTAGCCAGGCGCAGCAGCCGTGGGCGTTCGCCCTCGAAGGCAACGACCGATTCCGTCTCCGTCATCCCGGGCTCGCCGCCGTCTGCTCCATGGTTCGGCTAGAGGAACGGCCGCAGGGGCGCGAGGATCGCTTCGCTGACGCGTGCCACGATGTGGCGGCTTTCCCATTCCTCGAGTGAGAGTTCCCGGCAATTGCTGCTGTCAATCTCGAAGATGCGCTCCATAGTGGTGGCGATCTTCTCATCGAACAGCTCGATATTGATCTCGTAGTTCCCGGTCAGGCTCAACCGGTCGATGTTCGCCGTTCCGACCGTGGACCATTCGCCGTCCACGGTTGCGGTCTTCGCGTGGATCATCGCGTTTTGGTACAGGAGAATCTTCACGCCGTCGCGCAGCAGGGCCGAGTAGAACCCGCGGGACAGCCAGTCGGAGACCACATGGTTGGAGTCCTCCGGCAGAATGACCCGGACATCGACCCCGCGTTTGCTGGCACGCAGGAGCGCCTCAAGAATCTGCTGATCAGGGATGAAGTAGGCCGTGGTCATGTAGATGTGGCTGTGGGCGCGATTGATGGCGTCCAGGTAGACGCCGCGGATCGGGAAGACGAGGTTGGCCGGAATGTTGTTGACGGCGCGCAGCCGCGGTTCCCAGAACTCGGCGCTGGTTTCCTCAAGAGGACGACGGCGCTGTGGAGCCGGTGCCAGGTTCCAGAAGGAAACGAACGCCTGGCGCAGCTCCCAGACGGACTTTCCTTCGATCCGCAGGTGCGTGTCACGCCACTTCGACGCATACAGCGAACCGATGTTGTAACCGCCGACGTACCCGACTGAGTCATCCACCACCATGATCTTGCGGTGATCGAAGCCTGTACCCCGGATGTTGGTGAAGACGACCGACGGGCGCAGCACCGGAAAGCGGAAGACCTGCACGTCCGGGTGGAAGCGGTAGAACGTGAACGGAACAACGAGGTTCGCGAACCCGTCATAGATCACGTACACCTTCACCCCACGGGCCGCCGCCTCGTTGAGCGCGTCCTTGAACTGGCGTCCAATCGCGTCGCCCTTCCAGATGTAGGTCTCCAGCATGATGGTGTGCCGGGCGTTCCGGATGGAGGCCAGCATGTCCTCGTACAGATCGTGACCGTAGGTGAACACGGCGGTATCCGATCCCGCGACCTCCGATTCGAAGGTGCCCGGGTGCGGAAAGCCCGGACGCTTGCTGCGCAGCTTCTTCTCTACTGCGTCAATCAGCACGATGGAGGCAATGACCAGCGCCTGCACGGCGGCGAACGCCATGGCCGCCCGCGCCAGCAGCGAACGGGTCAGTGTAAACAGTTGAAGGCGGCGGAAAGTGCGCATGGGCTCAAGCCTAGTGGCCGGGGGAGCCGCGCAAAGATGTTCCTACAGGGTCTGAGGACATCTTTCAAAAGGCACCTTTCGGGTTGCGCTTGCAAGGCAGCACGACCCGGGAAGTAATGGCCTAGGGTCGAAGGCCCCCTGGCCGACGCGGAGGTGCCGTTGTGCTCCGGATGATGAGTTCCGTCGGGACGATGATGCCCGGATCAAATTCTTCTTGCCTCAACGCGGCGAGTACGGAACGACCCGCGATTGCACCTTGTTCCCGCACGCTCTGATGCACGGTGGTGAGGTCGGCCAGGGCGCCCGCCGGGTGATCATCAATTCCTACGACTGAGATGTCCTCCGGTATTCGTAGGCCTGCCCTTCGGATCGTTCGAATCGCGCCGAGGGCCACCTCATCCGAGTGCGCGTAAACAGCGGTGGGTGGATCCTTCAGACTGAGCAGGGCGCCCATGGCTTTTGCGCCTTCTTCCCCTCCCCAGTCGACGGTCCTTACCAGACTCTCGTCTGAAACTATTCCTGCTTCCTCAAGGGCGGAGTAGTAGCCAGCCGAACGTTGATTGGTTTTTGGCCATCCCGGCGCAAGAGGGGTCTCGGCTGCGATCATGGCGATTCGTTTATGACCAAGGAACAAGAGGTGATCAACTGCCTGTCGCCCGGCACGGTGGTCATCGATGCACACGAACGGGTAGGAGGCACTCTGACCGCCGGCAGCGACGATTGCCACGCCCATCAGTTCCAGGCGTTTGCGTTCCTGTTCATCCACCGGAAAAGCCAGCACTACCACCGCGTCAACTTTCCGCCTTGCCGGTAGTCGCTCAAAAAAGTGCTGTCTGTGGTTGAGCGTGTCGATGTTGTAAAGAAGCAGGTCGAGGTCGGCACTGCGCAGCACTTCTTCCAAGCCTGCGAGCATCTCCCCGAAGAACCAGCGTGAAATGTGCGGAACGACCACCGCAACCCGCCCAGTATTGCCCGCCGCCAAGCGGGAAGCTTCCGGGGAGACGACATAAGAAAGTTCTTCAGCGACGGCGAGCACACGGGTGCGCGTAGCCGCAGACACGCCATATGCGTTGTTCAGTGCCCGTGAGGCGGTGGACAGCGACACGCCCGCACGGTTGGCTATATCGACGAGGTTTACCTTCTCTGAGACGTTGTACACAACCTGATCCTACCGTTCACTTCCCATTATCTCTCCGATATTCGGAAGCGTTGCCGAAAAACGTCTCGACTTTCCAGTGCTTTGATATGAAGGCACAAACCGAGAGGTGCCAGGGGCTTGACGTAACGCAGGTCACTCCCCGATAGTAGTTATCGGAAGCGCTTCCGAAAAAAGTTCAGCGCTAACTCTGCTATCGATAAACCGCTCCGGAGGAACCCAATGTCGCGTCGCCACCCATCTTCACTCGCCCACACTGTCCGCTTTTCCCGCCCGCAGGTCCTGTCCCTATCTGTGCTGACCGGCACGCTCGTCCTCACCGGCTGTTCCGGTCCAGGATCTGAGATTGATTCTTCGGGAACGGCACCCACTGATGTCAGCACCGATGTTGCGAGCAGCGAAGTCACGCTGAGAATGTTCGACGGGGCAGGTCTGACCGCGCTCGATGAGGCTCAGATCGCCGCTTTCGAGGAACAGAACCCTAACATCACCATCGAACTGACGACGGAGCCTGATGAGGTAATGAGCACAACACTCCCTCGGGTTCTCGCTTCAGAAGACCCCGCGTGTATTCACCGGGTGGGAACGCTGGAAAGCCACGTTGAGGACTCCTTGCTGACCAGCCTCGAGCCATACGCGGAGGCCTATGGGTGGGGTGCAATCCCTGCCTCTCAGCTCGTTCAGTACAGGGTGAATGAAGGTGGCGTACGGGGTGACGGTGACTTGTATGCCATGCCGTCGGGATTCGTGCTCGAGAGCTGGTACGTCAATAAGTCCACGGCGGCAGACCTTGGCATGAGCGAACCCCCCGCTACCCTGGCCGAACTCGAGACGGTGCTCGCCGCAGCAAAGGAAGCGGGCCAAACACCGATCATGGTCAATAACGCGGACGGTGGCTTAGGACACGTCTACCAGTTCCTGCTGAACTACTACATGGGTGCCGAAGCCACCAATGAGTGGATCTTCCGCACACCCGGAGCCACCATAGACTCGCCAGAGGGAATCCAGGCGGCTCAGACTCTCACCGACTGGATTGATGCGGGATACTTCAACGAGGACGCAAACGCCGTCGACGGCCAGCAGGCCCTTGGACGGTTCATGGCGGGAGAATCGGTATTCCTTCCCTCCGGGAACTGGAACGCAGGCCCCATCCAACAAAATATGGCAGACAATGCCGGATTCTTCCTTGCTCCTCCCGTGGAAGCAGAAGCAGCGCACGTCGCACAATCGAATGCTGCATCACCGTTCGGAATTCCGGCCAACTGCAAAAACAAGAACGAAGCAGCCGCCTACCTGAACTTCCTCCGCAGCGACGAAGCCCGGCAATCAGCCCTCGACAACGGCTATCTGCCCCTCGGTGAAGCCAGCGAAGCCTCCGCTCAGCCGACAACCGAGGGCGTTCTCGCCGATGTGCAGGCCGCCTTCACGCAACTCGCAGAAGATGACGGTGTGGTCGACTTCGTCCAGAACGCCACCCCTGGATTGCAAAGCAACGCATGGACACCGGAGGGGCAGGGACTGTTCGCCGGGGAAATCACGGCAGAGGAGTTCGTCAGCAATATCCAAGCCGTCTATGAGGAAGAAATCGGACGATGACGTCCACCAACACAGCCGTTACGTCCGGGGCCGGAGCACGCCTTCCTCGGTCCAGAAAGCGGCGGGCAGGCTTCAGCCGGTCGCAGGGCGCCCGCTGGACCGGATGGTGGTTCGCGGTTCCTGCGCTTGTCATGTACGCGGTTTTCGTCATCCGTCCCGTTGCCAGTTCCGTGCAGATTTCCTTTTACGACTGGGATGGCTTTGGACCGTCCACGTGGGTCGGACTGGATAACTATCGCCGCGTCTTCACTGATCCCGAACTGCTCGCAACCATTGGTAACGCCTTCTTTCTCATCATCTTCTTCACTGCGGTGCCGGTAGTTATGGGCCTGATCATCGCGGCCCTCATGCGGGAGATCAAAGGGAGGGTCTTCGGTGCAACAGCCCGAACGCTGCTCTTCCTACCCCAGATCATTCCCGGTGCAGCCGCGGCCATCGCCTGGACATGGATGTATTCCCGCGACGGTGTCGTGAACCAGTTTCTATCCTCAATAGGACTCGAAAGCTTCACCCGCGCATGGCTGGGTGACTTCGACTGGGCTCTGCCCGCCGTGGGATTCATCGGCACCTGGCTCTCAACGGGTCTCTGCACTCTCCTGCTTATGGCAGGGATTGGGAAAATCGATGGAAGCCTGTACGAAGCGGCCCGGCTGGACGGCGCGAACTTCCTGCAGCAAACGCGCTCCGTCACACTCCCCGGGCTGAAACAGGAACTTGGGGTCTGCGTAACCATCACGATCATCGCCGCCCTCGCAGCGTTCGACGTCGTGTTCCTGTCCACTCAGGGCGGTCCCGGCCGGTCAACGATGGTTCCTGGGGTGGAAATCTACCGGCTTGGTTTCGTCGAAAACCAACTCGGGCTCGCCAGCGCACTCGCTGTCGTCCTGGCGATTCTGGTTCTACTCGTCGTTGGGCCACTCCAGCGCGTCTTCAAGGAGCGTTGAGGAAATGCAAACCACAACCCGTCAGCAACTGCCCGGCATTGTCCTGATGATCGCTGCGATGCTGTTCTCAATCATTCCCCTGCTTAGCATGTTTTCTGCCGCGCTGCAGCCGCAAGGCACCGTGCCGGTGGGCATCTCCTGGCCCGCCGACCCCCAATGGCACAACTTCGTCGACGCCTGGAATGCCGCGAACATCACGACCCTGCTCGGATCAAGCAGTTTGATCGTACTGGGAGTCGTGCCCGCACTCGTGATCATCTCCACGATGGCCGCGTATGCCATCACGATACTGAACATCCCACTCGGCCGGATTCTCTTCCTCCTGCTCCTGGCCGGCCTAACCCTTCCGTTCGAGCTCACAATCATCCCGCTCTACCAGCAGATACAGGACATGGGCCTATTGAACAACCGGGTGGGCTTGATCCTCCCGCTGATCGCTCTGAACCTTCCGTTCGCAGTGTTCTGGATGCGGGCGCACTTCCTAACGGTTCCGCAAGAACTCAGTGAGGCCGCCGGCGTGGATGGAGCAGGCAGCTGGAATGCGCTCAGGCACATCCACATTCCTCTAGCCGGACCCGCATTGGCATCGCTGGCGCTCCTGACGTTCCTATCGACGTGGAACCAGTTCCTTCTCACTATCGTGCTGATTCAGGACGCCGAGAAGCGGACAATGGCCGGGGCCCTGCAAGCTTTCGTCGGCCAATACAGCACCGACGTCGTCTTGTTGAACGCCGGAGCACTGCTGATCATGGCACCGGTCATCGTCGTCTTCCTCCTGCTCCAGCGACATTTCGTCAAAGCCCTGCTTCAGGGCGCCACCAAAGGTTGAGCCCCACGTTGCCCCGCGCTATTTCACCAACACCCACCCGCAAACTCTTCGAAGGATCCATGAAACAGCCGAATAATGACACCGCTAACTGGTGGAAGAATGCAGTCATTTATCAGGTGTACCCACGTAGTTTCGCCGATTCGAACGCTGACGGCATCGGGGATCTTGCCGGCGTCACCAGTCGTCTGGAATATCTCGCCGACCTTGGCATCGACGCGATCTGGCTCAGCCCCTTCTACCCGTCCCCACTTGCCGATGGCGGCTATGACATCTCGAACTACCGCGACGTCGACCCGCGCCTCGGCACACTCGAAGACTTTGATCAACTGACCCGGGCAGCCCATGCACTGGGAATCAGGATCATCGTCGATATTGTGCCCAACCACACCTCAGAAGAACACCCCTGGTTCCAGCAAGCCCTCAATGCCGGTCCCGGATCACCCGAGCGTGACCGGTACATCTTCCATGACGGCAAGGGCGCCAATGGTGAGGAACCACCCGCGGACTGGCAATCACACTTCGGAGGCAGCGCCTGGGAACGCACCAACGACGGCCAATGGTATTGCCACCTTTTCGCGAAGGAGCAGCCCGACCTTAACTGGGGCAACCAGGAAGTAAGACAATACTTTTTGGACACATTGCGTTTCTGGTCGGACCGCGGAGTCGACGGATTCAGAGTCGATGTTGCGCACTCTCTGGCCAAAGACCTCTCCGAACCCCTTCGGAGCCAGCCCTACCTCGACACCCGGATCCCAGTAGACGGAACCGACCCCCTCTACGACCGCGATGAGGTTCACGCAATCTACGAGACTTGGAGGCAGGTCTTCAACGAGTATGACCCGCCCCGGATGGCCGTCGCTGAAACCTGGCATCCCACAAGCAAAAGGACATACCTTTACGCGCGCCCAACAGAACTGGGCCAGGTCTTCGACTTCTCTTTGCTCAAAGCATCATGGGGAGCCGCAGACTTCCGAGCCGTCATACAACGATCCCTTGACGACCACCACGGCGTCGGCGGCGGACTGACCTGGGTGCTTTCGAATCATGATGTTCCCCGCCACGCCTCCAGATACGCACTTCCCGACGACATCCATCCGGATCAATGGCTGATCAGCAACGGAACCAGTCCTATCGTTGATCAGAACCTTGGGCTGAGGCGGGCACGTGCAGCGACGCTAATGATGCTTGCGCTGCCGGGGTCCGCTTATCTATATCAAGGGGAAGAGCTCGGGCTTCCAGAAGTCCCCGACCTTCCCGAACACGCATTGCAGGACCCGGTATGGTTCCGAACGGGAGGCAAGCTCAAGGGCCGCGACGGATGTCGGGTCCCGCTGCCGTGGACCATCGCCGGACCGTCCTGCGGATTTGGAGCCGGAACAGCATGGTTGCCGCAGCCATCGGAGTTCGGGAAGTACTCCGTGGAAGCCCAGCAGGGCGTCGACGGGTCAACATTGGAAATGTACCGGGAGGCTTTGCGGCGGCGCCGGGAGATTCCAGCCCTCGCTTCCGCGGATTTCGCCTGGAGCGATGATCTGCCGACTGGGATTATCGGATTCAATCGCGGTGACGGGTTTCGTTGTCTCATGAATGCCGGATCAGAATCCCATCCCTTGCCTTCAGGAGCGAAGGTACTCTCTGCGAGCATCCCGGTCACTTCCGAGGGCATCCCGGCCGACTCTACCGTCTGGCTTTCCGTTTAGTCCGTCCCGGCTGCCCAGCCAGTCGGCTGTGCTCGCATCGTCCCAGCGAGGCGTGGCAGGCTAGCGCTTGTTCAGCGCCGCCAGCAGCCGGTGTTCCGCGTCCTCACCCGGTTTGATGCCACGCGGGATCCGGAGGAGGAAGAACAGGCCCAGCACCCACCACAGGCCGAACAGGATCCACGGCGGGGGCGTGAGAGCAGCAGGCATCCCCGGCAGGTACAGGCTGAGAAGGGCAAGGCACAGGACTACCGCCGCGATCCCGATCGCCTGGCCACCGTTTCCCGCTCCGCCGATCCGGAGCGGCCGTTCCATCGACGGTTCCTTCCGGCGCAGGATCACAAAGACCACGGCGACCAGGATGTAGGCGATCACGATGCTGGGGGCGCCTGAGTCGACCAGCCAGACAAGCATCGCCTCTCCGAAGAAGGGAGCCAGGAAGGACAGGGCGCCGATGAACATCAGGGCGTTCGCCGGCGTGCGGTAGGTCGGGTGCAGCTTTCCAAACCAACCCGGCAGCATCCCCGAACGCGCCATGGAGTACATCAGCCGGGAGGCTCCCAGCAGCAGCGAGTTCCAGGAGGTCAGGATTCCGGCGATTCCACCGGCGATGAGCACTTTGGCCATCAGGTCACTCCCGAAAAGTGCGCCCATCGCATCCGCGGTGGCGATGTCTGCCTGCGCGATCTCCTCAGCAGGCATGGCGGACGACGTCGTCAGGATGGTCATGACGTACCAGATGGTCGCGAGTATTACGGCGATGACAACCAGCCGGCCGATCTGGCGGGCGGGAATCTTCACTTCCTCCGCCGATTGCGGAATCACGTCGAACCCGACGAAGAGGAACGGGACTACCACGAGGACAGCGAAGAAGCCCGCAGATCCGCCGGTGAAGAGTGGCTGCATGTTCTCCGTGGAGCCGCCCGTGAAGGTTCCGAGCACAAGGACAGCACCGATGATCAGCAGGAAGAGCACCACAAAGGTTTGTGCCACGCCGGCAAGCTTCACACCGCGGATGTTGATGAAGGTGATGACGACGGCGGCAAGCGCACCGACAAGCGCCCAGGTGAGGTGTACCTGGCTTCCCGCGATCTCCCACAGCGGGACCTGGTTCAGACCGGGAAAAAGATACAGCGCCGTGCGGGGAAGCGCCACAGCCTCGAACGCCACAATGGTGACGTAGCCGCCGGTGATCGCCCAGGATCCGATGAATGACCAGCGGGGACCCATGCCGCGCAGCAGGAAGTTGTGTTCCCCACCTGCTTTGGGCATGGCGGCGGTCAGTTCCGCGTAGGTGAGCCCTACGACGCCCATGATGACGCCGCCGGCCACCATGGCCAAGACCGCACCGAGGGTTCCGGCGGAACCGATCCAGCCGCCGGTGAGCACCACCCAGCCGAATCCGATCATCGCCCCGAACCCCAGCGCGAGGGCGTCCCAGTTACCCAAGACCTTCAAAAGTGAGGCGTCCTCTGAACGCTCGGCTGTCCTTCGCTCTGCCATGGGTGCCGCCCTTCTCGCTAGCCCGGGATGTAAGTCCCAAACGTCAGTGTGAGATGAGCTTAGTCCTCCCGGTACCGGACCGATACGGGTCTTCCGCGCTAGGAAATGTTCACACGTGCCGGCGGGTTGTGGCCGGGGCACACCCAGCCGACGCCGGCGGTGATCCGGCGCTGCAGGTCTGCGGTCGTGCGTGCAGCGAGCGGGTTGTCACTGTTCAGGGCGCCATAGAAGCGTTTGATTGTTCCGCCGCGCTCAACCCGGACGGCGTCGCCGGTGAACAGGACGTCGTCGAGTTGGAAAGCCATTTGCCCGGGGGTGTGGCCGGGAATGGGGAAGGTGCTGAGTCCCTCGAAAAGTTCGCGTTCGCCGTCGAGCTCGGTCACCGTCTCAGGCACTTCGACCTGAGCCAGGCGAAAGAGCGCCCGGCGCACGCGCGTGGGAGGTGAAACATCGCGCCGCAGGATGGCGGCGTCCGCCGCACCGAGCCATACGGCCGCGTCCAGTTCACGTTGAAGGCGACGGGCGATCTGCGCATGGTCGGCGTCGTAGTGGGTGAGCAGGATGTCGGTCACCTGCCCGACAACAGGTGCAGCATCGCGCAACTCACCAAGCAGGGCGTCATACCCGCCGGCCATACCTGGGTCCACGACGGCGGTGTGGCCTGGCGTGCGCACCAGGTAACCGTTGGCTCCCTTTGAACGCTGCAGCTGATAGCAGTTACCCGCAATGGTGCGCATGCTAGTCGTCCCCGCGGTTCTCTTCCTCCTGCTTCTGTCTTTCCTTCTCCTGCTTCTCGGCGAACTCCTGGGCTTCCTCGGCAGCTTCCTCCGAGGCCTCCTGCTGGCGTTCAGCTGGTGTTCCGCTGTCCTCAATATCACGGCGACGGTTGGGCGTGGTCGGCGGGACGGTATCGGCGGGTGCAGGTTCAGCAGAGGGTGCGGAAGGCGTGGCCGGTGTGGTTGGCGCAGGGGCCTCGGCTGGTTGGACCGAGTCGATGAAGGCATCGATGTTCTGCTGGATCCGTCCTGCCCGTCCCGAGGTCACGGCGCCGGAATCCTCCGCCTGCTGAACCTCGGTTTTGAGGGCCTCTGCCCGGTCCACCGCAAGTTCGAGGTTGCCCTCCTGGGTGACGACCGCCAGTTCCCTGACCTGCTGCTGGAGCGACTGCGCTGCACCCGGGTCAAGTGCTTCGGCACCTCCGCAACCTGCGAGTGCCGGAAACGCCAGCGCGAGGACAATCATGCATCGCTTCGACCTCATGGCTGCACACTTTCGTAGAGTTCGGACAGTCTCTCGCCCGGAATACCGGGCACGGACGGCAATGGCTCCGGGCCGGGAGCTTGATTGAACAGCCCTGTCAGTACTGTCCCCAGCACCACCAGAACCAAAACAACGACGACGGCGCCCGCCACCCACCAGCGCCGGTTCCGCTGCGCCGGCTTCCGGTTAGCCGGGGCTTGGTGGTGTTCGCTGGGCACCGGCCGCTGTGTTGACTGCTCGTTCACTCCAAGGACGAAGGCCCTGCGGGTGGGGTTGAATGCCTGCGTGGACGGTGAATCCTCGGCAGCACGCTCATCAGTAGCAGCACGCTCATCAGTAGCAACACGCCCATCAGGAGCAGCACGAACCTCAGTAGCAGCATGCGCATCAGCATGGAAAGCGTTCCGCTGAGTGGCCAGGATGGTCGCAACCTCTGCCGCTGTCGGCCGTTCACCGCCGGTTCCCGCCGTCATGCGTGAGATGAGGTCCCGCCACGCGGGATTCACCGCTGCCGGGATTTCGGGAGAGCGGTGCAGACGGGCAAGCGCTGTCTCAAGCCCGCGCCCCTCGAAGGCAGGTTCCCCGGTAAGGCATTCGAGCAGCACAAGGCCCAGGGCGTAAATGTCCGTGGAAGCGCCAACCGCCTCACCGCGGGCTTGTTCGGGGCTGAAGTATGCTGCGGTGCCGATGGTCTCACCGGTCGCAGTGAGCCGGTCGCTGTCCACCCTGCGGGCTATGCCGAAGTCAGTCAGGACGTACCCAAAGCGCCCGGAGGAAGGTTCGGCGTCGCGGGTCAGCACATTGGACGGTTTGACGTCGCGGTGCGTAATGCCCTTTGCGTGCACATACGCGAGAGCCCGCGCAACATCGTGGCCGATCGCCCACGTCTGTTCCACTCCGAGCGGCCCGTTGCGCAGGAGCCGGTGAAGGTCCGGTCCATCGACCAGATCCATGACCACCCAACCGGCAACCGGTGAGTAGCCGACGTCGTGAACCTTGACCAGTCCGGGATGGTCCAGGCCTGCCAGCAGCTGCGCCTCGGCGCGCTCGCGATCAGTGAGCCGTGCGTCCGGCTGGCCACGGAAAAGTTTGATGGCGATATCCCTGTCCAGCACCCGATCGTGGCCCCTGCGAACCTCGGCCATACCGCCGCTGCCAAGCAGGGCGCCAACCGTATAGCGGTCATCCAGCACTTCGCCTGCCGGGTCGCCGATGCGCCTCACAGCCCCGGCACGTTCGGAAGGCGTGGCCGGAGCGGGCATTCTGCCGGGCGGAGGTGGAAGCTGCATGTCAGGCACCTCCTCATTGTCCGCCGTCGTCGTCCTTCCATGAAAGCGCAGAGTAAGGAGGACCTCAAGGCTCTTGCCCGGGTTCTCACGACACTCTCATGTGGGGCGGCAGGAACGCGGAAGGTAAGCGGACAGAAGAAACGACAAGGAAGAGGAGGATACGCAGTGCGTATCCTCCTCTTCCTTGTCTATTTCAAAGACTATTTCTCTGACTACTCCTAGCCGAGCAGGCCGCCGATCCCGCCGCCGCCGCCGAGCTTGCCGAGAAGGTCCTGCGGATTGATGCCGAGCTTCTCGAGCATGCCGGAGTCACGCTCGGTGTCCACCTGGTCGGGCAGTTCCTGGTCAGCCTGCTGCGCCTTGTCCTGGTCGCCCTGGTTCTTCAGGAGGTCGATGATCTGCTGCTTGTCGATGTTCATGAGTGCTTCCTTATCTCTCTGGTGTTTCTGCCCAGTGGCGGGAATCTAACGGAACCGGGGAGCGTCCGGGTCATCCGGACGGTTCACCTGGTGGCTTCCGGAGGTGTCAGTGGTCCGGGTGTTTGCCTTGGCTTCCTGTGCCTTGCCCTTGAGCTGCTGGGAGGCCGACGGCGAGGACTGGGCTTCAGCCTTTACCCGCGGTGCTTCCTCCTCAGCCCGGTTGAGGTAGTGCTCCCAGCGCTGGGACATGGGCTTGATGAGCCCGCCGCCAACGCCGACCACAATCACGCCGACAATCGCGGCCAGTACGGCGATGAGAATGGGTGTGGTCACCGTGGTGGCTATCTCTACCTGGTTCAGCGCCGCGATGATGCCGATGCCGAGGATGAAGATGCTCGCGATATTCGCAAGGACCTTCCCGTAGGAGAGGCCGCCGAGAGTGCCCTGGATGAGGCTCTTGACTGCCGCTGCAATGGCGGCTGCGACGATGACGATGATGATCGCAACGATGATCTTCGGCAGGAACGCAATGATGCCTTCAAGCAGGTCGCTGACCGGGTTTGGCCCGAAGACTCCAAAAGCGAATTGGAGTACGAACAGCACCAGCGCGTAGTAGACAATCTTGGCGATAATGTCGCTGGCATCCAGTGACGACTTGGCGAGCGCCTTCTTGACGCCGCCGCGTTCTACGACACGGTCAAAGCCCACGCGTTCGAGCAGTTTGTCCAGCGCCTTGGAGATCGCTTTGGCTATCAGCAGCCCGACGATCAGGATGACGAGGAACAGCAACAGCTTTGGTACGAACTCGACCACTGTCGCGAGACCGTTTCTCAGTGTTTCTTCCATCGGAACCTCTTCTGTTTGGCTTCATGAAGCTGACAGATCGGCGGGACGGGCTGCCCCACCGGTGTACACGTTTCCAACAGTAGGCACACTCAGGCGAAATAGAAAGGTTGCTTAGTATTATTTTTTCGGGGAGGAATTTTTCGGGGAGGAGGGGAGGCCGATCAGGGGTGTCGAATGCCCGAACCCTGCAGAACCGCCCGGTAACCCTCCCGATACGTCGGGTACGTGAAGGTGAATCCGGTTGCGGAGAGCTGTGCATTCGTGCAGCGCTTGCCGCTGGTCGGGTGAGCGCTGCCCGCAGCATCATCGGGCGGAAGCGGCACATCCAGCTCCGCCGCAATGAACGTCTGCACCTCACCCAGCAGCGCCGGTTCATGGTCCGTGCCGAGGTAACTCCGGGCGGGTGTTTCAAGCCCGGCGAGGTGTGTGATGGCCGCCGCGGCGTCGTCGCGGTGGATCCGGTTGGTCCAGTGCGGAGCGCCGCCCGATTGCGTCTTGCCGTTCCGCACCTGGTCGATCAGCCGCGTGCGTCCCGGTCCGTAGATACCCGAAAGCCGCAGCAGCACCGACTGGGGTGCGCGCTCAGTGAGCAGTTCCTCAGTTTCCCGCAGTACCGCGCCAGTGGCGGTTGACGGCGAAGGCGGCGTGTTCTCATCGATCCAGCCGCCGTCGTCGTTCCCGTAGACAGCGGTCGAGGAGACGAAAACGATCCGTCGCGGCACGATCCCGTCGCGGGCGAGCGCGGCGAGCAGGTTGGCCGTGCCGTCATAGTAGGTAGCGCGGTAGGCGGCTTCGGTTCGCCCGTCCGCTGTCAGCGCGATCACCACGACGTCGGTGTCCGCAGGGATGGCCGGCAGCTCGCCTGTGAGGTCAACGGAGGTTCCCTCGATCTGCGGCGGCAGCTTGCCCGCGGACCGCCGCCATCCGACAACTCTCCGTCCTGCAGCCGCAAAATAGAGTCCTGCCTGCGTGCCGAGGTCGCCGCATCCGGCAATCAATACAGTCATCCACTGAGCTTCCCACACGGGCTGGACTGCCGGATGCGCGTGCCAGACTGGGTTCATGGCCACCCGGTTGCTCATCATCGCCGATACCCATGTGCCGAAGCGCGCCCGCCGCCTCCCGCCGGAGGTGTGGGAGGAGGCGGAGGCTGCCGACGTCGTCGTCCATGCCGGTGACTGGGTGAATGTGGAGCTGCTCGACGAACTGCAGCACCGTGCACGGCGCCTCATCGGCGTGTACGGGAACAACGACGGCGCCGATCTTCGCGGCCGCTTGCCCGAAATTGCCCGGACGGACATAGGGGGCATCCGGTTCGCAGTGATTCACGAAACCGGTGCTGCGACCGGCCGGGAGAAGCGCATGGACGCCGTGTTCAGCGACGTCGACGTGCTGGTCTTCGGCCACAGTCATATCCCGTGGGACACCACCACGCCGAACGGGATGCGGCTGCTTAATCCCGGCTCGCCGACGGACCGGCGGAGGCAGCCCAGCTGCACTTTCCTTACTGCCCAGGCCGACGACGGCGCCCTCACGGACGTGTGCCTGCGTTCCGTTCCAGCCCGGTCGCCCGGTCAGCGCTGACTGACTGTCCCTTTTGGTGAGTTCGCTTAGTTGGTAGGAATGAGGGAGGACATTCGCCAATGTGCAAGGAGTTCGCCGTGAACGATCCTGAGAATCACCCGCCGAAAGCTAAGCGCCTGGCAGCCGTCGCCGTCGTTGTTTGCCTTGCGCTGGCGGGCTGCACAGCCGCGGATGAACCGGCGCAGGACTCCGGGACGGCCGCTGAAACCACGGGCGAGACGGCGGGTGGGACGGCTGGGGAGAGCGATGACGGCGCCGGCTCTCCGGCGGCCACGGTGGCCGACATCCCGGGCATCATTGATGACGTTCAGCCATCCGTGGTGACCATTTTCCTCGAAAGCGGAGGACTGGGGAGCGGTGTGATCTACACCGAGGACGGGCTGATCCTCACCAATGAACACGTGGTGCGTGGCGCGGAGGAAGTGCAGGTTGCGTTTGCTGACGGGCAGCGAGTAACGGGCACCGTGGTCGCCACCGATGTTGTCACTGACCTGGCACTTGTGCAGGCTGACCGTACAGGGCTTCCGGCCGCCGAGTTCCAGCCGGAGCTGCCGGAGGTGGGCGAGCTGGCGATTGTCATCGGCAGTCCGCTGGGTTTTGAGAACACGGCAACCGCGGGAATCATCTCCGGATTGCACCGTGAAATTCCGGGTTCGGCGACCAACAGCCAGTCACTCGTGGACCTGGTGCAGACAGATGCGGCCATCAGCCCGGGTAATTCCGGTGGAGCGCTTGTCAACGGCCAGGGGCAGGTGGTGGGCATCAGCGAAGCCTATATCCCGCCGCAGGCCGGTGCGGTCTCATTGGGCTTCGCAATTCCGGCCGGCACAGCCGTCGAGGTGGTCGAGGAACTCCTGGAGGACGGTTCGGCGGAGCACGCCTTCCTGGGCCTGGCTCCGCGCACCATTACGCCGCAGATTGCCCAGCAGCTCGGTGTGAGTGTTGAAGAGGGAGTCGCGGTGCTGGCGGTGGAAGAAGGCGGCCCGGCCAGCGAAGCCGGAATCCAGGCGGGAGACATCATGGTGTCCCTCAATGGTGAGCCGCTCGCCAGCTCGGAACAGCTGCTGGCGGCGCTGCGGGCGTTGAATCCCGGAGAGGCGGTGACAGCGGAGCTGATGCGCGACGGCGACACCACGGAGACGGAAATTATCCTTGGCGAGCGGCCCGTCGAGAACGGCTGACGCTAGCGGGCGGTATCGCGCCGGCTGGTGGTCCGGTTCAGGGCGAAGGACAGCGCAAAGGCGAGGACGGCGGCGGCGAAGAGCACGAACTTCGCCGTTGTCAGGAAACTGGCAAAAGCCACTTCGGAGGCCGTGACCTCCACGGAGGCGAGGGTGGCTTCCAGCACGAAGTTCTCGGCGATGTGCACGGCGGCATAGAGCACGGCGATCGCGTAGAAGAGCCAGCGGAGAGGTGAGCGGCCGCTGAACCGCCGGACCAGCAGGATGATCAGCCCGGCGAACGCCACAGGAAAGAGCAGGAACCAGAGGTAGTGCACGCTCTGGTAGCGCTCGATCACCGCAGCGTCCAGGAGGTCACGCACTGACTGGACGTAGCCGGCGTCGTACCCGCCGACCATCATGTCGGGGAGCGGAATGCCGATGGCGCGCTGCACAGATTGCAACTGCAGCCAACCCAGCGCGAGCGACGCCACCGACACCACGCCGGCGGCGATGATCAGCCAGCCGGTGCGGCGCCGGGAAGGGGCGTCGTCGTGATCTGTTGCCTGTGCGTACCTGCGCTTGTCTGCTCTCATTTCGGCCATGTCTCCCATTTTCAGTTGATGAGTCTGTTGGCTGACCTCTCGATCCGGTTACTGCACCCCGGACCGCGGATCAGCTGTCCTCAACATCCACTTCGCTGGCAACGATGTAATTTTCACCGTCGTAGTCGGCGTAGGCGTCCTCTTCAAGGTCCAAGCCGGTGTCATCCTCGACGGTCGGCAGGTCGAAGGACTCCATGACGGTCCCGGTCACGGACACTGCGGCGCCCGGCTCAACCTCCACCCCATCTCCCTCGGCAACTACCAGAAGCGCCTCGACCGTGGTGTCATCCGTGCCGGCAATCGTGAACGAGGCGTCGGACACGATCTCGTTGACGTCGGCAGAGACGGTCACCTCTTCGCCCACGTAGCTCTGGTAGGCATCGTAGAACTCAGAATCGAGGGCGCCGTTGTAGGGCGCGGCTTCGCTGTCTTGCTCCACCACGTCTTCGACGTCGGCGCCCTCTTCCGAACCGGAGGTGCCGGTGCATCCCGTCAGGCCGAGCGCGGCCAGCGGGATGATGCCGGCGAGAGCCAGAGTTCGGGTCCGTGACATGTGCTTGCGCGTGTTCATATCGTTCTCCTTCTTCTGGTGGGGTGGCGGCGGCTGGCAACCGTAGCTGCCAGCGCCACCTTCGACACTAAGTACGCTTGCTAATGCATTCAACCGGTCTTGATCTGTTTGTGACCGCACGGTTCGAGGCGTGACCGGATGGTGCTCAGACAGAACTTTCGCTCGAACGGCGCGGGCGCGGGGAACGGGTACGACGGCGGAAGCTGAAGAGGTGGAGAACGTCACTACGGAGGCCGCGGTGATCGTTATTGCGGCGTTATCGGGTGAGCTACTTACAGGTCAGCTTCCTACCGGGTGAGCTTCTCGAGCGCTTTGCGTGCGCGCTCCATCTCGCGGGCTGACTCCTTCACCGCACGTTCAGCTTCCGTGCGCTCGCGGACCGCGTCGTCCGCGTCATCATCAATCACGTCGATGTCCTGTTCCAGGGCGCGGATCCGCTTTCTCAGTTCCTTTACCTGGGCTACGAGCGCTTCTCGGTCGCGGTCGAGTTGATCCACACGCTCACGTGCCCGCTTGAGTGCCGACTCGGCTTCCTCGGAACGGTCTTCGGCGTCTTCAAGGTCAGCGCGTGCACCGGCAACGCGGTCGTCCTCAGCCTCGGTTTTCGTGTCAGCCGCCCCGGTTCCAGTGCCTCCGCTCTGCAACGAGCCGTCGCTGTTGAACGAGCCGCCCGCATCGAAGGGGCCACCCACCGCTCCGGTGAGATCAACCGCTTCCCAGCCGCTTGCCTCCAGCGGCCGGGTCAGGCGGCCGGTAGCAACGGCGGCGGCAGCACCGGCGTCGGCCATTGCTGCCCGCAGGGTCTGCTCCACTTCGAGGGCAGCAGCTGAGCTTGCCGGATGCCCCAGTTCCTCAGCCAGGGCGACGCCGTCCCTGACCAGCGCAGCAATGAGTTGTTGACGCTGGGTTCCGAGTTTCTTCAACTCACTCCGGTCCAGCTGTGCCTGTGCCTCGCGCATCGCCGCCCCGAGTGTCAGCGCCTGTCGCAACTGGTCTTCGCGGTGGACGGCCATCATGTTCAGCAGCCAGGCCGAAGCCGACGGCTTGCGAAGCGCGCGGATTTCCTTGGCGAGGGCCAAGTCGTCAGTGGCTTTTGCGCGGGCGTTCCGGGCAGCAGTGAATTCATCCTGTGGCTGAGCGTAAAGCCCGGACGCGATGTCGGCGAGGTCAGTCACTGCGGAACGGCCTCCGTCTGGTTGGCTGTATGTGCTTCCGTTGAGTGTGCGGGACACACCCCTTTACACACACCATTGACGGCGTGTCCTGCAGATTCAACGCACCCAGGTCCTGCGCCGGTCAGACGGTCTTCAGCGACGTTGATGGTGCAGTGAGCCGTTGCCGTAGTTCGTCGCAGGCCGCTTCGTAGTCGGCCAGCAGGCACTCCGGAGGGTTCAGCTCGTCGAGCAGCGCAAAATACTCGTTGCATTTGACTTTCAGCTCCTCGGTGCTCAGCGAGGACGCATCGAATCGGACCAATGGAAGGTCCTCGGCTGGCAGGGCCAAAAAGTGAAGCTTGTGTTCCACGGGGGTCTCCACAGGAGTTGTCACTGCGCCCACTGCTCAAGCTGAGGTGATCGTAGCAACAATCAGGAAGCTCATCAATCGGTAGTCAAGGCAGCGGGGGTATCGACGGCCCCGGTTCCGGAATCGGCCGGTCGGGTGAGGGTCCGGGACCGGGCTCCGGTGGCACACCGGGATTGTCGGGTGCCGGACCAGGAAACGGATAAGGGGTCGGAGCGGGTTGCGGCTCGGGCGCAGGTTCCCCTGGAGGCCGGGGCTGAGACGGATCCGGATGCGGCTCATGGGGCGGTGGAATGGACATCCGAAGGTACCTTCTCTCCGTCAGCGGGGCGCTCACGAGTAACAGTACGCCGGAGACTGTGGGTGGGGAATAAGCGCCGGCCGGCCACGCTTGTTACTTCTGGTTGCGCACACTCCTGCGCGCCGTTCAGTAGCTTCAGGGGGACCTTTTCGTGTCGCAATCGACCAACAAACGCACTCAGGCCGACGGCGGCACTACCCAGATCGACGAGGTCAGCGAGATTTCTCCCCGCGATCGGCTGGTCATCTCCCTGCTCCTGGTGTCGGCCTTCGTTGTCATCCTCAACGAGACCATCATGGGGGTGGCGTTGCCGCGCCTCATGGATGACCTGGGGATTACTGCCTCGGCCGGACAATGGCTGACGACGGCGTTCATGCTCACCATGGCAGTGGTCATTCCCATCACGGGCTTCCTTATCCAGCGGTTCAATACGCGGCCGGTTTTCCTGGCGGCGATGACGCTGTTCAGTCTCGGCACCCTGGTGTCTGCCATGGCTCCGGGCTTCGAGATGCTGCTGGTCGGCCGCGTGATTCAGGCAGGCGGAACCGCGATCATGATGCCGCTGCTGATGACCACCGTGATGACTCTTGTGCCGCCGTCGTCGCGTGGCAAGACAATGGGCAACATCTCGATTGTCATTTCCGTGGCGCCTGCCATCGGTCCCACTATTTCCGGAGTCATCCTCAGTGTGTTGGACTGGCGCTGGATGTTCTGGCTGGTGCTTCCCATCGCTATCGGTTCGCTGGTGCTGGGAGGCATCCGCATCCAGAACGTGACTACGCCGCGCCGCACCCCGATCGACGTGCTCTCCGTCATCCTTTCCGCTTTCGCGTTCGGCGGGATCGTCTATGGGCTGAGCCAGTTTGGTGAGGCTGCAGGCGGATCAGGTATTCCGGGTTGGGTACCGCTCGCCGTCGGGTTTGTCGGGTTGGCGTGCTTCATCGCGCGCCAGCTGGTGCTGCAGCGCAGCGACCGGGCGCTGCTTGACCTGCGGACCTTCCGTTCGCGCACGTTCACCGTGTCGATCCTCGTGCTCGCCATCAGCATGATGGCGCTGTTCGGAACGATCATCCTGCTCCCCATCTACCTGCAGGACGTGCTCGGACTCGAACCAGCGGCTGCCGGCCTGATGCTGCTGCCCGGCGGGCTCGCCATGGGCCTTCTTGGTCCGGTGGTCGGACGCGTCTTCGACAAACACGGACCCCGCGTTCTGGTGGTTCCGGGCGCGCTGCTTGTCGCGTCGGCGTTCTGGGTGCTCACCCTGATCGATGCTTCCACTCCGATTCCGCTGGTGCTGGCCTGCCACGTGACTCTGAGCATCGGACTTGCCGGAATGTTCACGCCGTTGTTCACTTCGGCGCTCGGTTCAGTCCGGCCGCAGCTGTACTCACACGCAAGTGCCGTCGTCGGAACCATCCAGCAACTTGCAGGAGCCACCGGCATCGCGCTCTTCGTCTCAGTCATGACGCTGCAGACGGGTGCGCTCATGGCCGCCGGCACCGCCGAGGTGCCTGCTCTGGCAGGCGGAATCCGCATGGCCTTCCTGTGTGGAGCGATCATCTTCCTGTTCGCGGTGGTGGCCGCGCTCTTCGTCCGTAAGCCGGCGGCGCCGGCCGGCCCGCCGTCGTCGTCGTCGTCGCACGACGGCGAGGAGGCACCTGCCGCTCCGCTGGCACATTAGGCCCGCCTGCACATTAAACTCGACTGATGGTGCACTTCACTCCGCCGCCGGTCCTGACCACAGCGAGGCTGCGCCTCGAACCACTGGGGCCGGAGCACATAGAGGGAACCTGGACGGGGCTGGAGAACCCGGAGTCGATGCGCCTGACCGGAACCCACGCGGAGTTCACGCGGCCACAGGTCGAGTCGTGGCTCGCGGGGCTTGCAGCGACCGAAGGCCGGGCGGACTGGGCGATCATCCTCGTCTCGGATGGTTCCCACATCGGTGAAGTGGTGCTCAATGATTACGATGCAGAGAACTCATCGCTCGGGTTCCGGATTGCGCTCAATGCCGACTCCAGATTCGGCCAGGGTTATGGCACCGAGGCGACGCGCGCCGTCGTCAGGCATGCTTTTGATGTTATCGGAGTGCACCGCATCGGTCTCGAGGTGTACGCGTTCAATCCGCGGGCCCAACGGGCTTACGAGAAGTGCGGATTCCGGGTTGAGGGACGGCTGCGGGACGCGCTGCTGTGGAATGGCGAGCGGATTGATGCCGTGGTGATGGGGATGCTCGCCACTGATCCGCGGCCCTGAGATTGCGGGCCCGCGTGATCGCTGACACGTAACCTGTCCGGATGTCGAGCCGTGCGTTCTTTCTCTATACCAGTAGTAATGACATCGCTGCGTCGCGCCGGTTTTACAACGACCTTGTGGGGCTCGACCAGATTTGGGACGAGGTTGGCGACATCGCCTATCTGATCGAAGACGCCGTCCAGCTCTCTATCGGTCACGACCCGGACGCTGCGGTACACACTGAGTGGTCATTCCAGCCCGGGTGGGTTTTCGGGTTGGGCCTCGAACCGGCCCCCAGGCTTACAGTTGCGTCGTGGAGTATCCCGCTTTCGCCTGGATCGTTTTCGAGCGCTGTTGGCCGATTGCAGAAGGCTGGGATCGCTGCTCTCCGGCCGGAACCCTTCTGGGTGGGCTACTGGAGTTACGTGGTCAAAGGCCCCATGGGCCAGACCGTCGAACTCTCAGACCCGGTCAGCGCTGGTCCCTGAGTATTTCATGTTGCTGATGAACGAATCGATAACGGCGGGCCTATGACTCAACGAGGGAGCCATAAGTGAGGTTGGTACTGCATTCGGGATTCTCATCGCTCGCGGGTGGCAGGGGCGTGCCAAGGAGCCCGCTTGGTAGGAGGGCGCTCCGTCGGCGTCGAAGCTGAGAGTAGATCCTCGACTTCGTCCGCCAGTTCGGATACCGGCCTGCGACCATCGAGTTCAAGGCTTGATCTCGCGCGAAGCAGTGGTTCGACCGCCACGACGTTACGTCGTAGCTCCGCTTGATCTTCAGGAGATCTCCCGTAGGGGTTGTTGGTGCGGGCAGAGACTCGTTCGATCAGAACTTCAAGAGGTGCGGTGAGCAACACAATGTGCTCGAACCGGTCGTAGAAGCGACCCTGGTTCTCGACGGTGCCGGCTATCACCAGCGCTGAGTTTTCTGCAAGGAGGGCAGACATTCGAGATTCGTCCCACTTACCGTCGAGAAGAATCCAGCCGCCGTAGTCCGTATCAACCGTCCGGTGGCCGCGTAAGGCAAGCGCTTCGAGCAATGTTGACTTGCCTGCACCGGACATGCCAGTCAAGAGGATACGAGACATGGCGGTCAGTCTACGGCTCGGACTTCATCGGCAGCAGGCGCTGCTGAAGTGAAACCAGAGCTGCTCATTGAACAAATGAGCCAGATTCTCAGTCTCATTCGGCCTCGATCCGAAATTGTCGGTGGTGGGTGATTGACTGTTTTGTATGGGAATTGGGGTTGGTGAGTCGCTTGAGGACACCTTTTGGGTGAGTCTTGAGGATGGTTATGCTCAGGCGGATGCGACGTGGCCTGACGAACTGTTGGAGCAGGCCGTTTTTGGTGAGGCGTCGGACCTGGATGATTCCGGTGTTGACGATCATGCCCGCGCCCGTATAGAGGACGCATCCCCGGTCGGGTTGGTGTACCGGTTGGAGGAGGGAACGTCGCCGCACGCCCGCCAGGCGGCGTTGGGTGGGCAGGGCCGTGGTCTGGCTGAGACGTTGGATTTGTTGCGGGTGGCTGACCGGTTGGGGGCGTGGGTCGCTGCCCGGCAAGCCTCGCTGACTGCTGAGGTGTTCCATCAGGTCCACCGCTCGGAGATCCATGACACTGGGGTCCGTGCCGCTGAAATCCGCCGCACGGAAGCAGCTGCCGCCGAAGCCGCCGAAGCCGCCGAAGCTGGTGCTGGTGCTTCCGGGGCGCCGGGTGCTGATGTTCCTGGCCATGCTGCGGGTGTTGCCGCTCGTGCGGCGGTGGCGGGTCGGGTGGATGCCGGGTTTTCGTTTATGTTGGCGGTCCAAGAGATCGCACCGTTGTTGCGGGTGCCGGGGAAGACGGCGTCGCGGTTACTCGGTGATGCGTTACGGCTCACGGAGGATCTCCCGGCGACGTGGGAGGCCCTTGATGAGGGCCGGATCAGTGCCGTGCAGGCGCAGGTGCTTGTGGATGAGTCCGGGTGTATCCCGGCGGAGGCGGTTCCCGGGTTCGAGGAGACGGTGCTGGGAAGCGCTGCCGGGTTGACCCGTCCGAAGTTGACTCGGCGGTGTCGGCGGTTGCGGGAGGAACTGCACCCCGAATCGATCACTGTGCGTAAAGCTCGTGCGGCGAAGGATCGGGAGGTTCTGGTGCAGGCGGAACAGGACGGTATGGCCTGGTTAAACGCGTACCTGCCCGCGGAGCAGGCGCACGGTATTTTCAACCGGGTGGACGCCGCTGCCCGGTCGTTGCAGGGCCCGGACGAGGCGCGTACGTTGGCGCAGTTGCGTGCGGATGTGTTCGCTGACGTGCTGACCCACACCTGCACTGGGGACCCGAAACGGGGCACCGGCTTCCGTGGGATCGGAGCCACGGTGTTTGTCACCGTGCCGGTGATGACTCTCCTGGGCCACTCACGCACCGACTGGCAGAAGAAACCCGAAGACACCACAGCCGGTCCAGCCACAGCGGGCGGTCCAGCCACGGCAACCAGCACCGCCGCTGGATCCCTTGATGGCTCAACTGGCGGTCCGGGCAGCAACGCCGACGGCAAGGGAAGCGGAGCCACTTCCGGCGCTTTCGCCCCCGATGTGGAGGGCTCCGCTCGGCCGGACAAGGTTGGCGTCGCCGTCCCGGACGTTGCGGGTTGTGAGAGTGGCCTGTTGGATGGATATGGCCCGATTGATCCGGAAACGGCCCGCAACCTTGCCGGACACGCACCGAGTTTCACCCGGATCCTCGTTCACCCGGAGACGGGGGCGGTGCTCAGTGTCGGCAGGGACAGATACCGGCCGCCGAAGCATTTGCAGGACTGGGTGCGGATCACCAATCCGACGTGTCTTCATCCGGGGTGTAACCGGTCGTCGTGGTCCTGCGACATCGACCACATCACCCCGTGGGCACACGGCGGACAAACGTCGTTGGAAAACCTCGGGCCCCGGTGCGGGCTGCACCACATGCTCAAAACCGAAGGCATCTGGCCCGCCGGCACAGACGATGACGGGAATCACCACGTCACTTCGCCGGGCGGGAAAACCTACACCATCCCACCCGAACCACCACCACCCTTCTAAGGGAATGCGAGGCGGCAGGCTACTCGAGCGCGCGTGTTCGGGCGGCAGGCTACTCGAGCGCGCGCGCCCGGTCAGTCGCGGATCCGGACGGCGGTCTCCCTGAGATAGAGATCCACCCTGGTATATGCATCCCGGGTCAGTGCTTTCCACAACTCAAGAGCGAGCCGTTCGTCCTCCGACTCCAAAAGCGATATGGCGTCCGCAGTGAGGAGCTTGATGACAACATTCCCGGACGCCTTGACGGTGGTTTCCTGCCGGTCGTCACTGCCGAGCGCAAGTTCCCCGAAGGTCATCCCGGCACTGAGCGTGGTCAGTTTCACCCGATCGCCGGTGGGACCGACCACGCTCGTGGTGACCGCTCCGGACAGAATGAAAAACACGCCGCCGAACGACTGACCGATACGCCGGATGACAGCGCCGTCGTCGTAACTCCGATCTTCCATCCGGTCGGCGAGCTTCTGCACGTCCTCGGCGCTGAGCGGACCAAGAGCCGGACACTGGGAAATGTCGACTTTGCTCGGCAGATCGAGATCACTCCCGTACGTTCCAATCAGCCGGTTTTCACACCACTCAACCGCTGCGGTCCGGGTGTCAAACGTCGGCACCGCTCGGTCTACGTCGCGGAAAGCATGGGCGAGCGTCCCCTCCGCATCGATCAGCACCAGCTCCCGGCCCTCCTCGACCAGGTTCTCCCGGACCTCCGCAAGAAGCCGCAGCGAAACGTCAGCAACTTCATCGACGCGACGCAGATCCAGAATGATGAGCTCCACCTCGTCGGGGAGATTACTCAATTCGCGGACCATCGACTCCGTGCCGGCAAACAGCAGGTCACCATTCAGCTCAACAAGGCGGGCACGGTGCCCATGGTCGCGGATGAGATCCATCGCCTCATCGTCGCGGCGAATCCCAGATGGAGCCGCAGTGATGTCGTAGGTCGATCGAATAGCAGATTTGCCCACACGCGCTGCCCGGACAAAGTGAAGCTCCATGTCCTGCGAGAGCCGCTGGCTGGTTGCCATGCCACGCACACTGCTGCCGTGCTCGTCGAGCGGCGGAGAATAAACCGCCAGCCCCACCTGTCCCGGCAGGACAGAAATTGTTCCGCCGCCGACACCGCTCTTGGCAGGCATGCCGACAGTACTGATCCAGGAGCCGGCGTCGTCATACATTCCGCAGGTGGTCATGACGGACAGAACGCGCTCCACCGGCACGATGTCCATCACCTGCTTCTCCGTCATGGGGTTACGCCCGCTGTTGGCCAGCGTCGCCGCCATGAGTGAGAGATCCAGGCAGTTCACCAGCACGGAACACTGACGGAAGTAGTCCTCGATCACCGGTGTCGGATCATCTTCGATGATGTTGAAGGACCTCAGCAGGTACGCCAGGGCACGGTTGCGGTGACCATGCTCAAGCTCGGAGGCAAAAATTTCCTCGTCGATGGAAAGCTGCCTCCCCGCGAAGGCCGAATAGGTGTTGAGGATGCGCTTGATACGGGTGTTGCCGCCCGATCCCTTGACCAGCGAGGTAGCAGTCAGAGCTCCAGCATTGATCATCGCGTTTGCCGGACGTCCCGTGCCCTCGGCAAGTGATATCTCGTTGAAGGAATCCCCTGAAGGTTCCACATCGACCTTCGCGTCGACCACTTCCAGCCCCAGATCAGCCAGCGCCAAACCATAGGTGAAGGGTTTCGAGATCGACTGGATGCTGAACTCATCCCGTGTATCGCCTACCTCGTAGATGTACCCGTCCACAGTGGTTAGGCAGATCCCGAAGTTGTCCGGATTGACGTTGGCCATCGCCGGAATGGTGCTGTAAGGCTTGCCGTCCTTCAGGTCCGCAATCTCCCGGTGGATCCGTGCAAGATAGCCTTCAATCGGAGATTCCATAGCTGCAAGACTATGGTGCTGCGTCAGCGACGCCCAATGGTCACATAGGGACTAGCGCGTCTTCCCGCCGTCAATGATGAGTGAGAGCGCAATGCCGAACATCCATACGTCCTTCGCGACGGGTGTGCCCTCCTGGCTGGGACGAACTGCGTCGTCCTGGGTCATCCCCGGGGTGCGGAAGTACATTGCGAGCAGTCCGCCGGAGAACGCGGCGAGGCCCAGTCCCACGAGGCGGCTGGGAACGAACGGCACCAGGAGTGCGGCGCCGAGACCGATTTCGACGGCGGAGATCACCTTGCCGAATTTTTCCGGATCCAACTGCTTGACCTGAGGAAAAGCGTTGGCGGCCATACCC
Organism: Arthrobacter tumbae; assembly: GCF_016907495.1. Taxonomy (NCBI): domain Bacteria; kingdom Bacillati; phylum Actinomycetota; class Actinomycetes; order Micrococcales; family Micrococcaceae; genus Arthrobacter; species Arthrobacter tumbae. Next base: position 2,630,203 of record NZ_JAFBCC010000001.1, read on the forward strand.
TGAAGATAGGCCGCGGTGTCCCTGTCGAGTTCCCGCTTGGTGATGCCGGAATTGAGGATGAATGCTCCCGTGCTGAGTCGCAGGGGAAGGTGGCTGAGATTCATCGGAACTCCTTTGAAGAAACTGGATTGACTGCCTTCGAGCCTACGTCCGGGCAGGACCTGCCGCCAGTGCTTTCACATTCAATAGTGATGGCTCCGTGATCCCAGCGTGACGTTTTCTTGACCTTCGCGTGCTTATGGTTGACGACGGTTCCCTTGCGAACAGCGGATGAAAGCTACGAAACTACGGTGAAGAAGGTCTTGATGTGTTGGAATTTCTAGGAGACAGGTTCAACCAGATCCTGTTCTCGGGATGGCAACACATGAGTCTTGTGGTTCAGTGCCTCATCCTGGCAACAGTATTGTCCGTGGTCATCGCCGCGCTGGTGTACCGCAGCGGTGCGCTCACTTCGCTGGCAAACAGCGTTTCCGCCATCGGACTCACTATCCCGTCATTCGCGCTGATCGGCCTGTTGATTGCGCCGTTCGGCTTCGGCGTGACGCCGGCCGTCATCGTCGTCACCTTCTTCGCCGCCCTGCCCATCCTGCGCAACGCGGTTGTGGGACTGACGGGCATCGACAAAGCCGTGATCGAATCCGCCCGCGGCATCGGGATGAGTCGGTTCCGGACCCTGGTTCAGGTGGAGTTGCCCATGGCCTGGCCGGTGATCCTTGCCGGCATCCGCGTGTCCGCCCAGATGGTGATGGGCATCGCTGCCATCACCGCATACGCGCTCGGGCCAGGGCTCGGCGGATTCATCTTCTCCGGCCTGTCCCGTCTCGGCGGCGCCAACTCGCTCGAGTCGGTCATCACCGGCGTCGTAGCCGTCATCATCCTTGCCCTCATCCTTGACCTTCTACTCGTCGGCCTCGGCCGCATCACAACCCCGCGAGGTATCCGTGTCTGAGACCATTCAAGAGCCCGACAACACTGCCGGCAAAGCAAATGCAGTTACCGGTGCAAGCATCCTGCTCGACAAGGTAACCAAGCGATACCCGGGGCAGGCCAAGGCTGCCGTCGACGGCCTCACCATGGAGATTCCGGCGGGCAAAATCGTCATGCTGGTTGGCCCATCGGGCTGCGGCAAGACCACCACCCTCAAAATGATCAACAGGCTCATCGAGCCGACAGAGGGCCGGATCGTCCTGGACGACGACGACGTCACTGACATCGACGGCGACGCACTCAGGCGGCGGATCGGCTATGTCATCCAGGCCGGCGGACTCTTCCCGCATATGACAGTTGCGACGAATATCGGGATTGTTCCGAAAATGCTCGGCTGGAGCAAGGAAAAGATCGCCGCCCGCGTCGACGAACTCCTCGAGCTGGTGTCCCTCGATCCTGCAACCTACCGCAACCGGTTCCCCAAAGAGCTGTCCGGCGGGCAGCAGCAGCGTGTGGGGGTGGCCCGCGCCCTCGCCGCCGACCCGCCGGTCCTCCTCATGGACGAGCCCTTCGGCGCCGTGGATCCCATCACCCGCCAACGGCTCCAGGACGAACTCCTGAACATCCAGGAAGAACTGCAGAAGACGATTGTCTGCGTCACCCACGACTTCGATGAGGCAGTGAAGCTCGGCGACTGGATCGCCATCTTCACCGAGGGAGCCCAGCTGGTCCAGTACGACACCCCCGAGCGGATCCTCGCCGACCCGGCTAACGATTTCGTCGAAAACTTCATCGGTTCAGGAGCCGGTTTGAAGCAGCTCACACTGACCCGGGTAAACGAAGTGGAACTGGCTGACGCCGTCGTCGCCACGATCGGCGATCTCGGCAGCGACGTCCTGTCGCGGCTGGATGAGGCCGGCCACAACCACGCTGTCGTGGTTGACGAACGACGCCGGCCCATCCAGTGGCTCACGCGCCGCCAGCTTTCGCGGCTGGAAACCGTGAGTGACGACGTCGATGCGAAGCTTCCGGTGGTCGGTGACCGTGCCACGCTCAATGACGCGCTGGACACCATGCTGGTCTCCAGCGCCGGAGCGGCACTGGTGACCGGGAGGCGGGATACGTTCCTCGGCGTCATCGACGTCGAGACGGTGATGGACGCCATTACCCGTGCACACAAGCACGCGATGACTGCACACTCGGATGGCCGGCCCGTCGGAATCAACACCGGGACATTGGAAACCGTGAGTGTTGCCGGCGTCATCCAGTGCGGCGTCATCCACAACGGGGGAGCGTCCCGTTGAGTAGCGCAACAGCACAGCCGGTGGCGCCGCAGGAACCCATATCGGAGGAAGCCGCCAACGTTCATTCCGAGGTGAAGCGCCCATCCTGGCGGCCGCTGATCCTGCAGCTTGCAGGCATCGCCGCAGTGTTTGTTGCGGTAGTCGTCTGGCTGCTGACAGCGGACCTGTCAGAAACCGAGCTGATCACCCTCGCCCCGTCAGCACTCTTCGGATACGCGATCGACCATCTGGCGCTGACTGCCGTGGCTGCAGTCATCACACTCCTGATCGCCATCCCGCTCGGCATCCTGCTCACACGTGCGCCGCTGAAGAAGTTCACGGGACCGGTCCTTGCCGTCGCCAACATCGGGCAGGCGGCGCCGGCCATCGGTCTCGTTGTGCTGCTGGCGATCGCCGTAGGCTTCGGCTTCACGGCAGCAGTGATCGCACTGGTGCTCTACGCGATCCTTCCGGTCCTGCGGAACACCATGGTGGGCATCTCGCAGGTGGACGCCCGACTGGTGGAAGCCGGTAAGGGGATGGGGATGAGCGCGGTGGCTGTGCTGTTCAAGGTAGAGCTCCCGTTGGCCGTACCGGTGATGCTCGCGGGCATCCGGACGGCGCTTGTACTGCTGGTCGGCAGCGCAGCGCTCGCAGCCTTCATCAATGGAGGAGGAATGGGCATCCTCATCGTCACCGGCGTAAACCTGAGCCTTACCAACGTGCTGATCGCCGGGTCGATCCTGGTGGCGCTGCTTGCACTTCTTGTCGACTGGATCGGGCGTGTTGTGGAACATGTCGCCCGTCCGAAGGGACTCTAGATGTTTGAATCTTCTTCACTCTCCGCCGCTGCGCGCAAGAGCGTGGCGACCGCCGTCGTGCTTTCTGCCGGGCTGCTGGCAACAGGGTGCGGTCTGCAACCGGCCACGTCCTACGTACCCGCGGCCGGACCGGGCAGTATTAGCGAAGTAGTTGACGGGGCTCCGCTCACTGTCACCTCCAAGAACTTCACCGAGCAGCTTATCCTCGGCAAAATCGGCGTTCTCGCCGCACAGGCCGCCGGCTTCGACGTCACGGACCTGACCAACGTGCCGGGGAGCCAGCCGGTCCGCGAACTTATGCTGTCCGGTCAAGCCGATGTCACGTGGGAGTACACCGGCACCGCGTGGCTGACGTATCTGGGCAAGGACGAAGGTATTCCCGACCAGCAGGAACAGTGGCAGGCCGTATATGAGGCGGACCTCGAGAACGGACTCACCTGGGGCGAGCCCGCGCCGTTGAACAACACCTACGCCATGGCTATCCGCTCCGAAGCAGTCGAGGACCTCGGCGGCATCAACACAATCTCGGAGATCGCTGAACTCCCTCCTGAAGAGCGCACCTTCTGCGTTGAGGCCGAGTTCAACTCCCGTCCGGACGGGCTCACGCCGATGCTTGCCCACTATGGGATGGCCCGCGGCACCCCGACCGGCGTGCCGGAGGACAACATCGACATCTACGACACCGGAGCCATCTACTCGGCCACCGATAACGGGGAGTGCAACTTCGGCGAGGTGTTCTCCACGGACGGCCGGATCGATGCTCTCGACCTGACCATCCTCGAAGACGACCTCGGCTTCTTCCCCGCGTACAACGCGGCTCCGGTCTACTACACGGAAACGCTTGAGGAGTATTCAGAGCTCGACAAGGTGTTTGCGCAGGTTGCTCCCACACTTACCGATGAAGCCCTACGGACCATGAATCTGCGCGTGGATGTTGAGGGTGAAGAGCCCGCCGACGTTGCCTTCGACTTCATGGTGGAGCAGGGTTTCATCACCGAGGCCGAGGGCCCGCTCGGCGAGGGTTAGACCGAAACCGCCAACCTGCCGGTCGCGCTCACGACCAGCCACGCCCACGCAAGTGATCCCGCGATGACCGCGGCGAACAGGACGAGCCAGACTGCGCTGGGGATTCCGGTTGAGCGGTACAAGAGGTAGGCGTCGGACTGTCCGCGGTCCCGCCGTCGTCGTGCATGGACTGAAACCACCTTGCCGAGGTCGCGGACCGAGCCGACCAGCAGCGCCACCCCGAGGGCAACGACAGCGTGGCCGCTGAATTCGACGGGCACGGCAACCACCAGCACGGTTGACACGGCCACCGATCCCAGCAGGATGAGAACGCCGCCGGCATTGCGGATGAACAGCAGTGAGAGCAGCAGCACCAACGCTCCCACCGAGAGCGCCGCAGGAGCCCACCCCTCGAATCCCGCCCAGACCAGTACAGCGCCGACGACGGCGGGAACCGGGTACCCCCAAAAGGTTGCCCACGATGTGCGCCAGCCAGGACGGCCGAGCGATGTGGTGAGTCCGGAATGGTCGAGATTGAGCCGGATTCCGGTCACGCGGCTTCCGGTCATCAGGGCAGCGAACGCATGGCCCAGTTCATGCACCACAGTGCTGAAGAGTCCGAAGTAGCGCCACGTCGCTTTGGGAATGGAGAGGGCCGCGGCGGCCAGCAGGATGATCAGGAGTTCGGTCAGCGTCAGCTCCGGCGGCTGACTCCTGCTGAAGCCTGCGACGATCCGATCCCACCACTGCACCAAGAATTCCACCTGCGTGATGCTACGTGACGGCACTGGGAGACCGATTCCGTCCTGCGCCGCGACGAAAAGTGCAGGTTTGGACGGGCTGATCCGCGTGTCCTCCCCGCCACACCGTGATTCGCGGGCGTCGAGCGTTGAGACCTGCGAGTTTTCGCACGGCGCCGCACACACCCGGCTAACCCTTGACACCTTCCAGCTGAACCGGTTAAGTAGGTGTTACTGAACCGGTTCAGTGAGGAACATCACCAGGAGGCACCATGGCGGTAACCATCAGCGATGTCGCCCGTGCCGCAGGAGTGAGCAAGGGTGCAGTGTCCTATGCGCTCAATGGCCAGGCCGGTGTGAGCGAGGAAACCCGGCAGCGGATCCTCGGAGCTGCGAAAGAGCTGGGGTGGCGTCCAAGTCTGCGCGCCAGGTCGCTGTCCTCGTCCAAGGCCTACGCGCTGGGCCTGGTTGTCGCCCGCAACCCCCGTTTGCTGGGCACCGACCCGTTCTTTCCGTCCTTCATCGCCGGCATCGAGACCACCCTGGCTGATCGCGGGTACTCGCTCGTTCTCACGGTCGCCGCGAAGCAGGGGGCGGAGGAAGCGAGTTACCGCCGCCTGGTCCACGAGGGCAGGGTCGACGGCGTCATCCTCAGTGACGTTCGTACGGATGACCCACGGATCGCGTTGCTGCTCGAGCTGGGACTGCCGGCCGTCACGCTCAACCGCCCAACGGCCGCATCGCCTTTCCCCGCGGTCTGCATGGATGACACAGAGGGAATCAGCAGTGCCGTCCAGCATCTGGTGGACCTCGGTCACACACGGATTGCCCATGTCGGTGGGGCCCAGCACTATATCCACGGGCTCAGCAGGAGAAGGGCCTGGGCCAACACGCTTGAGCGCAATGGGCTGGAACCCGACCTCTTCATCGAGGCAGATTTTGGTGCGCAGCAGGGAACCGAAGCGACCGCCCGGCTCCTGCAGCTGGACCGGAAGCCCACCGCAATCGTGTACGCAAACGACATCATGGCAACGGCCGGGCTGTCCTACCTGCACCAGCAGGGACTACGGGTGCCGGCCGATGTCTCGATCACCGGATACGACAACACCGAATATGCGCAGTACCTCAACCCGGCGCTCACCAGCATCGGCAGTGATCCGCTGCTGTGGGGCAGTACCGCTGCACAGGTGCTGCTCAACCAGCTGGAGGGGAAACACGACGGACAGGACATCATCCTTCCCGAACCCCAGCTCATCGTCCGCGGTTCCACAGCGGAACCGCCCGCCTGAAACCAACATCACAACCGAAGTATCAATCGAGGAGAACGCAATGAGGCGAACAACTACCAAACGGACGCTGGCTCTGACGGCCACCGCGCTGATGGGCCTGGGCCTGGCAGCATGTGGAGGCTCAGGTGACACCGGTACCCCCGACGCCGGTGAACTGACCAGCGGCCCCATCACCATCTGGTATTCCAACAACCAGCAGGAAGTCGCCTGGGGCGAGGACATGGTTGCAGCGTGGAATGAAGCGAATCCCGACCAAGAGATCACCGCGCAGGAGATTCCGGCGGGCACCAGTTCCGAGGAAGTAATTGCCGCAGCCATCACGGCAGGCAACGCTCCCTGCATCGTCATGAACACAGCACCCGTCGCCGTACCCCAGTTCCAGCAGATGGGCGGGCTGGTTCCGCTGGATACCTTCGAGGACGGCGTTGAGTACATCGAGTCCCGCAGCGGCGACGTGGCCGAGCAGTACAAGTCCGCCGATGGGCAGTATTACCAGCTTCCCTGGAAGTCCAATCCGGTAGTCCTCTACTACAACAAGGACATGTTCACCGAAGCCGGGCTGGATCCGGAGGACCCGCCGCTGGGCACCCAGGATGAGCTGCTGGAAACCTCCCGGACCCTCGTGGAGTCCGGCGCCGCTGAATACGCCATGTGGCCCTCACCCGCGGGTGAGTTCTTCCAGTCGTGGTTCGACTTCTACCCGTTCTACGCAGCAGCATCCGGCGGCACCCAGTTGGTCGAAGAGGGCGAAGCAACCTTCAATTCCGAGGAGGGCACGGCCGTCGCGGAGATGTGGCGCACCATGTATGAGGAAGGCCTCTCCTCCCAGGAGGCCTACACCGGTGACTCCTTCGTGGACAAGAAGGCCGCAATTGCCATCTCCGGTCCGTGGGCCATCCCCGTCTACGGTGACCAGGTCAACTGGGGCACGGCTCCTGTGCCGGGCCTTGAGGAAGGAACGGAGACATCCACCTTCTCCGACGCCAAGAACATGGCCATCTACTCCGCCTGCGACAACAAGCAGACCGCCTGGGAGGTCATGAAGTTCGCCACCAGCGAGGATCAGGACCGCGCCTTGCTGGAGGCCACCGGCCAGATGCCCATCCGACAGGACCTGACCGGTACTTACCCGGACTACTTCGAGGCCAATCCCGCCTACGTCGAGTTCGCGGACCAGGCAAGCAGGGCCGTCGAGGTGCCCAACGTCCCCAACTCGGTTGAGGTCTGGCAGACCTTCCGTGATGCGTGGGGCTCATCAGTGATCTTCGGCAACGAGTCCATCGAGGACGCCTTCAGCGGCGCTGCCGAAGAGATCAACACTCTGGTCTCAGAGTAAGAAGGTGTAGACGGTGACCACCGACTCCACCGTCGGCAAGCGGCGGGATCCGGGCCCCACCCCGGATCCCGCTCCCCGCCGGCGCTCAAAGCTACTGGGACGGCAGCCGCTTGGCCTGGCGTTCAGCGCACCGTATGTCATTTTCATCCTCGCGGTGCTCGCGTACCCACTCGGCTACGCCGTCTACATTTCATTCCACGATTTCTTCTTCACCGCTCCCGGCGTTGCGGTCGAGCGTCCGTTCGTTGGGTTGCAGAACTACATCCAGGTGCTCAGCGATCCCGACGTGGGCCGTTCCTTCCTCAACATCGGCGTCTTCCTCATCATCAACGTTCCGCTCACCGTGGCGTTGTCCCTGATACTGGCCAATGCGCTGAACAGGGTGACTCGGTTGAGGACCTTCTTCCGCGTCAGCTATTACGTGCCGTACGTAACGGCGAGTGTCGCCGTCGTCGGCGTCTGGCTTTTTCTCTTCTCACAGAACGGGCTGATCAACTCGCTCCTTGGGCCGCTGGCTCCGGATCCGTCCTGGTTGGTCAACTCCACGCTCGCCATGCCGACCGTCGCTCTGTATGTGACATGGAAGCAGCTGGGATTTTTCATCCTGCTTTACCTCGCAGCGCTGCAGAACATCCCGGAGGAGCTGTACGAGTCAGCGTCGGTGGACGGAGCGGGAAAGGTGCGCCAGTTCTGGAACATCACGGTTCCGGGTGTGCGGTCCGCCAGCGTCCTGGTGACGCTGCTGGCCACCATCACCGGCGCAAACCTGTTCACCGAGCCCTACCTGCTTACGGGCGGCGGAGGGCCGGACGGCGCATCGACGTCGCCTGTCTTCCTCATGTACCAGGAGGGAATCCTCCAGGGAAACCCGGACACGGCAGCGGCTCTCGGCGTCATCCTGGTGCTCGGCGTGCTTGTGATTGCGCTCATCCAACGACGCCTCGTCGGCGGGAAGGAAGACTGACATGGCCAAGGACTTCCAGCCCACCATGACCAAAACGACGACGACGACGACGCCCGGCTCGCCGGCGCCCCCACCGCGCATATCAGGGAGGAAAAAGGGGAAGGGCGGTCTCAAGCCGCTCAGTTTCATCCTGCTCGCAGTGGGCGCCTTCATCTTCCTGTTTCCCTTCTACTACATGCTGATCGGCTCACTGCAGACCGAGCCGGATACCTCGGTGGCCGGTGCCTTCCCGAACTTCGGCAACATCACCGGGCAGAACTACGTGCTGATCAACGAATCGATCAACCTGTTCCGTGGACTGATCAACTCCGGGATCTTCACCGGCGGCGTGATCCTGTGCACCGTGATCTTCGGAATACCCGTGGGCTACGCGCTGGCGCAGATGCACTTCCGCGGCCGGGGCATGGTGTTCGCGCTGATGCTCCTGGTTCAGATGGTGCCGTTCCAACTGCTGCTCATCCCGCTCTACGTGCTGATTGTCCGGGACTACGGACTCGCGGACTCGTACCTCGGAATGATCCTGCCGTTCGCCATCAACTCGACAGCGGTCTTCGTGTTCCGGCAGTACTTCCTGCAATTGCCCGCATCCCTATTCGAGGCGGCGCGGATCGACGGCGCCAGCGAAATGCGGATCCTTACGCAGATCGCCATCCCGTTGGTGCGGCCCGCGATCGTTACCGCGATCCTGCTGACCTTCATCGGACCCTGGAATGAATTCCTTTGGCCCTTCCTCGTGACGAAGGACGCTTCCTTCCAACCGCTCGCTGTGTCCCTGGCCAACTACATCTCCAACGTTGCGGCAACCGCCGCCAACCCGTTCGGCGCGATCCTTGCCGGTGCCTGCGTGCTGGCAGCTCCCGCCGTCGGACTGTTCATTCTCTTCCAACGCCAATTCATCTCGACCAATATCGGATCTAGCGCAAAGGGCTAAGGCTTATGACTCCCCAAACTTCTTCTCAGAGAACACTCCTACCGACCGTGCCCTACACTCTGACCCGCGCCGGCGTCATCATGACTCCGGAAGAGGGCAACGACTACGAAGCCGAAGGCGTACTCAACCCGGCCAGCGGACGCGGTCCCGACGGCGAGCTGTACCTCCTGCCCCGCCTCGTTGCCACGGGGAACGTCTCCCGCGTGGGACTCGCCAAGGTGGTTATCGAGAACGGGGTTCCCACCGGCGTCGAGCGCATGGGTGTTGTCCTCGGCCCCGACGAGGGCTGGGAACGCGGCACCAACAACGCCGGCACCGAGGACCCGCGCACCACCTGGGTGCCCTCACTCGGCAAGCACCTCATGACCTATGTCGCCTACGGACCCATGGGCCCACGGCTGGCGTTCGCCCACTCGGCGGACCTGCGGACCTGGGAGCGGCTCGGCCCGTGCTTCTTCGAGTACGAGGCCTCCCTCTCGATGGACCTCAACCTTTTCCCCAACAAGGACGCCGTGTTCTTCCCCGAACCGGTGAATGATCCCGACGGCGTCCCCTCCTACGCCATGCTTCACCGGCCCATGTGGGACCTCGGCTGGATCCGTGAGGGCGAGGGCGAGCACCTGCCCGCCGGCGTGACCGACAACCGCCCGGGCATCTGGATCTCCTACGTTCCTGTCGAGGAAGTTCAGCGGGACCTCCGCAACCTCGTGCACATGGGCAAGCACCGGCTCATCGCGCTCAGTGAGTTCGACTTCGAGGAACTCAAGATCGGCGGAGGGCCCGCACCCATCCGTGTCGAAGAGGGCTGGCTGCTCATCCACCACGGTGTGGCGGGGGCGCTGGAGAAGTCGGCGTTCGATCACCAGCAGAAGGTCCACTACACGGCCGCCGCAATGATCCTCGACGCCGATGACCCGTCCAAAGTTATCGCCCGAAGCAGCGAACCGCTCCTCGCACCGGAGACCGAGGACGAGAAGTCGGGCATCGTGCCCAACGTCGTCTTCCCGACCGCGATCGAGGAGATCGACGGGCAGTTGTTCGTGTTCTACGGCATGGCGGACTCAAAGATCGGCGTCGCCCGCCTCGACCGGACAGGTGATGCAGCATGAGCGTTGAGTTGTCAGGACACGCCGCTAATGGCCGCACTAAAGGGGTGTGTCCTGCCAAATCGATGGTGGTGGCAGGGGTGGCACTCGCGTTCGTCGGAACGTCGCTGGCACCGGCACAGGCGGCACCAGCGCCGAGCCTGGCGCCCGCCGTCGTCGTACCGGCTGCTGTGCCGACTGTAGTGAGTGCCGAGCAGCCGCTCACCAACCTTGAACACCTGAACTTCCTGCTGGAAGAGGTGGCAGTTCCTGAGATCGAAGGGCACAGCACCTACGGCGGCGAGGCGCCGGCGCTCGCACCGTGGACGTACGCGGACAGGAACGACGACGGCAGCTACGACCGCGTGGGCGGCGGCAGCCTTGATCCTGAGACCGGACACTGGAGCCAGGGAGCGTACAACGCGGACGACATCTCGCGTGCCGCCGTCGTCTATCTGCGGCACTGGCAGCAGACCGGCGACGAAACGAGCCGCGAACATGCCTTCCAGACGCTGCGCTCGCTGGCCTACCTGCAGACCACAACGGGTCCCAACGCCGGCAACGTGGTGCTGTGGCAGCAACCTGACGGGAAGCTGAACCCGAGCGCCACCCCCATCGAGCTGCCGGATCCCAGCGACTCAGCGGAATCGTACTGGCTGGCACGGACCGTGTGGGCGCTGGGGGAGGGGTACGCCGCATTTGAAGAGGCTGACCCCAAGTTCGCCCAGTTCCTGCAGGACCGGCTGCACCTTTCACTTGAAGCGATGAACAGGCAGTCGCTGGGCCGCTATGGCGAGTATGAAGTGGCGGACGGTGTGCGCGTGCCCGCCTGGCTCAACGCCTATGGCGCGGACTCCTCGGCGGAAGCTGTTCTTGGCCTCTCCGCTTACGTCGAATCGGAGCCCGCCGACGACGTCGCGCGCACCGCCCTGACCCGGCTCAGCGAGGGCATCGCCGAGATGTCCTCCGGAGACACCCGGGCCTGGCCGTTCGGTGCGATCCTGCCCTGGACGAAGTCCCGGACTTTCTGGCACGCGTGGGGCGGTATGGCACCCGCTGCGGTGGCTGAGGCGTCCTTGGTGCTCGGACGCGAGGACCTGGCCGACGCCGCGGTGAAGGATTCCGCGCGGTTCACCCCGCAGCAGTTGGCAGCGGGTGGTCCGGACAATGCCTGGACCCCTACGCCGTCCGAGAAGGTGCAGATCGCCTACGGCGTCGACTCGCGGCTGCAGAGCCTGGTGTCCACCGCCGAAGCGACCGGTGCCGAGGGGCTCTATGAGTTGGCGGCCGTCGTCGGTGGTTGGTATTTCGGTGCCAACCGCAGCGGTGAGCCCGCCTACAACCCGGTAACGGGCACAACGATCGACGGCATCCAGGCGGACGGGTCGGTGAACCTGAACTCCGGTGCGGAGTCAACCATTCACGCGTTGCTGTCGATGCTCGTACTGGACGCGAACCCGGAGCTGAAGGCCGAGGCGCTCGGCATCAACGAGACTGTTGCGACCGACGGGTTGACCGTCGTCGAGGCGGAAACCGGCCTGGTCAACGGCAGTGGAACTGTGGTGACGCCGTCGTCCGCCTGGACCGGTGAAGCCAACTGGTCGGGCGGCTCCTACGTGCAGCTCGACGACGGTGCCAGCCTCCGCGTGCAGGTGCCCGGCGTGGGCGCGGAGCGGAATGTCTATCCCATCGTGAACCGCGTCATCGAACCGTCCGGGGACACCGTGTGGTCGGCCAAGCGGAGCCTCGGAGTGACACCGAACGGTGGCGCAGGTGAGCAGGGCATCACCGATGCTCCCGGCCTGCTGCAGCCGTTCACGCTCAAGACGGCGCTGAAGCCGAAGGACGGCTTCGTCAAAGCGCAGGTCAGCGGCGCCGCCTCAATCGACGCGCTGCTGGTTCAACCGCTGGTCTCCTCGGTGACGGTCGACGGCTCGGCCGGCCAGTCAACCGTGTACGTGAGTGCGGCTGAAATGAAGCAGCAGTTCGCTGTGGAGGTGCCGGCGGGCGCAACCCTCGTGCAGCAGGCCTTCGATGCCAATGGCCAGGCGGTTGTGGTGCCTCAGTCCGAAGGGCTTTCCCGCGCGGGCAGGGTCATGGTGGTGCCGGGTGGGTTCACGGAAGTAACCTTCACCACGAGATAACCAGTGAATTGGCAGGACACGCCCCTTTTGAGAGTGCATAAGGGGCGTGTCCTGCCAACTCGACGGTGGGGGAGCAGCAATCCTTCGAAGCACCGGGTCCGAATTCCTCTCACCACAGGACGGGAAAGTATTAACGGACTCGCCGTGTGACGTTCATCCCAAGGTAGGAATGCCTCTGCTTTGATGAAGGTTAAATGAAGTGAAAGCTAGTCGAGCTCTATCGAGAAGGCGATCATGAACTTCCGGACGGCCGAGCACCCACGGCCGCAACATTTCATCCTGCACATGAGCGACACCCACCTGGTGGGTGGCCCGGAACCCCTTTACGGTTCGGTGGACAGCGAGGCGCGGCTACGCCAGATCTTCGCCGATCTGGAGGCGTCCGGATCCCGGCCGGAGGCGATCGTCTTCACTGGAGACCTCGCCGACAAGGGCGAGGCAGAGGCCTACGTGAAGCTGCGCAATATCGTCGAACCCGCTGCCCACAAGCTGGGCGCCGAGGTCATTTGGGCCATGGGCAACCACGACGACCGCGCCACCCTGCGCAGCGAACTGCTCAGCGAGCCCGCCGACACCGCCCCGCTTGACCGCAGCTATCTGATCAACGGACTGCGGATCATCACCCTGGACTCCACGGTGCCGGGCCACCACTACGGCGAGATCAGCCACGAGCAGCTCGTCTGGCTGGCCAACGAACTCCTCACCCCGGCTCCCTATGGCACCATCCTCGCCCTTCACCACCCCCCGGTTCCCTCCATTCAGGACCTTTCGGTCCTCGTGGAACTCCGCGACCAGAGCCGGCTTGCCGACATCGTGCGCGGCACGGACGTCCGCGCCATCCTGGCCGGGCACCTGCACTACTCAACCAACGCGCTGTTCGCGGGCATCCCGGTGTCGGTCGCGTCCGCCACCTGCTACACCCAGGACCTCACTTACGACGACGGCGGCACGCGCGGCCGCGACGGAGCTCAGGCTTACAACCTGGTCCACGTGTACGAGGACACGGTGGTGCACTCGGTAGTGCCTATCGGCACCCATACCGCGGTGGGCGAGACCGTTCCGCGCGAGGAGACCCGCAGGCGCCTGGAGGCAGCCGGAGTCCAGATCGCCGAGGCGACACCTGCCAGAACGCTCACCGGCGTGTGACCAGCCTCTGGTCTACTTCTCCCAGCTTCCGTTCTACTTTTCCCAGGGAGCCTTGACCGGGAAGTACTTCTCGAGGAAGTCAGTCACTGCGCGGGCGCGTTCTTCCGCCGGAATCTCGGGGAAGCTGCCGTCATTGAGGCAGAACAGGTCCATGTTGCGCTTGTCCAGCAGCTTGTGGAGCTTGCGCAGTCCGGAGCGCATGGTGGTGTCGATGTACTTCACCCTCGCTGATTCCTGCGTCACCGCACGGCCCGTCAGCAGCGCGTAGTAGTGGTACAGCGAGTTGGTGACCGAAATGTTGTCCTTCGCACGGAACTTCGAGGCGGCGGTGGCCGCAAACTCCTCCACGAACTCGTTCTCCATCTCCTCCATGACGCTCTTGCGCAGCGGCGCCGCGGTGTGCTCCAGATGCCGGGTGGTGATGCGGCCGAAGCGCTTGTGAAGGAGCCGTCGGTTCACGCGTGCCGCGTTCTCGAAGCCGCTGCGTTCGGCATCATTCTCACCCAGGCCGATGCGCGTGTCCGCCTGGATGAACTTGGTGACTCCTCCGGGGGAGAAGAACATGTCCGGCCCCACCGGGCGGCCAAAGAACATGTCGTCATTCGAGTAGAGAAAGTGCTCGGACAGATCCGGAATATGGTGCAGTTGACACTCGACGGCCTGCGAATTGTAGGTCGGCAGCACGGACGGATCCTTGAAGTGCTCCACGGAAGGGACCAGAGTGACCGACGGGTGGTCCGCGAGCCACTCGGGACGCGCTGAATCCGTGGCGATGAAGATGCGGCGGATCCACGGAGCGAACATGTAAACCGAGCGCAGCGCGTACTTCAGCTCATCGATCTGGCGATAGCGGGCCTCGTGGTCATCTCCCTCACCCACAACGACGTTCTTCATCCGGGCGGCGCGGGCCGCGAGGTACTCGGGCGAGCTGCCGTCGACCCAGGTGAAGACGAGGTCGATCTCGAAGTCGATGTCCGTAGCGTGGTCCGCGAACATGTTGTCGATGGTCGGCCAGACCAGGCCATGGCGGGTGACCGAGCCGCGCACCACTTCATTCGACGGCAGGGTGCGCCTAGTGAGTGAGTTCTCCATCGGGAGCTCGATGCCGTCCCCGTCCAGGGACCACAGCTCGATCTGCACACCGGCCGAGGGCCCGAACGTCAGCCCGCCGATCGGCTCGATGCGGGGACGGAACAACCGGAAGATTCGCGCCTTCTCGCTGGGGGAGAGGGCGCCGTCCGCTACCAGCAGGGTGGTACGCCGCTTGGTGTCCACTGTGCGCGAGTAGAACGGTTCGTTACGGCAGGCCTCGACGAGCACCGCCCGCAGCCGTTCGCGGTGCTTCAGGTCGACGGCGACGACGGGTCGCTCATCATTGCCGCGCACCAGCAGATATTCGATGCCGGTGCGCTCGAGCGCCTCGCGGATGAACAACAGGTCCTCCACCATTGCCTGGTGCGGCGTTGTATCCGTGTTGATGAGCGCGAACCGTCGCTTGACCGTGGTGATGTCATCGCGGTCGTTCAGCCTGGCAACGGCGGCGCTGGAGGCGGACTCGAGCAGCTCGGTGTCGTTCTCGACCTCGGGGGCGCCAAAGTACACATCATGCTGGGCGGCGGTGTCTGTAATGGGATCCTCCAACGGTTTCAACAGTGGGTTCAACAACGGTTCAACATGCGCGCGTTCGCCGGTGCATCAGCAGATTGCTTGCACGGCTGCTGCTCCAATGATAAGCCTGCCTACAAGAAGCCCGGCCAGCTCCAGGCATTCCACACCGGAGGGCGTGCAACGGAAGGACACTATGGCGGACAAAAGCTTTATGGGCCTGTTGAGTCGGCAGATCGGAAACGAGTTCGCGGCCTCGCAGCAGTATCTGGCCACGGCTGTGTGGTTCGACGGCCAGGATCTGCCGCGCCTCGCGGCCCACTTCTACAGGCAGTCGCTGGAAGAGCGGAACCACGCTCTGATGATGGTTCAGTACATGCTCGATCGTGGTCACGACGTGCAGATTCCCGGCGTTGATCCGGTGCGGAATGACTTCACGTCCGTCGTCGAGCCGATTGCCCTGGCGCTGTCGCAGGAGAAGCAGGTCACCGCCGATATCGAGGCGATGTTTGCCCAGGCCCGGGCGCAGACCGACGCGCTCGGAGAGCAGTTCATGCTCTGGTTCCTCAAGGAGCAGGTGGAGGAGGTCGCATCCATGTCCACGCTCCTGGCCATCGTGGAACGCGCAGATAACCTGTTTGACGTCGAGAACTTCCTGGCGCGCGAAACCGTCGGTGATTCCGGCCACGATCCCAACATGCCGCCCACGGCAGGCGGCGCACTGTGACGCTGGAACCGTTCCCGACCGACTGGCAGCGTGCGCTGGTACTGATGGCGCACCCGGATGACCCTGAGTACGGCACCTCCGCTGCGGTGGCCGAATGGATCGCACAGGGCAAGGAGGTCCGCTACGTGCTGGCAACGCGCGGTGAAGCCGGGATCGCCGGTCTTCCGCCGCAAGAGAGCGGCCCGCTGCGCGAGGGTGAACAGCGCGCGGCATGCGACCGGGTCGGCGTCGACGTGCTGGAATTCCTCGATTACCCGGACGGCCGCCTGACCGAGTCGCTCGACCTTCGCCGCAACCTGGCGGCAGCAATCCGCACACACCGGCCCGACGGCATCGTCACCCTCAATCACGGTGACACCTGGGGTCCGGGAAGGTGGAACTCCGAGGATCATCGGGCACTCGGCCGGTCAGTACTCAATGCGGTCGCTGACGCCGCCAACGAATGGATCTTCCCCGACCTTGGAGGCCCGCGCCATCAGGTCACGTGGACGGCGATCCTGAGCATGAATCCGACGCACGCCATGCAGGTCAGCGAGGAGAGCGTCGAAAAGGCGATTCTGTCCCTCGCGGCGCACTCGCGATACCTGCAGGCCCTGGACAGCAGGCCGGTGGAGGAGCAGGCAACCGAACAGGTCCGCTGGGCCACCAGCCGGAACTCCGGTGACGATGGCAGGTCTGCGGTCGGGTTCGAGCTGTACGGGCTCTAGACCTGCGCCGCTTCCACCGCGTAGAACCGCCGCGGGTCCTGCAGCAGCGCCGGATACTCGAAGTCGCTGCGCCTCAGCCAGCCCGTCAGGGAGATGGGGCGCCGCGCGGTGGCCGGCGCACCGTCGTCGTTGTCTTCCTGGTCAATCGTCAAGGGGCCCAGCGTGCCCCGCTGCAGCCGCGCACCACCCTCCATCACGACGGCGGCGGCATCACCTTCGCGCGCGAGCTCAGTGAAAGCGGCGTACTGACGGGACCACTTGGGCACAGCCCGCCCGGCCGGCGGGTGACCGGGAAGGAGGAGCGCGTCGCCGTCCACGGTGTCGAGCGGACCGTGCCAGATCCAGAGGCGCTCGCCGATCGGCTCGACCGGTATGAGTTCCAGTTCCGGCTCCGGCCAGGAGTACGGCAGCTCCTCCGGCGCGCCCGGGAAGCGCTCACGGTAGAACTCGGGCGCCTTCTGGATGAGGTTGGACTGGTGGCTGACGTGGATTACCGGCTTGCCCAGCCACGGCGGCATTGCGGGTTCCGGCCCGGTGCCGGCTTCGAATGCTGCGGCGGAATCAGGGGCGAACTCGCTGATCAGCGGCGCAGTGCTGTCCGCGTGCCCGCGCGAAACCCATTCGCGGACCATCGCCAGGCCGTACACGGTGAGTGCCGGCACGTAACCCATCCACATCCGCGTGACCGGGTGGCTGCGCCAGCCGTAGTCAGGTAGAACCAGGGCGCGCAGGATCTGCAGGGTCTCGACCCGCTGCTTGCCGAGCCGAGCCTGGTCCAGCACCGCGGCGCTGGCTGCGAAGTCGGGATAGGGCAGGAACGTCTGCATGCGGCCAGTGTGCCACATTCACTCAGCCTGCTGACTGATGCCTGGGGCGCATCAGCGGGCCCCGCGTCCCACTCAGCGCACCGGGGTGAAGCCCCTGCGATTGACCGGTACCCGGCGCTGAACCTCGATCGCCTCTGCGTAGTAGGACATGAGCTGCTCACACAACACTGGCCAGGTGCGGCCCTGCACCGCGGAATACGCCGCACGCCCGAAAGCCCGGCGTTTCGTGTCATCCCCAAGGAGGTCCATCACGCCGGCGTGGAGCTGGTCCAGCTCACCCGGCGGGTACAGCCACCCGGTCCGGGAGGAATCAACCAGGTCCAGCGGACCGCCGCGGGCTACCGCAACCACCGGAACTCCCGACGCCATAGCCTCCTGAATGGTCTGGCAGAACGTCTCCGATTCGCCCGGATGCACAAAGAGGTCGAACGACGCCATCATCCGCGCGAGTGCATCCCCGGACTCGAATCCCGCGAAATGCGCGCCGGGAAGCTTCTGTTGGAGGGACTCCTTCGCCGGTCCGGACCCCACGATCACCAGTTTGGTCGCCGGGACAGCGTCGAGACCCGCGAGGTCCTCAACCTGCTTCTCGGCGGCGAGGCGACCGACGTAGCCGATAATCCTGGAACCGGCTGGCGCCACGGAATGCCGCCAGCCGCCGTCGCGCTTCGCGGGGTGGAAGCGAGCTGTATCGACGCCGCGGCGCCACAGCCGCAGCCTGGGAATACCGCGGAAGTCCAGCTGATTCAGCGCGAACGACGACGGCGCAAGCGTGAGCGTCGACGCGTGATGGATGTTCTCGACCCGCTGCCACAGCAGGTTCTCGGCCCAGGGAACGCCGTACCGGGCAGCGTAGGCGGGAATTTCGGTCTGGTAGACGGAAACGGTGGGGAGACCGAGCTGCTCGGCGGCCTGAACCGCGCGCCACCCCAGCACAAAGGGCGAGGCCACGTGGACCACGTCCGGTGCAAAGGCGGCGAGGATCCGCCGCACCCTGGAGACCGTCCCTGCGGCCAGCCGCACGTTGGCGTATCCGGTGAGTGGCACCGACGGCAACGTGACCACCGGATAGCCCTCCACTGAGGCCGGCGCCTCTGAATTGACCCAGGACGGCCTGTCCAACCACGACGACGACGGCGCGATCACCACTGCATCGTCACCCCGGCTTCGAAGGTGGGCGAGCACCTTCAGCAGCGAGTGGGTCACCCCGTTCATGTGCGGAAGGAACGACTCGGCGACCACTGCGACTCTCACGCCACCGATACTGGCAGCGCGTTCTGAGCACCCGGCGAGCGGGAGGTTGCGCCTGCATGAACTCTGCCTCAGTAGGCGGTGTACAACTCAGTAGGCGGTGTACAACTCGCCGACCGGCAGCGCGACGTCCAGCCGGTTGTCCGGTCCCGGCAGCGGGCACGCCCATTCCTCGTCATACGCGCAGGAGGGGTTGTAGGCGAAGTTCAGGTCAACGATCAGCCGGCCGTCGCGCTCGCCGAGGTGCGCACCCTTGATGGTGTCCAGCACGTACCGTCCTCCGCCGTAGCTCCCGCCATCCACGCCGGACGATCCGTCCCTCAACGGGAGGAAGAGCCCGCCGCCATAGGACTTCAGCCGCCACAGCGCGAGGCGGCCGACGCCGTCGGACGCCCCGCCGTCAAGCGCAACAGTGCCCAGCCGCTCGAACGGGACCACCCCGTCCGTGCCGGTGGGAACCTCCATCAGCTGGCCGGCGCCGTCGTCGTCGATTTCAGCTTCGAAACGGAAGGCGGAGTTATACGGTGCGATGTTCAGGCCGGCGAAGTTCTGCCGCGCCGACGGCGGAAGGGGCGACGCCGGATGACCGGCAAAGAGCCTGTCGCGCCCAGTTCGCCAGTGGGCATGGGCCAGCGCGGGGGAGCCGGCGGCCGCCGCCTCGCGGACTTCGGCATACAGCGCGAAGACCTCCCGACGCCAGTCCGCGGTGTTCAGTGCCGTCGCTGCAAGGGTCATAGTGCCAGCTTAACTGTTGCCTGCGCGTACTGTATTCAGCGTGACAATCGCGCTATCCATCCTCGTCCTCGGCCTCATTGTGATGGGCGCCGTTGCCCAGCGGATTGCCGGACTGGGGTTCGCGCTGCTCGTTTCACCGTTCCTGGTGCTGATCCTCGGTCCGCACGAAGGTGTGCTCCTGGTCAACATCTGCGGCGTGGTGTCCTCCACACTCATCGTTCCCCGGGTGTGGAAGGACATCGACTGGCAAATGTTCCGGTGGCTGGCCATTCCCGCGGTGTTCGGCTCGGTTGCCGGCTCCTTCGCTGCAGTGGGGTTGCCCAGTGCACCGCTGGCGGTGACAGTAGGCGCCGTCGTACTGGCAGGACTGACTGCCTCACTGCTGCTGCAGCGCTCGTCCGTGGTGGTCACAGGGAACCGCTCCAAAGCGGTGGCAGGGCTCGCAGCCGGCCTGACCAACTCCATGGCAGGTGTCGGAGGGCCGGCGGTCAGTGCGTACGCGTTGCTCTCCCGGTGGCCGCAGCGCCCGTTCGCCGCCACGCTGCAACCGTTCTTCGCCGTCATCGGATCCGTCACGGTGATCGTCAAGCTCCTCATCGACCCCGGACAGGTGCCGCCGCTGGAGACGTGGATGTGGGTCCTCATCCCAATCTCGATCATCCTCGGCATTTTCGCGGGGGAGCGGCTCTCCCGGTACATCCACGACCGCCACGCCCGCTTCGCCGTCATCGTCATCGCCTTCCTCGGTGCGGCAACAGCCCTCATCACGGGCATCGCGGACCTGCTCGCCTGAGAGCCCTGCCCAGTGTTCGCGCGCAGGGGTGAGCTACCTCGCCGAGTCGTTCAGGGGCTGATGCACCCGCCGGTGGCACCATTGAGGGGATGAAACTTCCCACCAAGCCCCGAGCGCTGCCGATGCCCCTGTGGCTGCAGGGCGCCTTTGAACTGGGACAGGCTGCGGTGATCTCCGCGCTGATCGTCCTAATTCCCCTCGGCGCGGTGTGGCTGACGGGCGGTTTTGGCGGTCGCGACGCGCTCGGAACACTTCAACTCGGCGCGCAGGCCTGGCTGGTGTTGCATGGCGCCCCCCTTGAGCTTGCACTACCCGACGGCGGGACAGGCCTGCTCTGGGCAGTTCCCCTTGCGTTGACGCTCATCCCGTTCCTGCTCGCCTGGAGCGCAGGGCGGCGGCTGGCGCGCGCCTCCTACACCGACCAACTGTGGCAGGCGCTGCTCGGTGCGCTCGCGGTGTATGCCCTGGTCGGTTTTGGGGCCTCCTACCTGGCCGACGACGGCGCCACCTCCGCTCCTCTTGTGGCCGGTGCCTGCGTACCGCTCATCGCAGCCGGTGCGGGCATGATTATCGGCGCGTTCCGCGAGGCCGGGTCCTGGGGGCGCCTGATCGGTGTGGACCTCGTGGAGTGGATCGCCGCCACCAGCCAACACTCCCGATGGGCGGGATCCTACGTGTGGTCCGCAATACGCGCTGCGTTCCTGTCGGTTCTTTCTGCGCTCGGGCTGTCGGCGCTGCTGCTCGCCGTGACGCTCGCAATTCACTGGGCAGCCATCGCCACCATCTACGAGCGGCTCGACGCCGGGATAGTGGGCGGCGCCGTCGTCACCATCAGCCAGCTCGGCTTCATCCCCAACCTCGCGGTCTGGACCCTCGCCTGGTCCTCGGGCGCCGGGTTCGCCCTCGGAACCGGGAGCTCCATCAGCCCGCTGGCAACCACAGCAGGGCCGCTGCCGGCGCTGCCCATCCTCGGCGCGGTGCCCTCTGGACAGCTCGAGTACGGGATGGCCGCCCTCACACTGCCGGTCGTCGCGGGCATTCTGGCCGGCTGGTGGCTTTTCCGTGAGGGGGAGAACCACTTCGACGAGTGGCTGCAGCTGAAAGTGGAAGCCCGCTGGTTCACCGCCACGGCATCAACCATCACGCTCGGGCTGTTCGTCGGCGCGCTGGCGGGAGCGGGCACGGCGGTCGTCGCGTTCCTCTCCCGTGCGTCGGTCGGGGTCGGCCGGTTCGTCGAAATCGGCCCCGATCCCTTGTGGACCGCACTGTTTGTGGCAGCGGAAGTGGGCGTCGGCGTCGTCGTCGGCTACGCAGTCAGCCCGCTGCTGGAGCGGGAATCGCGGTAGCGTCAGCGGGATTCGAGCAGGCTCATCAGCGGGATTCGAGCAGGCGCTTCAGGTTCCGCAGGTCCTTTGTGTTGGCCTTGTGCATGGACCGGGCGAGGAGCGGTCCGAGCACGCGGAAGAACCCCTTCGGCTGGCCGGCGTTGCGCAGCTCCATGCGGGTGGCGCCCGGCCCGGCGTCTGCCCAGGTGTAGGTGGTCGCCATGGGGGAGGGCCCCTCGGCAGTCCGCATGGTGAGCTGTTCCGACGGCTGAAACCGGGTGGTCTCGTAGACATAGGACAGCGTCCGGCCGAGGAATCTCGCTGAGAAAGCTACTCGCGAACCAACCTCGAGGGGAGGCGCGGACAACCACCGGGCGGAGTCGATGTTGACGTACCACTCCGGCGCGTTCGCCGGATCGGCAGCGTAGGCGGCCACCTGCCCGCGCGGCCGGTCAATGGTGATTGCCGTTACGACGTTGACCATGGGCTTACCCGCTCGACGCTCGGTGAGTGCACTCCTAGCAGGCCGCCCAGGTTGCGCAGATCCTCGTCGCACTCCCGTTGGGCCTTGGACGTGAGCGCGGTTGCCGTGCATTCCTCGTACTGCTCGGTGACCGGCCACAGCAGAATGGTGGCACCGGCGCCCAGGGTGAGGAAGAGCGAGGCGACCAGACCCACCGTCGTCGAAATCCGCAGCAGCGTCGGGGCCTTCTGCCGGACGAGGCCGACCAGGGCGATGATGCCTACGGTCACCGCGGCCAATCCGAAGACGAGGCCCAGGACTTTCCACGGAAGCGGGAAGCTGGTGCCGAGAAGTGTCCCGAGCAGGAGCAGCATGAAGACGCGCAGGAGGGCGCGGGTCGATGCGATGTCCTTGTCCGACGGCGGTGAAGGCTGGCCGGACGGCTTCGCAGGCCGGGCTGCCGGGTCGGAGGGTGCGGGTTTGTTCATGCTTCAACACTAGGACACCTCGGCACAACAGCGCGGCCCGCCACCTACTACGCTTGAACGCATGCGCATCGTTGTCCTCGTGTCCGGTACCGGCTCCAATCTGCAGGCGGTGATCGACGCGGTGCAGGCCGGCGAACTGCCGGTGGAGATCGCGGCCGTCGGCGCGGACCGGCCCGGCACATTCGGAGTTGAGCGCGCCGCGGCCGTCGGCATCCCCACGTTCGTTGCGGACTTCAAGCAGTACGGCAACCGTGCCGACTGGAACGCGGAACTGACCGCCCGGACTGCCTCCTACGAGCCGGACTATGTCATCTCCTCCGGCTTCATGCGCATCGTCGACCAGCGCTTCCTCGACGCGTTTCCCAACCGGTACCTCAACACCCACCCCGCCCTGCTGCCCAGCTTCCCCGGCGCGCACGGAGTCCGCGACGCACTCGCTTACGGGGTCAAGGTCACCGGCTGCACGGTCATGATTGCCGACGCGGGGATTGACACCGGCCCCATCCTCGCCCAGGCCGCGGTGCCGGTTCTGGAGGGTGACACCCAGGAAACCCTCCACGAGCGCATCAAGGTCCAGGAGCGGGCCCTGCTCATCGAGACTCTGCGCGAGCTTTCTCTGACCCCGTTGGGTTAGCCCCGCCGGGGTTAACCCGAATCGAGCGGGCGGAAATCGCGGGTCACTGTTCCAAACCCCGTTATTTCAGCCCGCTCGATTCGAGTGGCTCTACTCAGCCTTCACTTCGCGGTTACTCTGCGGTGACGATGTGCGTCCGGTGGTCGTACGTGAAGGTCACCGATCCGCCGTCGTGCTCCAGGCTGATGTCGCTGCCGTTGGGTCCGCCGCCGGCACCATAGTTCTCATCCCAGCTCCTGTTGATGGCGGCCTTGTACATGTAGGTTCCGGCCGGAAGGTCCACCGTGAGCCGCCAGAGGCCGTCCTCGCCAAGCGTCATCTGCGCCTGGTCGCAGGCCGGGTCCCAGTCGCCCGGGCAACCCATCTCGGAGTTGAGGCTTCCGGGCACAGACACAGCCCCCGGCTGGGTCACCACGGGATCACCGAGGGTGACCGTCCGTACGTTGCTGACCGATTCTCCAAGAACCGCCCGGTACTGCAGTTGCGTGTCGTCAGGCAGCTCGAGCGCGGCGATGTCGTCCGTGAGGGTGTACGCCGGTGAGGAGCTGTCGCTGCCGATCTCCTCCCACTCGCCTCCGTCCACGCTGCGTTCGAAGGACACCACGTTGGTTGCCTTCTCCGGGTCCGCCACAGCGCTCAGCTCGACGGCGTCACGTACCCAGGCGTTGTCCTCGGGCGACTGCAGCGTCACGATCGGCGCAGGAGCCTCGGCGCTCACCACACCGCTGCCCGCAGTGTGTCCCTTATTGTCAAGGACCACCGCACGGTACTCGAGCGGGGTACCGGGATCCAGCGCTGCAACGTCGTGGAAGACGCGGTACGGCGCATTGTCATCCGTCCCGATCGACGTCCAGTCACCACCGGCCGTGCGCGCTTCGAAGGACACCTCGTAGAAGGAGGAACCGTCGACGTCGGCCGCTACGAGCATGCGCCCGTTGTCGCCTTCCGCCGGGGCCGGCTGGGCGAGAGCGATTGCCGGAGCCGTCTTGGAGGCGGGAATGCGTCCGGACGCTTCGTAGACGACGGCGGAAAGCGGCGGCACCGTGACGGTGATGGTGCCGTTGCGTGCGGACTTCACACGGTCTTCTCCCTCGCCGTACACGGACTTGAAGGTCCGCGCAGGCATGTAGGTCGGCACCTCGGCGCTCTGCGCTTCCTCGCTGTTGTTCAGCGCCACGACGTACTCGCGCTGACGCTCGGTGTCGATTCGCGAGAAGGCGTAGATCCCGGCGCCCTCCGAGGCATAACGGTGCTGGTGGGCCCCGTTGCGCAGCGCCGGGTGCTCTTCGGTCACCTCCGCAAGCGAACCGATGGACTTGTACAGCGGGTGGTCGGTGTTGAAGTTGTCCTGAGCGTGGGTTGCCTCGGTACCGAGGAGATCGTCATCGAGGTAGTCGGCCACCTGGCTCGCGAAGAGGGTTTGGCGGGCATCCTGATCGCCGCCCGGGCCGGTGAACCCCTGCTCATCGCCGTAGTAGATGACGGGGTTGCCGCGCGAGAAGTACATCAGCTCGTGTGCCAGTTCATCGCGGGCAAGCAGCTCGCCCTCGCCGGCGCCCGGGTTGTCAGCGGCAACGAACCCGCCGATGCGGCCCATGTCGTGGTTGCCGAGGAACGTGGGCAGGCTGTACGCGTTGGAATCGGCGTCGGTGTACCAGTCGTCCCCGACGAAGAACTGCTCGAGTTGCTGCGCGTCCGCGCCGCGGGAAGCGAAGCTGCGGGCTGCCTCCTGGAACGGGAAGTCCAGGACGGCCTGCATGGAGTTGCGGGTGGTGTACTGCGAGGTGAAGTCCTTTGTGGTGTCGAAGACCTCGCCGAACATGAAGAACTCGTCTTTGCCCTGGTCGTGGGCGAACTGGAGGACGTCGGGGCCGAACTCCTGCCAGAATCCGTCATCGACGTGCTTCATGGTGTCGATGCGGAACCCGTCCACACCGAAGTCGGCAATCCAGGTCTGGTAGATATCCTTCATGCCGTCAACCACTGTCGGGTGCTCCGTGAAGAGGTCATCCAGCCCGAAGAAGTCACCGTAATAGGAGTCCTCTCCGGCGAAGGTCGTGTCGCCGCGGTTGTGGTAGAGGGTCGGGTCGTTGAGCCAGGCGGGAACCTTGAGATTTTCCTCTCCCGCTTCCAGGATGGGCGCGTAGGGGAAGGAGGTCTCCGCATCGAGCTCGGGGAAGTCCTCGCTGCCCGCGACGTCCCGGTCATCGAAGGGTTCGCCGTCAGCGGTCCGGTACGGCACCTCGTCCTTGGAAACGTAGGGCATCCGGTCAGCGTCCTCGTACCCGATGACGTCCGCTGTGTGGTTGGTGATGATGTCGAAGTAGACCTTCATGCCCCGGGCGTGCGCCTCGTCGATGAGCGCCTTCAGATCGTCGTTGGAGCCGAGGTGCGGATCGATCTGCGTGAAGTCGGTGATCCAGTACCCGTGGTAGCCCGCCGAGTTGTCTGCCGGCTGCACCGCCTTGTTCTTGAAGCTCGGGGTCAACCAGATCGACGTGGTGCCCAGGCCCTCGATGTAGTCGAGCTTGTCCAGCAGCCCTTTGAGGTCGCCGCCGTTGTAGAAGCCCTTCCGGGTGGGATCGAAACCGGACACCATCGGGTCCGGACCGAGGCCGCCGTCGTCGTTTGCTGTAGTGCCGTTCGCAAAACGGTCAGCCATGACGAAGTAGAAGTTCTCGTCCGTCACCGGCGCGCGCAGCGAATGCTGCGCTTCAGCGGTGGAGGTGGTGCTGCCGGGGCCGGCCGGTTTGGCCTGCGCGGGTAGGGTGGTGCCGGTCGCTACGAGCAGGGATGCAAGCACGACAACAGTGGCGTTGCGGGCAATCATGAGACCTCCAGGAAAGGGAAAGAACCCCCATAGCGTGTCCCAGATCACATTTAGGTGTCAAATCAAATGCGGGTGCCGCGGGTCTCCGGTGCGTTGAAGGCCATCCACAGCACAGCGAGCAGGACAAGCAGTCCTGTCACCGCGAAGGTCAGCGGCAGTCCGAGGTAGGGCCACAGCAGGGATCCGAAGATCAGCGGAACCAATCCCGCACCCACGCGCGAGACCGTCGACGCCCAGCCGAACCCTGACCCGCGAAGCTCGGTCGGGTACAGCTCGGACACGTAGGTGTAGAGGACGGGGATGGCCACCTGAATGGTGAAACCGAATGCGAGCAGCCAGGCGGTCGCCGCAGCCGGCAGCTCCAGGTTCAGGGCGAAAATCACCAGCACGACGGCGGACAGCGGGCCTGATACCGCGAGGATCCACTTCCTGCCCACCCGCTCTACCAACAGCGCGGCCGCAACCACTCCCAGGAACCCGATACCGGTCATGCCCGCCGTGGTCAGGAATGCCACTGACTGGCGGTACCCGGAAGCGATGAGGATCTGTGGCATCCACGTCAGGGCTCCGTAGTACACCAGGAGGATCGACAGGAAGAGACCCCAGGCAGCGAGGGTGATGCGCCAGTTGAAACGCCAGAGCGCGGTGAACTGGCCGGTCAGGCCGCCGAGCGTGAGGCGCGGATCGTCTCCGGCCGGCGGCAGGCGCCATTCGCGGACAGCGCCGCCGGTGCTCCTGACCAGTTGGTCGATGACGGCTTTGGCCTCGCTGGTGCGTCCCCGCTGCACGAGGAAGAGCGGCGACTCGGGAACTGAACGGCGCACCCAGAACACCAGGAGCGCGGGCAGCACCATGACCAGCATCAGGTAGCGCCAGTCCCCGAACGCGGCAATCAGGATCGCGGACACCACACCGCACAGTGCCGCGCCGATCGGCCACCACCCGTCCATCGCGGTGAGCACCCGGCCGCGGTGCTTTCTAGGGGTGAATTCGCCGACCAGCGCGTAGTCCACCGGGATGCAGCCGCCCAGACCGAAGCCGGCGAGGAACCGGAAGATGCAGAACCAGACCAGGTCACCGGACAGCGCTCCGAAGACGGTGAAGAGCGAGAAGATCAGCAGGGTTGCCGTGAACGCCTTCTTCCGTCCGATGATGTCGGCAATCGAACCCCAGGCGAATGCTCCTACTGCCATCCCGATGAGGTTGGAGGTACCAACCCAGGCAGCCTCGCCGGGCGTCAGTCCCCATTCTTCAGACAACAGCGGGATGAGGTACCCGTTCAGCGTGACGTCCCAGGCATCGAACATGAACCCGAGGCCGCCGATGAGGAAGATTTTGCCCTGTACGCGCCAGCGCCACGGCAGGTCCTGGACCACCTGGTCACCGGTGGGAAGCTCGGTAGAAGTGCTCACGGTTCCGTCCTGACAGTGCCACCTGGGGCTAGCTCGCTCGTTGCGAATGACTGAAACACCATACCGCCGCAGCGGGCGGCCCCGGCCTTTACCCTGGCGGGAGCGTCATCTTCGCGAGCAGATCAAGCAGTGCATCGTTGACCTCGTCCGGGTGGGTGAGGTTCACCATGTGGCCGGCACCTTCCACCGTGACAAGACGCGCGTTGTCGCCGATCTCGCTGGCGAGGGTGCAGCTGCGCTCGCAGTCAATGGCATGGTCGTCCGTTCCGCTGAGGACGAGGACGGGAACCGATCGAAGGGCATCGAAGCCGTCCATCTTGTTGTAACGGACCAGCGCCGGGTAGAAGGCGGTCACCATGGACAGGGGAGTGGCGTTCCACATGGTCAGCATGGTGTCTGCCGCCTCCTCGGTCGGGCCGTCCCCGCCGAACAACCGGTGAAGCAGCCAGCGACGCCCCCAACGCCTGCGGAATGGTACCACCCAGTCAAGCACTGGCGCCACGAGCCAAAGCAGGCGGGTCGCGAGGCCGGCAGCGCCGGTTCGCACGGCCAGTCTCCCCACCCGGGCCGGAACCTCCATGCTCGGCAGGCGTCCGGCGGCGGTTGAAAGCAGGGCTACACCGGCGATGCGACTCCCGAACAGCTCCGGCCGCTGCGCCGCGAGTGCGAGGGCACCCATTCCGCCCATGGAGTGCGCCACGAGCAGTATTCTGCTCTGTTGCGGCTGTTGGTCGATCACGCAGCCGAGGTCGTTCCCCAACTGTTCGATGGTCGCCGTTGTGGGATCTCCCCAGCCGCTCGATCCGTGCCCACGCTGATCGAAGAGGACCACTCGCGCCCGCTCGCTGAGCGCGCGGCGTTGATGCGTGAACTCCTGCGAGGTAGCAGCAAAACCATGAGCGAACAGCACGGTCACCGGTGCGGAATGCCGGTCCTCTTCTTCGGTGAACAGGAGCACGCCGTCGCTCGTTCGGACGCTCGGGTTCTCAGCCTTGGTGTGCCGGGCAAGCGATCTGGCGTAGCCAGTCCTCGCTCCCAGCGCGCAACCGGCCACCGCGACGGCGACCAGCAGGTAGCGGACGGACCGAAGCGGCCAGCTGGGACCGAGGGAGGGTCCCTTTCGCGGCGTCATGCCTTGTCCCGTTCCGCAGTCTGCCGTTCAGCTTGCATGCGGCTCCGGGGGTCACGCACCAAATACGTCCAGCAAGCCGCCAGCCAGACTGGCGCATACGCCATGCTCGCTAGGACATCTGTTGGAAAGTGAACTCCCCAGTAGAGCCGGGAGGCCGCCACCCCGAGCACGATCGCACCGGCCAGCAGGAAGCCCGCCCAGCGCAGATGAAAGCGGCCGGTGGAATACAGAAGCAGGGCCAGCCCCCCATAGACGACGACGGCGGCCGCAACATGGCCCGACGGAAATGACGAGGTGGGCGGAAGTCCCTCGGAGAGGTGGTCCACGGCAGGCCGCCCGCGTCCGACAATCAGGCCGGTGACCAGGTAGATGGACGTCTCGCCCACGGCGGCAGCCAGCAGGAACACGACCGGTACCCATCTCCTCGTCAGGGCGAGGAGGAGCGGAATACCGACGAGCAGGACTGCAACGACGCCGGCTGTGGTTCCGAAGGCGCCGGCGACGGTCGCCAGGGCACTCAACGGTTCAGACCGGTGGCTTGCCAGCCACTGAACCACGGTTCGATCGAACCGGGCGACGCCGCCGAGCGGTCCGGTGATGAGGAGGCCCACCGCGGTGAGGGCGGCGCAGAGCATTACTCCGACGGCAACCAGGCGAATCCACCGGCTGAAGCTGAACTGGCCTTTGAGGGCCAGCGGTGCAGGATGGAGTGCCGCAACGCTGCTAACCGGAAGGCCATAGGTGAGACGGCGACGTGGCGGCTCGGGTTGCCTCCAACGCCGGAACAGGATGCTGGCCACAACCGCCCAGGCGGCACCGGCGACGGCACCGCCAACGGTCGACAGGGCAGACTGCTGCCCCGCTGCGACGCGGACAACCTCGAAGACGGTCACTGCCGCCAGGGTGCCGGGAATTGTCCACCGCCGTGCGCGCGGCGGCACGGCGGGAAGGAATATGAACAGCAGGATAACGGCGGTCGCCACGAATTCCAGGGTCCCGTTGAAGAACGTTGGCAGGGTGCCCGGTACGGTGAGCGTAGCCAGCCCGAGCGCTGTTCCGGCCACCAGCAGGACGTGGTGCCACAGTTTCCTGATTGCGAGAAACAGGGCAGCCGAAGGCAGGACAAGCCATCCCACATGGGCTGCGACCTCGGCGACGAATGCGGCTCCACCGCCCAGGATGTCGATGATCATGCTGAATACATCCACCGGCCGCCCTCCTTAGTGCGCAGACGTCTGGATATCCGCGGCCTGGTTCTTCCACATCGCGAGCAACAATCCTGTCAGCAGCGCTCCCGCTCCACCCACCGCGATGTCCGTCAGGGTGTCGATGTATCCCACGTGGATGCCGTCGGAGATAAAAGCGTTACCGAACCACTCCAGGAATTCCCAGGCGACCGCGAGCGTAACGCCGAATGAGACCGTGAGGACAATGATCGACCTGGAGGGCAGGGCTTTGCCCATGGACGTTCCGGGCGTGACGTCCAGTTGTGCCAGCAGGAGGTAGAGCACGCCCGCCGAAGATCCCGCCGTCACGAAATGTACAACGAGGTCCCACCAGGAAATCGCGGCATACAGGCCTGCCACTCCGCTCCAGGTGGCGAGCAGGATCGTCGCCGAGAAGGCTGCGTCGAACGGGCCGGCGAGCTGGAGCAAACGGGGGATCAGCAGCCCGGCGAAGACAACCGCGAAACCGAGTGTTGAGGGGATACCGAACCACATCGCGGCTACTCCGATGCTGACCAGCGTGGCAAGCCTGAATGCGTCAGCGATGTGCCGCCCGCGTGCATGGCTGCGGGCGGCGTCGTCGTGCGGTTGGTTGGCCACTGTCATTTGTCCTCCTCAATCGTGATCAGGTGTCCCGTTGAGGACAGGCGCTACATTCGACGGTAAGCATGCTGACGTATCTAATTCAAAGTCCTTGACCGGTTGGTGATCCTCTTTCAGGGCAGCTTCGGCTGCCGGTCTGCGCTTGATCGCCTTTCCTGCCGGTCTGCAGCCGGTTCTGCAGGGAAGAGCCCGCTGCTCAGCGCGTCTGGAATGACCCGCGATCGTTATGCCTGTGTTATTCACCCGCCGTGTAACCGAGCTGCGCGGCCGGGAGGCTGAGGGCACCGGTGTTTTAGACTGGGAAAGATCCCACAGCACTCGTTCCCCTGGAGACCTGCGTGACTTTGCCCAACCTTGACCGTGTTCCGATCCGCCGCGCGCTGATTTCCGTCTATGACAAGACCGGGCTGGAGGAACTCGCTCAGGGTCTGCACAGCGCCGGAGTCCGCATTGTTTCCACCGGGTCCACGGCCAAGACCATCGCGGCCGCGGGCATCCCCGTGCAGCAGGTCGAGGAGGTCACCGGATCTCCCGAGATGCTGGATGGCCGTGTGAAGACGCTCCACCCGCGCGTGCATGGCGGGATCCTTGCGGACCGCCGCGTCCCGGCCCACATGGACACCCTCGCCGAGATGGAGATCGAAGCGTTCGAACTGGTAGTGGTCAACCTTTACCCGTTCGTTGAGACGGTGAAGTCGGGCGCCTCAGCGGACGACGTCGTCGAGCAGATCGACATCGGCGGCCCGGCGATGGTGCGCTCGGCAGCCAAGAACCATGCCGCCGTCAGCATCGTGGTGGATCCGTCGTTCTACGGCAGTGTTGTCCGTGCCGCCGGCGAGGGCGGCTTTGACCTGAAGACTCGCAGGCAGCTGGCCGCCCGCGCCTTTGCTCACACAGCCACCTATGACAACGCGGTCGCTATCTGGACGGCAACCCAGTTCCAGGATGAGGACGACGACGGCCTGATCGACTGGCCTGCCTATGCCGGCCTGGCGCTGGAGCGCTCTGAGGTGCTGCGTTACGGCGAGAACCCGCATCAGCAGGCAGCGCTGTATGTCGACCGGGCGGCACCCGTTGGAATCGCACAGACGGATCAGCTGCACGGCAAGGCGATGAGTTACAACAACTTCGTGGACGCCGATGCCGCGCTGCGTGCCGCGTATGACTTCAGCGAACCTGCCGTCGCCATCATCAAGCACGCCAACCCCTGTGGTGTTGCGGTCGGTTCCTCAGCCGCTGCAGATCCCATTGCCGACGCCCATGCCAAGGCGCACGCGTGCGATCCTGTGTCCGCGTTCGGCGGGGTCATCGCAGCCAACCGCACGGTAACGGCAGCAATGTCCCGGACGGTGAAGGACATTTTCACCGAGGTTGTCATCGCTCCCGGATTTGAGCCCGAAGCAGTGGAAATCCTTTCGCAGAAGAAGAACATCCGCCTGCTCGCACTGCCCGAGGGTTATGACCGCTACCCGACCGAGATCCGGCAGGTCTCCGGCGGCGTCCTCATCCAGGTCACCGATGCGGTGGACGCCGACGGCGATACCCCCGGAAACTGGACCCTTGCCGCAGGCGAGGCAGCGGATTCTGAAACCTTCGCGGACCTCGCTTTCGCCTGGACCGCCTGCCGGGCCGCGAAATCCAACGCAATCCTGCTCGCCCGCGACGGTGCCGCCGTCGGCGTCGGAATGGGACAGGTGAACCGGCTGGATTCCTGCAAGCTGGCGGTGGAGCGGGCTAACTCGCTCGCGGGTGAGGGGAACGAGCGCGCACGTGGTGCGGTGGCGGCGTCGGACGCGTTCTTCCCGTTCGCGGATGGCCTGCAGATCCTGATCGACGCCGGTGTGCGCGCCGTTGTCCAGCCGGGAGGATCGGTGCGCGATCAGGAAGTCATCGACGCGGCGAATGCCGCGGGCATCACCATGTACTTCACCGGCGCACGCCACTTCTTCCACTAAACCGGTACGTTAGACAAAGTTGAAGCACCAACAGACTCAGCACAAGAAGAGCCCTCAGGAGACGCCTCACCATGGCTAAAATCATCTATACCCACACCGACGAAGCGCCCATGCTGGCCACGTATTCTTTCCTGCCGATCATTGAGGCTTTCGCGTCGACGGCCGGTGTGGAGGTGGAGACCCGCGACATTTCGCTGGCCGGGCGCATCATTGCGACGTTCAGCGATCACCTGACCGAGGAACAGCGCATCGGTGACGCGCTGGCGGAGCTGGGGGAGTTGGCCACCAAGCCCGAAGCCAACATCATCAAGCTGCCCAACATCAGCGCTTCGGTACCGCAGCTGAAAGCCGCCATCACAGAGCTTCAGGGGCAGGGCTACGCGCTGCCGGACTACCCGGACAGCCCCTCCAGCGACGAGGAATCCGACGTCCGTGCCCGGTATGACAAGATCAAGGGCTCAGCGGTCAATCCGGTGCTTCGTGAAGGCAACTCGGACCGCCGCGCGCCGCAGTCGGTGAAGAACTATGCCCGCAAGAATCCGCACACCATGGGCGCCTGGTCAGCTGATTCGAAGACCAACGTGGCGACCATGAGCGACGGCGACTTCCGGTCCAACGAGAAGTCAGTCGTCATGCAGTCCGATGACTCGCTGACCATTCAGCACGTTGCGCAGGACGGCACCGTGAACGTGCTGAAGAAGGCCTTCCCGGTCCTCGCCGGTGAGGTCATCGATGGAACCGTCATGCGTGCCGCCGCGCTGGACGAGTTCCTCGCTGCGCAGGTTGAGCGGGCGAAGAACGACGGCGTGCTTTTCTCTGCACACCTGAAGGCCACCATGATGAAGGTGTCAGACCCGATCATCTTCGGCCACATTGTCCGCGCATTTCTGCCCGAGGTTTTTGCGGCCTACGGCGATCAGCTCCATGCAGCAGGACTCAGCCCCAACAACGGGCTTGGCTCCATCCTGAGCGGCCTCGAGAAGCTGCCGTCCGGCACGCGTGAGGAAGTGGAAGCCGCCGTCCGCAAGGGCATCGAAAACGGACCGAAGCTGGCGATGGTGGATTCCGACAAGGGGATCACCAACCTGCATGTTCCGAGCGACGTCATCGTCGACGCTTCCATGCCCGCAATGATCCGGACCTCCGGCCACATGTGGGGTCCGGACGGAGAAGAGGCAGACACCCTCGCGGTGCTGCCGGACAGCTCCTACGCGGGCATCTATCAGGTAGTGCTTGACGACTGCCGCGCCAACGGGGCCTTCGATCCCACCACCATGGGCACCGTGCCGAACGTCGGCCTCATGGCTCAGGCAGCTGAGGAATACGGCAGCCACAACAAGACCTTCGAGATCGAAACGCCAGGCAAGGTCCAGATCGTCGACAATTCCGGCAACGTCCTGATCGAGCATGAGGTCCAGCCGGGGGACATCTGGCGTGCGTGCCAGACCAAGGACGTCGCCATCCGGGACTGGGTCAAGCTCGCGGTCACGCGGGCCCGTGCATCAGCAACACCGGCCGTGTTCTGGCTTGATGCGGAGCGCGCGCATGACGCCAACCTGATCGCCAAGGTGAACGAGTACCTCAAGGAACACGACACCGAGGGCCTCCAGCTGGAGATCCTCTCGCCGGTGAAGGCAACCGCATTCTCCCTCGAACGGATCCGCAGGGGCGAAGACACCATTTCCGTCACAGGAAACGTCCTGCGTGACTACCTCACCGACCTGTTCCCGATCCTCGAGCTGGGTACCAGCGCCAAGATGCTTTCCATCGTCCCGTTGATCAACGGCGGCGGTCTGTTCGAGACAGGTGCGGGTGGTTCCGCTCCGAAACACGTGCAGCAGCTCGTCCGTGAGAACCATTTGCGCTGGGACAGCCTCGGCGAGTTCCTTGCGCTTGCGGTCAGCTTCGAGCACCTGGCCACCACCGCAGGAAATGCGCGTGCCCAGATCCTGGCGGACACGCTGGACCGCGCCACCGCTACCTTCCTGCTGGAGAACAAGTCACCGAGCCGCAAGGTCGGCGAAATCGACAACCGCGGAAGCCACTTCTACCTGGCACAGTTCTGGGCCAAGGAGTTGGCCGGGCAGAGTGAGGATGCTGAACTGGCATCGGCATTCTCCGCAGTGGCGGAGCAGCTGACGTCCAACGAAGACACCATCCTGTCGGAACTGCTCGCAGTGCAGGGAACACCTGTGGACATCGGCGGCTACTACCACCCGGATATCACCAAGGTGGTTGCCGCGATGCGCCCGTCACAAAAGTTCACTGAAGTCCTCTCGACTCTCGGCTAAGGCCGGTTCAGGGAAGGCCTCGTATTCGCGCTTGATCAGCACGAGTACGGGGCCTTCGCCGTTAATTTCTCGCCGAATTTCGGACCGCGCCCATCCGGAGAGGCATTTACTTCGAATGGAAGGCATGCTTACCTTAACGACGAGGTAGCGATCCACAGGGGGTGGTGACAGATGAATAGGCGCATTCGCCGTTCTGCTGCTGCCGCCGTGCGGATTTCTCTTATTAGCGCCGGTGGCGCGCTGGGCTGGCTCGCTCTTTCAGCAGGAACCGCAATAGCTGACGACGACGGCAAGCTCACCTCCCTCGGATCTGTCACTTCTGTGGTCGAGTCGGTTACGACTCCCGTGGAAGCCATTGTTCAAGATGTCGCCGCGCCGCTCACTCCCAAGCCGGCTGCAACAGCATCGACGTCGTCGAACCAGACCATCGAACTTCCCGCCGTCTCAGACGTTGTCAGCAGCGTGCCCGAGAACGTCGGAAACCTGAACGTCGTCGAAGTGGTTGCACCGGCCACCCAGCTGATCGATGCCGGGTTATCGCAAACACCGATCGTGAATGTTGTTGTTCCTCAGGGAACAACAACCGCTGTTACCCAACCTGTGCTGGAGGTCGTGGATTCCACGGTTGCGCCGGTTCTGCAGCCTGTCCAGCAGGTGGTGACCCCGGTCGTTGAGGTGATCGAGCCCGTTGTCCGGACAGTTGACCCAGTGATTGACGTAGTTGAGCCGGTTGTTAGTCCGGTTGTCAAGGTAGTTGATCCGGTTGTCGACGTCGTCGAGCCGGTGGTGAGTCCGGTCATCGATCCGGTCATCGACGTAGTTGATCCCGTGGTGAAGCCCGTTGTTCCTGTCGTGGCGCTTCCCGAACCGGCCGACGTAATCGCACCGACCGACGTCGTCGAACCGGCGGACGTCGTCGAAGTGGTGCCGACCGAAGTTGCTGCCGAGCCGTCGGTGGTTGACAGTGACAGTTCAAGTGACGAGCTTCGCGCGGCCGCCCTGAAGGCTCCGGTCGAGCTGAGCGTCGATGTAACGACCCAGAATGCGCCCCTCCCGCAAGCTCCGCCAGCTGTCGCGGTCGAGGAGGGAACTGTTGCCACACCAAGCGGCGCCCGGCTGTCGCAGGGTGCGGTGCACGAGCTTCAGGGATTCCCATCTTTCGCGTCGGTAGACCACCAGCAGCCAGCAGGCCCCCTGGGTGTTAGTCCAGGTAGCGCCAACACCGGGGTGATCGGCTCAGGCTCCGTAGGGTCGGGAAGCCCCTACGCGACTAACGCGCAGTTCTCCTTCGATTTTGTACTTTCCTCTGCGGGCTCACCGCAGTCCGGCTATCTTGCTGCGCTGCCTTCCGGCCCAACCTTCGACCCTGGTTCAACTCCTGATTGATGAGCCGTCGGCTGCCCTTTGACGGGCGGCGAACGGTCAATGTGGCGCGTGTATGCGTCATCAAAACATCAATTCAGGAGAAATGAATCATGCATACCTGCATACAACGAGGAATCAAAGTATTCCTCCTCGCCGGGGGCATTCTCGTCCTTGGCGCCGGGGCGGCGTCAGCCGATGAGACCGGCATAACGGTACTGGGCGATGTCGCAGCGCCCGTCAACGTGAGCGGCAACGCCGTCTCGGTGATCGGGGACGCCTCCTCTGAGGGGTCGACTTCGTCATCGGATGGAGTCGCCGCTAACAGCAGCGATCCTGCTGGAATCACCGGTTCGGAAGGCACCCTCGTGGGTGACGTGACCGCAGCCGTAGAGGCAGTCGTTCCGGTGAATGTGAGTGGAAACTCGATCGCCGTAGTGGGGGATACTTCCTCGACCAGCTCGGACCCCTCGGCCACTGGCACATCCACCGGCGGTGGAGCGGTGACCTCTTCGAGTGAAAGTCTGGTCGGCGATATCGCTGCAGGCGTCGCCGCTGTCGCTCCCATAAATGTCAGCGGGAATTCTGTTTCGGTGATTGGTGACTCCTCGACCGGTGGTGCTGACTCTGCTGCCCAGGGTTCTACCTCGGGTGATGTCGCGACCGGCGGTGCTGAGGGAACCAACGATGACGGTTTGCTCGGT
Organism: Arthrobacter tumbae; assembly: GCF_016907495.1. NCBI lineage: Bacteria > Bacillati > Actinomycetota > Actinomycetes > Micrococcales > Micrococcaceae > Arthrobacter > Arthrobacter tumbae. The sequence goes on from NZ_JAFBCC010000001.1 coordinate 2,666,944, forward strand.
GACGTTGTTGCTGATGTTGATGCGATTGTTCCGGTGAATGTTGGCGGTAACGCGGTGTCGGTGATTGGTGATTCGTCGACAGTTGGCTCTGGCTCCGCTGCTGGCGGTGGAACCTCGGGTGATGTTGCCGCTGGTGGTTCCGAGGGCGCCAACGATGATGGTCTGTTGGGGAACGTTGTTGGTGACGTTGACGCGGTTGTGCCGGTGAATGTCGGTGGGAACGCGGTGTCGGTGATCGGTGACTCCTCGTCGACGGGTTCCGAGTCTGCTGCTGGCGGTGAAACCTCGGGTGATGTTGCTGCTGGTGGAGCCGAAGGTGCCAACGATGATGGTCTGTTGGGGAACGTTGTTAGTGACGCTGATGCGGTTGTGCCGGTGAATGTCGGTGGGAACGCGGTGTCGGTGATCGGTGACTCCTCGTCGACGGGTTCCGAGTCCGCTGCTGGCGGTGAAACCTCGGGTGATGTTGCTGCTGGTGGCACCGAAGGCATGAACGATGATGGTCTGCTCGGGAACGTTGTTGGTGACGCTGATGCGGTTGTGCCGGTGAATGTGGGCGGTAACGCGGTCTCTGTGATCGGTGACTCCTCGTCGACGGGTTCCGATTCAGGTGCCCAGGGTTCGGTGTCGGGTGATACCGGCAACGGTGGTTCCGAGGGAACCAATGATGATGGTCTGCTTGGTGACGTTGATGCGGTTGTGCCGGTGAATGTGGGCGGTAACGCGGTCTCTGTGATCGGTGACTCCTCGTCGACGGGTTCCGATTCAGGGGCTGACGGTTCGACGTCGGGTGATGTTGCTGCTGGTGGAGCCGAAGGCGCCAACGACGACGGTCTGCTTGGCGACGTTGTTGGTGACGCTGATGCGGTTGTGCCGGTGAATGTCGGTGGGAACGCGGTGTCGGTGATTGGTGACTCCTCGTCGACGGGTTCCGATTCAGGAGCCCAGGGTTCGGTGTCGGGTGATACCGGCAACGGTGGTTCCGAGGGAACCAATGATGATGGTCTGCTTGGCGACGTTGTTGGTGACGTTGATGCGGTTGTGCCGGTGAATGTAGGCGGTAACGCGGTGTCGGTGATCGGTGACTCCTCGACCGGTGGCGCTGATTCGGGTGCCCAAGGTTCTACCTCGGGTGATACCGGCAACGGTGGTTCCGAGGGAACCAATGATGATGGTCTGCTTGGCGACGTTGTTGGTGACGCTGATGCGGTTGTGCCGGTGAATGTCGGTGGGAACGCGGTGTCGGTGATCGGTGATTCGTCGACCAGTGGTTCTGAGTCTGCTGCCGGCGGTGAGACAAGTGGTGATGCTGCTGACGGTGGTTCCGAGGGAACCAACAATGACGGTCTGCTTGGTGACGTGGTCGGTGACGTTGATGCGGTTGTGCCGGTGAATGTCGGTGGGAACGCGGTTTCGGTGATTGGTGATTCGTCCACTGAGGGAACCAAGTCTGTTGCCGGGGGTGAGACCAGTGGTGATGCTGCTGCTGGTGGTTCCGAAGGTACGAACGACGATGGTCTGCTTGGCGATGTTGTTGGTGACGTTGATGCGGTTGTGCCGGTGAATGTTGGCGGGAACGCGGTCTCCGTGATCGGTGACTCCTCGTCGACGGGATCTGAGTCTGTTGCCGGCGGTGAGACCAGTGGTGATGCTGCTGCTGGTGGTTCCGAAGGTGCCAACGACGGTGGTCTGCTCGGTGACGTGGTCGGTGACGTTGATGCGGTTGTGCCTGTGAATGTCGGCGGGAACGCGGTGTCGGTGATCGGTGACTCCTCGACCAGCGGTTCTGAGTCTGCTGCTGGCGGCGCGACGTCGGGTGATGCTGCCGCTGGTGGCACCGAAGGCATGAACGATGATGGTCTGCTCGGGAACGTTGTTGGTGACGTTGATGCGGTTGTTCCGGTGAATGTTGGCGGTAACGCGGTTTCGGTGATCGGTGATTCGTCGACTGACGGATCTGAGTCTGCTGCTGGCGGCGCGACCTCGGGTGATACCGGCAACGGTGGTTCCGAGGGAACCAATGACGACGGTCTCCTCGGTGACATCGGAGTTGACCTCGGTGTCATCGTTCCTATCAACGTTGGCTGCAACTCAATCTCGGTCATTGGCGACAGCAACTCGTCCGATTGCGGATCTGCCGCAGATGGTCCTTCTGTTCCGGTAAATCCTGAGGATCCGACCGATCCGGTGACTCCGGTGAACCCTGAGGACCCGACCGATCCTGTGACTCCGGTAAATCCTGAGAACCCGGGCTCGCCCGCTGAACCTGGCTTCCCAACGACGCCCGGTGATGAGATGACACCCGGTGACGAGGTGACCCCCGGTGAGGAGAACTCTCCCACGACCGGTGGCCCTGCTGTTCCAGGTAATGAGAGTGGTACTCCCGGTAACGGGGCTCAGGGTGGCAACACTGCTGCGGACAGCGGCATGATCGCTGAGTCCACGGTGGTTCTGGCGAGCACCGGCGTCATGGCCAGTGCTGGTTCAAGCCCGGCCGCTGACATGAACGCCGTATCGGGCAACCCCGCCCGTGGCAGCCTCGCGCAGACCGGCGTCGATTCATCGGTGCTACTTCTGATGGGAGGCCTGCTGCTGGGATGCGGTGTCGCCCTGGTATCGCGTCGGACTAGTACCGCGCGCATCTAGGTTGAACGAGGCGATGGCCGGAGTCCACGTGGCTCCGGCCATTCGCCACGCCTGCATTAGGTGCCTCTCGTAACAATCCCGGGCCGGATGCGACGGCGGTGAAACGCTCGTGTTACTTCTTGAAACATGAAATCGCAACACCCCGCTGCGTCCGCTGAGGAGCGCAACGCCCGCATCGCCGTCACCATCTTTCCGTTGCTCGTCCTGGGCGGCGGCGCCATCGCGCTGATGATGCCGACGGCGTTCACCGGCCTCGCGCCGGCTATCAACCCTCTTCTCGGCGTGATCATGTTTGGAATGGGCCTGACGCTGACCCCGCCGGATTTCGCAATGATCGCCCGGCGACCGATTCCGGTGGTCATCGGCGTCATTGCGCAGTTCGTGGTGATGCCGCTGCTGGGACTGCTGGTGGTTTCCGTGCTCGGACTGCCGCCCGCGCTGGCAGCCGGTGTGATCCTCGTTGGATGCTGCCCCGGCGGAACGGCATCAAATGTTGTGTCCTACCTTGCCAAGGGGGATGTAGCGCTGTCGGTCGCCATGACCACTGTGTCGACGCTGCTTGCTCCGCTCCTGACCCCGCTGCTGACCCTCTGGCTGGCCGGACAATACCTACCGGTCGACGCCGGCGCCATGGCATGGTCCATCGTCCAGATCGTGCTGATTCCCGTGGCACTCGGACTGGCAGCACGCCTGCTCCTGCCTCGTCTCGTGGCAGCAGCGCTCCCCGTGCTGCCCTGGATCTCTGTCGCCGCGATCACGCTGGTGGTCATGGCAGTAGTCGGTTTGAGCGCCGAGGCGATCTTCTCCGCGGGCCTGCTCGTACTGCTGGCAGTAGTCCTCCACAACGGATTTGGCTACGCGCTCGGCTACACAGCGGCACGGCTCTTCAAGCTGCCTGTTCCGGCGCGGCGCACCACGGCAGTCGAGGTCGGAATGCAGAACTCAGGCCTCGCGGCGGGTCTGGCCCGGACTCACATGACTCCGGAGTCAGCTCTTCCGGCAGCGATCTTCTCGGTCTGGCACAACGTCTCGGGCGCGCTCCTGGCAGCCTACTGGCGACGCCGCGGTGCAGCCGGGGAGACGCAGCGCCCAGCACCGGAAACGAACCTCGCGAGCTAATCCCCACGTTGATTCGGCAGGACACACCCCTTTTCCCGCGGGATAAGGGGTGTGTCCTGCGAACTCACGGAGCTTCCGAGCCGCTACCGGTCGTCGTTGGCGTACCGGAGGCCCAGCTGGGCCCGAACGCCGTCGAACATCCGCATGGTGTCGAGCGTGTGCTGAAGCGGCATGGTGGGGCTTTCGAGGAGTCCCTCCTGAATGCACCGCGTCGTTTCGCGCAGTTCGTAGGCGTACCCGTTCCCTGCCTGCTCGAATTTCTCAACCCGCGCTTCACCGCCGTGCGGATGCACGTACAGTTCCCGCGGATTGTGGAGCGGTGCGGACGTGCGCAGCCAGCCCTTGCTGCCGGCGACAGTGGCCTGGCTGGGCCCGGATGCCAATAACGACGACGATAGCTGGGCCTGCGCGCCGCTCGCGTAGGTGAGGGTCAGCGCGTTCTGCGCGTCCACGCCGTCGTCGTTCAGTGTGCCTTCGGCTGCAACCGAGGTGGGGAAGCCCAGCGAACCAAGTGCCCACGTGGACGGGTAGACGGTGAGGTCCAGCAGTGCGCCTCCGCCTGCAAGAGGATCCCAGAGGCGGGCCTCCGGATTGTAGGCGGCTGGAAAGCCAAGATCCGCCTGCACCCAGCGGATGTCGCCGAGCTCACCCGAATGGATGATGTCCCAGGCCCTGTTCACACTCGGGAGGAAACGCGTCCACACTGCCTCCATGAGGAACACCCGCTTCTCCCGGGCCAGGTTGATGAGCTCCTCCGCTTCCCGTGCGTTGACGGTGAACGCCTTCTCGCACAGGACGTGCTTGCCTGCCGAAAGCAGGGCCTTGCACACCTCGTAGTGCTGGCCATGCGGGGTCGCTACATACACGACGTCAACGTCCGGATCCTCAGCCAGCCGCTCGAAACCGCGGGAGCCGCCGTCGTCGTAATGCACGGTTGCAAAGCCGTGCGTGTCCGCGAAGGTGCGCGCCCGTTCTTCCAGCCGCGAACTCACCGCCTGCAGCACCGCGTCCTCAAGGCGGGCAATATCCTCGGTCACTTTGCGTGCGATGCCGCCGGTGGCAACCACGCCCCAGCGCAGCGGTGCGCCGGTTGCGGCGAAAGGCGAGGGCGCGTCCGGCGCGACGCACGGGGGCACAGGGAAACGGAGGTTTGTCGTCATCCCCTCATACTTCCCAATGCGGGAGGGCCAGTCCACCCGTTACGCCGCCGGTACGTCCGCGGCGCGCCTTCGGAGGACCAACGGGCCCACGCTCGCCAGGCACAGCGCGGTCATAGCGAGGACCAGCGTCCGGTAGTCGACCAGGCCCAGCAGCGCAGCTGCCAGCATCGATGCCCCGACCTGGGGGACATTGATCATCATGTTGGTTGCCGCAGACGTCCGTCCCTGCATCGACGGCGGAGTTTCCTGCTGACGCAGCGTCACGAACGCGATGATTGCCCATGGAACCCCGAGTCCCAGCAGCACGGTGGAGCCGAGAACCACCGACAAAAGAGTGGACCCTGAGCCAAGAACCGAGACGCCAAGCAGCAGGATGCCGACGACGATGGTGCGCGGAATGCCGACGCGCCTGATCACCGCGCTGGCAGTCAATCCGCCAACCACCGACATGACGCCCTGGCAGCTGATCAGAACACTGAGGAACTCCGGCGGCAGGCCGAGGCCCTGATCAACCGTCGCAAAGATGGTGACGTTGAGGACGCCCGTGGCGCCTACCGCGATCACCAGCGTGAGCAGCGCCGGGCGCAGCAGCGCGTGGCCGAGCAGGAAGCGGAAGCCCGCCGTACTGGTTGCCCAGAACGAATCCGGCTCATGGGAGTGCACCGCTTCGCGCAGGCGGAGGCGGCTCAGAACGAGCGCAGCGATGAGGAAGGACAGGCAGGTCATCGCCACGACCCAGTTCATTCCCCACAGCCCCAGAATCCCGGCGCCGATCAGGGGCGACACAATGCGCAGCCCCTGGTCCACACTGCTCAGCAGGCCGTTGGCGGGAGCAAGCAGCCGGTCCTCGAGCAAGTCGCGGAGAACCCCGGACTGCGCCGCTGATGTCACGTAGGACGCGTTGGCGTAGATGAAGATCACCAGATAGATCAGCCACACCTGGTCCGCGGAGCGCACCAGCAGCAGAGCCAGTACGACGACGGCGGCAGCCACGTTGGTCGCGGTCAGTACAGGAATGCGTCGGAACCGGTCGGCAAGCTGCCCGGTCAGAGGTGCCAGCAACGCGGGCAGGCCGAGGGCGGCGAAGACCAGTCCCGCAGCCGCGTCGCTACCGGTGAGCTGCTTCACCCAGATGGCGGCCGTGAGATAGAGCGCGGAGTCGCCGAAGTTGGAAAAGACCCAGGCGAGCCCGAGGCGGCGGAAGGCGGGAATCCGCAGCACGTCCCGGTTGGTGCCGACGGCTTGGGCATGTGGTTCTTCGACCCCGGCGCTCACTGATCGTCCCCGACGGCGGATCCGCCTGTCTCTCGGGCTTTCGCGACTCCGCCGCGGTCAGGATCGATGTTGAGGACGGCGAAGAGCTGAACCGGAACCGACCCTTCAGGGCGATTCCCGGCGTGCTGCCAGCGTCCGTCGAAACGGCGACTGAGTTCCAGGAGGTCATCCCGGAACTGCCGGAGTTCCTCGTGGGTGGCATAGAAGCTTGAGCCCATGACGGACGAAACGTCGATGTCCTCCACCGGCAGCTGCGGCGCCCGCTGCAGCCAGGACTGGATGCGGTCGGACTGGCGGTGAACGTGAATGCCGGCCATCGCTGATACTGCGTGAACCGAACCCGCGGCATTCCGGTCGATCACCTGTGAACGGCTGGAAGACACGGTCTTCCAGGGCTTCTCGCGGCCGGGCCGATCGACCTTCTCTATGTAACCGTGCTTGGCGAGTATCCGCAGGTGGTAGGAACAGCTGGCAACGGATTCACCGGTCGCCGCTGCGCACTCGGTTGCTGTTGCCTCTCCCTGGTCATCCAGGACGTCGAGCAACTCAAGCCGGACGGGGTGCGCCAACGCACGGATGCGGACCGGGTCGCTGACGACCTGCTCATCTGCGGGGCCACGATAGGTGACGCCGGGGGAGAAAGGGGCAGCGCCGTCGTCGTTGGTCATGACAACAGTGTTGCATCCTAAAGAAAGCTTTAGCAACAAGTCTTTAGAAACGGGAGAAAGAAATCCCCGGCCGCGGGAGTGCGGCCGGGGATTTTTCGGGTGTTACTTGGTCAGTTCGGACAATGTCGGGTCGTTGGCGTAGGCCTCCGCCGCGTTTTCCTGGGTGACGATCTGGGGCTCCAGCAGGTAGGCGGGAACAACCTTCACGCCGTTGTCGTAGGAATCGGGATCGTTGATTTCGAGTTCTTCACCTGCAGCGAGGCCTTCCACCATTCCAATGGAGTGATCCACCAGGGCGCGGGTGTCCTTGTTGATGGTGGAGTACTGCTCGCCGGCCATGATGGACTTGACGGACTCAACCTCGGAATCCTGTCCGGTGACAACCGGCAGGTCCTTGCCCGCAGCCGTGACCGAGGTCAGGATCGCGCGGGCCAGGTTGTCGTTGGGGGAGAGAACGCCGTGCAGTTCGGTGTCGGAGTAGTTGCCGCTGAGCAAGGTGTCCATGCGGGTCTGCGCGTTGCCGGCTTCCCAACCCTGGGTCACGGTCTGGTTGAACTCGACCTGCCCGGACACGACGTTGAGGTTACCCGCGTCGATCTCCGGCTGGAGAACGCTCATGGCACCGTCGAAAAATACCTGGGCGTTGGCATCATCGGGGGAGCCTGCGAAGAGCTCGATGTTGTAGGGGCCCTCGCCTTGCTCTGCCATGCCGTCAAGCAGCGCCTGGCCCTGCAGTTCGCCGACCCGGAAGTTGTCATACGCCACGTAGTAGTCGACGTTCTCTGTGTTGGTCAGGAGGCGGTCATAGGCGATGACGGTGATGCCGGCGTCCTTGGCCTGCTGCAGCTGGGTGCCGAGCTGGGCGCCGTCGATCGCTCCGACGATCAGGACCTCAACACCGTTGGTGATCATGGAGCTGATCTGGTTCTGCTGCTCGGAAACGCCGCCGTTGGCGAACTGGACGTCCGGATCGTAGCCTGCTTCGGTCAGGCCGTCATTGAACAGGCCTTCTGCCAGTACCCAGTTCTCGGAGGTCTTCTGGGGCAGGGCGACGCCGATGGCCGAGCCTTCCTCGAAGCCCGCCGCTGCTTCGCCGCCGGGCGTTTCCTCGGCCCTGCCGCAACCGCTCAGCGCCAGCGCCGAGATAGCTGCAACCGCCGCAAAGGTGGTGGATAACTTGCGCATTCTGTTTTCTCTTTCTCTATGAGGGGGTTGTGTGTTGCTTGATCAGGACACGGTTGCGTCGTGGGAGACGACCTTCTTGGTGTCCGTCGGAACTTCGGGTCTGCCCTGGCCGCCGAAGTTCTTCATCAGCAGACCGGTGATCGACCGCTTGCCCTGGCTCTTGTTGTAGACGTCGAATGCAACGGCGACCAGGAGCACCAGCCCCTTGATGATCTGGGTCATGTCCGCGCCGATGCCGAGCAGTTGCAGGCCGTTGTTCAGCACTGCCATGACCAGGCCGCCGATGATGGAGCCGACCACGGTGCCAACGCCACCGGTGACGGCAGCACCTCCGATGAAGACCGCTGCGATCGCGTCGAGTTCCCAGCCGACGCCGTCGAAGGGCCCGGAAGCTGTGGAGCGCCCGACGAAGATCATTCCGGCGAGCGAGGCCAGGATGGACATGTTCATCAGCACCAGGAAGTCGACCTTCTTGCTCTGCACGCCCGTGAGTTCCGCTGCGTGGCGGTTGCCGCCGACAGCGTAGACGTGGCGGCCGACGATGGTCTTGCTCGAGACGAACGCGTAGATGATCACAAGCACGCCCAGGATCAGGCCCGGTACAGGGAAGGAGGTGCCGCGGTTACCGGTGGCGAAGAGGTAGGTGGCGTAGAGGATAGCGGCACACAGCAGAGCCATCTTCAGGATGGACACCCACTGCGCGGGGGGCTGGGCGCCGACTTTCTCGAAGCGGCGGCGCTTGCGCATTTCGAGGTAGATCACTGCACCGCAGAGGGCGAGGCCCAGCAGGACGGTCAGGTTGTTGTACCCGCTTACCGGACCTACCTCAGGAAGATAGCCCGCGCCGAGGTAACGGAACTCCTGCGGCACTGGAACGGTGGTCGACTGGCCCACGTACTGGTTGAAGCCGCGGAACAGCAGCATGCCGGCGAGGGTGACAATGAAGGCGGGTATGCCCACATAGGCAACCCAGAAACCCTGCCACGCACCGATCAGCGCTCCGAGCAGCAGGCCGACGACGACGCCCATGTACCAGGGCAAGCCCCAGTCGCGCATCACCACAGCGACCACGATGCCGGCGAAGGCGGCGACGGAACCCACCGAGAGGTCGATGTGCCCGGCGATGATCACCAGCACCATGCCGATCGCGAGGATCAGGATGTAGGAGTTGCCGTTGAAGAGATTGATCATGTTGGTGGGCGTCAGTGTCTTGCCGCCGGTCATGATCTGGAAAAAGACAACCAGTGCAATCAACGCAAAGATCATCCCGAATTGGCGGGTATCTCCGCCGAAGAGCTGTTTAAGGGAGGTCATGGTTTTCCTTGGATCCGGGTTAAGCAGTTTTCCTGCTGGCTGTCATGAGTTTCATCAGGTTTTCCTGATCCGCGTCTCCGCGTTTCAGCTCTCCCGTGATGGCGCCTTCGAAGATGGTGTAGATGCGGTCGGACAGGCCAAGCAGTTCCGGCAACTCTGATGAGATGACGATGACGCCCTTGCCCTGGTTGGCCAGCCGCTGAATGATGCCGTAGATCTCAAACTTGGCTCCGACGTCGATACCGCGGGTTGGCTCGTCGAGAATGAGCAGGTCCGGGTCGGTGAACATCCACTTGGCCAGGACAACCTTCTGCTGGTTTCCGCCGGACAGCTTCGATACGCCCTCGTTGACCGAAGGAGTCTTGGTGCGCAGGGTCCGGCGGTACTCGTCCGCAACGAGGAACTCCTGATCTTCGTCGACCACCATGCCGTTGGTGATCTTCTTCAAGTTCGCCGCCACGGTAGTGGACTTGATGTCGTCGAGGAGATTGAGGCCGAGGGACTTGCGGTCCTCGGTGACGTACGCCAGACCGTGATTGATCGCCTGCGGGACGGTGCGCAGATGCAGCTCTTTGCCGTCCTTGAAAATTTGGCCGGACTTGAAGTTGCCGTAGGAGCGGCCAAAGATCGACCGCGCCAGTTCAGTTCTGCCGGCACCCATCAGGCCTGCGAAGCCTACGACTTCGCCGCGCTTGACGGTGAAGCTCGCATTCTTGCAGACCAGCCGGTCAGCGACGCGGGGGTGAGCTACGGTCCAATTCCGCACTTCGAAGAACACTTCGCCGATATCGGGAGTGTGGTCCGGGAACCGGGATTCCAGGGAGCGCCCCACCATGCCGCGGATGATGCGGTCTTCATCGACGCCGTCGTTCTTCACGTGCAGGGTCTCGATTGCCTTGCCGTCACGGATGATGGTGATCGAGTCAGCGATCTGCTCGATCTCGTTGAGCTTGTGGGAGATCATGATGCAGGAAATCCCCTTGGCACGCAGCCCGGACATCAGATCCAGCAGGTGCTGGGAGTCGGACTCGTTCAGCGCCGCGGTGGGCTCGTCGAGGATGAGCAGCTTCACCGACTTGCTGAGCGCTTTGGCGATCTCGACCAGCTGCTGCTTGCCGACGCCGATGTCCTTGATTTTGGTGATTGGGTCCTCGCTCAGGCCTACGCGCGCCAGAAGTTCCTGGGTGCTGGCATTGACCTTGTCCCAGTCGATGACTCCGAAGCGGGTGGGCTCGTTGCCCAGGAAGATGTTCTCGGCGATGGAAAGCTCGGGAATCAGAGCCAGTTCCTGATGAATGATGACAATCCCGGCGGCCTCGCTTGAGCGGATGTCCCTGAACTGGACTTCCTGGCCCTGGAAGATGATCTGTCCGCCGTAGGTTCCGTGCGGATAGACACCGGACAGCACCTTCATCAGAGTGGACTTGCCGGCGCCGTTCTCGCCGCAGATGGCGTGAATTTCCCCGGCAGTCACGGCGAGGGAAACATCGTCCAGAGCTTTCACGCCCGGGAATTCCTTGGTGATCGACTGCATCTCGAGGATGGTGTGGTTATCCCTGAAGGCCTTCCCGCAACTGACTGCGCTGTCTTCAGGCCGAGAAAGGCCCGCCAAAAAAGTAAACTCTTAGTAGGGTGTTGTCGTCAAGTCTTGAACGCAAAATTGATCCCAACTATTGGAAATCCAGAAGCTAGCTTGAGCTCAGGCTGGGCTGGGACAGCACGACGGCGACCCCTCCCAGTGCCTCAGCGCGGTCCCCGAGCGAGCCCATGCTGACTGTGGTCGACTCGCCAACCACTGGCACAGCATGCCGCAGCAGCCCACGCCGGACGGGGTCCAGCAGAATGTCGCCCAGTCCGGTCAGGGATCCGCCGAGAACAATCAGTTCGGGGTTGATCAGGTTTGCGACATGGGCGATCGCGCGTCCGATGGCGAGGCCGGCGTCGTCGATGACCCGAAGGGTTGCGGTGTCTCCGCCCAGGGCCAGTTGCACGATGTCGGGTGCTGTAAGCGGACGGTGGCTGGTGCGCTCCAGCAGGCTGATCATGGTTGCCGTCGAGGCGACGGTTTCGAGGCAGCCGCGGTTGCCGCAGCGACAGATGAGGCCGTGCTCGTCGATGGTGGTGTGGCCCAGTTCCCCGGTGATCCCTACGTTGCCGTAGTACAGCGCACCGTTGAGAATCAGTCCGGCACCGATGCCTGACCCGATCTTCACGAAAATCAGGTTCTCCACAGAGCTGTGCGGGCCCCACGTGACCTGCGCCAGCGCGCCGAGATTGGCGTCGTTGTCAATGAAGACTGGGATTCTGAGCCGCTCGCTGAACGTCTCGAGGATGTTGATTCCCACCCATTCAGGCAGGATGGCACCCTGCACAACGGTTCCGGTGCGCCGGTCGATGGGGCCCGGGATGCCAATGCCGGCCCCGAGCACTGCGCTTCGGGAAGTGCCTGACTCGGTGAGCAGCCGGTCGAGGAGCTCCGCGGCGGCGTCGAGCCCTTCCTCTGCTGTGTGGCCCGCGGTCAGTGGGATGGCCTCCTCGGAGAGGACTCGGTAATCGGGTCCGGCAAGGACTACCCGCACATGCCTGCGGCCGATGTCGATCCCCACAGCAACTGAACCGTTGTCATTGAGCGCGACGGACAGGGCCCTGCGCCCGGAGCTCGTGGTGGGACTGGTTGTGACTGTTCCCGAGTCCGCCATGCCACGGACGATGTTGGAGACCGTCGCTGTGGAAAGCCCGGTCTGGCGGGCTAGTTCAGCCTGCGTCTGCGGACCGCCGGTAGCAAGCGCCTGGACAATCCTTTGCTCGTTGAGCTGCCGGAGAGCGGACTGGGAGCCGGGCTTGTGGCGGCTCGGGTTGGGGACAGGCCGCGATGGCGCGGGGGACTCGACGGACATGCCTACACATTCCTACATGCAGGTTGTTGCCGTCAAGAAGTAAACGCAACTCGGTGCAGCGCAGCCAACTCCTGATAGCGGGAAGCGTTGTCCCGAACACCCTGAAGCTCATCCTCGTTCAACTCCCGGCGGACCTTCGCCGGGACGCCGGCCACCAGCGAATGCGGCGGCACCTGCATGCCTTCGAGGACCACGGCGCCGGCCGCGACCAGGGATCCCTCGCCGATGGTTGCGCCGTTCATGATGGTGGCGCTCATGCCGATGAGGCAGTCGTTCCCGATCGTGCATCCGTGCACGACGGCGCTGTGCCCCACGCTGACGCGGTCTCCCACACTGGCGGGGAAGCCCGGATCGGCATGCACGACGACGTTGTCCTGCAGGTTGGTACCCGCGCCGATGGTGATCGTTTCCGTATCTGCGCGCACGCTGACTCCGTAGAACGCGCTGGAGTTATCCCCGAAGGTTGCGTTGCCGATGATTGACGCAGTCGGTGCGACGAACACCGTCTCGGGGATTGAGGGAGTATTGCCGCCGAATTCGATGATGTGTCCCATCCACCCAGCCTATCGCCGCCGTGTTTTTCGGCCGAGCTTTCTCCGCGTGAAGCAACCTGGACGGGCGGGTGAGCAACCTGGACCGGGCCAGGGGCAGCCCGACCGGGCCGAAGAGCAGTGTGGACCGGGCCAGGGGCAATTCGGACCGGCATGTGAGCAACCTGGACGGGCGGGTGAGAAGCCCGGAACGAGGTGAGGGAAATGTCGCTCACCCCTGTCCATGTTGCTCCAGCCGCGATCGCAACCCCGCCGTCTGCGTCCCACATCGTCCCGCCCCTTCGCCTCCCCTCCGCCTTGCACCTCGTCCCGCCCTCCGCGTCCCACCTCGTCCCTCCCCTTCGCCTCCCACTTCGTCCCGCCGTTCCCCCTCTGGCAGGACTCAGCATTGCGGGCGTTATCCACATAGCCGGTTCGCCTTCCGCGCGCAGGCGGACGATGGGATTTGCTGGGAACCATGGCTGACTTTCCACTGCGAATCCGCACCAGCGCCGACAAACCGTACGAGGAGGCCTGGCCGCGGGAGCTTTCGCGGCGTGCCAAGAGCGGCGAACTGATAAGAATCAGGCACGGCTGTTACGTGGACGCCCAAAGCTGGGGACAACTCGAGGACGAGCAGCGTTATCGCGGGATGCTCGAGGCGATGACCCGCACTGCACGTCGTCCCCCACTGTTCGGCGCGGAGACAGCGGGAGTGCTCTGGGGGTTCCCCCGCCCGGACCTGCCGCCGGACATCCAGGTGATCGTGCCGGTGGGTAGCGGGCGCAAGAGTAGCAATGGCGTGCGCCGGATGACGTCTCCTGCAGGCGAGGTCTCCGCCGAAGCGATGGATTGCGGGCTACGTGTGACGGACAAGATCCAGACGGCCGTCGATCTTTGTCTGATCTATGACTTTCCATGGGCAGTCGCTGTGATGGACAGGCTGCTCAACACGAAGCCCCTCCCGGCAGAAAGTCGGAAGTGTCCGGTGACCAAGGCGGACGTCGAAGACGTTATTGCGCTGCTTCCATCCGGAGCCAAACGACGAAAAGTACGCAGGGTCCTCGACTTCGCCGATGGCTCGGCGATGTATCCGGGCGAGTCTCTGAGCCGGGTCTATATCGCCGAGCTCGGATTTCCGGCGCCTGAACTGCAGTACAGAGTGATGGATGAGCTGGGACTGGCTGCTGTCGTTGACTTCTGGTGGAAGGATCACGCGCTGGTCGGAGAGTTCGACGGTCGGGGTAAGTATCAGAAACCCGAGTACATGCAAGGGAAAACGGCTGCCCAAGTGGTGATCGATGAGAAGAACCGGGAGAACCGCATACGAGCCACAGGCAAAAACGTGGTGCGGTGGGAGTGGAAGGAAGCGACGAATCCTCAGCTCCTGCTACAAGAACTCACCAAGGCGGGATTGCCACGCATCAACCGGCGTCCTTGAGGCGCGGGGTGAAGCCGCGAGGAGCGGTACGGACCTGAAGTGGAGGAACCCGGACGAGCCGGCGAGCGATCCGGACCTGAATTGGAGCAACGTGGTCGGACGTGAGCGGTATTTCGGCCACCTTTGTCCAGGTTGCTCCCCGACCGGGTCCGCCGGCCGCCCCGCTTCCACTCCCGGAACAGCCTCAGTCCTCCAGCACTACCGCCTGCGCAACGATCACGCGCTCGCCGTTGAACGTCACGGTAGGGGAGCCATGCAGCCGGTACCCGCTCTCCAGCGCCTCGCTGACGCGCGCACAGAACGCTCGGTCATCGGGCCCGGTCAACACACGGTAGCGCAGGGGTGCTTCTTCACTCATGTTTACTCCTGAAAGGACCTAATTGAAGACGACTGTCCGCGTGCCGTCGAGCAGCACGCGGTGCTCGGCATGCCACTTCACGGCCTGCGCCAGGGTCCGGCTTTCAACGTCCGCGCCCATGGCCGCCAGCTGGGGCGCAGTCCGGGCGTGGTCCACGCGGATGACTTCCTGCTCGATGATGGGTCCCTCATCCAGCGCCGGCGTCACGTAGTGGGCCGTCGCGCCGATCAGCTTGACGCCGCGGGCGTGAGCCTGGTGGTACGGACGCGCACCCTTGAACGACGGCAGGAACGAGTGGTGGATATTGATTGCACGCCCCACCAGCTGCGAGCACAGGGTGTCGCTGAGCACCTGCATGTACCGCGCGAGAACCACAAGCTCGATCCGGTGTTCCGCCACGAGCTCCAGAAGCCGTTCCTCCGCCGAAGCCTTACCGTCAGCACTCACGGGAACATGATGGAAAGGCACTCCATAGAACGCGGCAAGCCCGGCCAGGTCCGTGTGGTTGGAGACAATCACGGGAATCTCGATCGGCAGGATTCCCGCGCGCTGCTGGAAGAGCAGGTCGTTGAGGCAGTGAGCGGACTTGGACGCCATGATGAGAGTGCGCGCCGGTGTGCCTTCGGCGTACAGTCCCCAGGTCATTCCGAACGCCTGGGCTACCGGCGCCAGGTGCGCTTCCACGGCACCCCGTTCCGACCGCGTGGTGATCGCAACCCGCATGAAAAACGTCCCCGAGTCGGGGCTGCCGTACTGCTGAGATTCGGTGATGTTGCAGTCAGCAGCCACCAGCGCCCCGGAAACGGCGTGGACAATTCCCGGCCGGTCATCACAGGAGAGGGTCAGAATGAACGACGACGGCGCGCTGCCGGGAACACCGGCCTGTACAGCTTCAGTCACGCTCCAAGGTTACCGGGCAGCACGGCGGCAAAGTCGCGCTGCGGGTCACCGTCCGCAACAGTTCGAGCCAGCGTGCCCCGCCGTCTAGAATGGCTGAGTCGCGACTGGCGTAACGTGGGCAACCACCAGGAAGCGGCATGCGCCGGCGCCCCGGTCAACAGGTAGCCTGACCTGTAGAACCCTCACCTCACCAGGAGCCTCCCGTGACTTCATCCTCTCCCTCTGCGACCCAGTCCCAGACCCAGTCCGTGACCAACGCACCGCTGTCCGAGGTTGACCCGGAAATCGCCGCGGTCCTCAACGATGAGCTGGCACGCCAGCGCGACACTCTTGAGATGATCGCCTCCGAGAACTTCGCGCCTCGATCGGTGCTCGAAGCCCAGGGCTCGGTCCTGACCAACAAGTACGCGGAGGGCTACCCGGGCCGCCGCTACTACGGCGGCTGTGAGCATGTTGACGTCGCAGAGAGCCTCGCTATTGAGCGAGTCAAGGCACTCTTCGGCGCGGAGTTCGCCAACGTCCAGCCCCACTCGGGAGCCCAGGCCAACGCCGCCGCCCTCGCTGCAATGATCAAGCCGGGTGAGAAAATCATGGGCCTCTCACTGGCGCACGGCGGTCACCTGACCCACGGCATGAAGCTGAACTTCTCCGGCAAGCTCTATGAGGTCGCAGCGTACGGCGTCGAGAGCGACACGCACCGCCTCGATATGGAGCGCGTCCGTGAGCAGGCCCTGGCTGAGAAGCCCCAGGTCATCATTGCCGGCTGGTCAGCGTATCCCCGCCACCTCGATTTCGCGGCATTCCGGTCCATCGCCGATGAGGTCGGCGCCCTGCTCTGGACCGACATGGCCCACTTCGCAGGTCTCGTGGCGGCCGGCCTGCACCCGAGCCCCGTTCCCCACTCGGACGTGGTCACCTCCACCGTGCACAAGACCCTCTCCGGGCCGCGTTCAGGCGTGATCCTGGCCAAGCAGGAGTGGGCAAAGAAGCTGAACTCCAACGTCTTCCCTGGCCAGCAGGGCGGTCCGCTCATGCACGTCATCGCAGCCAAGGCTACGGCTTTCAAGATCGCAGGCACGGAGGAATTCAAGGAGCGCCAGGAGCGCGTCCTCGAGGGCGCCCGCATCATCGCCGAGCGGCTCATGGGCAGAGATGTCACCGAGCACGGAGTGTCGGTCCTCACCGGCGGAACCGACGTGCACCTGGTCCTGGTCGACCTCCGCAACTCCGAGCTGGACGGTCAGCAGGCGGAGGACCTCCTTCACTCAGTTGGCATCACGGTCAACCGCAACGCGGTCCCCAACGACCCGCGTCCGCCGATGGTTACCTCCGGCCTCCGCATCGGCACTCCGGCGCTGGCCACCCGCGGATTCGGCTCGACCGAGTTCACCGAGGTGGGCGAGATCATCGCCGCAGTGCTGAAGCCCGGTGCGGACATAGAGGCGCTGCGCGCACGCGTATCCCGCCTTGCTGCCGATTTCCCGCTCTACCCCGGACACGAGGAATGGTAGAAGACCTCCCGCCGGGTGCGTTGGAGTCGGCAGCGGCCCGCTCGGGCGAGTTCGAGATTCCCACTGAGGAATGCTGTTTCACAGGGTGCTGTGAGCGTGGGAAGGCGTACCTGCTCGAGGAGTTGGACAGGGAACAGCTCAACAAAGGAGCGGCGTAGATGAGCGCACAGATTCTTGACGGTAAGGCAACAGCGGCCGCAATCCGCAGCGAACTCACAGAACGGGTCGCCGCTCTGAAGCGCCAGGGCATCACGCCCGGACTGGGTACGGTGCTGGTCGGCGATGACCCCGGGAGTCGGTCCTACGTGGCCGGGAAGCACCGCGACTGCGAGCAGGTGGGCATTAACTCGATCCGCCGTGACCTTCCGGGGGACATCAGTCAGGAGGACCTCGAAAAGGTCATCGATGAACTGAACGACGACGACGCCACCACCGGCTACATCGTCCAGTTGCCTCTCCCCGCCCACATCGACGCGCACGCCATCCTTGAGCGGATGGCGCCGGGCAAGGACGCCGACGGGCTGCACCCGACCAACCTCGGAAAGCTCGTCCTCAATGTCAACGGCCCCATGGACTCGCCGCTGCCCTGTACTCCGCATGGCATCGTCGAGCTGCTGCTGCGCCATGGCATCGAGCTCAAGGGCAAGAACGTGCTCGTCGTGGGACGTGGCGTGACGGTGGGCAGGCCGCTTGGCCTGCTGCTCACGCGGCGGGCAATTAACGCGACCGTCACGCTGGCGCACACCGGCACGGTGGACCTGCCGAGGCACCTCGGCGAGGCCGACGTCGTCGTAGCGGCTGCAGGTCTGCCCGGCATGATCACCGCTGAGCATCTGTTGCCGGGCGCCATCGTCCTGGACGTCGGGGTCACCCGGGTGACAGATCCTGAAACCGGCAAGGCCACCCTGCGGGGCGATGTCGCGAAGGAGGCGGCCGACGTCGCCGGTTGGCTTTCGCCCAATCCCGGGGGAGTAGGGCCCATGACGCGGGCCATGCTCCTGGCCAACGTGGTTGAGGCCGCGGAGCGCCAGACAGGTTGATGAGGACGGGAAGTGTCCTCGACACGCACTGATTGTCTTTTACCAATCAGACAGTTCCTCTAGGCTGTTCTGGTGCCCGAGCAAACTATCCCGAACTACGTCATCTCTGCTGACCGGCTGACCAAGCACTACGGTGATTTCGCCGCTGTCGACGGCATCTCCTTTGACGTGCCGGCGGGCGAGTCCTTCGGCCTGCTCGGTCCCAACGGCGCCGGCAAGTCGACCACCATGAAGATGATCGGCGGTGTCTCGCAGCGCACCTCCGGGAAACTGACCATCATGGGGCTGGACCCTGAGCAGCATGGTCCGGAGGTTCGGGCACACCTCGGCGTCGTGCCGCAGCAGGACAACCTGGACGAGGAGCTGCGCGTACGGGACAACCTTTTGGTCTACGGGCGCTACTTCGGGCTGCCGATGAGCTACCTCAAGCCGAAAGCGGACGAGCTGCTCGAATTCGCCCAGCTCACCGACAAGGCGAAGGCAAAGGTTGACTCGCTGTCCGGCGGTATGAAGCGGCGCCTGACCATCGCGCGCTCGCTCATCAACGAGCCGAAGATCCTCCTTCTCGACGAGCCCACTACCGGACTCGATCCGCAGGCCCGGCACATCCTCTGGGACCGGCTGTTCCGTCTGAAGGAGTCCGGCGTTACCCTGATCCTCACGACCCACTACATGGATGAGGCGGAACAGCTCTGTGACCGTCTGGTCGTCGTCGACAAGGGGCAGATCATGGCTGAGGGTTCTCCCGCCACGCTCATCCGCGAGCACTCCACCCGCGAGGTGCTCGAGCTCCGCTTCGGGTCCGAAAGGAACACAACGGTGGCCGCGGATCTGGCCGGCATCGGTGACCGGCTCGAGTCCCTGCCGGACCGCGTTCTGATCTACACGCACGACGGCGAGTCCGCCCTTGAACAGGTCACCGCCCGCGGTCTCCACCCCATCACCTCCCTTGTGCGCCGGTCATCTTTGGAGGACGTCTTCCTGCGCCTGACCGGGAGGAGCCTCGTTGACTAGCCAGCAGACCGGCAGTGCCCTCGCCGCCCATTCCCCGATGGTCGCAGCGCAGCGGGCCCGGAAGTTCGGCTCCTGGTATTACGCCGAGCACGCCCTCAAGGTGATGAACGGCTACCGCTGGACCCTGCTCGCCTACAGCGTCGGCAACCCTGTGATGTACCTCTTCGCCATGGGGGTCGGGCTCGCCACGCTGGTGGACAGCAACAGCGCCGAGAGCGCTTTCGGCGGTGTCAACTACCTCGCCTTCATTGCGCCGGCGCTCCTCTCCTCGGCAACGATCATGACGGCCGCCACGGAGTTCACCTACCCCGTCATGGACGGCTTCAAATGGCGGCGCGTCTACTACGGTCCGCATGCCTCGCCGCTGGCCGTGCATCAGATCGTCAACGGCTACATCATCGCGATCTCCCTGCGACTCTTCCTGATGTCGGCCATCTACTTCGCGATCGTTGCCGCCTTCGGGGCATCGCCATCTGCGTGGGGTTCGGTGTCAATCGTTGTCGCGGTGGTGTGCGGGCTTTCGTTCGGGCTCCCGCTCATGGCGTACTCCGCAAGCGTCACCGAGGACAAGGGGCAGTTCGCCCTGGTCATGCGCTTCATCGTGACGCCGCTGTTCCTGTTCTCCGGAACATTCTTCCCGCTCGAGACGCTGCCCATCTTCCTGCGCTGGATCGGCTGGATCTCCCCGCTGTGGCACGGTACGGAACTGGGACGGGTGCTGACCTACGGGTATGACGAGCCGCTCTGGCTCTCGGCCATCCACATCCTCTACCTGGTGGGGCTGGCACTGCTCGGCTGGGTCCTTGCCCGCCGTATGTACGAACGGAGGCTGGGCAAGTGAGCAGGGTGCTGACCGAACAGGACTACCGGGTGCAGGTCAGGGACCGCCCTTTCAGCGCGCTCTATGCACGCAATGCCAAAGCGGTGATTGCCCGCGGCCTGATGGCAACGAAGAGCAGCAACTGGCTGATCATGGTGTCCGGGTTCTTCGAGCCGGTGCTCTACCTCATCTCCATGGGAGTGGGCCTGGGCGCACTGGTGGGCACCGTCGTCGGACCGGGTGGCGAGGAGATCAGTTACGCAGCCTATATAGCGCCGGCGCTCCTCGCGGTGTCGGCAATGAACGGCGCGGTGTATGACTCCACCTGGAACGTGTTCTTCAAAATGAATTTCGCGAAGCTGTACCAGGGCATGCTGTACACCTCGCTGGGGCCGCTGGATGTTGCCATCGGCGAGATCTTCCTCGCGCTTTTGCGGGGCGCCCTGTACGCCACGGGCTTCACGGCGGTCATGGGCCTGATGGGTCTGATCACCACGCCGTGGGCCCTGCTGATGGTTCCTGCTTCGGTGCTGATTGCTTTTGGCTTCGCCTCGTTCGGCATGGGTATCACCAGCTACATGAAGACCTTCCAGCAGATGGACTGGATCAACTTCGTGATGCTGCCCATGTTCCTGTTTTCGGCGACGTTCTACCCGTTGAGCGTGTACCCCCAGGGCATACAGTGGTTCATCCAGGCTCTTCCGCTCTGGCACGGCGTTGAACTGCTCCGACAACTCAGCATCGGGATCTTCACAACTGCAACGGCGATTCACGTCACCTACTACCTGGTGATGATCCTGGTCGGGATGGTCCTGACCACCACGCGCCTCCGGAAGCTGTTCCTGAAGTAGGAACGGGCAAGGACAGAAGATGTCCGCAATTGCCTACCGTCGGGGCTGGGGACGGCAGATACTGGAACCATGATTGGGAAATGGCACGCAACCGTCTTCGACTGCTCAAACACGGACCAGCTGGCGTCCTTCTATGAGGACCTGCTGGGCATGATCCGCGTCCAGCATGATGACAACGGGTGGATCACCATCGGTGATGCCCCGGATCGTCCGGCTCTGGCTTTCCAGCAGGTCGAGGGGTATATGCCGCCGAGGTGGCCGGGTCAGGAGATCCCGCAGCAGGTGCATCTCGATATCCGGGTGGAAGACCTCGACGTGGCGGAGCAGAAGGTGCTCGCACTGGGTGCTACCAGTCTGGAGTCGGGGACGGGGACCTACCGGGTCTATCTGGACCCGGCAGGGCACCCGTTCTGCCTTGTCAGCTGGTGAAAACGTTACCGGTCGGCCGGCAGGAACCCTTAGGTGACCAGTTCGGCGTACACGACGTAGTTGTCGTCGAATTCGCCGGTGGCCGGGTCATAGCCGTCGCAGGTGATGAGCCGTAGCTCGGCGCCCTCGGTGTTCCCGTACACCTTCTGGGTGGGGAACTCGTCCTTTGGGTACTGTTCGCCTTTGGTAACGGCAAAGGTCGCGGTGGACCCATCTTCGCGCGTGACCTCGATGAGGTCGCCGGCCTTCAGTGCCCTGAGGTCGGCAAAGACGCCAGGTCCGCCGCCGGTGGCGTTCACGTGTCCCAGCAGTACGGAGGGTCCGCGTTCGCCGGGAGTGGGGGACTGGTTGTACCAGCTGGCCGGTGCGCCCGGTCCGTCCGGTGGTACCTCCAGGGAGCCGTTCTCCCGCAGCCCAAGCGAGAGCAAATCGGAACCTGCTTCGATGGTGGGGATCGAGAAGGAGACGGGTGCAGAAGCTTCAAGCGTTGGCGGAAGAGCGGGTGCCTGGGACGGTTCCGCTGAGGGGGAGGCTTCGGCGCTGGCGGAAGCAGATGGTGCCGCCGGCGCTGAGGTAGCAGGCGCCGTCGTCGTCGTTGGGACCTGAGCACCCTCGCTGCCGGTGCCTGTGCCGCAGCCGGTGAGGATCAAAAGGGCGGCCGCCGCAGAAACTGCAAAGCTTCTGCGGCGGCCGGAGTTGGAGCTGATCATGAGATCAGATCAGTCCTTTACTTGGTGGTTGAGCGACGGACGGCGTAGGTGCCGCCGGCTGCTGCTGCCAGAACCAGGCCGCCGCCGAGGGCGATCATGCCCAGGTTGGAGCCGGACTCCTGTGCAACACCGGTGTCAGCGCCACCTTCAGGCATTGCGCCCATCTGGGAAGCAACCAGGGTTCCACACAGAGCAGGCGAGGTTGCGCCCAAGGGAAGCGAAGGCTCGAGGTCGCTCGGAGCGTTGAAAGCTTCCTCGCTGCCCGTGGCCGTCGCCGGATCCAGACCGTGAACCACAACAACTGCGGTTCCGGCATCAAGAGCGTCCAGGGTTTCCTGGTTCATCTCGAAGGTGCGCTCGATCGTGTAGGTGCCACCCTGGCCACCCAGCGTCAGGTCAAGACCTGCAGCCGGGCTGGTGTCACCACTGGTGCTCAGCGTGGTCAGGATGCCGCCGTAGAAGGGAGCGCCATCGGTGGTGGAGAGGATGCCGTCGCCGTTTTCGTCACCATCAGGGGTGGGGCAAGTGCCCTGTGCGCCACCGTGGATGTGCTGAACGTGCGGGTACGGAGCGTCCATGAAGGTCTCGGCGAGACCGGACACCTGCAGGCTGACCGTTGCCTGCTTGTCATCGATGGTCACCGAGATGTTGCCGGTGCCGGTCGTGCCGTTGAGCTGGGTCAGCTGGGACGTGTAGGTTCCATCGGCGTGGGCAGCCATGGCGGGTGTGCCGCCCATTGCCAGCAAACCCATAGCGAGGGTGGGGACTGCGAAAAGAGCTTTCTTGTTCATGATTCCTCCATGGAGCGAATGGGACGCGCACCTTTTGGGGCACGCACATCCCTAGTTCGGCGTGGGTTGCATCACGGATGGGTGTGATCTGAATTATTTTTCTGCCCGGATGGTCAAGGCATGAGGACCGCCTTTTCGCCGGTGGTGGAAGCAGCCATGACCATGACGACGGTTTGCGACAATGGAGGCATGCAACCACTGGGAACTTCTGGAAAAACCGCGGGCAAGGGATTGAGTCTGCGCATGGGCGGCGTGGGGATGGCCATCATGTTGGTGGTGTTCCTGGTGGCGGTGGTCTTCGCGGCTAACGAGAACGACGTCGTCGGCTGGCTTGTGGTGATCATCTCCCTTGGGTGGCTGCTGGTTTTCAGCTTCGTGGTCTTCACGGTGCGCTCTGCCGCACGGAAGGCAAGCGCCCGGATCGACGAGTTCAACAGGGCCGCCGGCGGCGGCATGGGCGGCAGGGGCCCAACCGGAACCAGCTCCGCCATGCGGGACCAGAAGCTGGATCACAGCTTCAAGATCGTCCAGGTCCAGGCACGCGTGATCCGTGATCATCTCGGCAAGGACCAGGGCATGGTTGACCGTGCGCTGGAAACCATCGAGATCACCTCCCACAATGCCCGCAGCATGATGAAAAACGACGACGACGGCCCGGTCGAGGGCACTGTCGTCGACTAGCGGCACGGTAAGGTTGATCGGGTGAGTTCGGCACATTCCCTGATAAGCAGCAAGCACCCCGACGTCCTCCGTATCGCCACCGTGAACGTGAACGGAATCCGTGCAGCATACCGGCGGGGAATGCAGGAGTGGCTCGAGGACAGGGACATCGACATCCTGTGCCTGCAGGAGGTGCGTGCGCCGGACAAGGTGGTACGGGATCTCCTGGGCGATTCATGGCACATCCTGCACGCTGAGGCCGCGGCCAAGGGCCGTGCCGGCGTCGCCGTAGCGTCCCGACTGGAGCCCACCGAAACCCGCGAGCACATTGGTGATGAGTACTTCGCCACCGCGGGCCGCTGGGTGGAAGCAGACTTCCAGCTGAACGGCAGCACGCTCAGCGTTGTCAGCGCCTACGTGCACTCGGGGGAGGCGGATTCACCGCAGCAGCAGGACAAGTACCGGTTCCTCGACCTGATGTCTGAGCGCCTTGGCGAACTGCGCCGCACCCGGGACCACGCCCTGGTGGTTGGAGACCTCAACGTCGGGCACACCACCCGTGACATCCGTAACTGGAAGGGCAACCTGAAGAAGGCGGGGTTCCTTCCGGAGGAACGGGCCTACTTCGACCACTTCTTCAGCGATGCCGTGGGCTGGGTTGATGTTCACCGCGATCTCGCCGGGGACATGGACGGCCCCTACACCTGGTGGTCCTGGCGCGGCAAGGCCTTCGACAACGACGCCGGTTGGCGCATCGACTACCACCTCGCTACCCCTGAGCTGGCAACAGCCGCCACCACCGCCGTCGTCGACCGCGCCCACTCCTGGGAAGCGCGATTCTCGGATCACGCTCCGCTCGTCGTCGACTACAAGCTCTTACAACCCCGGGATTGATATGACCTCCACCGCAACACGCCAGCGGGTACTGTCCGGTATGCAGCCCTCAGGCAGCTCCCTTCACCTGGGGAACTATCTCGGAGCCCTCGTGCAATGGGTGCAGATGCAGGACTCCTATGACGCGATCTACTTCATTCCGGACCTCCACGCCATCACGGTGCCCCAGGACCCGGCGGAGCTCGCAGAGCGCACCCGGCTGACCGCCGCGCAGTACATCGCGGGCGGCGTGGACGTGGACAAGTGCACGCTCTTCGTGCAGTCACACGTGCCGGAACACGCGCAGCTCGCGTGGGTGCTCAATTGCATCACCGGGTTCGGCGAGGCTTCCCGCATGACCCAGTTCAAGGACAAGTCGCTCAAGCAGGGCACCGACTCCACCTCGGTGGGGCTGTTCACCTATCCCGTGCTGCAGGCCGCGGACATCCTGCTGTACCAGCCGGAAGGCGTTCCCGTCGGAGAGGACCAGCGCCAGCACATTGAGTTGAGCCGGGACCTGGCACAGCGGTTCAATACGCGCTTCGGTGAGACGTTCGTAGTGCCCAGGCCGTTCATCCAGAAGGAATCGGCCAAAATCTACGATCTTCAGAACCCCACCGCCAAAATGTCCAAGTCGGCAAGCTCTGCGGCGGGCCTGATCAACATCATGGATGAACCGAAAGTCACTGCCAAGCGCATCAAGTCTGCCGTGACGGATGACGGCACCGAGATCCGCTTCGACCGCGAGGAGAAACCGGGCGTTTCCAATCTGCTGTCCATCTACTCACTCATGACCGGGAAGAGCATGGAAGACGTCGTCGGTCACTTCGAGGGCCGGATGTACGGGCATCTGAAAGTGGAGTTGGCGGACGTGGTGGTTGATCGCCTTGAGCCTGTGCGCACACGGACGCTGGAGCTGCTCGGTGATCCGGGTGAGCTTGACCGGCTGCTCTCGGTAGGTGCGGAAAAGGCGCGTGAAATCGCGTCGGTTACGCTGGCAGATGTGTTCTCCAAGGTAGGTTTTCTCCCTGCGCGCGGCCGCGGTCCGGCGGGTGCTTTCTAGAATCATGAGCCACCCCGTCAGCGATACCGAGCAGCGCCAACCGACCTATGTAGTGGGTCGGCGTGCTGTGGAGGGCAAGCTCGTGGGAGTGGTCATCGCCATCCCGGAGCCCATTGCCGGCGAACTTGAGCGCTGGCGTGCCTCCTTCGGCGACCCCATGGCTGCTCTCGTCCCACCGCACATCACGCTGATCACCACCACCCCGGCTGCCGACTGGCCGTCGACCATCGCCCACGTGCGTGAGGTCGCTTCCGCGCAAAGTTCCTTCACGGTTACCCTCAAAAGCACCGGCACCTTTCGTCCGCTCACCCCCGTGGTCTTTGTCAACGTCACTGAAGGTTTCGATTCCTGCGTTCACCTGCACCGGCGATTGCAGGCGGGGCCCCTCGCCCGCGACCTCGAATACCCCTTCCACCCGCACGTCACCGTGGCCCACGACGTCAGCGAAGCCAACATGGATTCGGCGGAGGTGCAGCTCGACGACTTCGAGGCATCCTTCACCGTACGTACCATGGGACTGTACGAGCACGATGTCACGGGTGTGTGGAAACTACGGGAAGAGCTCGCTTTTGGCCAGAACGCTACCGCCGGCGAAGAACCAGGCGCCTGATACACCGCTTCCCACGGAGCGGATGAAGCTCAAACTGAAAGTTCTGCAGGCCCGCCGCGACCTCGGCCGGACCCGACGGGAAAAGGGCGGGGGAGTGCCCGTGCTCCTGGCCACCTTCCAGTACCTGCTGGCCAGGCTGAACGCTTTCCGTCCCATGCGGGCCTTCCAGCTCTACACCAGCCGCCACGGCCCGTTGATGGCGGCCGGCATCGCGTACAACATGTTCTTCGCCATCGCCGCGCTGCTCGTCGCTGGATTTTCCATCACCGGGTTGATTGTCTCCGGCAACGAGGAGTTACAGGGTCTCATCGTGCAGGCTGTGGATTCCACAACGCCCGGTCTGATCGGCGAGGGCGGTCTAGCGAGGCCCAGGGAGCTATTCGCGCTCCAATCCGAGCTGAGCTTGGCCTTGGTCATCTCGACCGCCATCGCTTTATTCACGTCCCTCCGTTGGATCGGCGGAATGCGCGAGGGTATGCGCGGGATCTTTGACGTGCCGCCAATCGAAACCAATCCCATCCTGATGAAGCTGAAGGATCTCGGAATCCTGCTTGTCCTCGCTGTAGCGCTGGCCGTGACGACCGCGGTCGGCCTTACCGTGAACACGGTCATCGACCTGGTCCTGCAGTGGCTCGGCTTTGACAGCGCAGCCCGGCCCCTGACGCAGATCGCCGGTACCTTCGTCACCCTCCTGCTGGATACGCTCGTTGCAGTCATTCTGTTCCGCGCGGCTTCGTCGATTGAGATGCCGCGTGCGGTGCTGTTTCAGTCAGCCGTCATCGCCGGTGTGGGCAGCACCGTCCTGCGAACCTTCAGCACCCTGCTGTTGGGTGGCGTCGACCGAAACCCGTTGCTTGCGCCCTTCGCGGTCATCCTCGGCCTGTTCGTCTGGTTCTTCCTGCTAAGCCAGGTCTACCTGCTGGCAACGGCCTGGGGTGCCATCGGTGCGGCCGATGCCCGGTCAGCGCGCTCCCGGGCACGAGGCGGCCGCGCACGGTCCCTGCGGCAGCGCAGCAGGGCCGCTGCGGCCAAAACCCCGGAAATTTCGCGCACCTAACGCGGCTTCCAAGGCCGGAAAGTCGCCCGATCTGCGCAAAACTTCCGGATTGTGATCCGGGTGAAACGTCCGGGAACGACGACGGCGCGCGGCCACCTTTCGGTAGCCGCGCGCCGTTTCGCTCGTCGTCGAGGAGGTTCTAGACCTTGCGGGACAAAATGGCCTGCTTGACCTCGGCGATCGCCTGCGTTACCTGGATGCCGCGTGGGCACGCCTCGGTGCAGTTGAAGGTGGTGCGGCAGCGCCACACGCCTTCCTTGTCGTTGAGGATCTCCAGGCGCATGTCACCGGCGTCATCGCGTGAGTCGAAGATGAAGCGGTGCGCGTTGACGATCGCGGCCGGCCCGAAGTACTGGCCGTCAGTCCAGAAGACGGGACAGGATGAGGTGCACGCAGCGCACAGGATGCACTTGGTGGTGTCATCGAACCGCTCGCGCTCCTCTGCCGACTGCAGGCGCTCCTGGGTCGGCTCGTGGCCGCGGTTGATGAGGAACGGCATGATCTCGCGGTACGACTGGAAGAACGGCTCCATGTCGACAATGAGGTCCTTTTCAACCGGCAGGCCCTTGATCGGCTCGACCAGGATGGGCTTGGAGGTGTCGAGGTCCTTCAGCAGGGTCTTGCAGGCCAGCCGGTTCCGGCCGTTGATCCGCATGGCATCAGAGCCGCAGACGCCGTGCGCGCAGGAGCGGCGGAACGAGACGGTGCCGTCATGCTCCCACTTCACCTTATGCAGGGCGTCCAGCACACGGTCCGTGCCGTACATGGTGAGCTTCCACTCGTCCCAGTGCGCCTCATCGGAGACCTCGGGGTTGTAGCGCCGCACCTTCAGGGTGATGTCGAAGGTGGGAATCTCGCCGCCCCCGCCTACTCCGGGTGCCAGGTCGACCTTCGAGGCCGGTTCTTTTTCGACTGTTGGTGTGCTCATCAGTACTTACGCTCCATGGGCTGGTAACGGGTGAAGACTACCGGTTTGGTCTCAAGGCGCACCCCGCTGGTTTCAGCGGCGGAGGGATCCTTGTAGGCCATGGAATGGGTCATGAAGTTCTCATCATCACGCTCGGGGTAGTCCTCGCGGAAGTGGCCGCCGCGGGATTCCTGACGATGCAGGGCAGCTGCCGTCATGACCTTGGCCATGTCCAGCAGGAATCCGAGCTCAACGGCTTCCAGCAGGTCAAGGTTGAACCGCTTGCCCTTGTCCTGGACAGTGACGCGGGTGTAGCGCTCCTCGAGCTTGTCAATGACCTCGAGGGCTTCCTTGAGGGTCTGCTCGGTCCGGAACACCTGGACGTTGGCGTCCATGATGTCCTGCAGTTCCTGGCGGATCTGCGCAACACGCTCGCCGCCCTCTGAGCTCCGCATCGTGTCCAGCAGACGCTCGGTCTCGACCAGCGGGTTGTCCGGGATTTCGACGTACTCGGCGGTGACGGCGTACTCCGCCGCGGCGATACCGGCACGCTTGCCGAAGACGTTGATGTCCAGCAGCGAGTTGGTTCCCAGACGGTTGGAGCCGTGAACGGAAACGCAGGCAACCTCACCGGCAGCGTAAAGACCCGGGACAACGGTGTCATTGTCCTGCAGAACCTCAGCCCTGATGTTGGTGGGGATACCGCCCATTGCATAGTGCGCGGTGGGGAACACCGGCACCGGTTCGGTGTACGGTTCCACGCCCAGGTAGGTGCGGGCGAACTCCGTGATGTCCGGAAGCTTCGCGTCGATGTGCGCCGGTTCCAGGTGCGTCAGGTCCAGGAGGACGTAGTCCTTGTTGGGCCCGGCACCGCGGCCCTCCCGCACCTCGTTGGCCATGGAACGCGCCACGATGTCCCTGGGTGCGAGGTCCTTAATGGTCGGAGCGTACCGCTCCATGAAGCGCTCGCCCTCGGAGTTGCGAAGGATCGCGCCCTCACCGCGGGCTGCTTCAGAGAGCAGAATCCCGAGACCGGCCAGGCCGGTGGGATGGAACTGGAAGAACTCCATGTCTTCCAGGGGGATACCGCGGCGGAAGGCGATGCCCATGCCGTCGCCGGTCAGCGTGTGCGCGTTCGAGGTGGTCTTGTAGACCTTCCCGACGCCGCCGGTGGCGAACACAACGGACTTGGCCTGGAAGACGTGCAGCTCACCGGTGGCGAGGTCATAGGACACTACGCCGGCAACCCGCTTCCGGATGCGCGTTACGCCGTCTACGGTGAACTCCTCGTCCACCGTCAGCATGTCCAGCACGTAGTACTCATTGAAGAACTCGACATTGTGCTTTACGCAGTTTTGGTACAGCGTCTGCAAAATCATGTGACCGGTGCGGTCAGCGGCGTAACAGGAGCGCCGTACCGGGGCCTTGCCGTGGTCCCGGGTGTGGCCTCCGAAGCGGCGCTGGTCGATGCGGCCCTCCGGCGTGCGGTTGAACGGCAGGCCCATCTTCTCGAGGTCCAGCACCGCGTCGATCGCTTCCTTCGCCATCACCTCGGCGGCGTCCTGGTCCACCAGGTAGTCGCCGCCCTTCACGGTGTCGAAGGTGTGCCATTCCCAGTTGTCTTCCTCGACGTTGGCGAGTGCGGCGCACATGCCGCCCTGCGCCGCACCCGTGTGCGAACGGGTGGGGTAGAGCTTGGTCAGTACAGCCGTCCGTGCGCGCTGGCCGGATTCAATCGCGGCGCGCATGCCGGCGCCACCTGCGCCCACAATAACGACGTCGTACTTATGGACCTGCATACTGTGCTCTTTCTGTTGAAACTGGCGATGTACCTGGCCGATCTGGTGCGTGCGCGACCAGCCGCCTTAGGAAGTTAGGGCGCCGGGCAGTAGTCGGCGACGTGCGGTACTCCGTTGACCACGGGGCACGGATCGAAGGTGAAAATCACCAGGGTGCCGAGTACAACGATGACGACTGTGGAAACGTAGAGCACGTTCTTCAGCCAGAACCGGGTGGAGTCCTTTTCTGCGTAGTCATTGATGATGACGCGGACACCGTTGGTTCCGTGCAGCATGGCAAGCCAAAGCATGACGAGGTCCCAGACCTGCCACAGCGGGTCCGCCCACTTGCCCGCGACGAATCCGAAGTCAACGCCCTCGATGCCGTCACCGGCGATGAGGCTGGTCCAGAGGTGAACGAAGATGAGCACCACGAGAACCACGCCCGAGAGCCGCATGAACAGCCACGCGAACATTTCGAAGTTGCCCTTGGAACTGCCGCTGCGCCGATACTGCGGTGAGATGCGGCCGGCACGGGGGGATTCAACGATGGGAGCAGCCATGGCTTAGTGACCTCCGAAGACAACGGCGAGATGGCGGATGGAGAAGGCGATCATGGTGACCGCCCAGAGCCCGATGACGGCCCACAGCATCTGACGCTGGTACCTGGGGCCCTTCTTCCAGAAGTCCACGAGGACAACGCGGAGGCCGTTGAAGGCGTGGAAGACAATGGCGCCGACCAGTCCGAGCTCTCCGAGACCCATGATGGGGTTCTTGTAGGACTCGATCACGGCGTCATAGGCCTCGGGGGAAACCCGCACCAACGAGGTGTCGAGCACATGCACGAGTAGGAAGAAAAAGATCACGACGCCGGTAATACGATGCGCAACCCAGGACCACTGGCCTTCGCGGCCGCGGTAGAGGGTGCCTGCTGGTGTCTTCGACACTGAAAAACCTCCCTGTGTCGCAGGAGCGTTAGCGCGTCTTCAACGCTGGAATGTCGCCCCGCGAGAGCACTCTTTCCACAAGCCTAATCTAGGCCCGGCCGGTGGGGTGTTCAATTTAGGCCGCCCTACGTTGTGACCTTGTTAACACAGGGCCGGCGCGGGGCATTGTCGCCCGGCGTTCCCGCTGGGTTAATGTGGGAGCGATGAGTACTCAAGAGCCTAGCCCCCTGGACCGCTTCCACGGCGTGATCCCGGCAGGCGGAACCGGCACCCGGCTTTGGCCGCTGTCCCGTGCCGCCGCACCGAAGTTCCTGCATGACCTGACGGGCTCGGGCAGCACCCTGATCCGCGCAACGTACGAGCGGCTGCAGCCGCTCAGCGGCAAGCGGATCATGGTGGTCACGGGCAAGGCGCACCGCCGGGCTGTGCGCGCGCAACTGCCGGAGCTCAAGGACCCGGACCTCGTCCTGGAGAGCGAACCGAAGGATTCGGGTGCGGCGATCGGCCTGGCTGCGGCGATCCTCTATCACCGGGATCCGGACATCATCATGGGCTCCTTCGCAGCGGACGCGGTGATCGCGCCGGCGGAAGATTTCCAGGCGGCGGTCCGTGAAGCCGTTCACACTGCGGCCGAGGGCTACATCGTGACAATCGGCATTCTGCCCACCCATCCGTCCACGGGGTTCGGGTACATCCGGGCCGGCGAGCCGCTGGACATCGACGGCGCGCCCAGCGCCCATTCGGTGATCGAGTTCGTGGAGAAGCCTTCGGTAGCGGTTGCGCGCGAGTACATCGACAGCGGCAAGTACAGCTGGAACGCGGGCATGTTCGTCGCGCCGGTGGCGCTCATGCTCAAGCACCTCGAAGCGAATGAGCCCGTGCTCTACGCAGGCCTCATGGAAATCGCCGCGGCGTGGGACACCCGATCCCGCAACGAGGTTGCCGCCCGCGTCTGGCCCACCCTGCCGAAGATCGCGATCGACTACGCCGTTGCCGAACCTGCCGCCGCTGCCGGCGATGTAGCCATGATTCCCGGCAACTTCAGCTGGGATGACGTCGGCGATTTCGCCGCGATCGGCCGCCTCAACCCGGCTATGGAGAACAGCGAACTCACTGTGATGGGGGAGGGAGCCCGCGTCTTCTCTGAAAACGCCTCGGGCATCGTGGTGTCGGATACCAAGCGTGTGATCGCGCTGATCGGAATCGACGACGTCGTTATTGTGGACACTCCTGACGCACTTCTGGTGACCACCAAGGAACATGCCCAGGAAGTGAAGAAGGCAGTGGAGTCCCTGCGCGCCAGCGGCGATGTCGACGTCCTCTGATCGCGCGCTTCGGATGGTCGCGGCCAAGGAGCTGCGAGTCGCTCAATGACGTCAGGTTGAAGCTGCTGTCTGCAGGTTCGTTACGCTGGTGCAGTGCAGAAAACTTCCACTGAGGCTCCCGTCGTCCCACGCATCGGTGTGTGGGCCGCTCCGATGCTGGATGAGCTGACGAGGTTTCGGCGCGATCTCCACACCCATCCGGAACTGTCCCACAAGGAGCACCGCACCACGGACCGGCTTGCTGAGCGGCTGGAGGCGGCCGGGCTGAAGCCGCAACGGCTCGAGGACACCGGTTTGTTCGTGGACATCGGCGAAGGTGACATCAGGATCGGCCTGCGGGCAGACATCGACGCCCTGCCCATTCTCGAGGAGACGGGTCTGTCCTACGCCTCATCCTCGACGGGCATCGCCCACGCCTGCGGTCATGACATCCACACCACCGTGATGCTCGGGGTGGCGCTGGTGCTGGCGAAGATCGACGCGGAAACTCCGCTGGGCGGCCGGGTCCGGGTGATCTTCCAGCCCGCTGAAGAGACCATGCCTGGCGGAGCGCTGGATGTGATCGCTCAGGGAGTCCTCTCCGAGGTTCCCCGGATTCTCGCTCTGCACTGCGATCCGCGTATCGACGTCGGCCTGGTGGGAACGCGTATCGGCGCCATCACCTCGGCATCGGATACGGTCCGTGTCGAGCTGAGCGGACGCGGCGGGCACACTTCCCGGCCGCACCTCACCGAGGATCTCGTCTTTGCCCTCGCCCATATCGCGGCCAACGTTCCGGCCGTCCTGTCACGGCGCATCGACGTGCGCAGCGCCGTCTCAGTGGTGTGGGGCCAGATGCACGCCGGCTCCGCACCCAACGCCATCCCGGCGCACGGTTTTATGTCCGGCACCATGCGGTGCCTCGACGGCGAGGCCTGGGAAGCGGCGGGTGACCTCATGGATGAGACCGTGCGGCAACTCGCGGCTCCGTTCGGCGTGGACGTCAAGATCGAGCACACCAGGGGAGTGCCGCCCGTGGTGAACACCGAGGCGGAAACCGGCCTGATCGAGGCCGCCGCCCGCGCGGAGCTCGGACCTGACTCAGTGGTGCTCACCCCGCAGTCCATGGGCGGCGAGGACTTCGCCTGGATGACGCAGAAGGTGCCCGGAGCAATGATGCGCCTCGGCACCCGCACGCCCGGCGGCGAAACCTATGATCTGCACCGCGGGGATTACCGCCCCGATGAGCAGGCGATCGGATGCGGCGTGCGCGTGATGGCAGCTGCCGCAATGCGGGCAGTTTTGGGTCTGCGGCACTAGTTCCGGAAGGACCCGGAGCCCGGCCTGGGAATGCACGCGGACCCGCTGCGGTTGCCACCTGGTGTGAGCAGCTCCAACAGTCCCCGTGTGCCCCTGTCCGTCCTCGACCTCGCCACGGTCGGCTCCGGTCGATCCAGTTCCGATGCCCTCGCAGACAGCACGAGGCTTGCGCAGGCCGCGGACCGGCTGGGACTGACCCGTTTCTGGGTCGCTGAGCACCACAACATGCCCTCCGTCGCCTCCACCAGCCCCTCGGTGCTGATTGCGCACCTCGCCGCGATGACGTCGCAGATCCGGCTGGGCTCAGGCGGTGTGATGCTACCGAACCATGCGCCCTTCGTCGTCGCAGAGCAGTTCGCGCTGCTCGAGGCACTGCACCCGGACCGGATCGACCTCGGCATCGGCCGTGCGCCCGGTACGGACCAGATGACCGCAATGGCCCTGCGCCGGCAGACCGACGGGCTCGGCGTCGAAGAGTTCCCGCAGCACGTCCTGGAAGTCCTTGCGCTCCTGGGCGACAACCGGACCCCGGACCGCGTGATGCGGCTGGCAGCCACGCCGGCGCCGTCGTCATTCCCTGATGTGTGGCTGCTCGGCTCAAGCGGCTACTCCGCCCAGCTGGCCGGGATGCTGGGCCTGCGGTACAGCTACGCCCACCACTTCGGCAACGAGGATCCGGCGGCGATCATGCGCCTCTACCGCTCCAACTTCCAACCGTCACCTGCCCTCGCAGAGCCGTATGCGATGCTGGCCACTTCGGCGCTGACGGCGGCCACCGAGGAGGAAGCCGAATACCTTGCCGGCCCGGCGCGGGTGATGGCCCTTTCGCTGCGGTCCGGCCGGCCGGCCCCGATCGTGCCGCCCCAGGAGGCCGCCGAGCGCACCTTCACCGACCAGGAGCAGCTGATGCTCGATCACCTGCCCGCGATCAAGGCGGTGGGGACTGTCCAGCAGGTGACCGCGCGCCTGAAGGAGCTGGTGGAGCGCACCGGAGTGCAGGAACTCATGATCACGGGCACAACCTACGACGTCGGCTCCCGCATCGATTCCCTCACTTCCATCGCGGAGGTGTGGGGGCAGGTGCCGGCTCATGCTCCTGCCGTCGGCTAGGGCCGCCTACCGGTTGGTAACAAAACTTGAACAATGTAAGAACCGGGCGCCGCTTTGGTAGTGTGCCCGGTCACTCCGGCGTTAGAGTAAGCTTCATCATCGAGTCCCGAATTTGAGGCGGGACCGGCGCCACGATCATCAATGAAAACAGAGCTTGTGTCCCCTTTCAGGGCAGTGCAGGCGGACACTCATTGATCTCTTGTTCGTGGGCTTACTTCTTATCGGAGGAACATTGAAGAATTCACGGAGCTTGATTCAGCGCCGCACCGGCATGTCCGTTGCAGCACTGGGGGCTGCGGCCCTTCTCCTGGCCGGCTGCGGCGCGCCGCCGGCCGAGACCGACGGCGGCGGATCCGATCCCGCTGCCGAGGCAACCGACTACACCGGCTGCATCGTTTCCGACTCGGGCGGATTCGACGATCAGTCGTTCAACCAGTCCAGCTACGAGGGCATCCAGGCAGCCGAGGAATCGCTCGGCATCGAGGTTCAGCAGGCAGAGTCGCAGGCTGAGACCGACTTCACGCCCAACGTGAACTCCATGGTCACCTCGGGTTGCGACCTGATCGTCACCGTCGGCTTCCTGCTTTCAGCCACCACCGCGGAGGCAGCAGAAGCCAACCCGGAGACCAACTTCGCGATCGTTGACGACAACCAGATCGACCTGCCGAACGTCAAGCCGATCATCTACGACACGGCGCAGGCAGCGTTCATGGCCGGCTACCTCGCCGCTGGAACGTCCGAGACCGGACGGGTCGCCACTTACGGCGGCATCCAGATCCCCACCGTGACCATCTTCATGGACGGTTTTGCTGACGGTGTTGCCTACTACAACGAGCAGAAGGACGCCGACGTCCAGCTCCTCGGCTGGGACAAGGAAGCACAGACCGGTACGTTCATCGGTGACTTCTCCAACCAGGCTGCAGGCAAGACCAACACCGAGAACTTCATCAACGAGGGCGCCGACATCATCATGCCGGTGGCCGGACCGGTGGGCCTCGGCACCATCGAGGCTGTTGAGGAAGCCAACACGGACGGCGGCAGCAACAAGGTGATCTGGGTTGACTCGGACGGCTTCCAGACTGTTGAAAGCGGTACCGAGTACATCCTCAGCTCCGTCATGAAACTCATGGGCGAAGCAGTGGAGCAGGTCATCACCGAAGACGTCGAAGGTAACTTCAGCAACGAGCCGTACGTCGGAACCCTGGAGAACGGCGGCGTCGCACTTGCCCCGTTCCACGATCAGGAGGAAGCAGTCTCTGACGAGATGCAGGCCGAGCTTGAGGAAATCAAGGCGGGCATCATCTCCGGCGAGATCACCGTCGAGTCTGAGGCAAGCCCCCAGTAACACCGCTGAAAAAACGCGCCGCCCGCTCCCAGGAGGTCCTGCACGGAGCGGGCGGCGTGTTCGCGTTACGGTTGAATTGATTCTGCAGGCTGGCGCTGGTGGACGGGACAGGTGAAACCTGCCCGACGCTACCCGCCCAGCTCCCACAAAGGACAGGTTGGTTGGGGTTGTGAAGCTCGAACTACAGGGAATCACCAAACGGTTTGGCTCCCTTGTTGCCAATGACAATATCGATCTGGTGGTGAACCCCGGCCAGGTGCACTGCCTCCTCGGTGAGAACGGTGCCGGCAAGTCGACCCTCATGAACGTCCTCTACGGACTGTATGAGCCGAGCGACGGACGCATCCTGGTTGACGGAAAGCCGGTCACCTTCCGCGGTCCCGGTGACGCCATGGCCGCCGGAATCGGCATGGTGCACCAGCACTTCATGCTCATCCCGGTCTTCACCGTCGCGGAAAATGTGGCCCTGGGCGACGAGCACACCAAGGTCGGGGGCATCCTCGATCTCGACAAGACCCGTGCCCGCATCCGTGAGATCTCCGACCGCTACGGTTTCGACGTTGATCCCGATGCCCTCGTTGAAGATCTTCCCGTCGGCGTGCAGCAGCGGGTGGAGATCATCAAGGCACTGGTCCGCAAGGCGGAGGTGCTGATCCTGGACGAGCCCACCGCCGTGCTCACCCCCCAGGAAACCGACGAGCTGATCCAGATCATCGAGGAGCTGAAGGCAGGCGGCACCGCCATCGTGTTCATCTCGCACAAGCTGCGCGAAGTGAAGGCCGTGTCCGATGTCATTACGGTGATCCGGAGGGGCGCCGTCGTCGGAACGGTTGAACCCACCGCCAGCACCGGAGAACTCGCCTCCATGATGGTGGGCAGGCAGGTCAGCCTCAGCCTCAACAAGGCGCCGGCCACGCCCGGCGAAACCACCTTCACGGTACGCAACCTCACGGTCCCCGGGCCCGGTGGGCAGAATCTGGTGGACAACATCAGCTTCGAGATCTCGAAGGGGGAGATCCTGGCAATCGCTGGCGTGCAGGGCAACGGCCAGACCGAGCTCACGGAAGCCATCCTCGGACTGCACCCCCACGCCTCCGGATCCGTCCAGCTCAACGGCAGGGAACTGCTCGGGATGAAGGTCAAGGACATCATCCGCGAAGGCGTGGGTTTTGTTCCCGAAGACCGCAAGGTGGACGGTCTGGTGGGCAGTTTCTCGATCGCCGAGAACATGATCCTGAACTGGTACAACGAGCCCCCCTTCGCCAAGGGACTGGCCATGAAACCTGCAGTGGTGCTCAAGAACGCCCGTGAGAAGGTCGCCGAGTTCGACGTGCGGACCCAGAGTGCCGAAGCACCCGTGAGCACGCTGTCCGGCGGCAACCAGCAGAAGGTGGTCCTGGCCCGTGAACTCTCGCGGCCGTTGAACCTCTTCATTGCCTCGCAGCCCACGCGCGGTGTGGATGTCGGCTCGATCGAATTCCTGCACAAACGCATCGTGACCGAGCGCGACGGCGGCACACCGGTGATGATCGTATCCACCGAACTTGATGAAATCAGTGAACTTGCAGACCGCATTGCGGTCTTGCATGGAGGAGAAATTATGGGCGTGGTGCCCGGCGACACGTCACGCGACGTGCTCGGACTCATGATGGCCGGGATGACGGCCGAGGAAGCCCTGGGACAGGGCCAGCACCGGGAGACCGGGGAGGGAAACCGATGAGCGCCGCCAACAGGGGCACTGGCACCGGGGCCGAGGACACTGCCGCGCCGTCGCCGGCTCCGGGGACAGGTGATACAACGCCGGCACCCGAGGACTCCGAGGACCGCGGCCGCGGCATCCTGAAGAGCATTGTCACCGGCTCCTCCCTCGTGGCGATTCTCGCCGTCGTGCTTTCGATCATCCTCGGCGGGATCCTCATCGCGCTGACCGATGAAGACGTCGCCGCAGCCGCGTCGTATTTCTTCACCCGTCCGACCGACACCCTCGCCGCGGCCTGGGAGGCGGCAAGCAGCGCCTACGTCGCGCTCTTCCAGGGTGCAGTGTTCAACCCGCGCGCCGACTCCCTCGCCCTGATGTTCCGCCCGCTGACCGAGACCTTCACCGTAGCCACGCCGCTCATCCTCGCGGGCCTGGGCGTAGCGGTCGCCTTCCGCGCCGGACTGTTCAACATCGGCGCACAGGGGCAGATCATTCTTGGCGCCATGTTTGCCGGCTGGATCGGTTTCACCTGGCAGCTGCCCTTCGGCCTGCACCTGATCTTTGTGGTGCTGGCAGGCTTTGTGGGCGGCGCGCTGTGGGGGTTCATCCCCGGCATCCTCAAGGCACGCACCGGCGCGCACGAGGTCATCGTCACGATCATGCTGAACTACATCGCCATCTACCTGGTCGGGTACCTGCTCACCACCCCGTCGTTCCAGAATCCGGGATCGGCCAACCCGATCAGTCCGCGGTTGGATGAGACTGCGCTGTTCCCGCAGATCCTCGGTCCGCAGTTCCGCCTGCACCTCGGCTTCATCGTCGCGATTGCTGCGACCTACGGCGTGTGGTGGCTGTTGAACCGGTCGACGGTCGGCTTCGAGCTCCGCGCTGTCGGCGCTAATCCATTCGCCGCACGCACCGCGGGCATCAGCGTGACCAAGGGTTACGTCGTCGTCATGATGCTTGCCGGCGGTCTCGCCGGCCTGGCGGGCGTTGCCCAGGTGGCAGGAACCGAGCAGGTGCTGACCAGCGGTATCGCCGCGAGCTTCGGGTTCGACGCGATCACCGTTGCGCTGCTGGGCAGATCCCATCCGTGGGGCGTGTTCTTCGCGGGCGTGCTGTTCGGGGCGTTCCGTGCGGGAGGCGTGCAGATGCAGACCCTCACCGGCACCCCTATCGACATCGTCCTCGTGGTCCAGTCGCTCATAGTCCTCTTCATCGCCGCGCCGCCCCTGGTCAAGGCGATCTTCCGGATCGACCGGAAGAAGAAGTCCCCAAGGAAACAGAAGGGTAACCAGAATCAGATGACGTCCGGAGGTGCAGCATGAGCATCGCATCATCGGTGACTGATTCACGGGTCACAGGATCATCAACCAGGAGCTGGAAGGCCCCGATCGGGTTCGGCTTCGGAGCCCTTCTGGCACTGATCGTCTTCGCACTCGGCGGGCCGGCAACCACCGCCGTCTTCCGGGTGTCGGATGATTCCGACCGCTTCCGGCTCGCTGACATCGCGCTGCCCGCCAACGTGGTGGGGTGGGTTGTAGCAGTCGTCCTCATAGCGATCACGGTCTACGCTTACCTGCAGGTCCGCCGCGGCGAGAGCATCAACCGCTGGGCGGGCATTGCCTACGCTTTCCTCTTTGTTGTCGGATTCCTCACCTGGGTGGTGGGGATCGCTGATCGGCCAACCATCTCGCTCGCGGGCCTGGTCGCCGGATCGGTGACGCTGGCCATCCCGCTGATCTTCGGATCACTGTCCGGCGTACTGTGCGAGCGCGTCGGCGTCGTCAACATCGCGATCGAGGGCCAGCTGCTTTCCGGAGCGTTTGCCGCCGCCGTTGCCGCCTCAGTGTCGGGCAGCGTCTACGTGGGACTGATCGCCGCGGCCTTCGCCGGCGTGCTCGTGTCTCTGGTCCTCGCGATCTTCAGCATCAAGTACCTGGTGAACCAGATCATCGTCGGCGTGGTCCTGAATGTGCTGGTCTCCGGGCTGACCGGGTTCCTCGCGTCAACGCTCCTGAGCCGCGACTCGGCGACGTTCAACTCGCCGCCGAGCCTGCCGGATATCCGCATCCCGCTCCTTGCGGACATCCCGGTGATCGGGCCCATCCTGTTCCAGCAGACCATCGTCGGCTACTTCATGTACGTCGCCGTCATTGTCATCTGGCTCGGGCTGTACCGGACCAAGTGGGGGCTGCGCGTGCGCGCCGTCGGTGAGCATCCGCAGGCCGCGGACACCATGGGCATCAAGGTCAACGCCACCCGGTTCTGGAATGTCCTCCTGGGCGGCGCTGTCGCCGGGTTCGGCGGTGCGTTCTTCACTTTGGTCTCGGTAAGTACGTTCACACGGGACATGACGGCAGGCCAGGGCTACATTGCCCTCGCTGCGCTCATCTTCGGACGCTGGAACCCGATCGGTGCGTTCTTCGCGGCGCTCCTGTTCGGTTTTGCGACGAACCTGCGCTTTGTCCTGTCCATCATCGGCACGGACGTTCCGAGCCAGTTCCTGGCCATGCTGCCGTACATCGTGACCATCCTGGCGGTCGCAGGCCTTGTTGGGCGGTCCCGGCCGCCGGCAGCCGGCGGCATCCCGTACGTCAAGGAGTAGAGCCATGGGCACCATGGATGAAGCCATCCCGGCAACGACAACAACGACGACGACGGCGGGCGGTGCTGCGCCGGCCGGCTCGCCTGCTGCGGACCTTCCCTGGGCGGAACTCGCCGAAGCTGCAACCGCGGCAATGCGGAAGGCGTACGTCCCGTACTCCAACTTCCCGGTCGGGGCTGCTGCCCTGACGGATGACGGGCGGATCGTTTCCGGCTGCAACGTGGAGAACGCGTCGTACGGGCTCACTCTCTGCGCGGAGTGTTCGCTGGTCAGCCAGCTGCAGATGACCGGCGGCGGCAGGCTCGTCGCCTTCAGCTGCGTGGACGGGGACGGCAACGCACTGATGCCGTGCGGCCGTTGCCGCCAGTTGCTCTATGAATTCCGGGCACCGG
Source organism: Arthrobacter tumbae (assembly GCF_016907495.1). Classification (NCBI taxonomy): domain Bacteria; kingdom Bacillati; phylum Actinomycetota; class Actinomycetes; order Micrococcales; family Micrococcaceae; genus Arthrobacter; species Arthrobacter tumbae. Next base: position 2,707,276 of record NZ_JAFBCC010000001.1, read on the forward strand.
GCATGCAGTTGATGACGGTCAGCGGGATTCGAACCATGGACGAGGTGCTGCCCGACGCGTTCGGTCCGCAGCACCTCGCGGACGCGGGCAGGTCAGGGCCCGGCACCACAGAGACAGGAAGCACCACATGAGTGAACAGTTCGACGCCGTTGACATCATCCGCATCAAGCGTGACAGGGGCACCCTGAGCCCGGCCCAGATCGACTGGACCATTGACGCCTACACCCGCGGTGCGATCGCGGACGAGCAGATGGCCGCCCTCAACATGGCGATCCTGCTCAACGGCATGGACCGCACGGAGATCTCCCGCTGGACGGCCGCGATGATCGCCAGCGGCGAGCGAATGGATTTCTCCGCCCTGGGCAAGCCGACCAGCGACAAGCATTCCACCGGCGGAGTGGGGGACAAGATCACCCTTCCGCTCGCGCCGCTGGTCGCCGTCTTCGGTGTCGCCGTGCCGCAGCTTTCCGGACGCGGCCTCGGCCACACCGGAGGCACGCTGGACAAGCTCGAGTCCATTCCGGGTTGGCGCGCCCAGCTCTCGAACGACGAGATGATGGCCCAGTTGGCCGACGTCGGAGCTGTCATCTGTGCAGCCGGCGCCGGGCTCGCTCCTGCCGACAAGAAGCTGTACGCGCTGCGCGACGTCACCGGAACGGTGGAGGCCATTCCGTTAATCGCGTCGTCGATCATGAGCAAGAAGATCGCTGAGGGAACGGGTTCGCTGGTCCTCGATGTGAAGGTGGGCAGCGGTGCGTTCATGAAGGACGAAGCCCAGGCCCGCGAGCTTGCCGAAACCATGGTGGCACTCGGAACGGACGCCGGTGTGAAGACCGTTGCCCTCCTGACCAACATGTCCACCCCGCTCGGGTTGACGGCGGGCAACGCCATCGAGGTCGAGGAATCCGTCGAGGTCCTTGCTGGCGGCGGGCCGCAGGACGTCGTCGAACTGACGGTCCGGCTGGCAGAGGAAATGCTGGGTGCGGCCGGTGTGCGCGATGCTGATCCCGCTCAGGCGCTCAGGGACGGCCGTGCGATGGACGTCTGGAACCGCATGATCGAAGCGCAGGGCGGGGACCCGCGTGCGGCGCTTCCCGTGGCCAGGGAGTCCGAGACCATCTACGCCCCGGCCGATGGAGTCCTCGTCGGGCTCGATGCCCTCGCCGTCGGTGTTGCCGCCTGGCGTCTGGGCGCCGGACGCGCACGCAAGGAAGATGCAGTCCAGGCCGGAGCGGGTGTCCGGCTGCATGCCAAGCCCGGGGCCATGGTCCGCGCGGGTGAGCCGCTGATGACCCTGCTGACTGACACCCCCGAGAAGTTCGACCGCGCGCGTGAGGCGCTGGAGACCGCCGTCGTCATCGCGCCGGACGGTGCGCGTCCGGCGCAGCAGCTCATCATCGACCGCATCGCCTGACCCGCGCCACCCAAGCATCAGGGTCCCAGTCAGGGGCCCTGTCAGGGTGGTCACCTACTACCTGGGGACGAGTTCCGTAGCGGGAACATCACCCCATTGGGCGACGCGGCGAGGCCGGGTCAAACCATAACCTTGGAAAAAGGCTGGATCAGGGGTTCTACAGGGACATACCCCATGGACCCCCCTGATCCGCGGCTGGCATGGTTCTTATAGAAGGTCACTGACCCACCTGGGGCGGCGGCAACCGGAGCCGATCCGCACAATCCAAGGAGCGCAGGTAGTGGACGCGATTTATGCTGTCACGAATGGACTGAGTGATTTCATCCTCAGTACCGCCGAGCAGCCGTGGGTCTACCTGCTGGTGTTTATCTGCTGCACGGTTGACGGGTTTTTTCCGCCTTTTCCCAGCGAGTCAGTGGTGGTGGGGCTCGCATCGCTGATTATCACCGAGGGCGTCCCGAACGCCTGGCTGCTGATCCTCGTCTCTGCCCTCGGAGCGTTCGCCGGTGACAACATCGCCTATCTGATGGGCCGGGGCGTCGGTACTCAGCGCTTCCGGTGGATGCGCCGCCCACGCTCACAGAAGGCTGTTGAGTGGGCGGGCTACGAACTCGAGAAGCGGGCGGCGTCCCTGATCCTGGTTGCACGCTTCATCCCCTTCGGACGCGTGGCGGTCAACCTCACCGCCGGCGCAACCGGCTACTCACGACGGCGTTTCGTTGCTCTGACAGGTATTTCCGCTATTGCCTGGGGCAGCTACTCGGTGGGCATCGGCGCGCTTGCCGGAGCGTGGTTTGAAGACAACCACCTCCTGGGCGTCACGGTTGCGATCGCGATCGCCGTGGTCCTCGGCTTCATTGTCGACCGCATCATCAGCGCCGTACGCGGCTCGACCCCCACGAGGCCGCGCCCCGAGCCGCTGCACCCGCGAACCCCCGAACCGGACAGCGTCGTGGAACCTGCTGCGGAGCCGCTGGCCTCGCGTAGTCTTGGCCTGTGACTGAACCAATGACTTCCCTTGCTCCTGACCTCACCTTCGACATCCGCGCCCTGCCGAAAGTGTCGCTGCACGATCACCTGGATGGCGGCCTCCGGCCCGCGACCATCATCGAACTCGCCGAAGCGGTAGGCCACCAGCTTCCTTCGACTGATCCGGTTGCGCTGGGCCAGTGGTTCCGCGACTCCGCGGACTCCGGTTCCCTGGTGCGCTATCTGGAGACTTTCGACCACACCATCGCGGTCATGCAGACCCGCGAGGGCCTCTCGCGCGTGGCGCAGGAATTCGTGGAAGACCTGGCGGACGACGGCGTGGTCTACGGTGAAGTGCGCTGGGCACCCGAGCAGCACCTCACCGGTGGATTGTCCCTCGACGAGGTTGTCGAGGCGGTCCAGGAAGGTCTCGACGCCGGCGTGGAGGCGGTCGCCGCACGCGGCGGCACCATCCAGGTGGGACAGCTGATCACCGCCATGCGGCATGCCGACCGCGGTCAGGAGATCGCCGAGCTCGCGGTCCGCCACCGTGAGCGCGGGGCTGTGGGCTTCGACATCGCCGGCGCCGAGGACGGCTTCCCCGCCGCACGCTTTGCGGACGCCTTCACCTACCTTGCGCAGCACCAGTTCCCCGCAACGGTGCACGCCGGTGAGGCTGCCGGAGTGGACAGCATCGTCGACGCGCTGGTCAGCGGACGCGCGCAGCGGCTGGGCCACGGCGTGCGTATCGCGGAGGACATCACGGTGGAATTCGGCGACGACGGCGGTTCGGACGCCCCGGTCGGCATGGCCAGCCTGGGACAGGTGGCCGCGTGGGTCCGCGATCGCGGGATTCCCCTGGAGGTCTGCCCTTCGTCGAACCTGCAGACCGGCGCGATCGAGGCCTTCGGCAAGGACATCACGAGCCACCCGATCGACCTCCTGTACCAGCTCGGCTTCAACGTCACCGTCAACACGGACAACCGCCTGATGAGCGGTGTCACGCTCACCGAGGAGTTCGAGCTCCTCGTCGAAACCTTCGACTATGATCTCGACGACCTCCTTGACCTGACCCTCAACGCCGTCGAGGCCGCGTTCCTGCCCCTCGACAGCCGCACCGCCCTCGCGGAGCTCATCGCGCAGGGGTACGACGGCGCCAACGGAGCATGACGGACAGCGCACAGCAGGCGGGAGCCGCCCTCGAGCGGCTGGTCGACGTCATCCGGCAACTCCGGGAGCGCTGCCCCTGGATGGGTACGCTGACCCACGAATCGCTCGCCGAGTACCTGGTTGAGGAGTGCTACGAGCTCCTGGAGGTGCTCGAGGGGCCGGCCAACGCTGATGAACTGCGCTCCGAACTCGGTGACGTTCTCCTGCAGGTGGTGCTCCACGCACGCCTGCAGGAGGAACGCGGTTCCTTTGCCCTGGCGGAGGTCATTGACGGACTCACAGCGAAGATGATCCGGCGGAACGCCCACGTGTTCACTCCCGACGGCGGTCTCCGCGACGTTCCTGCCTCCTCGATCGCGGAAATCGAAGCGTCGTGGCACAGCATCAAGCGGCAGGAGCAGCCGGACTCGACGCCGTTTGCCAGCATCCCGTCGGGGCTCCCGGCGCTCGCATCGGCGGCGAAGACCCTCAAGCGGGCACGACGGAGCGGAACCTCCGCACAGGAGGAGGGCAGCGTCGTGGCGTCCGCTGAGTCAGGCCCCGCATCGGAGGAAGAGCTCGGCGAGGTGCTGCTCGCCGTCGTCGGGCGTGCGGTCGACGCAGGTCTGGATCCGGAACGGGCGCTGCGCGTCGCCGTGCGCAGGTACCAGGACGAACACCTCGCGCGGTCTGGCTCGGCCGAGCCCGCCGTCTCCGAGTGAAAAGACCCCGTCACGGTCGGTCATTGACCGCCGCTTTCAATTAGGCTGAGTACGAATCCCCGCGCAGACGCATCAGCTCACCAGAGTTGAGTTGCGATTCGCTGTCCGTCCGAAGAAACTCCACAGACATGAACAGGAGCATTTCCATGGCAATCATTGATGCCATCCACGCACGTGAAATCCTTGACTCCCGCGGCAACCCCACGGTTGAGGTCGAGGTACTGCTCGACGACGACACCTTCGGCCGCGCGGCTGTTCCCTCCGGTGCCTCCACCGGCGCCTTCGAGGCGAACGAGCGCCGCGACGGGGACAAGGACCGCTACCTCGGCAAGGGCGTCCTCCAGGCTGTTGAAGCGGTCATCGAGCAGATCCAGCCCGCACTCCTCGGTTTCGACGCAGGGGACCAGCGCGCCATCGACCAGGCCATGATCGACCTGGACGGCACCGAGAACAAGTCGAACCTGGGCGCCAACGCCATGCTGGGCGTCTCCCTCGCCATCGCCCGCGCAGCAGCTGAGTCCTCCGCGCTGCCGCTCTACCGCTACCTGGGCGGACCCAACGCACATGTGCTGCCCGTTCCCCTGATGAACATCCTGAACGGCGGATCGCATGCCGATTCCGACGTCGACATCCAGGAATTCATGATCGTTCCCCTGGGCGCCGAGTCTTACTCCGAGGGCCTCCGCTGGGGCGTCGAGGTCTACCACGAGCTCAAGAAGGTCCTGAACGAGAAGGGCCTGGCAACGGGCCTGGGCGACGAGGGCGGCTTCGCTCCCAACCTTCCCTCCAACCGGGATGCCCTTGACCTCATCACCACCGCCGTCGAGCGCGCCGGCTACACACCGGGCACCGACATCGCGTTCGCCCTGGACGTCGCCGCCTCGGAGTTCTACAAGGACGGCGCCTACACCTTCGAGGGCAAGACGCTCGATTCCGCTGCCATGCGCTCCTACTACGAGGACCTGGTGCGCGACTACCCGCTGGTTTCCATCGAAGACCCGCTGGACGAGGAAGACTGGGACGGCTGGAAGGCACTCACCGAGTCCATCGGCGAAAAGGTCCAGCTCGTCGGTGACGACCTCTTCGTGACCAACCCGGTCCGCCTCGAGCGCGGCATCAAGGCTCACACCGCCAACTCGCTGCTCGTGAAGGTGAACCAGATCGGAACGCTCACCGAAACGCTCGACGCCATCTCACTGGCCCAGCGCTCCGGGTACACCACGATCACCTCGCACCGCTCCGGTGAAACCGAAGACACCACCATCGCGGACATCTGCGTGGCAACCAACGCCGGGCAGATCAAGACGGGCGCACCGGCCCGTTCGGAGCGCGTAGCCAAGTACAACCAGCTGCTGCGTATCGAGGAAGAACTGGACGACGCCGCCCGCTACGCGGGACGTTCGGCCTTCCCGCGTTTCACTGCCTGATTGGCCCCTCATCGGCGGTTACCCTCGTTAAGAAGGTAACCGCCGTCGTCGGGCATTTCCGCAAGCTGACGGCCGTACACAGCGTGAACAAGGAGTCCGATGTCCACCCGACGCCCCAGCGTGCCCCGCACAACACGGGCGCGCACTGACGGGCAGAGGCAGCAGACGCCGCAGGTGAAGCGCCCTGGCACCCAGGGCGCTTCACTGCGTTCAACACCGTCGGGTTCAGGCCGCAAGACGGGGACGCCGCCGGCACCGCAGGGCGCCGCCCGTTCTGCCGCGTCGCCGGCACCGCGCAAAAAAACTTCCCCGTCCGAAGCCCGTGCTGCGGAACGGTCCCACCTGGCTGGGGCCATTCGAACCGCGAGTGCATCGTTCCGCCGGCCGGCTGACCGCGTAATCGTTCCGGCGGAGGACGCCGAGCCGATCCCAGCGAAAGCCTTCTCCGGCCGGCTGCTGGCGCTCGCCGTCGTACTGGTGACAATCATCGTGCTGCTGGCACCCTCGGTCCGTACCTATCTGCAGCAGCAGGCGGAAACCGAAGCCCTGCAGGATCGCATCGCGGCTCTGCAGCAGGAGCAGGGCGTCCTTGAAACGCAGATCGCCCGGTGGGAAGATCCCGCGTACATCAAGCAGCAGGCCCGCGACCGGCTCTTCCTGGTCATGCCCGGGGAAACCCGCTATCTGGTCAAGGGCGGAACGGCCGTGGAAACCGCGGAGGAGCAGCAGTCCGCCGCGGCGCCGGCGGATCTGCCGTGGGCGGATGCCCTCTGGGAATCTGTGGAGCGGGCTGCCACCGACTAACCTTGGTTCCCGACAGGTAGAACCGACAGGTAGAGCAGGTTCAGGAAGGACCGCAGTGACGGAATCGATTTCGCTTGCCCCCACACCGGCTGATCTCGAGACCCTCAGCCGGCAGTTGGGGCGTCCGGTCCGCGACGTCGTCGAGATCGGTGCCCGGTGCGTCTGCGGCAATCCGCTGGTGGCGACCACCGCGCCGCGGCTCAGCAACGGCATTCCCTTTCCCACCACGTACTACCTCACCCATCCGGTCATCACTGCTGCCGTGTCCCGCCTGGAAGCCGGCGGGACCATGACCGAAATGACGGAGCGGCTCGAACAGGACAGCGAGCTCGCGGCCCGCTACCGGCAGGCCCATGAGGCTTACCTGCGTGCCCGGTCTGAGATCGGGGAGCGCAGCGGCATCGGTCCCGTGCCGGAGATCGATGGCGTATCAGCCGGAGGGATGCCCTCGCGCGTCAAATGCCTCCATGTTCTGGTGGGTCATTCCCTCGCCGCGGGCCCCGGCGTGAATCCGCTGGGAGACGAGGCGCTGGCCGGCATCTCGGAGTGGTGGACTGTGGAGGAGTGCCGCTGTGTCGGCGCGTGGGACACCAGTGGGAACGCACCGAACCGCGACCTCAGCCGGCATGTGAAGACCCAGGGGCTCAGTCCTGAGGAACTGGATGCCAAACGTGCCGAACGTCGAACGAGCGAAGGGAAGGGCTGACATGCGCACTGCAGCCATTGACTGCGGAACCAATTCGATCCGCTTGCTGATCGCGGATGTCGACGGCGGGGCAGGACTGACCGACGTCGTCCGCCTGATGCGGGTGGTGCGCCTCGGCGAAGGGGTGGACGCCACCGGAACGCTTTCCGAAGCAGCGCTGGACCGGACATTCAAGGCCGTGGATGAGTACGCGGCACTGATCAAGGAGCACGACGCCGGGCGGATCCGCTTCGTGGCGACGTCAGCAACGCGGGATGCGAGCAACCGGGACGTCTTTGTCGCCGGCGTGCGGGACCGCCTCGGCGTTGAGCCGGAGGTTGTCAGCGGCGACGAGGAGGCAGAGCTGTCGTTCTCCGGCGCGGCGAGCGTGCTGGCGGGGGAGAGCGATGCCGCGGTGCTGGTGGTGGATCTGGGCGGCGGAAGCACCGAGTTCGTCGTCGGCACCGGCAATCAGGTGATTGCTGCGCGCAGCATGGACATGGGGTGCGTACGTTTCACGGAGCGCTTCCTGCGCTCGGACCCACCGACGGAGCAGGAGATCGCCGCTGCCGAGGAAGAGATCGGCCGGATGATCGACGAGGCGAACGCCGAGGTCAACCTTGCCTCGGTACACGGCGTCATCGGCGTGGCCGGGAGCATCACCACCGTTACTGCGCACGCGCTGAGGCTTCCGGAGTATCAGCCGGAGCGGATCCACGGCACGTCCCTGACCGTCGAAGAAATCGACGCCGCCACCACCTCCCTGCTCCACCTGCCCCGTTCCGAACGCGCAGCGTTGCCCTATATGCACCCCGGGCGGGTGGATGTCATCGGAGCGGGCGCCCTGATCTGGCGGACTATTGTCCGGCGGGTTGCTGACGCCACTCAGGGCCGCGTGCAGAGCGCCGCGGCGAGTGAGCACGACATCCTGGACGGCATCGCCCTCAGCGCCGCCTCCCGGGGGGAACGCGGATGACGGTCGCCCCAGCGCCTTCCCGCGTCCTCATTCCCCGGTCGATTGCCGCCGTCGTGCTTGCAGTGGGTCTTGCGTCCGGCGTCGTCATCCCGGTGGGAAGCGCGGCGGCCCACGGCGGGGAGCTTCGTGAGCGTGAGTACTGGCTTGAGGATTACGGAATCACCGAGGCGTGGGAAGACACCAAGGGTGCCGGGGTGACGGTCGCGGTGATCGACAGCGGGGTGGACGGAAGCCACCCTGATCTGCAAGGCGTGGTCACCGGCGGAACAGATGTGTCCGGAGCAGGAGCGCCGGACGGGCAACGTGGAATCGGCGAAGTGCCCGAACACGGCACACTGGTGGCGAGTTTGATTGCCGGCCGCGGTCACGAACCCGAAGAGCCGGCACCAAGCCCATCCGTGTCGCCGTCCGGCACTGCTTCGCCGTCGGCTACACCCTCGGGCTCCGCCCCGCCGCCATCGTCTGCTGAGGCTGAGGCGTCCGCCCCGCCGTCGCCATCGCCGTCGCCGGCGGAGTCTGGGGAGGCTGAAGATTCGGAAAAACCGGAAGAGTCTGCAGTCAAGGCTGCGGGGCGGGGGTCGGACGGTGTCGTCGGCGTTGCTCCCGAATCCGAGTTGCTGGCCGTCTCGCTCTGGATCGGCGGCGAGAACACCGGCGCCAACCCCGCAGGGGTGAGCATTGACGACCAGATTCCCGACGCCGTGCGCTGGGCTGTGGATAACGGGGCTTCCGTGATCAACATGTCGCTGGGCAGCACCTCTCCCACCTGGCCGGAGAGCTGGGACGAGGCGTTCCTCTATGCGGAACAGAACGACGTCGTCATTGTCGCCGCTGCCGGGAACCGGGCGGGAGGTTCTGTGCAGGTGGGTGCGCCGGCCACGATGCCCGGCGTGCTGGCTGTGGGCGGCCTGGACGCGGAGGGTGCGGCGAGCCGGGAGTCGTCATCCGAGGGCATCAGCATCGGTATTGCGGCGCCGGCTGAGAACCTCGTCGGCGCGCTGCCGGGCGGCCTGTACGCAAGCAAATGGTCCGGAACCTCCGGTGCTGCGCCCCTGGTCTCCGGCGTCGCGGCGCTCATCCGTGCCAAGTATCCGGACCTGACCGCTCCGCAGGTCATCAACCGGATCATCATGACCGCACGCGATGCCGGCATCCCCGGCCAGGACACCATCTACGGTCACGGGATCCTCGACGCCGCCGCCGCCGTCAATGCCGACCTCACCGTTCCCGAAGAACGGTTGCTCGGTGCCGGCGGCGTGGTGAGCATGGCCCAGTACATCGAGACGTACCGGCGCGGCGACGTGCCTCCGCCTCCACCGCCGGAACCGACCCCCTCCGAGGAACCGCTGCCCGACATCCCTGAACCGACCGTCCCGGCAGCCGCGGAACGTGCGTCAGCTACCACGTCGCTGCCGGCCTTCATCGTGTTCGGATTCGGCGGGCTGATCCTCTGTATTGTGCTCGGCGGGACGTATCAGGTGATCCGGGTGTACCGGGGCGGCGGAGCGGAAACCGACGGCAACAGCAGCTAGTGAAGATTTTCACAAAGTCCGGTACGCTGGTTTCATGGCTCAAACCTCCAAGTTTTCTGATCGTCCCCGGATCCTTGTTGTCGGCGGCGGCTACGTCGGTCTGTACGTAGCCCACAAGCTGCAGAAGAAGGTGAAGGATCACGGCGGAATTGTCACGCTCGTTGATCCTTTGCCCTACATGACCTACCAGCCGTTCCTCCCCGAGGTAGCCGGTGGCAACATCGAGGCGCGTCACGCCGTCGTCTCCCACCGCATGCATCTGACTGACACCGAGCTCATCTCGGGCAAGGTCACAGGCGTCAACCACTCCTCGCGGTCCGCAACCGTTGAACCAGCTGACGGCAGTGAGCCGTTCGAGCTGAACTACCGGGACATCGTCATTGCGGCCGGTGCCATTACGCGCACCTTCCCAATCGAGGGTCTCGCTGAGGAGGGCATCGGCCTCAAGACCATCGAGGAAGCCGTCGCCCTGCGCAACCAGCTCCTCGAGCGCATCGAGACCGGCTCCCTGATGGAACCGGGCGCCGAGCGTGACCGTGCGCTGACCTTCGTCGTCGTCGGCGGCGGGTTCGCAGGCATCGAGGCGCTTGCAGAGATGGAAGATCTCGCCCGCGCGGCCGTCAAGAAGAACAAGCGTCTTGACCGTTCGGACATCCGCTTCGTGCTGGTGGAGGCCATGGGCCGCATCATGCCCGAGGTCACCGAAGATCAAGCCAAGTGGGTTGTGCAGCACTTGCAGGCCCGCGGTGTACAGGTCAAGCTGAACACCTCGCTGGCCAGCGCCAAGGACGGCCGGCTCAAGCTCATCAATATGCCGGACAAATCCCCGGCGGACGAGTTCGAGACAGACACCCTGGTGTGGACTGCCGGCGTGCAGGCCAACCCCGTGGTCCGGAACACCGACTTCCCGATCGACGAGCGCGGCCGCGTCCGTGCCAGCGCTGAGCTGCGCATCACCGGCGACGACGGCCCCCTGGACGGCGCCTGGGCAGCCGGTGACGTCTCCGCAGTGCCTGACCTCTCCGGCGGCGGCGTGGGCGGCTTCTGCGTCCCCAACGCGCAGCACGCTGTGCGGCAGGCCAGGCTCCTCGCCGACAACATCTACGCCGAGCGCTACGGCGTTGGCCGCGTCCGGGAATACAGGCACAAGAACCTCGGCGCAGTCGCCGGGTTCGGCCAGTACAAGGGCGTCGCCAACATCATGGGCTTCGGCATGCGCGGACTGCCCGCGTGGCTTGCGCACCGCGGCTACCACGGCATGGCAATGCCCATGTTCGAGCGCAAGGCGCGCGTTGTGGGCAACTGGGTGCTTGGTTTCGTCTTCGGCCGTGACACCACCCAGCTGATGGACCTGCAGACCCCGCGCCGCCAGTTCCGCGAGGCCGCTACTCCTCCGCCGAAGAAGCAGGAGACTCCGTCACTGGACAAGAACCGCTCGGAAGACACAGAGAAGACCAAGGCCAAGGCCTAGCATCTGTTTCAGGCGACGGCGGCACCTTTCGCAGGTGCCGCCGTCGTTGTTTAACCGGCTAGAGTTCTGGATCGTGAGAATCCGCCCTGAGACACCGACTGACCGCCCCGCCGCGCTTGCCGTCACGGAGGCCGCTTTCGCCTCCCGTGCAAGCGGCGGACGGACCGTCGAAGCGGTCCTGCTGGAACGGCTCTGGGAGAGCCCTGCGTACCTCCCTGCGCTGTCCCTGGTGGCAGAGGACGACGACGGCGCCATCTGCGGTTACGTCATCACCACCCGCGCACACATCGGTCAGGTTCCATCCCTTGGTCTCGGACCGATCGGCGTGCTGCCGGAGCGTCAGGGGCAGGGCATCGGCAGGTTGCTGCTGGAGGAGTCCATTGCGCGTGCAACGGCCCTGGACGAGCCCTGCCTGGTGCTGCTGGGCAGCCCACTGATCTACGGACGGTTCGGCTTCGTTCGGGCAGATGAGCGCGGAGTGCTTCCTCCGGAGCCGGCCTGGGGAGCGGACTTCATGGTCCGGGCACTCACCGGTGCTCCGCTACCGACCGGTAACTTCCGGTACGCCCCTCCCTTCGACGCGCTGTGAGGGTTCTGGGACGTACGGTCGATGATCAAACACGCTGTGTGCACTACCGGACGGAGCTGGACGTCGTCGCGATCCGGTTCAGGTGCTGCGGCGAGTTCTATCCCTGCCACCTGTGCCATGCGGAGACGACCTGCCACGACGCCGCCGTATGGCCCCCTGCGGAGTACGGCACGCAGGCGATTCTGTGCGGTGTCTGCGGGCACACCATGTCCATCCGGGACTACCTGGAGGCTGACGGATGTTCCTCGTGCACAGCGCCGTTCAATCCGGGTTGCCGGCTGCACAAGCACCTGTATTTTGGGCCCGAAGAGCGCTGACTGCGCGGGGTCGGAGACAGTGCCCCAGGTGGGACTCGAACCCACACTGTGAAGATTTTAAGTCTCCTGCCTCTGCCATTGGGCTACTGGGGCGTAACTTCCGGTGGACCGTCCTGCGGGGATTCCACCAGAGCATCCCATCAAGAATACGCGAACCAAGCGCACGTCCAGCCGATTCCGATCGTGGGCTAGTCAAGACCCCTGTGACGAGCGTTACAAGGATGTAACCAGATTTGCTTATCTTGGACACGTTTTTGCACTAGCTTTTTCACATACCAGGAACACCTGGTGATCGCATCAAAGGCTGATCGAGTCTTTCGGTCGAGGAGATAAATTTCATGACAGCAACACGTAACTCCGCGCGGTTCAGCATCGGGGAGAATGCTCCGCGCGCAGCGAAGATTGCGGCCCTGAGTCTGGGAGTCGCACTTTTCGCATCTGCCTGCGGTGGAAATCCCACCCCCGAAGGAGACGGCGCCTCACCAGCGGACGGCGCATCTTCGGCAGCGGCAGCGTCGGGACTGACCTGTCCCGAGAGTCAGGGCGGCGCAGCCCCCGAGCCCGGCGAGAAGGGCGACCCGAGTGCAGTACCTGAGGCGGAAACTACGTCCGAATCTCCCCTGGTGCTCGGATCCCTCCTGCCGACAACAGGCGCCCTCGCATTCCTCGGTCCTCCCGAAATTGCAGGCGTAAACCTCGCCGCACAGGAGATCAACGAGGCCGGCGGCGTGCTCGGCCAGGACATCGAGATCATCCACCGCGATTCCGGTGACACAACCACTGACATCGCAACGCAGTCTGTAACCGACCTCCTGTCCCAGGATGTCAGCGCGATTGTTGGTGCGGCGTCGTCGGGCGTATCGCAGACGGTGATCAACCAGATCACCGGTGACGGCGTCATTCAGATGTCGCCTGCCAACACCTCGCCGGACTTCACCGACTGGGATGACAACGGCCTCTACTGGCGCACCGCTCCGTCCGACGTCCTGCAGGGCCGCGTGCTCGGCAACTACATCATGGCCTGTGGTGCACAGACCGTGGGCATGATCGTACTCAACGATGCGTACGGCACGGGCCTCCAGGCCAGCATCAAGGAAGCCGTCGAAAGCGCCGGCGGCCAGATTGTCGCAGAGGAACTCTTCAATGAGGGTGACTCGCAGTTCAGCAGCCAGGTTGACGCGCTCGTCGCGGCCGAGCCTGACGCGTACGTGGTGATCAGCTTCGACCAGGCCAACAGCATCGTTCCGCTGATGACCGGTCAGGGCGTTGACCCCAACGCGATGTTCTTCGTTGACGGCAACACGGCCGACTACAGCGAAGACCTCGATCCGGGGACACTCGCAGGCGCGCAGGGCACCCAGCCCGGTTCCTTCGCAGGTGACCAGTTCAAGGAAGCCCTGGCTGGGATCGACGACAGCCTGAACGTCTGGAACTACGCAGGTGAAAGCTACGACGCCGTAAACCTCATTGCCCTCGCCGCAGATGCAGCGGGAAGCATTGACGGCGCAGCGATCGCAGCCGAGCTTGAGGCCGCTTCCAAGGAGGGTACGGAGTGCTTCGACTACGCAGGCTGCGTCACCCTGCAGCGCAACGGTGAAGATATCGACTACCAGGGCATCTCCGGCCCGATCACCTTCGACGAGAACGGTGATCCGACCGAAGCCTTCATCGGAATCTACGAGTTCGATGAGAACAATACCCCGCAGCCTTACCGCTCCGAGGCAGGACAGCTCTAGAACCACCAGCACCATCTGATTCACTCGCACAGTACAGAAGAACCCCTCCCAGCCTGGGAGGGGTTCTTCTGCGTGAGCGGAGCCCCACCGCAGATGGGATGGCCCCGACCCTCCAGGACACCCCAGGAGGCAGTAGAGGCCCCAGGACGCAGTAGAGGCCCCCTCCTGGCGGAGAGGGCCTCTACAAGCTCGGGACTACGCCGGACTAAGGACTACGCCGTGTCGGCGAGCGTTCCGAGGTAGAGCTGGATGACCTTCGGGTCCTTCATGAGCTCGCGTCCGGTGCCGGTGTAGGCGTCCTTGCCCTGGTCGAGGACATACGCGCGGTCGCAGATCTGCAGGCACCGCCGGGCGTTCTGCTCCACCATGATGACCGAGACGCCGGCCCGGTTGATCTCATGGACGCGGAGGAAGGTCTCATCCTGCTTGACCGGGGACAGGCCGGCGGACGGCTCGTCAAGGAGCAGCACTGCCGGTTCCATCATGAGCGCCCGGCCCATCGCCACCATCTGCCGCTCACCACCCGAGAGCGAGCCGGCGCGCTGGGCCCGCCGCTTGCCGAGCTCCGGGAAAAGGCCCGTGACGAAGTCGAAGCGTTCCTTGAAGTCCTTGGGCCGCTGGTACATGCCCATCTGAAGGTTCTCTTCGATGGTCAGGGTGGCGAAGACGTTGTTGTTCTGCGGGACGAATCCCACGCCCTTGCTGACCAGCTTGTTGGCTTTCAGCCCGGTGATGTCCTGGTCCCGCACCACGACGGTGCCGGAGTGCACTTTCACCAGGCCGAACATTGCCTTCAGCAGGGTCGACTTCCCTGCGCCGTTGGGACCGATGATTCCGATCAGTTCACCCGACCGCGCCTCGATTGAGCAACCGTTCAGGATGTTGACGCCGGGGAGATAACCCGCCACCAGGTCGGTGACCTTCACGACGGACTTGCCGGGCATCGCCTCTGCGCCTGTGGGCCGCTGTGATCCTGCGGTTCCCGCGTTTTCGCTCATGGCCGCTTCTCCTCTGTTCCTGTGTCTCGGGCGGTGCCCTCAAGCTCGGTGATCCGGGTGTGGTCCAGGAGGCCCGCGTCCTCGGTTCCCACCACAGACTCCGTGTCGTGGGAGAGCTCGGCTTCGAGCTTCTCCACACCGTGGGAGTCGCCCAGGTCAACATCGTGGTGTGCCCCGAGGTAGGCGTCGATGACCGCCGGATCCTTCATGACGACGTCGGGAGTTCCCTCCGCGACGACGCGGCCTTCCGCCATGACCACCACCCAGTCGGCGACGTGCCGGACCATGTGCATGTCGTGTTCGACGAACAGGACGGTCATGCCGTCTGCCTTGAGGTTTTTGACATGGTCGAGCAGGGACTGGGTGAGTGCGGGGTTCACGCCTGCCATCGGCTCGTCAAGCATCACCAGGCGGGGCTTGACCATCAGCGCCCGTGCCATCTCCAGCAGCTTGCGCTGCCCGCCGGAGAGCGAGGCGGCGTAGTCGTCGGTCTTCGTGTCGAGCTTGAACTTTTTCAGCAGGACCTCGGCCTGGCCGGTGATCTCCTTTTCACGGCCGCCCCACAGGCCCTTGAAGAGGGCACGTGCGAGGCTCTCACCCGGCTGGTCCGTAGCGCCGAGGCGCATGTTCTCCATGACGGTGAGCTTGCCCATGATCTTGGTCAGCTGAAACGTGCGGACCATGCCGAGTCGCGCCACCTTGTAGGGCGCGACGCCGGCCAGCGACTGGCCGTCGAAGGTCCACTCCCCGCTCTGCGGGGAATCGAACCCGGTGAGCAGGTTGAACAGGGTGGTCTTGCCCGCCCCATTGGGCCCGATGAGCGCGGTGATCTTGTTCCGCGGGATCTCGAGGTAGTCCACATCGACGGCGTTGACGCCTCCGAAGCTCCGGGTGACGTTCTTGGCCGTCAGGATCGGGTCGCGCTTGGTGCAGCCCGGGCCGGGGGTGTCCTCAGTGATGGGCCGTGAGTCGGTCATGTAGTCGATCTCGTCAGTCGGGGAACCGGTGGATGGTTCCGATGAACGAGTAACGGCTCGTGCTGCGCGCCGTCCGCTGGGTTGTGCCGTGGGTTCACTCATGCGAACGCCAACTCCTTCTTGTTACCGAGTACGCCCTGCGGCCTGAAGATCATGAGCAGCATGAGCGCAACACCCACCAGGATGTACCGGAGCTGACCGGCCTGGACGTTGGTGAGGAATGTGATGGCCCCGATCTCGATGGCGCCAAAGAGCAGGCTCTGGGTAAGCGACAGAACCACCCAGAAAATCATCGCTCCGAGCACCGGACCAAGCACCGTGGCCATGCCACCGAGCAGCAGGACGGTGTAGAGGAAGAACGTGAGCTCTGTTGCGTAGTTCGCCGGCTGCACGGCGCCGCGGGGGATCGTGAAGATCATGCCCGCAACCGTGCCCATCAGGCCACCGATGATCAGCGCCTGCATCTTGTATGCGTAGACGTTCTTGCCGAGTGAACGGACAGCGTTCTCGTCTTCGCGGATGCCCTTCAGTACGCGTCCCCATGGGCTGCGCATGAGCAGCCACACGGAAAGGCAGGCCAGGGCAACGATCGTCCAGCCCACCACGCGGATGAAGAGACCGTCCGCGTTCATGCCGACGGGACCGATGTTGTAGGCACCGTCGGGGAACGGGTTCAGGGCGAAGAACCCGTTCTCGAAGCCGCCGGCCAGGCCGTTGGCGGAGCCGGTGACATTCGTGAGGCTGTTGGTGGTCACCACATAGCGGATGATTTCCGCGGCCGCGATGGTCACGATCGCCAGGTAGTCAGCCCGCAGGCGCAGTGTGGGAATGCCGAGCAGGATCGCAAAGACCACCGAGGCAAGCAGCGCGATAAGCACTGCGACCGGAAGCGGCGCTCCGAAACTAAGCGTTGGGATAGCAAAGCCGTAGGCCCCGACCGCCATGAAACCCGCCTGGCCGAAATTGAGCAGGCCGGTATAGCCGAAGTGCACTGCGAGGCCGAGCGCTGCCAGCGCATAGGCCGCCGTCGTCGGGCTGATCATTTCGCCTAAGGCGAGGGAGAAGATGTTAACAAAGTCCATTTCAGTGGCCCCTAACCTACGCGCTCTCGACGGCCGAGGATGCCCTCGGGCCTGAAGAGAAGAACAACGATCATGATGAGCAGAGCGCCGACGTACTTGAGGTCGGCCTCGAGCCAGATGGTGGACACTTCGACGAAGAGGCCCACGAGAACCGAGCCGAGCAGTGCGCCGAAGACCGTTCCCAGTCCGCCGAGCACCACACCGGCGAAGATGAGGAGCAGGATCTGCTGACCCATGTTGAAGGAAACGCCCGGGCGGTAGTAGGCCCAGAGGATGCCTCCCAGTGCTGCCAGTGCACCGCCGACCACCCAGACAAGCCGGATGACTCGGTCGACGTCGATACCGGACGCTGCGGCCAGTGCCGGGTTGTCAGCAACTGCGCGCGTTGCCTTTCCCACACGGGTACGCAGGAGAAGGAACGCGATCACGAGGATGACGATGAGGCTTGTGATGAGGGAGGTCAGGTTGTTCCGGGTGATGGACACCAGCCCGAAGTTCAGCATCTGTCCCTGCGCACCGGGCAGTTGCTGGGTCGCACCACCGAAGTTGAACTGGATGATGTAGCGCAGCGCAAGGGCAAGACCGATGCTCACGATCATCATCGGTATGAGCCCGGAGCCGCGCTTGCGCAGCGGCTTCCAGAGGCCCGCGTCCTGCACATAGCCCAGAGCGGCCCCGCCGATAACGGCGAGGATGATGGCGACGATCGCGGGAAGGCCCAGAGCGGCAAATCCAAACGCGAAGACGGCGCCAGCTGTGACCATCTCGCCGTGGGCGAAGTTGGTCAGGCCGGTGGTACCGAAGATGAGGGACAAGCCGACGGCGCTCAGCGCGAGGAGCAGGCCGAAGCTCAGTCCGGCGACTGCCCTGTCGACGAGGGTGTCGAGGAAATTGCTGCTGCTCTCCACGATGCCCTCGCCGAACAGGAAGAGCGTGGTGATGTTGGTCGTTCCGGCGAACGTGACGGTGCGGGGGTTCTCCTGGCCTTCTGCCAGGGCGGCGCCCTCGGGGAGGGTGGACTCGTCGAGTTCAACCTCGTAGGCCCCCTGCTCCTCGACCTCGACAACCCAACGGCCATTCTCATCGGAGGTGGTTTCGCCTTCGAAACCCTCACCGGTGACCGTGATCCGAACGTCTGCGAGCGGACCCTCGGCGTTGCGCAGCACGCCGCTGATCCGATTCTGGAATTCCCCGGCCTGGACGGAGGCGGGGGTCTGCATGTTCATGACGGGGGCCGCAGCGTGTGCTGATGCTCCTGCGGCGGGTGCGCTCATGAACAGCGCGGCCATGAGGCCGGCAATCAGGAGCAGTAGCCTCCTGCGCCATGCCGGCGTCGGCTTGGTTATCAAGTTATGAACCTCCACGATGGTGGCTTGTCCGTCGAGGTACGACGGCCTTACAGCCTGTGATCGAAGTCACTCAGTGTGGAGATTATGTTACCTGCGCTGTGTTACCACTTTTTGCCATATAGAGTCTGCGAGATAGCGATTGGATAACAACTGTTCGGCAGGGGTTACCCGCGGGTAGCGCGAACGCCTTCAAGCGAGGAAACTGGGCCGGCGCTGAGGCGGGCTCAGAGGTAGAGGCCGGTGCCGGCGTCGTCGGTCTCGGGTTGCGCCACCGCGTGGACGTCCCGCTCGCGCAGGAGGATGTAACCGGTGCCGCCGACGTCGACTTCGGACTTTTCTTCCGGGTCGAACAGCACGCGGTCACCGCGTGAGACCTGCCGGACGACGGGCCCGGCCGCGGCCACATCTGCCCAGGCGAGCCGCTTGCCCATGACTGCGGTGGCGGGAATGACAATGCCCGACGACGAACGCCGCTCGCTGCTGTCCTTGTCCAGGATGACCAGGAGGCGGTCGTGCAGCATTTTCAGCGGTAGCGCGTCGGGCAGGGGAGCTTTCATGGCTGGGGAGTTCGGCACGCCGACAGTCTACCGTCGGAGCCGCAGCCGCCTGGAGGTCCGTTGCTGCGGGACGGCAGGAACAAATCAGCGTCAGATCCGTTGATATTGGTAGGGTTGAACCATCTCAGCCCCCAGATGGAGGACTACATCACAATGGCAATCGGCGGTAACCCGGTTTTCAACGGTAAGAACTTCCGTACCGCTGCCCGCGGCAACAATCCGGCAGCGCACGGTTCCACAGCTTTGGCCGGTCAAACGGCCATGAACCAGCAGCAGCTGGAGCACCTCTACAACCAGCCTTCGGCAGGTCCTGCGGACACGGGGCGCATGACGTTCGACGACGTCATCGTCAAGACCATCGCCACCATCGGCATGGTGTTGGTCGGCGCCGCTGTTCCCGTGTTCCTGTTCCCCTCACTGGCGCCGCTGCTGATGATCGTGGGCCTGATCGGCGGCTTCGTGCTGGGCCTGGTCAACTCCTTCAAGCGCGAGCCGGTGCCCGCGCTGATCCTCGGCTACGGGTTCCTTGAGGGCCTGTTCCTCGGTGGCATCACCATGTTCCTTGAGGCGATGTTCCCGAACATCGCCATGCAGGCACTGATCGGCACGCTCTCGGTGTTCGCGGTGACGCTTCTGCTTTTCAGGAGCGGCAAGGTACGCGCGACTCCCAAGGCCATGAAGATCTTCATGATCATGATCATCGGGTACGCGCTGTTCAGCCTCGTAAACCTCGGCCTGATGATCTTCGGCGCGACTGATGGAATGTTCGGCGTTCGCAGCGCCGGAATCCCGGGAACGCAGGGAATGTTCGGATTCGAGAACGGAATCCCGTTCGGCATCGTCATCGGTCTTTTCGCCATCGGCCTCGCCGCTTTCTCCCTGGTCATCGACTTCACGATGATCAGCGAGGGCGTCCGCAACGGCGCACCGCGCAAATACTCCTGGACCGCAGCATTCGGCCTGACGGTCACCCTCGTGTGGCTGTACATCGAATTCCTCCGCCTCATCGCGATCCTGCGTGGCAGCGAGTAATCACCTGAATAACGAGGAAGGCCCCCGACTCTGTCGGGGGCCTTCCTCGTTAAGGGGAACTTTTGCGCAGGTCCGGTGGGTGGTGGGGGGAGTGGGGGTCAGGAAACCCGGGCGGCGCCGTCCGCCGGGGACACCGCGAAGATGGCCGGCTCGGTGAAGCCCGCTGCGGCGAAGGCCGCCGTCACCGCTGAACCCACGCGGTCCAGATCCTCCAGCTGAACCAGCGCGATGGCCGAGCCGCCGAAGCCCCCGCCCGTCATGCGGGAACCCAGTGCGCCGGCTTCCCGGGACGATTCAACGGCGAGGTCGAGTTCGGCGCAGGAAATCTCGAAATCATCCCGCATGGACACGTGGCTGGCATCCAGCAGGGGCGCAATGGCCCGTGGTCCTTCGCTACGGAGGAGCTCGACGGTGGCTTGCACCCGTGCGTTCTCCGTGACGACGTGCCGTACCCGGCGGAATGTTTCCTCGTCCAGCAGGCCGGATGCCTCCTCGAGGTCCTCCTCGCTGAGGTCGCGCAGCGCCGGAACGCCCATGACGTCGGCGCCGACCTCGCACGCACGACGGCGTGACGCGTAACCGCCGGTGGCATGGGAATGGCTCACCCGGGTGTCGATGACAAGCAGAGCCAGGCCGTTCTCCTGCAGCGGCAGGGGGACAAGCTCGGCGTCCTGCGTGCGGCAGTCCAGGAACACCGCGTGTCCGACTTTGCCGAGCAGCGACGCGGACTGGTCCATGAGCCCCGTGGGTGCGCCGACCATCTCGTTCTCGGCGCGCTGGCCGATGAGCGCGAGTTCCGAGCCGTTGAGACCAAGCCCGAACAGCTCATTGGCTGCGACAGCGACAGCGCACTCGATGGCGGCGGACGAGGACAGGCCGGCTCCGACGGGAACCTGCGAGTCAATCAGCAGGTCCATGCCCCTGATCGAATGGCCCGCCTGACGCAGGGCCCACAGGACTCCCACCGGGTAGGCGGCCCAGCCTTCGACGTCGCCGGCGGCCAGTTCATCCAGGTCACTGATGATGACCTCGCCGGAGCTGGAGAACGTCGAGCTGACCCGGACGGTGGAATCTTCCCGGACGGAAGCTGCAACCTGCGTGGCCCGGTCGATCGCGAACGGCAGCACAAACCCGTCGTTGTAGTCGGTGTGCTCACCGATCACGTTGACCCGGCCGGGGGCAGCCCACACCCCGAGGGGTGCGTGCCCGAAGCGATCCTCAAAATGCTGGACGAGAGTCATGCTGTGACCTTCCCTGTGGGTGTTGCGGCGCGCAGGGTGGCGGCAACCTGCTCCGGAGTGGTGTCGTTGATGAAAGCGCCCATTGCTGCTTCCGAACCGGCGAGGAACTTCAGCTTATCCTCGGCTCTGCGCGGAGAGGTCAGCTGCAGGTGAAGGTAGCCGGCCTCGCGCAGCTCAGGAACCAGCGGCGCCTGATGCCACGCGGCAATGTACGGGGTGGGTGTGCTGTAGATGCCGTCCACGCGGGCGAGCAGGTCGAGGTACAGCGTGGTCAGCTCGTCCTTTTCCTCGCCGGTCAGTGCGGCGATATCAGGAACGTGACGGTGAGGCACGAGGTGGACCTCGAGCGGCCAGCGCGCTGCGAACGGCACGTACGCGCTGAAGTGTTCGCCTTCGAGCACCATGCGCTCGCCGGACTCACGCTCGGACTTCAGGACCGAGCCCATGAGGGTTCCGCGCCCGTTGACGGCGTCGAAATAGCGCCGGGCAGCCTGGCCCATCAGTGCCGCACGCGGCGGAACGAACGGGTAGGCGTAGATCTGCCCGTGTGGGTGCAGTAGCGTCACGCCGATGTCAGCGCCGCGGTTCTCGAACGGGAAAACCTGCCGGATGCCGTCCATGGCGGAGAGCGCTTCAGTCCGGTGGGCCCATGCTTCGATGACCGTGCGCGCCCGCTCCGGCGGCAGGGACCCGAAGGAGCCTTCGTGGGAGGAATCGAAGGCGACCACTTCGCACCGTCCGAAGGCCGTCGTCGTCGTGCCCCAGCCTGTGCTGGCGGGCTGGAGCTCCGGCAGTTCACCGAGGTCGGGTCCGAAGGAGGAGAAGCGGTTTTCGAACACCACTACCTCGTAGTCGGCGGCCGGAACTTCGGACAGGTTGCCGGCTGTGGAGGGGCACAGCGGGCACTGGTCCGCGGGGGGCAGGTGGGTGCGTGTCTGCCGGTGTGCGGCCACGGCCGTCCATTCGCCGGTCAGCGGGTCGTAGCGCACGTCTCCCGTGCCGCCGCGCGGCGGGAGGCCACGCGAATCGACGACGGAGGCAGGATCGCGGTGCAGCGCCGCCGCCTTTTCGCTGGAGTCGAAGTAAATCAGCTCGCGCCCGTCGGATAAGCGGGTGGGGGTTACCTGGGTCATGGTGTGTCCTGGGGATTGGAGGATGTACGGGTTGGGGGAGTGAGGATGCTGGTAGTCCGGGCATAGCGTGGGTCATCCGGCGGGGAATCGGTCACGATGCAGTGCACTCGCTCGATCCCGGCGATGCGCGCCAGGCTCACCGTGCCGAACTTCGTGGAGTCAGCCAGAACGACCAGCCGGCCGCACTGTTCGGCGAAGGCACGGTTGGTGTCTGCCTCGGCGAGGTTGGGGGTGGTAATCCCGGCCTGGGCGTCCACACCATGGGCACCCATGAAGCAGAGATCCACGTTGAAGGACCGGACGGTGGAGGCGGCGATGGGTCCCACCAGCGCCTCGGAGGGGGAGCGCTCGCCGCCGGTGAGCAGGACGGTCACGCCGGGAGGGGCGCTCCGGTGCAGCTTTTCGGCGGCCGGCAGGGAATTGGTGAGGATGGTCAACGGCCCGGAGAGGTGGTCGACAAGGCGGTACGTGGTGGTGCCGCCGGTGAGTGCCACGGTCATGCCCGGTTGGATGAGGGCTGCCGCCGCTGCCGCGATGGACTCCTTGGCCTCCGGGCGCTGGTCTGCGTTGGCTCCGAAGCCGGGCTCGAGCGCACTGAGCGCAGTCCGGGATGCCGCGCCGCCGTGGACCTTGCGGAGTGCGCCGGCGGCGTCGAGAACGTCGATGTCGCGCCGGATGGTCATATCCGAAACGCCCAAAGCCTCCGCGAGTTCGCTGACGCGGACCGTTCGCTGCACGCCAAGCTTCGCCAGAATGGCGGCATGCCGGTCGGCAGCGAGCATGAGCGGACTCCGTTCGTTGGCAAGTACGCTTAACAAAATACAACGGTTTCAAACATTTTCAAACAGATGAGCGAAAGCAGTTCTGTCAGACTGTTGTGAAAAGATTGGTCCATGACGCGTCCCTCGCGGCGAAAAACGCAGCAGCCCTTCTCCGGTGGCTTTGTTGTGCCCCCGGGCCGGTCCGCCGGCGAGGACGTTCCCTACGCGCTGAGGATCGGAGCCGCCTGGGCGTGGCGCGTCGGCCTGATCCTCGTGGTGTCCGCTGCGGTGCTCTGGCTGATGAGCCGGATCTCCCTGCTGGTCATTCCGCTGATGATCGCTGGCCTCCTCTCCAGCCTCCTGACGCCGGCGGTGGCATTCCTGCGCAAACGCAAAGTGCCGGGTGGGATCGCGGTGACGGTCACCGTCCTCGGATTCCTGCTTGCCGTGGCAGCCACCCTCTCACTGGTCGGGCAGCAGCTGGCCGTCGGATTCGCTTCGCTCTGGGGCGAGGCACTGGCGGGAATCCAACAGGTCCAGGACTGGCTTTCCGAGGGCCCCCTGCACCTCACCTCATCGCAGATCGACGGCTTCATCGACGAGGTCGCCAACGCCGTGGACAACAACTCCGGGGTGATCGTCAGCGGTGCGCTGTCCTTTGGATCGGGCGCCGGCTACTTCCTGGCGGGGCTGCTTCTCACGGTGTTCGCGCTGATCTTTTTCCTGCACGACGGCGACACCATCTGGCGCTTTATCGCCGGCCTTGCGCCACGGCGGGCACGCGCGGCGATCACCGGTGCCGGACGCCAGGGCTGGACCTCGATGGCCAACTACGTCCGGGTGCAGATCCTCGTCGCGTTCATCGACGCCGTCGGCATCGGGCTGGGAGCCGCCATCATCGGGGTGCCGCTCGTTCTTCCGCTGACGGTGCTGGTTTTCCTGGGCTCGTTCATACCCATCCTCGGCGCGCTTTTCACCGGCATGGTGGCCGTCCTGCTGGCGCTGGTGGCCAACGGGTGGGTCAATGCGCTGGTGATGCTGGGCATCGTCCTGCTGGTGCAGCAGGTGGAAGGGCACATCCTGCAGCCGTTCGTCATGGGCCGCGCCGTGTCCCTGCACCCACTTGCCGTGGTGCTGGCGGTTGCGGGCGGCTCCCTCATCGCCGGTGTTGCCGGCGCCTTGTTTTCCGTACCGCTGTTGGCGATCCTCAACACGGTCGTTCGTTACATAGCGGGCCGCACCTGGGAGACGGATCCTGCCCTTGGCGCGCCCCCGGAACATCCCGATGACGGCGCTGTCCCCGCGCCGCGCCCCTCCGGTGAACCATTTGGACCGGAACCCTCCACGAAAGAAGCGTCAACGTGACCACGGATCTCGCCCAGCTGGCAGTGACCCTCGAGGACGTCCTCGCAGCACAGAAAATGCTCGACGGCGTCATTGCGTACACGCCCATCGAGGACTCCCGCGCGCTCGGCAGGCTGACGGGCGCCAGGGTGTCGCTGAAGTGCGAGAACCTGCAGCGCGCAGGCTCCTTCAAGGTGCGTGGCGCCTACACCCGGATGGCCAGGCTGTCCGCGGAAGAGCGGGCCCGCGGCGTCGTCGCTGCCTCGGCAGGAAACCACGCGCAGGGCGTCGCAGTAGCGGCCGCCCGGCTTGGCATCAAGGCACGTATCTACATGCCGCTCGGAGTGGCGCTGCCGAAGCTCGCGGCAACCCGTGGGCACGGTGCCGAAGTGGTGCTGCACGGTCACAACGTGGATGAGGCCCTGGCCGAGGCGAAACGATACGCCGATGAGCATGGCGCGGTCTTCGTCCACCCGTTCGACAACGTGGACGTCGTGGCCGGACAGGGGACAATCGGCCTGGAAATCCTCGAGCAGGTTCCGGACGTCGACACCATCCTGATGGGGGTTGGCGGCGGAGGGCTGCTGGCCGGTGTCTCGGTCGCCGTCAAGGCACGGGCACGGGAGCTGGGACGGGAGATCCGGGTGATCGGGGTGCAGGCCGAGAACGCAGCGGCCTATCCGCCGTCGCTGGCTGCTGACGCGCTGGTGCCGCTGCAGAAGGTTTCCACGATCGCGGACGGCATTGCCGTGGGCCGGCCGGGGCAGCTTCCGTTCTCCATCATCCGTGAACTGGTCGACGACGTCGTCACCGTCAGCGAAGACTCCCTCGCCCGTGCGCTGATCTTCCTGCTGGAGCGGTCCAAAATGGTGGTGGAGCCGGCCGGCGCGGTGGGCGTCGCCGCACTGCTGGACGGAAAACTGACGGAGAACGGCGCCAACCCGGGGAACACCGTCGTCGTGCTGTCCGGCGGCAACATCGACCCCATGCTGATGCTCAAGGTCATCCAGCGCGGCCTTGCCGCCGCCGGCAGGTACCTCGTGGTGCGCATGCTGCTCGATGACCGGCCGGGTTCGCTGGCCACCATCTCCCGCATCATCGCCGAGTCCGATGCCAACGTGACCGGAGTAGACCACACCCGGGTGGGCGGCTCAATCAGCATGGGCGACGTGGCGATCACCATCAACATGGAGACGAAGGGCGAGGAACACTGCGAGCAGGTGCTGAACAACCTGCGCGCCGAGGGCTTCCAACCCGTTGTCATCCAGGGCTGACATGCTGGCGAAAAGGGCACGGGGCGCGCTGACGACGGTCGTCGGCTTCGCTGCCCTGCTGTGGATCGTGCACCTGGTGAACTCGGCCACCGGCTTCTTCCTGATCCGGCTGCTCGGCATTGTGCCGCGGGAAGTGGAAGGGCTCGACGGCGTCGTGTTCGCGCCGCTGCTGCATGCGGATGCGGGGCATCTGTTCAGCAACACGCTGCCGCTGCTGGTGTTGGGGTTCCTGGCGCTCCTGGAGGGTGCCAGGCGCTTTGCCGTAGCAGTCGGGGCGAGCTGGCTGGCCTCCGGGCTTGGCGTCTGGATCTTCGGCGGCGGTGTGACGATCGGCGCGTCCGGGCTGGTCTTCGGGCTGTTTGCCTACCTGCTGGTCCGCGGTTTCTACAACCGGGACTGGAAGCAGATCCTGCTCGCTGTGCTGCTCTTCCTGATGTACGGCTCGCTGCTCTGGGGGGTGCTGCCGCAGTTCGGATCGAACATCTCCTGGCAGGCGCACCTCTTCGGTGCGCTCGGTGGAGTGCTGGCCGCGCTGCTGCTGAAACGGCGGCCGGCCCCAACTGGGACCGACCGCCGTCTACCGTATGCGCCCCGCCGGGGCGACTGAGCTTTTCGAGCGCAGGCCCTAACCGACGTAGGGCTTCGCCGACAGGACCTCGACGGTGATTTCCTTGCCGTTGGGCGCGGTGTACTTCACGGTGTCTCCGGCCTTGTGGCCCTGGATCGCTGCGCCCAGCGGGGACCTCTCGCTGTAGACATTGAGATCGGTGTCCCCTGCTACTTCCCGGCTGCCGAGGAGGAAGGTCTCCTTGTCTCCGGCGATGTTCGCCTCGACGAGCATGCCGGGCTCAACAATGCCGTCATCTGCCGGGGACTCGCCCACGTGTGCGTTGTTCAGCAGTTCGGTGAGCTGCCGGATGCGGGCCTCGGCCTTGCCCTGCTCTTCCTTGGCCGCGTGGTAGCCGCCGTTCTCCTTGAGGTCACCCTCAGAGCGGGCCTGCTCGATGCGGGAAACGATCTCGGTGCGGCCGGGGCCGGACAGGTGGTCCAGCTCAGCCTTGAGGCGGTCGTAGGACTCCTTGGTGAGCCAGGCGACGGATGCGCTGTTGGTGGACACGATATCTCCTTAGGTACGTCGAAGCCCTCACACGGGATTCGGCTGCGGTCTTCGCCGTGATGCACGCATCTACAAGCAAAGACCCCGCCTGCGTGATGGCCTCTTCTCCTGGAGTACTCCAGCGAGAACCAACCGCGCAGGCGGGGCGGAACGTATCAGTCCATTATAGACAGCAAGCTTCAATTACCCAATAACCGGGCGGATTCTGGATCGGTGACAGTCAGGATTGCCCGAGGATCCAGCAGGCGTTGACGCCGCCGCTGACTCCCTGGGACTCGGTCCGGACCGTGGTGCTGTGGGACGAGGTGCCGCCGTCGACGGAACCGGAATTGGTGGGCGGAATGGTCACCACCATCCAGCCGACGATGGCATAGGACTGATTCAGGACCTGCACCGCGCACTGTGCGGTGGCGGCCGGATCCTTGGTGACTTCATAGTCCACGCGGGCCACGGCAGGGCCTTCGATGCTGAAGCCGACGTCCTTGGACGAAACCTCCGGAGTCCCGGCGAAGAGACTGAAGATGCCGGTGGCGACCACCGCGACGGCCAGGGCGGCCCAGATCACCCAGCGCTTGCGCCGGCTGGCCGACCCGGAGGCGGGCCGCTGTGGCTTGGGGGCGCCGTAGCGATTGGCTACTCTTGGTACTGGCGCGTGGTCGGTGCTCATCGGTTCCAAGTTTACCAACCGGTACGTTGGTAAATTCACGTCGTTTCCAGCCGGCGCCCTGACCGGGGCCGCTTGCCTCGTCACACCAGGAAAGATTCAGGAGCATTCAGTGCCCAGCCCGGAGCAAATTCCCGCTACTCCTTCAGGAAACCCAGAGAACGACGGCGGCTATCGCCTCCTCGCGGTGCATGCGCACCCGGATGATGAGTCGAGCAAGGGTGCGGCCACCATGGCCAGCTACGTCGCGGCCGGAGTGTCCGTGATGGTGGCAACCTGCACGGGAGGCGAGCGCGGTGACATCCTCAATGCGCAGATGGCTGACGTGCCGCATGCGGCCCGCGACCTCGCGGGTCTGCGCCGCCTGGAGATGGCCGAGGCGGCAGCGGCGCTCGGCGTGGAACACCGCTGGCTTGGATTCGTTGACTCGGGACTGCCTGAGGGCGATCCGCTTCCGCCGCTGCCGGCCGGGTGCTTCGCAGTGCAGCCGATCGAGCGTGCCGCAGCGCCGCTGGTGAAGCTTGTCCGGGAATACCGGCCGCACGTGATCCTGAGCTACGACGAGAACGGCGGGTACCCGCACCCGGACCACATCATGGCGCACCGGGTGGCGGTTGAGGCCTACGAGGCCGCGGGAGATCCGTCCCGCTATGCCGGTCTGGGCGAGCCGTGGAATCCGCTGAAGCTCTACTATGACCGTGCGTTCAATCCGGAGCGGTTCCGTGCCCTGCACTTCGCACTGGAGGAGGCCGGCCTGCAGTCGCCCTACGCCGAACGGATTGCTGCCTGGCTGGAGGCGGATGCCGAAGGCCACCAGCCAGCGCGGCCAACGCACCCCACCACGACGCAGATCGACTGCGGCGACTTCTTCGAACACCGGGAGCGCGCACTGCTGGCCCACCGCACGCAGGTGGACCCGGCAGGATTCTTCTTTGCCGTCTCCTCGGAGCTGCAGCGCAAGGTCTGGCCGTGGGAGGACTACTCGCTGATCTCCTCCCGTGTGCCGCAGGAGCTGCCCGAAACGGACTTCTTCGCGGGCATAGAATAATCTCCTGGCCGTCTCTGCCTATGGCATCGATGCCATGTCTCCTCGTGAAAGTGGTGCTCTGGAGTGTTCTCCCTGCTGAACCTGGCCGCAACCGTGACCCCGGCGCCCGGTGATGACCCCTCGCTGCGCCCCGGGCTTGATCCGGCCGATGTCACGCCTGGGCTGCTTGGGTTCCTGGCAACCCTCTTCCTGGTGATCGCCGTGATCTTCCTGATCCGTGACATGACCCGCAGGATCCGCCGCGTTCGCTACCGCGAAATGGCGAACCTCGAGGCGGAGGAAGCGCGGACCAGGGAAAGTGCCGGGGAACGGGAGGGTGTAGTTGTGGAGTCTGACCAAGCTCCTCCGGTGGAGCCGGAGAAACGGCCTGGCGCCGGCGGCAAACACGGACCGGAAGCACCATAGATCAGATGTGACCTGGCGCCGGCCGGGATGCCGGGGAGCCATCAGAGCGGGTTGAGGACCGCGATCAGGATGGCGATGAAGTGGGCGGCGAACGCTGCGACGGTGAACGCATGGAACAGTTCGTGGAAGCCGAACCACTGCGGACTGGGGTTGGGCCGCTTCAGCCCGTAGATGACCGCGCCGGCGATGTAGAACACGCCGCCGACCAGGATGAGGACGGTGGCCGGGACGCTGGCCGCGAGGAAGTCCGGCAGGAACAGCAACGCCGCGAGGCCGAGGGCAATGTAGATGGGGACGTAGAGCCAGCGTGGCGCGTTGACCCACAGAACGCGGAAGAGGACGCCCGCTATGGCTCCGCACCAGATCAGCCAGAGCAGGAAGGTGGCCTTGTCCTGGGGCAGCAGCGCCCAGGAGAGCGGGGTGTAGCTTCCCGCGATGACCAGCATGATGTTGGTGTGGTCCAGGCGCTTCAGTACCGCCTTCGTGCGGGGCTGCCAGTTGCCGCGGTGGTAGATGGCACTCACACCGAAGAGCAGGACGCCGGTGAAGGCGTAGATCGCGGAGGTGACTTTCCCGGCCGCGGTGGGAGCGAGGGCAACGAGCACGATTCCGGCGGCGATGGCGAGGGGAGTGGCACCGAGGTGGATCCATCCCCGCCACTTCGGTTTGATGCTCAGCGCGTCTGCAGCCCGCTCGACGGCGGATTCCACCGGGCCGTCAACGGGGGCCGATTCGTCCGGGTTCCGGCGGGAATTCGGCGCACCGGGTGAAGGGGAAACGCGTCGGCTCATGACCGGAATTCTAGCCGACGGGTACGTAAGTTACTAACGAGTAACAAGCGCTGCAGCCAGCGCCACGGGGCACGTGCCGGTACGGTAGGAACTGAATCCTCACTAGCTGATCGGAAGGACAGGTGGGCGCTGCCGTGATGTTTCCCTCGTTTGCCTACAACTTCTACGAGCGCAAACTCCAGCGGTCACTGGCAGCCGACCGCATCCCGCACCATATCGGCGTCATGGTTGACGGCAACCGCCGCTGGGCGAAGCTCGCCGGTGCGCCGACGCAGCACGGCCATCAGGCCGGCGCGGACAAGATCCTCGAGTTCCTCGGCTGGTGCCGCGAACTCGGCGTTGAAGTGGTCACGCTCTATATGCTCTCCACCGACAACATGAGCCGCTCGGCGGAGGAGATCGAGCAGCTTCTGGACATCATCGGGAACACCCTCGACCGCCTGGGTGAAACGCGGACAGTGCGCGTCCAGCCGGTCGGCGCCCTCGATCTGCTTCCGGAACACCTCGCAGCCAAGGTCACCGAGCTCGCCGAACGCACCGCCTGCATTGAAGGGCTCCACGTCAACGTTGCCGTGGGTTACGGCGGGCGCCGCGAGATTGTCGACGCCGTCAAGGAACTGCTGATGCATGCGGACTCCGAGGGGGCATCGCTGGCCGATGTCGCCGGGAACCTGTCCGCCGGGCAGATTTCCGAGTACCTGTACACGCGCGGCCAGCCGGACCCGGACCTCGTGATCCGCACCTCGGGTGAATTGCGGCTCTCCGGTTTCCTCATGTGGCAGAGCGCGTATAGCGAGTTCTACTTTTGCGAGGCGCTCTGGCCGGACTTCCGAAGGGTCGATTTCCTTCGCGCGCTGCGCGATTACGGACGCAGGCAACGTCGCTTCGGCGGGTAGCATTCCTTCCGCATTTGGTCACCCAGAATTCACGCGACACGCACCCAGCGCCGCTGCCGCCGTCGTCGTCCGGGCGTAATGTCTGTTGCATCGGTCAGCACCCGCCGGCCGAACGGGGAGGCCACCAATGCAGGCACCGTGCCCACCAGCACATGCTTCGAAAAGGGGAGGCCGCGCGCGGCCTCCTGGCCGGCCCGCCTCACCCAAGCCCTAGATTATTCTCGGGCGTTCCTCGCCCGGGGAAGTGGAGTTGAAGTGGCCACATCTCGCACAACCCAGCGATCCGCAACCGACACGCTTAGCAACACCAAGGCCCGCCCGGCGGCGCAGGACGAACAAGTCCTCGCAGCGGCGGGCCTTTCTGCTGTCGAAAGCCTCGGCAGCCGCAGCTATGTCCTGGATACCTCAGTGCTGCTGTCGGATCCGCGGGCCATCACGCGTTTCGCGGAGCATGAGGTGATCCTGCCGATCGTGGTGATCACCGAACTCGAAGGCAAGCGCCACGATCCCGAGCTGGGCTTCTTCGCACGCAAGGCCCTGCGGCTCCTCGATGAACTGAGAGTGGAACACAACGGGCTGAACCGGGCCATTCCGCTGGGGACCGAGGGCGGAACGCTCCGGGTGGAACTCAATCACGTGTCCACCGAGGTGCTGCCCGTCGGTTTCCGCAGCGGCGACAATGACTCCCGGATCCTTGCCGTGGCCAAGAACCTCTCCGACGAGGGCCGCAACGTCACGGTGGTGTCCAAGGACCTGCCGATGCGCGTCAAGGCGTCCGCAATGGGGCTGCAGGCGGACGAGTACCGCAACGAACTCGTCAAGGATTCCGGCTGGACCGGGGTGGCGGAACTGGACACCCTGGACGACGACGTCGACACCCTCTATACGCACGAGCCCGTCTTCCTGCCGGCCGCCGCGGAACTGCCCGCGAACACCGGGGTCATCCTCCACTCCGGGAAGGGCTCAGCGCTGGGCCGGGTAGGCGCCGACAAGCAGGTGCGGCTGGTGCGCGGGGACCGCGACGTGTTCGGGCTGCATGGCCGGTCTGCGGAACAGCGGCTCGCGATCGACCTGCTCATGGACCCGGAGGTGGGGATCGTGTCCCTCGGCGGGCGGGCCGGCACCGGAAAGTCCGCGTTGGCGCTGTGCGCCGGGCTCGAGGCCGTCCTTGAGCGGCGGGAGCACCGCAAGGTCGTGGTGTTCCGGCCGCTGTATGCTGTGGGCGGCCAGGAGCTGGGCTACCTGCCGGGCAGCGAGAGCGAGAAGATGAACCCCTGGGCGCAGGCTGTCTTCGACACCCTCGGCGCGCTGGTCTCGCAGGAGGTCGTGGAGGAGGTGATGGACCGCGGCATGCTGGAGGTGCTGCCGCTCACCCATATCCGCGGACGGTCCCTGCATGATTCCTTCGTGATTGTGGACGAGGCGCAGTCGCTCGAGAAGAACGTGCTCCTCACGGTGATGAGCCGGATCGGGCAGAACTCCAAGATTGTGCTCACCCATGACGTGGCGCAGCGGGACAACCTGCGGGTGGGCCGGCATGACGGCATTGCCGCCGTCGTCGAGACGCTCAAGGGGCACCCGTTGTTCGGCCACATCACGCTCACCCGTTCCGAGCGCTCGCCGATCGCCGCATTGGTGACGGACCTGCTGGAGGGTGCGGAGATCTAAGGCTGTATTCCGTGGCGGGTCAGCCGACCTGCCACGGAATATGGTCACGCACATCAGTGAGTGTGGGCGGGGCGTCGGTGAACAGGTCATCGGTCATGTACTCATCCACGCCGCTGATGGCCAGCCGGTGGCCGCACCCAGCGAGTTCACCGTCGAGCGCCGTTGTTGAAACGCAGATGGCCGTGGCGACGTCGACCATCACCCGCGTGCGGCCCGATCCGATGAGCGGCCGTCCCGGCGTGAACGGCTGGTAGGAGATGTTCGGGGTGGCGGTGGCTCCCAGGACCCGGCGGCCCTCGTGGACGTCTTCGGCGATGTCCTCGAGCTCAACCCGGTTGGCGAACGGCGACTCGTACGACACCGGCGCATCTCCCGCGAGTTCCACGGGGTCGAGCATGGCGGACCACCGGGGGTCGCCGAACGCCGGCTCTCCGTAAGCGGCTTTGGGGCGGCGGTGAACGTACCCGGTCTCGTTGTAGACAGGACTGACGAGGTTCGGGGCGACAAGCCAGGAGCTCTTGCTCGCACTGACGTAGAACGAATCACGGGAGTGCTCATTGCCCGTACTGCTGTGGAGGAGGGTTCCCTCAGCGGTCTCTACCCTCAGAGCCTGCGGCCGGCGCACCCACGCACGCAGCGGATCCGATTCTCCGTCGGTACTGATCCAGGACACGGAAAACCGTACCGTTTCCCAGCGCCATGGCGAGGAACGGCAGAGGGATCGGAAGAGGCTCGCCGGGTTCAAACCGCTTGAGGCGGACATATCCACAGTCTAAGCCCGGCATGTGGGTTGCCGGCGCCGGATTCGGCTACGGTTGGCACATGCTGGCGCTGATGGGGGAGTACTGGGGCTCAGCTCCCGTTGCGTTCTGGCTGTGCACCCTTGCGCTGGCGCTGCTCGGAGTGATCGGGATCTGGCTGAGCGTCATCGACATCCTGACCCACCGCCTGCCCAACCGGATCATTTTTCCGTCCTATCCGGCGGCCGGTGTGCTGCTGGTCGCAGCGGCGCTCGCAGCGCAGGACTGGGGGCGGCTGGTCTCCCTCGCCGGCGGGGCAATTGTGCTGTGGGTGTTCTACTTCATCCTGCGCCTGATCTACCCGGCCGGTATGGGCTTCGGAGACGTGAAGCTTGCCGGAGTGCTGGGCCTGTATCTCGGCTTTGTGGGCTGGTCCTTCCTCCTGTGGGGCACCTTCGCGGCGTTTCTCCTCGGTGGGCTGTGGGGTGTCATTCTCATCATCAGCCGCAGGGGTAACGCAAAGACGGCCATTCCGTTCGGGCCCTTCATGATCGTCGGGGCGGGCCTGGTCCTCGCACTAGGCTGAGGAATATGCCTATCCCCGACTTCGTCCAGGACCTGCGTTCGAAAATCGGCCACGATCCGCTGTGGCTACCGGGAGCGGCGGCGGTGGTGTATGACGACGCCGGTCGCGTCCTGCTCGGACGCCGCGCCGACACCGGCCAATGGACCCTCATCACCGGGATGATCGATCCGGGGGAAGAGCCTGCGCAAGCGATTGTCCGTGAGGTGCAGGAGGAGACCGGAGTGTCGGTCGAGGTTGAGCATCTGGTGAGTGTCGACGTCGTCGGACCGGTGATCTTTCCGAATTCCGACGTGTGCAGGTTCCTGAGCCTGGTGTTCCGGTGCCGGTACGTCTCGGGTGAGGCGCGGGTGAATGACGACGAGTCCATGGACGTGCGCTGGTTCACCCTGGACGATCTGCCGGAGCTGAACCCGCTGCACCGCAAGCACGCGGAGAACGCGCGCTACTCGACCGGCGTCCCCGACTTCGTGCGCTGACCCTCCGCACGCGTTGCGGCGAGTTCGCGTTCCAGCCGCTCGGCCTCCTCGCCGCCGACGGCTTCGCCGCGGGCCACCATGCCGGAGGTATCCGAGAGCGGAATCTCCTTCAGGGTGATCGCGAGGATCAGGGCGATCACCAGGAATGGTACGAGGTACCAGAACACCGGAGCCAGCGACTGGGCGTACGCCTCGACGACGGCGTCCTGCAGCGGCTCGGGCAGCTGCGCCAGCGCTGCCGGGCTGAGGGTCGCGGCCGACTGGTCGGCCTGCTCGGACGAGGCACCAAAGCCGGCAAACGCCGTCGTCAGTGATTCTGTGAGCCGACTGGTGAAGATCGCACCGAAGACCGCCACACCGAGGGAGGCACCCACTTCGCGGAAATAGTTGTTGGTGCTCGTGGCGGTACCGATCATGGTGGCCGGCACCGCGTTCTGGACGACGAGGACGATCACCTGCATGATCAGGCCCAGCCCTGCGCCGAAGAAGAACAGTTGCACGCAGATGACCCAGACCGGTGTGGCGGCGGTGAGGGTGGTCATCCAGACCAGCGCGGCGATGGTCAGTGACGTTCCGAGGATCGGGTACAGCTTGTACTTGCCTGTTCGGGAGATGGCGATGCCGGAGTAGATGGAGGTGCCCATCAGGCCCACCATCATGGGCAGCATCAGCAGGCCCGACGCCGCGGCGGAGGTGCCGGAAGACATCTGCAGGAACGTCGGCACGAAGGCCAGAGCCGCGAACATGCCCAAGCCGAGGGTGAGGCCGATGGCGGTGCTGTTGACGAAGACCCGGTTGCGGAAGAGTCCGAGCGGGATGATCGGATCTTCGGCGCGCCGTTCAGCCATGATGAAGCCGACTGCTGCGAGCACCATGCCGGTGCCGAAGGCCCAGGTGAGGCTGGAACCCCAGCCGTGTTCTGAATCGGCGCCGAAGTCGGTGAAGAAGATGAGGCAGGTGGTGGCGATGGAGAGCAGGAGCACACCGGGGAGGTCGATCTTCCGGGTGGACTTCTTGCTGGGCAGTGTGAGGGTGAACCACGCGACGAGGAACGCGGCGATCCCGATCGGGATGTTGATGTAGAACGCCCACTGCCACGTCAGGTGGTCAACGAAGTAGCCGCCGAGGAGCGGTCCTGCCACCGCGGAGAGGCCGAAGATGCCGCCGAGCGGACCCATGTACTTGCCGCGTTGGTTGGCCGGAACGATATCGGCGATGATCGCCTGCGAGAGGATCATGAGGCCGCCGCCGCCCAGGCCCTGGATGGCGCGGAAGATGACGAATCCCCAGAAATCGGTGGCGAAGGCGCAGCCGATGGAGGCGATTGTGAACAGGGCGATTGCGAAGAGGAAGAGGTTGCGGCGCCCGAGGACGTCACCGAATTTGCCGTAGATGGGCATCACGATGGTGGTGGCGAGCAGGTACGCCGTGGTGATCCAGGTCTGGTGCTCGACGCCGCCGAGCTCGCCGACGATGGTCGGCATGGCGGTGGAGACGATTGTCTGGTCGAGGCTCGAAAGGAGCATGCCCGCGATGAGGGCGGAGAAGATGATCCAGATCCGCCGCTGCGTCAGCAGCAGGGGCCCGGTGGTGGCGGTTGCCGAACTCATGGTTGTCCTTTATGGCGTCGTGAAGGGCTGGTGCTGGTGCTGGCTCATTGAAGCGCTGCGTTTACCGGAAGAGGTAGCCTGCGGCGTCGATATTCGTGTTGAGGATGTCCCGGTAGTTCTGCGGGGCGTCGATGGAGAGGAACTCGTGCGTTGAGACCCAGGCGATGTGGCGCATCACGTGGGCTGCGAGAAG
This sequence comes from Arthrobacter tumbae, assembly GCF_016907495.1. Classification (NCBI taxonomy): domain Bacteria; kingdom Bacillati; phylum Actinomycetota; class Actinomycetes; order Micrococcales; family Micrococcaceae; genus Arthrobacter; species Arthrobacter tumbae. Next base: position 2,743,009 of record NZ_JAFBCC010000001.1, read on the forward strand.
CGCCCGCGGATCGGTTGGTTCCATTCTTTCCCGCCGGGCGATCAGGGCGGCGAACTCGCGTTCCCGCTCGATGGACTCGCCGAAGAACCTCGCCAGAATCTCGGGCTCGCGCTGCATGACGGCGTGGAGTTGTGCGAGTTCCTCGCGGGTGAGGGCCAGCCGCTCGCCCGAGTGCTGTGCGAACGTCCGCAGCGCCTCAAGCAGCGGGACCTCGCCGGCACCGGCCAGGAAATCCGCAACCAGGTCTTCGGGCAGGTGTGCGTCTTCGGCGTGGCCGAGCACAGCGTCTTCCTTTGAGGGGAAGTAGTTGAAGAACGTGCGGCGGGAGATCCCCACCCGCTCGCACAGTTCTTCGATGGTGAAGCCGGAGAGCCCGCTGGAGGCGGTCAGCTCGCGGGCGATGGTGCAGATGGACGCGCGGGTGGCACGCCGTTTGCGCTCGCGGAGCCCGCCGTCGTCGTTTTCTGCACTTTTATCCACGGAGTGTATGTTTGCACTATTCAGCTACTAGTGCAAAAAACTCGGAGCGTCCCATTGGGTAATCGCTTTCCGAAATAATCCATATCCTCTTGAATGTGACCGGTCTCACGGTTAGGCTGGTGTCGTTGGTCTCCGTGAATCGTTTCATTCCACTCGTTGAGTTTTCAGCACGAGTGTGTCCCGGTCAGCCCAAATGCCACCGATATTTCACTGTCGAACTAAAAGGTGTGATGCCATGTCCCCCGGATTTCTGCGCCCGCATTCAGCGCGCGCCCTGATAGCAGGGACGGCCATTGTCGGTCTCTGTACGGCGACGACGCCGGCCCTGGCGGCGGAGGAGCCGCTGACCAGATCCTTCGATTTCGGTACCGCCAGCAGCCCGGTTGCTGACGGCTGGACCGGTGTCTCGGAAGGTACGTTCTACTCGGCGGAGGCCGGTTTCGGCGTTGTGCCGGCGGACGGTGTGCAGCCGATCTCCCGCAACCGGGCGTCCGATCCGGTTGATCCGCTCAAGAACGACTTCGTCCTCGGGACGGCGTGGGGCTTCGCCGTAGACATTCCGAACGGCGCGTACGACGTCCGCGTCCTGTCCGGCGACCAGCTCGCCGGAACCAGCACGACGACGACGAACGTCAGCCTGGAAGGTGCACCTGCAGGCACCATCAAGTCGCGCCAGGCCGTCTCCGAGCAGACATTCTCCACCACTGTGGAAGACGGCCAACTCACCGTCGACCTCACCGGCGAGGGCGCCGGCGCGTATGTGAACGGCATCGTCGTCACGACGGCGGATGCTGCCGAGGAACCGGCACCCGAGCCGGAGGAACCTGTCTCCACGTTGGCCGCTCCACAGAACGTGCGGATGTCGCACGTTACGAGCGAAGCTGCCACCCTGCGCTGGAACGAGGTCAGCGGTGCCACGGGTTACGTCCTGAGCCGTGCCGAAACCGTCGACGGACCGTACACCAAGGTCGCGGAGACTGCCGAGCGCGTCGTGCACCACACCGATGCGGTCGACACGACAAAGGTCCACTACTACAAGGTGCAGGCGCGCGGCGCAGACGGGCTGTCGCCGTCGTCGGTTGCAGGTGTTTCCAGCCTCAGCACCGACGCCCCGGCACTTCCCGAGACGGGCGTACTCTCACTCGACCTCGGCAACGGTGAAACCGCCGCGGGCGCCGTGCGCATCGACGAAACAACGGCGTACTCGGCGGAGAATCGTGCCGGCTTCGTCGACGTGTCGCAGGTTGGCGCAACCGATCGCGGCGGTGAGAACGCCGCCCGCTCGGACTTCGTGACCGTGGGCGACACCGAGCTTGTGGTCGACCTGCCCAACGGCAACTACACCGTAGATCTGATCGCGGGTGACACCGAGGGCGCAACGGATATCGCGATCACCGCCGAGCAGATGGCGAAGGTCCAGCGTACCGAGAAGGCGGCAGGCGAGTACCTTGAGATGGCGTTCAACATCGCCGTCGTGGACGGTCAGCTGAACCTCGACTTCGCAGGGGCAGCCGCCAACCTTAACTCACTGGTCATCACGCAGCAGACCCCGCAGGAAGCCGGATCCCAGCCGACCGCGTGGATCACCGGTGACTCGACCGTCCAGACCTACACGGCCGACTACGTGCCGCAGGCCGGCTGGGGCCAGATGATCGAGCGCTACCTGTCCGACGATGTCGCCGTTGAGAACAAGGCCATCGGCGGGCGCAGCGCCAAGAACTTCATCAGCCAGGGCCGCCTGGACGAGGTGCTGATGAACATCAAGCCGGGGGACTACCTGTTCGCCCAGTTCGGCCACAACGACAACAGTTACGGCGTTGACGATCGTTGGGCTGCTCCGGAGGACTACTACGAGTACCTGCGCACTTTCGTGGACGGCGCCAAGCAGCGCGGCGCCACTCCTGTGATCGTCACTCCGGTATCCCGCCGGTCCTACAACGAGGACACCGGCGAAGCCAACGTGTCCTTCCCCGGTTACGTTGACGCAGCGACCAGACTCGCCACCGAAACAGGTACGCCGCTGGTCGATCTCTCCGCCTCCAGCCGGGCCTACCTCACCGAGATTGGACCCGAGGCAGCGAAGTCAGTCTTCCTGCACGTTCCGGCCGGCGTCTACGCGAACCGTCCGAACGGGACGGTGGACGACACGCACTTCCAGGAGTACGGCGCCATTCAGATGGCCCGGCTTGTAGCTACTGACGTGGCCAAGCTGGACATCCCGCTGGCTGCCGAGGTTGAGTCAGCCGAGCCGCCCGCAGCAGTGCCCGCAGCGCCCACCGGTGTGGTTGCAGGCAGCGTCTCCAACGCCGGCGCACAGCTGACCTGGAACGCAGTCGACGGCGCCGACATCTACAAGGTCTTCAGCAAGAAGGCCGACGCCGGTGAGGACGCCTACGCGCTCGTCACCACCTCCACGCTGCCGCTGGCAGCAGTCGGCGGCCTCGAGGAGGGCGTCTCCTACGACCTGCGTGTCGTGGCCGTGAACGGACGAGGCGACTCCGCGCCGTCGGACGCTGTCCGCATCACCACGAAGGCGCCGCTGTTCAAGTTCGACGTCCAGCTGCCCGGCAACCCGCTGATGGAGGGCTACACCGAGGCGAGCACGGCTTCCGTCTACACCGACGAGCTCGGCTGGGGCTGGATCTCCAGTGAGGGCATGGCCGGTCGTGACCGTGGGACCAACTTCGACCCCGCGCCGAACAACCTGGAGCGGGACTTCCTCCTGCCGACCCCTGGCCACGAGTTCGCGATCGACGTTCCCAACGGCAGCTACGCGGTCAAGACCTACAACGGCGACTGGATCGGCACCAGCCGTTCCAACGTCCAGATCGAGGGCAAGGATTTCGGATCCTCCAACGCCGGCCGTGGTTCGGTATCCCAGAAGATCAGCCAGCCGGTGCTCGTCACCGACGGCCAGATCAACCTGGTGATGACCGGGTCCTCATCCCGCCTGAACGGCATCGAGGTCACCCCGCTGCTGCTGGCGCCGACCAACCTGGCTGCTGACGATGTCACAATCGAGGGCAGCGACGTAGCAGTGTCGCTGAGCTGGACGGGCACCGACGACGCCGCCGGCTACCGTGTGTACCGCAAGTCAGCCGCCGCGTCTGAAGCTGAGGCACTCGGCGACGTCGACGGCACCTCCTTCGTGGACACGACAGCCGACATCGGTCTGGAGTACACCTACACCGTCGTCGGGCTTGATCCCGCCGGGTCAGAGTCGGTGCCGTCGAACGCGATCGAGCTGACCACCGTAGATCCGGACGCAGAGAAGGCACCGGTTCCCACCGGGCTGACTCTGGGCGAGGTCAACAAGAACGATGTCACGCTCAACTGGACTGCCTCCGACGGCGCGCTGTTCTATCACGTCTTCCGTGCCGACCCGCAGGCTGATGGGTCCGTCGGAGAGATGAAGCTCGTCGGGCGTGCTGACGGAACCACGTTCAAGGACACCGGTGTGCTCACCACCGTCGAGTATGTGTATGCGGTGGCCGCAGTGAACGCGGGCGGTGTTTCGGCGCAGTCCGAGACCGTCACCTCGCCGGCCGCCACCACGCTCGTGCGGCAGGCCGAACGGCTTGACCGTTCGCCGGTGGCAGTAGCGTCTGATGACGGGGTGTACCTCGGCTGGCGCATGCTGGGCCTGGATCCCGAGGAAATCGGGTTCCACGTCTACCGCGACGGGGACCGGATCACCACTGAACCGGTGACCTCGAGCACCAACCTGCTCGACGCCGACGGCGCTGCGGATTCCACGTACCGCATCAGCACCGTGGTGAACGGGACCGAGCGCTGGGCAACCGGCGACTTCACGGTCTGGGATTCACAGGCCCTCGACATCCCGCTGGACAAGCCTGCCGACGGCGTCACGAAGGACGGCCAGCCGTACAGCTACCGTGCCAACGATGCCTCCATCGGCGACCTGGACGGGGACGGCCAGTACGAGATCGTGCTCAAGTGGGACCCGACCAATTCGCAGGACAACTCGAAGGGCGGCTACACGGGCAACGTCTATGTGGACGCGTATGAGCTGGACGGCACCCGCCTCTGGCGCATCGACCTCGGGAAGAACATCCGGGCCGGCGCACACTACACGCAGTTCCAGGTCTTCGATCTGGACGGCAACGGCACCGCCGAAGTCACCATGAAGACCGCTGACGGAACCGTGGACGGAGCGGGCGCCGTTATCGGCGACGCCCGGGCCGACTACCGGAACTCCGGCGGATACGTCCTCACGGGTCCCGAGTTTGTGACGGTGTTCAACGGTGCCACGGGTGCGGCGGTCGACACGACCGACTACATCCCGGCACGCGGAGACGTCGGCGCCTGGGGCGACACCTACGGAAACCGGGTCGACCGGTTCCTCGCCGGAGTGGCCTACCTCGACGGCGAGAAGCCGAGCGTTGTATTCAGCCGCGGTTACTACACGCGGGCTGTGATCGCCGCCTACGACTTCGACGGCACCACGCTGACATCACGCTGGACCTTCGACTCGGACGAGTCAGGGGACCAGTACCGCGGACAGGGCAACCACCAGTTCTCGGTTGCCGATGTCGACGGTGACCAGAAGGACGAAATCATCTTCGGGTCGATGACCATCGACGACGACGGCACCGCGCTCTACAACACCGGCCTCGGCCATGGTGACTCCCTGCACGTGTCGGACTTCGATCCGACCCGTGCTGGGCTCGAGGTGTTCGCGGCTCACGAGGATATGGGCGCATCGGGCAACACGGGCGCAACCTTCCGTGATGCAGCCACCGGCGAAGTGATCTGGTCCATCCCGGCAACCCGGGACACAGGTAGGGCTGCCATGGGTGACATTGACCCGCGGCACCCCGGTGCAGAGGGTTGGGCGGTCGGCGGTGACGCGGCATGGAACTCCCCGGTTGGTCAGCTGCGCGCAAGCAACGGCGACCTGATCGCGGAGCAGATCCCTGCGGCGAACTTCCTGACCTGGTGGGACGGTGACCTGCTTCGGGAGATCACGGACCACGAGTGGACGGAAGAAACCCGCACTGGCGTGCCGACCATCTCGAAGTGGAACCCGGAAACCAGTTCGGAGGATGTTCTCTACCGTGCGGACGGCACACTGACGAACAACGACACCAAGGGCACACCGGCCCTTCAGGCTGACCTGTTCGGAGACTGGCGCGAGGAGATCGTCACGCGCACCGACGATTCAACCGCCCTGCGCATCGCCACCACGGTGAACGTGACAGAGCACAAGCTGCGCACCCTGCAGTCCGATCCGGTCTACCGCCTCGGGGTTGCCTGGCAGAACACCTCCTACAACCAGCCTCCGCATACCTCGTACTTCCTGGGTGAGGGTATGGAGCAGCCGAAGGCACCGAGCATCGCCTACACCGGCGAGGAACCGGCGCCGGGCGAACTCGTCAAGCCATCCGTTACACCGGACGCACCGGTGAAGGATGACCTGACGGACGGGAACCAGCTGGATCTCGGTCTGGCGAAGCAGAAGTTCCCGCGTGGCGCTTCGGACGTCACAGTCTCCAACCTGCCGGCAGGTGAGTGGGTGCATGTCTACCTCAGCGAAACCGCCCTGGGCTGGTTCCTGGTGAACGACGACGGCGCCATCACCCTCACGACGCCGGAAGACACCCGGCCGGGAGACAACCGTCTGGTGGTCCATACGGCTGATTCCGAGCTGCTGGGCTGGGACCGACTGAAAGTGGTGGGCCCACCGACCCGCTAACCAACCCACGTTGGTTTGGCAGCACACGCCCTGAATAGCCCGCTATAAGGGGTGTGTCCTGCCAACTCACGGGGTTTGGGCACATGAGAAGCGAGGGTCCCCATGGATGCATCCATGGGGACCCTCGCTCTGTGAGCTCGCTACTTTGTGCGCTCGCGCTTACTGCGGCGGGCGTGTCATCGAGAGCACGTCGAGCGCCTCATCCAGCTGCGCTTCCGTGAGTTCCCCGCGCTCCACATATCCGAGCGCGACGACGGCCTCCCGGACCGTGAGCCCCTCGGCGACAGCCTTCTTGGCAATTTTCGCGGCGTTCTCGTAGCCGATGTACTTGTTCAGCGGCGTCACGATCGACGGCGACGCCTCGGCAAGGAAGCGCGCACGCTCCTCATTGGCCGTGAGTCCGTCGATCATCTTGTCCGCCATCACCCGGCTGGTGTTGGCGAGCAGGCGGATGGACTCGAGCAGGTTGGCGGCCATCACCGGAATGCCGACATTGAGTTCGAATGCACCGTTGGTCGAGGACAGCGCAATGGTGGTGTCATTGCCGATGACCTGGGCGGCAACCATGATGGCGGCCTCGCAAATCACGGGATTGACCTTGCCCGGCATAATCGAGGATCCCGGCTGCAGGTCGGGAATGGCGATCTCACCGAGACCGGTATTGGGACCGGAACCCATCCAGCGCAGGTCATTGTTGATCTTCATGAACGAGTACGCAATGTTCCGCAGCTGACCCGATGCCTCAACCAGTCCGTCGCGGTTCGCCTGCGCCTCGAAGTGGTTGCGTGCTTCGGTGAGCGGCAGCCCGGTGTCTCCAGCGAGCAGTTCGATCACGCGTGCGGAGAAGCCGGCGGGGGTATTGATGCCCGTTCCGACGGCGGTGCCTCCCAGGGGAACCTCGGCAACACGGGGGAGGGACGCGTTGATGCGCTCGACGCCGTAGCGGACCTGGGCAGCGTAGCCTCCGAATTCCTGTCCGAGCGTGACGGGGGTGGCATCCATGAGGTGCGTGCGGCCGGACTTCACGACGCCCTTGAACTCCTCTGCCTTTCGCTCAAGCGACTCCGCCAGGTATTCAAGTGCCGGGATCAGGTCAGTGATCAGCGCGGAGGTTGCGGCGACATGAACGGACGTCGGGAACACGTCATTGGAGGACTGCGACGCGTTGACGTGGTCATTGGGATGGACCACCTTGTCGCTGCCGCCCTCCTTCAGCGCACGTGTTGCGAGCTCGGCGAGAACCTCGTTGGTGTTCATGTTCGAGGAGGTTCCGGACCCGGTCTGGAACACGTCAATGGGGAAGTCGCCGTCGTACTTTCCGGACGCAACCTGGTCTGCAGCGGCTTCGATGGCGCGTGCGAGCTCGTCGTCGAGCACTCCCAGCTCGGCATTGGCGGTGGCCGCCGCCTTCTTGATTCGTGCCAGCGCTTCGATGTGCGTCCGCTCCAGCGTCTTGCCGGAGATCGGAAAGTTTTCTACGGCACGCTGTGTCTGTGCTCGGTAGAGGGCGTTTGCGGGAACCCGAACCTCGCCCATGGTGTCGTGTTCGATGCGGTAGTCGACGTTGTCCTGGGAATCAATTGTCATGCGCCAATTCTCGCCTGTGGCGCGGGGCGCCACAAATCACAGACTGCCCAGTTGCGAAACGAGGTCGGCCTTGCCTTCATCCAGATGGTAGGTAACGCCGACGACGGCGGTGGACCCGTTTTCGACGGCGTCGGCGATGACGCGGGACGAGTCCACCAGCCGCTGTGCGGTCTGCCGGATGTGTTCCTCCACTGCGGCGTTGATGTCGGTGTCACCATTGCGGCGTGCGGTCAGCACGGAGGAGGTGATGCGTTCAACCAGGTCGCGGATGAAGCCCACAGGCATGGTTCCGGAGTCGATGGCGTTGGCAGTGGCCGTGACTGCACCACAGGAATCATGTCCGAGGATGACGATGAGCGGCACGTTGAGGACGCTCACGCTGTATTCAAGCGACCCGAGCACCGCGTCATCAATCACTTGCCCGGCCGTACGGACGACGAAAATGTCGCCGAGTCCGACGTCGAAAATGATCTCGGCAGCCAGACGGGAATCCGAGCAGCCGAAAATGACAGCGAAAGGATCCTGGGTATTCACCAGCGACGCGCGACGGGAGGCGTCCTGATTGGGGTGGGACGACGAGGAGGAAATGAACCGTGCATTTCCATCACTCAGTTTCTGCCAGGCTTCAGCGGGAGTCAGTTGCTCGTTCACGGATTTCACTCTACTGCTACTGCCCTTTTCAACGCCCGGTTGGTGACCGTACGTTGAGGGCTAGCCCAGATCGTTGAGCACGGCGCTGCCGAGGACATCGAACTGGGCGAGGTCCGCCGTCCCGTTCAGGATGAGCGTGAAGCCGCCCTGTTCGGTGGTGAGGAATGCATCGCCGGAGGTGCTGTCGAGCAGTTCCCAGGTAACGCCGTCGATCACGCGTTGTCCGGCGGGTTCTGCGCCTTCAAGGCGCTGCGACAGCCAGGTGGGGTTGGAGTTGTTGGTCTGTGTGACCTGAATGAACTCGCGTTCGGGTGTGAGATAACCCACTTCCCAGAAGGCAACGCCGTCTGATGCGGTTCCCGTCCAGCGTGCGTAGTTGGAGGTCCAGCCGTCCGGAAGAACAGCCGCGGCAGGCTCGTAACCGGCGGCGTCCTCCGCCTGGGAGGCGATGGTGGCGACGTCGATGTCCCGCGTGTAGGTTTCGGCGGTGTGCGTGGGATTGAGCAGTACCACGAAGAGCACGAGCGCCAGGGTGACGGCAGTGGCGATGAACATGCCGATGGATGAGGCGTTGGCGCGCTTTGCCTGCTTGGCCGTGAGCACCGGGGTTGCCGGTGCCTCCTGCTGGTTCTCCTGGGTATTGCTCACCCCTCCATTGTCCCTCACGCCGCATGCGTCACGAAAAATGGCCGGAGAGCGGCGCCGCACTATGATTGCGGAAGAGGAACCGCTAATTCAACGATGAGGTAAACGTGTCCGACACCGCAAAAAACGCGCAGTATTCCACCCTTTCACCCGCCCTCGCAGTGGGGGATGACGAGCCGGACCGCAACCTGGCCCTGGAGCTGGTGCGCGTCACCGAAGCCGCAGCCATTGCCGGCGGGCACTGGGTAGGCTTCGGCGACAAGAACAAGGCCGACGGCGCCGCCGTTGACGCCATGCGTTCCCTCCTCTCAACCGTCCACTTCAACGGCGTTGTGGTCATCGGCGAGGGCGAGAAAGACGAAGCGCCCATGCTCTACAACGGTGAGCATGTAGGGGATGGCAGCGGTCCCGAGTGCGACGTCGCGGTGGACCCGATCGACGGCACCCGCCTGACGGCGCTGGGCATCAACAACGCGCTCGCGGTTCTGGCTGTGGCCGAGCGCGGGACCATGTTCGACCCCTCGGCCGTCTTCTATATGGAGAAGCTGGTCACCGGTCCGGAAGCCGCGGACATGGTGGACCTCCGCCTTCCCGTGAAGCAGAACCTGCACCTGATCGCCAAGGCCAAGGGCAAGAAGGTCAACCAGATCAACGTCATGATCCTCGACCGCGACCGCCACCGCCCGCTTGTCCAGGAGATCCGCGACGCCGGTGCCCGCACCCGGTTCCTCATGGACGGCGACGTCGCAGGTGCCATCGCGGCCGCCCGTGAAGGCACCGACATCGATGCCCTGATGGGTATCGGTGGAACACCGGAGGGCATCGTTGCTGCGTGTGCGATCAAGTCGCTGGGAGGCGTGATCCAGGGCCGGCTCTGGCCCACCAGCGACGAGGAGAAGCAGAAAGCGCTCGACGCCGGCCATGACCTTGAGCGCGTCCTCTCCACCAATGACCTGGTCACCAGTGACAACTGCTACTTCGCTGCAACCGGCATCACCGACGGCGACCTGCTGCGGGGCGTCCGCTATTCCGGCGGCAAGGTGCTCACCCAGTCGATCGTGATGCGCTCGAAGTCGGGCACCATCCGTGTAGTTGACGGCGAGCACCAGGCCCACAAGTGGGAGAGCTACGCGCGCTTGAGCTAGGTTTCGGTGACGCCCGTGCCGGCTGGCGCTCGCTGGCGCTAGCGATTCGGCCAGGCGATAGCGGTTAATCCCTATCGCTTGGCCGCACTGCTATCGAATGGCAAGAACGCTATCGCCGCAGCCCCGCCGTTCGGTCGCGGTCGACTATAAAGTACGACGGCGCCGGGCCGGCTTTGGCTCGTCGCCGGACTTGTTCGGTGCTTGCCAGTTATCCACAGGTGCCGCCTCTGTCGTGGCGCATCTCATGTCCCACCCGGCAGGGTAAGAGGTGTGAACCTTCCGGCAATCCAGAGCGCAGCAGACCGTCCCCTCGATGAGGAATGGCCGCGCCGGCTGGCCAGGGGCGCACGGCGCGGAAGCCTGGTCCGCATCCGCCAGGGCTGCTACGTCGATGCCATCAAGTGGAAAGCCTTGGACGCCAACCAGCAATACCGGTTGACCCTTCGGGCGGTGCTTCGGACGTCGAACACGCCACCGCTCTTCGCCGAGGAATCAGCGGCTTTCCTGTGGGGCCTGCCGCTGCCCGAAACACCGACGATGGTGGACACACTGGTGCCGCGGGGCTCCGGCAGGAGGACCGGCAACGGTGTCCGCCGTATCGTCCGGCCTGCTGTTGGTCCGTCCGTGCCGATTGGCAGCTTTATGGTTACCGGAAAGATTCAGACGGCGGTTGAGCTGGCCTTGCGTTACGACTTTCCCTGGGGCGTCGCAGTGATGGACAGGGCGCTGAATGCGGCGCGGCTTCCGGTCGAACGCCGCGCCGACCCAGTCAGCAAGCCGGAAGTCGCAGCGTACATAGAGACCCTGCCTACTGCCCGCGCCCGACGAAAAGCCACACGGGTGCTCGATTTTGCCGACGGACTCGGGATGCTGCCCGGTGAGTCACTGAGCCGGGTCCACATGGCGGCCTGCGGTTTCGAGGCACCTGAACTGCAGTACGAGGTCTATGATTCCGAGGGCCATGCCGCAACCGTGGACTTCTATTGGAAGGCAGCCGGTATCGTCGGCGAGTACGACGGTCTTACCAAGTACCTCAAACCCGAGTATCTCCGAGGCCGAACTGCGTCTCAGGTGGTCATCGATGAGAAGATCCGGGAAGACCGCATTCGCAGCACAGGCCGGCACGTGGTGCGCTGGCTTTGGAAGACTGCGGTCTCCCCGGCGGCGTTGGAAAGGTGCCTGCGGGCGGCGGGCGTACCGCAAAACGCGACGCCGCTCGTCTTTTGATAGCAAACTTGCCATGCGAGAGGGGTTAGCCCCTACCCGATGGCTGAAACGCTATCCCGTGGCGAGAGCGCTATCGCGAGTCAAGATCGCTGGCCCCCCAACGCTCGCTGCGCTCGCAGCCGAACCCTGCCGATAGCGCCTGCTGGCCTCCCACACCTCGCTGGCGCTCGCAGCGGAACCCTGCCGATAGGCTTGGCACCATGAACCTCGTCATTGCTCCGTGTTGGAACGCGCCCGAATGGGACGCAGCGGTCAACCGCCTGAATGGTCACCCGCAGCAGCTGTGGGGGTGGGGGCAGACGAAGGCCGACCACGGCTGGCGGACTGACCGGCTCCTCCTGAACAGGGACGGCGAAACCATTGCGTGTGCCCAGATCCTGATCCGGCGGCTGCCCCTGCCGTTCCGCGCCCTCGTCTATATCCCGCGCGGTCCTGTATGCAACGCGGGGGACGCCCAGGAAGTCCTCGAAGCACTCGGCAACTACGCCCGCGACGCTTACGCAGGCACCGTGCTCAGCATTGAGCCGGATTGGGACGCGGACTCGGACTTCTCCGGAGCAGTGCGTTCTGCAGGCTTCCGTGCCACCGAGAACACCATCCTCATTCCGCGGACGCTCATCCTCGACCTGTCGTGCACCGAGGACGAGCTGCTCGCCGGGATGTCGAAGAAGCACCGCCAGTACATCCGCAAGTCCGCTCGGGAAGAACTCGAATTCCGTGAGGTCACCCGGGAGGAGATCCCTGACTGCCTCACGGTCTACCGGGAAACGGCGGAGCGTGCCGGCTTCGGCATCCACGAGGACGGCTACTACCTCGACATCCACCAGAACCTCGGGGCTGCTTCACCCGTGTACGCAGCCTTCCAGGGGCGCACCATGGTGGCGTTCCTTTGGCTGTCTGCTAGCGATCACACCGCCTTCGAACTGTACGGCGGCATGACGGAGGAGGGCGAACGGCTCCGGGCCAACTACGCCCTCAAATGGCTTGCCATCCGCGAGATGAAGGAGCGCGGCGTCGAGCGTTATGACTTCAACGGACTCCTGAATGACGGCGTGTCCAAGTTCAAAATGGGCTGGGCCAAGCACGAGAACCTGCTGATGGGTACCTGGGACAAGCCGCTGTCACCGCTCTACCCGGTGTACGCCACGGCGATGCCACTGGCGCGCAGGGGAATCTCCGCAGCACGCGGCGCTGTGGGCACACTGAGGACAAAAGCTATGCCGGCGCTCAGAAACAAGGCGCTGCCAGCACTCAGGGACAAAGCCCTGCCGGCCCTCAAGTCTAAGGTTGCGTCTCTTCGTGGCGGCCGCGGACAGGCCCCAACCCGCCAGGATTAGAATCTCCGGCGGCACCCACGGTGACGGCGAAGGCGACGGCGGTGCTGTCGCCGTCGTCGTCTGTGGTGTCCGTAGTGTCCGACGCCAGGCGTGCCATCACCGGGGACTCGTTGGCAGGGATGAAGGCGCTCTGTCCGCGGTGCAGGATGAGGTCGCCCTTGGGTGAGTCCAGCACCACGGTTCCGGATACCACCAGCACCACTGTGGGTCCGTTCTGGGCGATCGGAATGTCGGCTGAGGCGGCGTCGTCCCCGAAGGAAACAGGAAGCTCAAGGCGCTGCAGCTGGAACTCGTCGAACGGCGGGCAGTACAGCTCCTGTCCCAGCGGCGTGGATTCCGGGTCGAGCAGCGGAAGGGCCAGCGGCGCAAACTCCACCGTCTTCAGCAGTTCGCCGGTATCAACGTGCTTGGTGGTCAAGCCGCCGCGCAATACATTGTCAGAAGACGCCATCACCTCAATGCCCAGGCCCTCAAGGTACGCGTGCACGTTGCCTGCGGGCAGGTACAGCGCCTGACCGGGGTGCAGGGTGACCCTGTTGAGGAGGAGTGCCACCAGCACGCCCGGATCGCCCTGGTGGTGTCCGTTGAGCTGCAGGACCGTCTCCGCTGCCGCACGCAGAAGCGGGTCAGCGGAGTCGGGAAGCCCCTTGTCCAGCGCCTCGACCACCCCTTCAACGGCAGCCCGTGTGTCGGCTCCTCCGCTCAGCAGCCGGGTGAAGGCTTCGCGCAGTGCTGCCGCTTCATCGGGGATGCCGAGGTCGGCGACGACGGAGCTCAGGAGGGCAGGTATCGGGCCCTGCTGCTTCTCGAGCAGGTCCATAAGACCCGTGAAGATCCGTGCCGCTTCGGTCGGCGCACGGAATCCGCACAGCGCATCGAAATCGGTGAGCGCGAAGATCAGTTCGGGCTTGGAGAACGCATCGCGGTAGTTCCGGTGCGCAGCATCCTGTGGGACCGATGCAGCGTTCTCCCGGTCGAATCCCTCGCGCGCCTGTTCCGGACTGGGGTGAACCTGCAGCGAAAGCGGCGCCGCTGCAGCGAGCACCTTCATCAGGAACGGCAGCCGGTCGCCGAATGCCTCACGGGTCGGAGCGCCGAGGGCGCGGTCACCATCGGAAGCGATCAGCGCGTCCAGCGACGTGCCCGTGTCCCCATGGCCCAGCACTGTGGAGGGCGAGTCAGGATGGGCGCCGATCCACAGTTCGGCCTCGGGTCCGCCGGACGGGGTGCGTCCCAGCAGTTCCGCTATGGCCGTGGTGGATCCCCAGGTGTAGGGGCGCAACGGGTTGTCCAGCTGGTACATCGGGAGGTATCCGTTCCTTAGGCGGGGGTACATTCCCCGTTATCGGCCAATAGTGCTTCAAGCGTGGCCCAGTCCTGGTTCACCGCGAGCTGGTGCAGGTAGTCCACGGTGATTTCGTCGGTGACGTTCTGCGCAGGGAGATTCGCAGGCAGGTTCACAGGCAGAGCTTCAACCAGGCCGGCCCGGTCAAGTTCCAGTGCGCCCGCTTCACCGGGAGCGGCGGCGGACGCCTCACCGGAAGCAGCGTCGAGGGTCTCCTGCACCCGCTCATGGACCAGCGGGATGTCCGGGTAGGTCGAGAACAGGTCACCGGGCTCACCGAAGTCCGGCGCGCCGATGGTGAGGCGGCCGACGTCGTGATTCTTCGCCTTGATCGCCAGGTCAACGAAGCTGCCCAGTTGGTCACGTGGAAGGTCGGTCTCCACGATCTGCGTACCCGCAGCGGCGATGTCCTGGAAACGGGTCAGCACCGTGGCGGGGTCGAGCTGGGCGATCATCGCCGCCTGGACGCACTGCTGGCGCAGGATCCGGGAGTAGTCGGTGGCGTACTCCCGCGAACGGGCATACCAGAGTGCCTCGTAGCCGTTGAGCGTCTGTACGCCTGGCTCGATCCATGCCGACGGCGGGTAGTACCGCTTGGGGCTGGTGCCCGGAATCTCCTCGGACGTGATGGGAACCCAGCCGCCGGCGTCGATCGTGATGCCGCCCATCGCGTCGATGAGCTGCTCGAAGCCGGCCATGTCCACGAGGATGTAGGCCTGAACCTCGATGCCGAGGATGCCGCTCGCCGCATCCATCATCGCCTCCGCGCCCGGGTCCTGGGACTCCGGGTACAGGTCGGCGTAGTCCTGGGCAACCACCGGGTAGAGGCTGTTGATGATGCACTCGTTGCCGCAGTTGTAGCCGTCCGGCCAGACTCCCCAGAGCGGGGAGCCCTCGGAGAACGGAGCGTTCTGAAAGTCGCGGGGGATGCTGAAGGTGACGGTGGCCCCGGTGTCAGCATCGACGCTGACCACTGAGATGCTGTCGGGGCGGCGTCCCAGCCTGTCCTCACCGGCATCGCCGCCCATGAGGAGGAAGTTGTAGCGCCCATCCACGGGGTCAAAGGCAGGGCCGGCCTGGAAGATGTTCCCGAAGGTGTTGCGTCCGACGTTGAGCAGGTACGCGCCGTAGCCCAGCCCGCCGCTGGTCACGATCATCAGTACGGCAAGCGTTGCTGCGACGGCCGGACGCATCCCGCGGTCCAGCAGCGGCGGGCGGATGATCCGCAGGGTATTGATGAACAGCAGCGCCCAACCGACCGCCAGCGCCACGAGCACCGCAATCAGCAGAAGCGAGAACACCTCGTTGGCGAGCAGGCTCACCACCAGCTGCCGGTTCACCAGTGCAATAACGACGGCGGCAATCACCAGGAGCCACACGGCGAAAGTGACGCGAAGCGCCCGTCGGCCGAGCCTGCGGTCTCCGGCGACCACCTGAGCAGCCCCGGGAATCAGCAGGGTGAGCGCCAGGAGCAGGAACGCGCGTTTGGTACGGGTGCCGGACGGAGCCGACTCCGGGTAGCGCACCGGGTCTGTGAGCATGGTCCGTTCGGAAGGCCGGCCGGTGTGAACCGCCCGGCTCATGCGCCGCCTTCACTGACGGCGTTCCGCGCACCCGCGCGTTCACGGAGTTTTGCGCCCTTGTCGAGGGCCGTCTGCCGAAGTTCTTCTGCGAACTCCGTGAGCCTGTCGGAGAGTTCCTGCGCAAGCTGTCCCTCACCTGAGGCCAGGACGCGGACCGCGAGGAGTCCCGCGTTGCGCGCGCCGCCGACGGAGACGGTGGCCACCGGGATGCCGGCGGGCATCTGCACGATGGAGAGAAGCGAGTCCATCCCGTCGAGGTGTTTGAGGGGCACGGGAACGCCGATGACTGGCAGCGATGTGAGCGATGCCAGCATTCCGGGCAGATGTGCGGCGCCGCCGGCGCCGGCGATGATGACCCGCAGTCCGCGACCTGCGGCCGCACGACCGTACGCGACCATGTCCTCGGGCATGCGGTGGGCTGAAACGACGTCAGCCTCATACGGGATGCCGAATTCCTCAAGCGCCTGGGCTGCGGCTTCCATGACCGGCCAGTCCGAGTCGGAGCCCATAACCAGGCCCACGAGGGCGCCGGCGGGGGAGTTGTTCACGATGTTTCCTTCCGGGGATCGCGGCCGTCCCGCAGGATTGCCGCGGCGCGCTCGGCGCGCTCCCTGACCTGTGCCGTTGTGTCACCGGGTAGGGCAATGGCGTTGACATGGCCGATCTTCCGGCCCGGCCGCACGCTTTTGCCGTAGGTGTGGATCTTGGCGGCCGGCTCTGCCTGCAACGCCATCGGATAGGCACTATACAGCTCTGTGTTGTCTCCGCCGAGGATGTTCTTCATCACCACAACGCCCGAGGTGAGGGATGTGTCCCCGAGGGGCAGGTCGCAAACGGCGCGCAGATGCTGCTCAAACTGGCCGGTCACCGCGCCGTCCATGGTCCAGTGGCCGGAGTTGTGGGGCCGCATGGCCAGCTCGTTGATGAGGAATCCGGCGCTGCTGCCGGGGACTTCGAACATCTCCACCGCCATGACGCCGGTCACGCCGAGCTCCTCGGCGATGCGCAGGGCAGCTTCGGCGGCGGCGCGGGCCAGACTTGCCGGCAGGTCCTGTGCAGGAGCAATGACTTCATCGCAGACGCCGTTGACCTGGATCGAATGGACCACCGGCCACGCGCGTGCCTCACCCCGGGGGGAGCGGGCGACCAGCGCGGAGAGCTCGCGGGTGAAGGGCACCTTCTCTTCGGCGAGCAGTGCCGAGCCGGTGAACCAGTCGGCGGCCTGTGCGGCGTCGTGAAGCGAATCGATGATCCGGACGCCCTTGCCGTCGTAGCCGCCACGCGGAGTCTTCAGGACAACAGGCCAGCCCGTGTCCTCACCGAAGTTTCGCAGCTCTTCCACCGAGGCGACGGCGCTCCAGCGGGGATTGGGCAGTCCCAGCCGGTCCACGGCCGCCCGCATGACCAGCTTGTCCTGGGCATGGCTCAGCGCGTCCGGGTGCGGCTGAACATTCACTCCAGCGTCCACCAGGGTGCGGAGGTGCTGTTCGGGGACGTGCTCATGGTCGAAAGTGAGAACGTCCACGCCCTTGGCAAAGGCGGTCAGGTCCTCAAGATCGGTGTAGTCGCCTACTGCTGAATGTGCCACGGCGGCCACCGCTGAAACGCTTGGACCCTCCGCCAGCACTCGGAGTTCAAGGCCAAGTTCGACGGCGGGAGGAGCCATCATTCGCGCCAGCTGGCCACCGCCCACTACGCCGATTACGGGAAAAGTCACCCCTTCAGGGTACCTATTGACGATGGGGTCCCATGGATGTGACCTGTTCGCAACCCTCGCTTCCTAGGAAAGACACAAACTTGACCGGTAAAATGGACGCTCAGTTGTTGTGCTGAATCTCAGCTGCTGATTTTCAGTTTGTCCGCCATGCAGGCGTAGGGTTCTGCGGAACGCCTTACGCGGGCCGCTTAGGTGCTGCTCCCGCACTACCTTGCTGAATGACTTCGCTCCGGCGCGGTCCTGCTACGCGAAGTGTCCTAGAGACCGGAGGGTCATGATCACCACAATTGCCGACCGGATCCGGGCGATCGCGTCCCTCTTCTGGAGGGAACTGGCGAAGTTCGGTGCCGTGGGCGGTGTGGCGTTTGTCATTGACAAGGGACTGTTCTGGGTCCTGATCCACGGTCCGATGGAGGACAGCGAGGTCAAGGCGCAGGTGGTTTCCGCCGCTATTGCCACGGTGTTCGCCTGGATCGCCAACCGGTACTGGACCTTCCGTCACCGGCGTCAGGCCAACGTCCTCCGCGAGCTGATGATGTTCCTGCTGATCAACGCGGTTGGCCTGGGCATCGCAGCCGGCTTTGTCTGGTTCGCCAAGTACCCGCTGGACATCTCCGACCGTACGGGGCTGTTCGTTGCCGGAATTCTGGGTACGGTGCTGGCAACGGCCGTTCGTTTTGTTGCCTACCGCTTCTGGGTCTTCAACGAGGAACTCGACGAGGAGCCCGCATTCGCGCATGACCACGAACTCATCCACCCCCACGCCCGGACAGGTACAGGTAGAAGTGCCCGTGCAAGTGCCGGTGCCGGTTCATCCGTGCCGGTGGCAACGGGCGCGGTTCCGGCCGACGCAGCCGCACCACCTCAGCCGTCTGTGCAATCTTCGGGGCAGGCTTCCGGGCAGCCGTCAATGCAGCCGTCAGCTAAGCAGCCAACCGAGCAGTAACGCGTTCACCCTCCACCAGGCGGTCGGTGACCTCGACCTCCGGGTGCACCAGCACCACCGTTCCGCCGGCAGCCCAGATACGGACGGCAGCGGGCAGGATGGTCAGCAGGGGCAGGGACGCCGGGACCAGCCAGATGCCCTCTGCCGGCTGGTCGGTTCCGCTCAGCAGGTCGCTGTAGGTCAAACTCCTGCCGCCTGCGCGCATCAGTTCCGCACTTCCGTCCGCAGGATCCTCCAGGTAGACGTCGCCGAATGCGCGGACGGTCGCAGCGTAGTCCACCGCCCCGACGGGAAGAGTCCCGGGCCAGCGCATGTCCAGCGCGCCGGGCGCCACGAGCACCAGCAGCTCATCTTCCCGCCCAACGGGCGGTGTTTCCGGGGCACCATCCATGGTGAGCCGAACGTCTACCGGGGCATCGCCGTCGGGCACTGTCTCATCGTCGGACACTGTCTGATCCTCGGGCACTGTCTGATCGTCGAGCACTATCACCGCGCCGACCTGCCAGCTCGCCAGTGCCCAGACCAGGCTCTTCCAGTGCGGCGGCATACCGACGGCGACGACGGTGCCCGCCTCCGCGTCGAGCTCCTCCACCAGCATGTTGGATGTCTTGGCGACCCAGTTTTCGAGCACCCTGCCGGACAGCTCCACGCGTTCAGAGCCCGGCCCATACCAGATGAGCCGGGGCGCTCCGGACGCTGATCGGAAGGACTCAAATAATTCTTCAACGGACTTCAGGGGTGCCACCGGGTGCCTGCCTTTCAGGGGGTAAGCGTGCTGACCTGCGGGTTCAGTTGCACAATTGTGAGGTTCACTGCGCGTGGCGTGCACGCCATCAAGGAAATTCACTCTATAAGATTCCCTTCGCCGCTTGACTCGATGCTACTTACACGCGTGTAATTAGGTCATCGGATTTGCTTCGGCAGACGGGATTTCGGGGTTTCTCAGCGACTTGCTGAAGGCGCATCTCCCACACTAGTTTCTGTCCGAAGCTGCTACACCGGGAGGCTGGTATGGGGCAAGCAGAGCACATTCAGGACCGCACGTCCATCGCGGCCCAGGCGTCTGCGCGCTACGGATCGCGCGGCGTACCGCAGGACTGGTATGTCGATCCGGCAGACCCGGACGCTGCTGAGAGGTACAGGCAGCAGACCCAGTCGCTGGAAAATGAGGCAACCGCCTTCCTGGCGGCACATGAGGCACTGACTGAGGGTGCCGGCGTCGAGAATTTCCTCGATGTCGAGCCCACAGCAGCACCACGTCGTCAGGCTGTCCCGGAGCGGGTTGACCAGGCGGTATGGATCGGTCTTCCGGGCATCGGCTCTGACTTCGACGATGAAGGCGAGTTGGGCTGGCAGGCAGACGCACTGTGCGCTCAGACGGATCCCGAGGCATTCTTCCCCGAAAAGGGCGGTTCCACGCGGGACGCTAAGAAGGTGTGCGGCTCCTGCAACGTCAAGTCGCAGTGCCTGGAGTATGCGCTGGAGAATGATGAACGGTTCGGCATCTGGGGCGGACTCTCTGAGCGTGAGCGCCGCCGTTTGCGAAAGCGAGCGGTCTGATTCATCCGCAACAAAGGGTCACAGCCGTTGTCGTAGCCCACAACGGCGCCGAGTATCTTCCGGACACTCTCAAGGCACTCGGTCAGCAGACCCGACCCCCGGACTTCCAGGTAGGAGTCGACGCCGGTTCATCTGATGAATCGGCGTCTCTTCTGCAACTGCAGCTTCCGGTGGGTTCGCCCGTAGTGGGCGCATCCGGCCGCGGCGGTTTCGGCGCAGCCGTCCGCACAGGCCTTGCCGAAATCCCTGCCAGCCGACGGTCGGAACCTGACAGCGGAATCCACGACTGGATCTGGCTCCTGCATGATGATTCCGCCCCCGAGCCGACCGCGCTTGAGCAGCTCCTTCGAGCCGTCGAGCTCGCTCCGTCGGTAACAGTTGCCGGCGCAAAACAGGTCGAGTGGGAGCACCGGCGCAAGCTGGTGGACGTTGGATTGTCCATCAGCAGGTGGGCAGAGCGGCTCACCCTGATCGACGTCGACGAACTGGACCAGGGCCAGTATGACGTCCGCAGTGACATGTTCGCGGTCAACTCGGCAGGCATGCTGGTGCGCCGTGACGTCTGGGACAAGCTGGGCGGTTTTGACCCCGCCCTTCCAGGCACGGGAGACGACGTCGACTTCTGCTGGCGCAACCGGCTGGCCGGCCACCGTGTGGTGGTGGCTCCGGGTGCGGTTCTGCGCCACGCCGGCTCACGGGACAATCACGCAGCCACCCTCGGTGCCGCGCGGCGTGCCGAAGTGTATCTGCGCCTCAAGCACGCGACGCTCTGGAAGGTGCCGTTCCTTGCGGTCGGGGCCGTCCTCGGCGGTTTTGCCCGGCTGATTCTCGGCCTGCTGGCAAAGGACCCCGGATACGGCGTCGGGCAGCTCACTGCCAGTATTGCGGCCGTCCTTAAACCCTTCGACCTGTACCGGTCCCGTCGAACAGCAGCCCGGACCAAACGCCTCCCGCGATCTGTGGTGCGCGCCCTGCGGACCGGGCGCCGGGATGTATGGTCGCACCGGAAGTCAGTGGTGGAGGCTTTTTCAGCGCGGGGACTCGACGACGAGTCGTACGCCCAAAGCACCGCTGCGGACGTCCCGTCGGGCGACGCGAATGACGACTTCGCAGCACTGGAAGGCCCCTCCCGGATCTGGGCGGGGTGGGGGGCCATCGTCGCGGCTCTTGTGCTGCTCGGTGTCTCCCTGGTGGCGCTGCACCGGTTCATTGGTGCCTCAGCCCTGGCGGGCGGCTCCCTCCTTCCGCTGTCAACGGACCTCGCGGAGATCTGGGCCAACGGATCGCGCTGGTGGATCGACCTCGGCGCAGGCTTCGCCGGGCACGGAGATCCGTTCAGCTATGTTTTGTGGCTTGTGTCGGTACTGGGATTCGGCAACGGCAACGTGGCCGTCGTCGTGCTGATGCTGTGTGCGGCCCCGCTGGCGGGATTGACCGGCTGGTTCGGATCGGGTGCGTTTGTGCGCAGCCGCTCGCTTCGGCTGTGGGCTGCGTTCTTCTGGGGATCGCTGCCGGTCCTTCAGGTTGCGACCGGCAGCGGCAGGCTCGGCGCGCTCCTGGTGCACCTCTTGTTGCCCCTCGTTGCGCTGGCGCTCATCCGCGCAGTCGGGCAGGCTCCCGGTCGGCCCGGATCACAAACTCACGACGCCGTTGACTCTTCCAGGCGCCAGCGCTCGCTTCAGCTGATGCTCAAGCCGGGCATCAACGGTGTTCCCAGCTGGACGGCGGCGGCTGCCGCGGGCCTGTTGCTTGCGGTGGTCATCTCTTCCGCTCCGTCGCTGCTGCTCTTCTTTGTGGTCACCGTTGTGCTGATCACCCTGGTTGCGCGGCGCCGTGCCAAGACCGTCTGGTGGGCGCTGCTGCCGCCGCTGGCGCTGTTCATTCCGTTTGCGGCGTCCACCCTTGACCGTCCGTGGGCGGCCTTCGGCGACCCGGGTCTGCCACAGCCGTTCAGCGCTGCGCCCTTGTGGCAGCAGCTGTTGGGCTATCCGGTGGCGTTTCCGTCGTTCGGCCGGCTTGCTGCGTTTCCGGATCTGTTTCAAGGGCCCTGGCCGCTTGTTGTTTCGCTGATCGTTGGGCTGCCGGTGCTGCTGTTAGCCGCTACGGCGCTGTTCCTGCCAGGCAAAGGCAGGGCGATTGCGCGTGTGCTGTGGTCGCTGGCGGTGCTGGCACTGCTCGGAAGCGTAGCGAGTTCGCTGGTGGTGACCGGCGTCGGATCATCAGCACTCATTACACCGTTCACCGGGCCGTGGGTTTCGGTTGTCGCCCTGGCACTTCTGGCAGCTGCGCTGCTGGGCGGCGACTGGCTGCTGCAGCGGCTCCGTGCCGGCCGCTCCGGGCGTGCAGGCAGGTCTGCTCGAGGTGCGCGGGCCTGGTTGACTGCCGCAGCGCTGGTGCTGGCGCTGGGCCCGGCAACCAGCCTCACCGTCTGGCTGGTTCCGCAGTTGCGCACCCCGGATCCCGCGGTGGCGGCGACCAGTTTCGGAACCGAGCGGGCGGTGGTGCCGAGCGCCGACCGGACGCTTCCGGCGACCGCCGCTGACCGCGGTACCAGTGGGCAGCGCAGCACCACCCTGGTGATGAATGTTGACGGCGACAGTAACGTCAGTGCCGCCCTCATGAGAGGCGGCGGCACCACGCTCGATGCGCTCTCCCAGATCTACTCTGCCCGCCAGCTGCACGGATCGCTGCTGAATGCTCAACTGCGTGAGGATGACGACGCCGTGGCCGACGTGCGCCGGACCGTCGCCACCCTCGTGGCCGGCACCGGTGTTGATCCGCGCGAGGAGTTGGAGCGGCTTGGAGTCGGGTTCATCGTGCTGCAGCAGTCGGATTCGGCTGCCGAGGTACTGGCCAGCCAGCTTGACTCAGTTCCCGGTCTGGTGTCGGTGGGCAACACAGAGGCCGGCTGGCTGTGGCGGGTGGAGATGTCCGCTTCCGGGAATTCGGCGGCCGAGGCTCAGGTGGGCAGGCTCCGGATCGTTGATGAAGCGGGTGCAACGCTGAGTGTGCTTGACTCCGGTGCCACCAACGCATCGGGCACAATTCCGGCGGGTCCCGAGGGTAGGAGCCTGATACTGACCGAGCGGTCCGAACCCGGCTGGGAAGCAACACTCAATGGTGAACGGCTGGAACCGGCGTCCACCGGCTGGAATCAGGCCTTTGCGCTGCCGGCAGCGGGTGGCGATCTTGAGGTCCACTACGTCACGGTATGGGAACCGTGGTCCGGTATTGCGCAGGCGATCGTATTCAGCCTGACCATCCTGTTGGGCGTTCCAATTCCTGCACGGCCCCGCTTTGTCCATGTGCCGCAGGGTCGGAACCGAACGGCGGCGGTATCTGTGTCGAATGGCCGTCGGGCAGCGGGACCTGAGGTTCCTTTAGCTCCAGCGGCTGCGTCGCCGGACGAGTCTGCTGAGCAACAGCTCCCATCGCCTGAAGGCCCCGAACGCGATGAAGATCCTGAACGTGAATCAGCCCTGAGCAGCGGAAGGGCTGGTACCTGACAATGAGCGCAACGAAGAAGGTCCGTGGGACGGCTGTGCCTGCCAAACGAAGCGGCACCTGGGTGCGCGGTGCAGCAGGGGTTGCTGCCGGCGTCGTACTGGTGTCTGCAACGGGCGTGCTCGCGGGAGCGAGCATTGTGCAGAATATCGAGGGTGCGGCAGTAACGTTCCCGGTGCCGACGGCGGCGGTGCCGGCGGGCGAGTATTCGGCGGTGTGTCCGGAGCCGCTGCGGTTGCTCGAGGGCACTGTGGACGGTGGCGATCCGGAGTTCAGTCCGGTGTCAGAGACGGCCCGCAACCGCGTCAGCGCCATGACCCTGAGCGATCTGGGCGGTACCGTTCCGGGCTCGTCGATCACGCCGCTGGGCGGCGGCGATCCGTTGGCGGTTCTTGCCGAGCAGGTGCCCGAGTCCGAGCAGGAGGACCCGCAGGTCAGCAATGAGGACGGCCTGACCAATCGGGTAGCGGGTGTTGTTTCCGGGCAGGCAGTTGAGGGTGTGGCCGTACTGCGTGCCCAGCCTTTTGGAGAGCAGCGTGCCACCGCGGGTGCAGGCTTCACCTATACCGCGACGGATGGCGACCTTGCGGGCCTTGCGGTGGCGCACTGTCAGGTTCCGTCGAACGATTTCTGGCTGGTCGGTGCTGTTACCACGGTGGGTGCAACGGCGGTGCTGAACCTGCATAATCCATCGCAGTCGCCTGCAACGGTCAATCTGGACCTGTACGGGTCCGAGGGTGAAATCGACGCTCCGGGCGGCCAAGGGATTCTCATTGCTCCCGGCGAGTCGGAGTCGATTGTGGTTGCCGGGCTTGCAGCGAACGAGGAAAACGTTGCTATTCGGGTGCGCAGTGACGGCGGACGGGTCAGCGGGTTCATCCAGCAGAGCATGTTGCGCGGACTGACTCCGGGTGGGGTGGAACTGATTCAGGCTTCGGCGCCGAGTGCTTCATCGCAGGTTCTTCCGGGCATCCAGATTCAGGCACCGGACATTGTGGATCCGATCCTCGCGCAGGAAGGCTACGCCGGTGCCGGGCCGTCACTGCAGGTTGCGGTGCCGGGCGGCACGGATGCTGTGCTGGATGTGCGTGTGTTCGGTCCCAACGGTGAGGTGGAGTTGCCGGGCGGGGGAGTCGTTACGGCGGCGGCTGGTTCGGTCACGTCGATTCCGCTGGAGTCGCTGCCTGAGGGGAACTATTCGGCTGTCATCAGTTCCGACGTGCTGATTTCCGCATCGGCCAGGGTTGTTCGCGGCACCGAACCGGAAGAGCCGTTGGACCTGGCGCAGGTCCCGTCGGCTGTGCGGCTGGGAAGCCAGCACGTATCGGCATTACCGACCGGAGCGGACGCAGCCTTTGTCTTCAGTGCGCCCACGGGCCGGGCGGAGGTCCGTCTTCTGCCGGTCACCGCAGAGGGCGCGCTGGGCGAAGAGCAAGTGTTCGACGTCGCCGGCGGCACCACGGTGACGGTGCCTGCTGCTGACCTCGGTGACGGGACGGTTTCGGTGCTGATCGGCGTCTCCGGTGATCCCGCCTATGGTGCGCAGGTGGCAACGCTCGACGGCGACACTTCCGGGATCTCCGTAGCCCCCATACCGGCGGGCAGTGCAGGGCAGCAGAGCGTTTCGGTGAATATCGGGTTCTAGCTGAGGCTGGTTTTGTGTAGCTGGGCTTGTTCAGGCCCGGGAGCGGCCGTAGGCGGGGTCTACCGCTTCGGGGGCCATCCCCAAGAGCTCTGCCATCTGTTCGACAACCACGTCATGCACCAGTTCGTTGGCGGGAACGTAGCCCTTGGCGGTCATTTCGATGGGATGCCGGTACACCGTGATGGTGGCAGGCTTCCTGTCGGCAGCGGGAGTGGAGGTACCCAGCAGTCCGCGTACGGTCTCCGGTGCCATCTGCTCCAGTCCGTCCGGGATTTCCAGGACGAGGATCTGGACGTCCTGAATCTTGTCGCCCCACAACCGTTCCAGGCGCTGTGCGGATTCCATCACCCAGTCCTCGAACCGTTCGGAACGGGTGCGGGATCCCGGCAGATGTGACGGGATGAGCTCACCACGCAGGCCCCTGCCGTGGCGGTCACGCCGCCGGCCGGCGTACCGGGACTGTGCATCGACAGGCCCTTCCGGTACAGCCAGGCGAATGGAAAAGGAGCTATCCCGCATGCTGAAACTCTAGTCCGAACCCGTTCCTGCTGCATCACCCGTGTGGGACACGGTAGGCTGATCAGTCGTGGGATCGATCCGGCAATGTTCGCGTTCAGCGTGCCAGCGTGCTGCTGTGGCAACGCTCACTTACGTGTATGCCGATTCCACCGCTGTGCTTGGGCCGCTGGCCACGTATGCGGAACCACACTCCTATGATCTGTGCGCCCCCCATGCCGAGAACCTGACGGTTCCCCGCGGGTGGGAAGTGCTTCGGCTTGCGCTTCCGTCCGGACCGCCGGAACCCAGCCCGGATGACCTGCTGGCTCTGGTCAATGCTGTCCGTGAAGCAGCGGTCGACCGTAGCGCTCCGGAACCGACTGCTTCCCACGGATCAAAGGCTCCGCTGACGCCGCCGCCGGGTGAGCCAGGTGCCCGTCGCGGCCACTTGAGGGCGTTGCGGGACCGTTAGGGTTTTGGACTGAGTTTTTGAGCGGCTGTTACCGCGCTGTCCACACAGATTCCCGGTGCTGATGCGCTGCGCGATACCCTTGGAGTACCGCACCACGTGTCTCAGCTGTCGCTGCACCGCACGCCATCCGGAATCCTCGAAAGGCGGCATGCCGTTGCCCAATATCTCTTCTGATCTGTTGGCCATTCTTCGATGCCCCGTAACCGGATCCGCACTTCTGCAGGAGGGCGAGGTGCTTCGCTCGTCCGCTCCGGACGCATCGGGCAACTTCGTGGAATACCCCATCGATGAGTCAATCCCCGTGCTGCTTCGCCCCGAACTCAGGACAGCGGAAACCGTTCCCGCTCCTACTCCGACGCCCGCTTCCACCGCAGAGGAATCCCCATCACTATGACGTTTGACTTCAAGGTAGCCGACCTCTCCCTGGCCGAAGCCGGTCGTCACCAGATCCGGCTTGCCGAGCATGAGATGCCCGGCCTGATGGCACTGCGGCGCGAGTTCGGCGAGAGCCAGCCGCTCAAGGGTGCCCGTATTGCCGGGTCCCTCCATATGACGGTCCAGACGGCGGTCCTGATTGAGACCCTGACGGCTCTCGGTGCCGAAGTCCGGTGGGCCTCCTGCAACATCTTCTCAACGCAGGATGAAGCGGCGGCGGCTATCGTTGTCGGGTATGGAACGGTCGAGGAGCCGGCCGGCGTGCCGGTCTTCGCCTGGAAGAACGAGTCTCTGAAGGAGTACTGGTGGGCAACCACGCAGATCCTGCAGTGGCCGGATACCGAGCCCAACATGATTCTCGACGACGGCGGAGACGCCACCATGCTCGTGCACAAGGGTGTGGAGTTCGAAGCAGCCGGAGCGGTGCCCGCTGCGCCCACGGAAGATGACGTCGACTACTCGCACGAGTACACCGTCTTCCTCGATGTTTTGCGTTCCTCCCTGGCGGAAGATCCCGAGCGCTGGACGCGCATTGGTGCGTCAATCCAGGGTGTCACCGAGGAAACCACGACCGGTGTGCACCGCCTGTACCAGTTGGCCGAGCAGGGCAAGCTGCTGTTCCCGGCGATCAACGTCAATGACTCGGTGACGAAGTCGAAGTTCGACAACAAGTACGGCATCCGCCACTCGCTGCCGGACGGCCTGAACCGTGCAACCGATGTCCTCATCGGGGGCAAGGTCGCCGTCGTCTGCGGTTATGGCGATGTCGGCAAGGGTGCGGCAGAGGCACTTCGCGGCCAGGGTGCGCGTGTGATTGTGACCGAGATCGATCCGATCTGTGCGCTGCAGGCAGTCATGGACGGCTACCAGGTGGCCAAGCTGGAGTCTGTGCTTGCGGTGGGTGACATCTTCATCACCACCACGGGCAACAAGGACGTCATCATGGCGCTCCACATGCAGGCCATGAGGCACCAGGCGATCGTCGGGAACATCGGTCACTTCGACAACGAAATCGACATTGCCGGCCTGGCTCGCGTGCCGGGCGTTGCCAAGGTTGAAATCAAGCCGCAGGTTCACGAGTGGGTTTTCGATCAGGGAACCGACCGGCAGCGCAGCATCATCATGCTGTCGGAGGGGCGCCTGCTCAATCTGGGCAATGCCACCGGGCATCCGTCGTTTGTCATGAGCAACTCGTTTGCGAATCAGACCATTGCGCAGATCGAACTCTTCACCAAGCACGGTCAGGCACGCGAAGACGGCTCTCCGGAGTACGCGAAGCAGGTGTACGTGCTGCCCAAGATCCTTGATGAGAAGGTAGCCAGGCTGCACCTTGACGCGTTGGGTGTTGAGCTGACTGAGCTGTCGAAGAGCCAGGCGGAGTACCTCGATATTGATGCAGCCGGGCCGTACAAGTCGGATCACTACCGCTACTGAGCGCTGTCTCTGACTGTCGCTACGGCTGGCAGTCGCAGCGACGTGCAACCAGGAATCGTAACCGGACCGAAGTGTGTCCAGGCGGGACCGCCCGGCACGCGCGCGTAAAATTGCAACCGGACAGCACCTAGCAGGCAGGGTAAAGAGCATGTCGAATTTCTCCGACGGCAATCAGTCGCGGCGGCGCGGCTGGAAGGTCGGCGCGCTCATTGTCGCTGGATTGCTGGTTGTCGGCGGCGGTGCAATCGGTGCCATTACTGCACCGAGCTGGGCCAACTTCGGCAATGAGCCGGCGGCAGCGCCGTCGTCGTCGGCTTCATCCTCGGAGGAACCGGCAGCTGAGGAAACGCCCGCTGCTGAGGAGTTCACCTTCGGGATCACGCCTACTGACGGTGCGGTAGCGGTGAACCCGGCCACGCTGCCGGAGATCCGGGTGGAGAAGGCGACCATTCAGGACGTGTCGCTCGCACCTGTTGCCGGCGGCGAGCCGGTTGCGGGAACGGTGTCGGAGGACGGATCTTCCTGGAAGGCCGACGGGCCGCTCGCATTTGCTACGGAGTATGCGTTCGAGTTTGTGCTCGTTGATACAACGGGCGTGGAACACCGGCAGAAGCAGACCTTCACCACGGTCCAGCCGGAGAATGAGGCCAACGCCTGGATGTATCCGGCTCCCGGGTCAACCGTTGGAACGGGCCAGACGATTGAGATCACGTTCAGCGAGCCGGTGATCAACAAGGACGAGGTCGAAAACGCCATCACGATCACCAGCACGTCCGGCCAGAAGGGTGCGTTCTACTGGCTGAATGATTCGGAGGTGCGCTACCGGGCGCAGGAGTACTGGGATCCGAACAGCACCATTACCGTTGACGTTCAGCTGTTCGGTGTTGAATTCGGTAACGGGATGGTCGGCAACTTCAACGACACCTGGTCCTTCACCACCCACAATGACCGCCTGGCTGTGGTGGACAATGCTACCAAGGAGATGCAGGTCTTCATTGACGGCAAGCTCGAGCGGACCTTTCCGGTGACGCTCGGTACGGAGGAATGGCCGTCCTTCTTCGGGCTGTATACCGTCATGGAGCAGTACGAGCGGACCAAGTTCACGGCGGAGTCCATCGGCCTGAAACCGGGCGATCCTGCCTACTACGAGCCAACCGAAGTGAATTTCGCGAGCCGTATCTCCAATGGTGGCGCTTTTGTTCACGAGGCCCTTCCTGCGGCGCAGCCCATTCTGGGTGAGTTGAACGTTTCGCACGGTTGTGTCGGCATGAGCCCTGAGGGTGCCAAGTACTTCTATGACACGTTCGGTCCGGGCGACATGCTTGAGATCCGCAATACCGACACCGGTCCGGTGCAGGTTTGGGACGGCTTTGGCGACTGGAACCTGACCTGGGCAGAGTGGACCTCGCAGGCCTGATTACCTGGGTTTCTGCAACTTCTTCTTGGTCAGGAACTAGACTTTCACTCAGGAGCTGAACGGCAGCTTGTGTAGCTGTTCGGCTGTGTGCGACGTCCGTTCGCGCTGTCTCATGAGCCGGGCATAGTCGCGATCTCGGCGTTCGGACACGACTGCGTTCAGGAAGTCTTCGGGCGGTGTTCCTGCAGGCGGTGTCGGGAACACGAAAGCTGATGCTTCGGTGGCCAGTTCGATGGCCAGCGTGGTGCGTGCGGGCGGTGTGAGCCGACTTGCCTGGCCGATGAACTGCGAGATCCGGCGGGTCAGTGCGTCAGGTAACTGGGCGACGTCGGCGGTTGCACTCCACTCCTGTAACGACGGCGGCAACACCGCCCGCGTGCGGGATTTGACCACGACGCGCTCATGCATCGAATAGGTGCCTGCGAGCAGATCGCCCAGCCGTTTGGAGCGTTCGTTGAACACGGCGACGAGGAAAGCGAGGGAGCCGACCAGAAGGTAAATCTCCAGGACCGCGAGCATTCCGCGGATAAAGGCGTGCCGGAAACGGATGGACCCGCCGTCGTCACGCACGATGCGCAGTCCCATGGCCAGGCGGCCCAGCGACTTGCCTCTGGTGACCGTTTCGATCGTCACCGGAATGACCACGAGGACAAGAACCACGAGCACCAGAACGAGTGCCTGGGTCAGTGCCGGGTCGAAGGACCCACCGAAGGTGTTTCCGACGGCGACGATAACGCCGATGATCACCAGGATCTGAGCGAGCACGTCGATCATCAGGCTGACGGCACGTGCACCGAAGGATGCCGGGCGCAGTTCAAGAACGACTGCTTCGCCTGTGATGACCGAGCTCATTGGATGTCCTCCCCTTGGATGAGATCAGCTTAGCTGCCGTTGGACGGTGGGTTTCGGCGGCTAAGCTGATCGGGTGGATCTGGACGCATTCGAGGAAGTTAACCGCGCAGACTGGAACCGGCTGGATTCGTTGACGCGGCAGCGCCGGTTGCGTGGTCGTGAGGCCGATGAGCTGCTCAGCCTGTACCAGCGCACTTCCACCCACCTGTCGATGATTCGGTCTGTTGCTCCGGAGAGTGCGCTGTCCAACGAGCTGTCCATGCGGTTGTCACGGGCTCGGACCAAGTTCACGGGTGCGCGATCGAATGTGCTCGAAGATGTTGCGCGATTCTTTGTGATCTCGCTGCCTGCTGCTTTCTACCGGATCCGTTGGCTCACTGTGGTGGTCGGTGTGGTGTTTGTGGCCGTTGCCTGGCTTTTCGGTGCGTGGGTTGTGAATACGCCCGGGGTGATTGCGGCTCTTGGTAGTGACGAGGAGATTCGGCGGTACGTTGAGGAGGATTTCGTCAACTACTACTCGGAGAATCCGGCTGCGTCCTTTGCGGGTCTGGTGTGGACCAACAATGCGTGGATTGCGGTTCAGGCGGTGGCGTTTGGGATTACCGGTCTTTGGGGGCCGTTCATTCTCTACCAGAACGCACAGGGTGTGGGAATGGCCGGGGGAATGATGGCCTCGTACGACAAGCTCGATGTGTTCTTCATCTACATCCTTCCACACGGTTTCATGGAGTTGACGGCGATCTTCGTTGCGACGGCTGCCGGGTTGCGGATCTTTTGGGCATGGGTTTCTCCTGGAGCGCGAACGCGGTCGCAGGCCCTTGCCGAAGAGGGGCGGTCGCTCATTACGGTTGCGCTGGGATTGGTGCTGGTGCTCTTTGTGTCCGGGCTTGTGGAGGGCTTCGTGACGCCGAGTCCGCTTCCTGTGTGGTTGCGGATCGGAATCGGTTTCCTTGTGTTTGCGCTCTACTGGGTGTACACGCTGGTTCTTGGCCGGCGTGCGGTCCGGGCCGGATATACCGGCGATCTTGCGGATGAGGACCGTGGGGCTTCGGTGCTGACTGCCTGACCTTTGGGCTGGCTTGGGTTCGGGGCTTCGGTGCTGTCTTGGGCTGCCTTAACTCGGGCTGCCTGAACCCGGGCTGCATAGAGGCGGGGCTGCCTAGGGTGGGGGACACGCCACCATTCTGTGATCGTGCTGAAGCGAACCGCGCACGACGCCAGGAGAGAGGAATCTTCGCTAGCCCACGCAAACCGTTCGTTTGCGCGTCAATGGTGCTGTGCTGTGCGGTCCTGGTGCCATTTCGTTTCCCCGCACCCCGTGCGGGTGTTTAGAAGGGCGGCGGTCTGGTGGTGTAGGTTTTGCCCGCTGGTGAGATGGCGATGATGGTGCCGGGTTCGGGCTGCTTGTAGTCCCAGTGCTCGTTTGTTTTGAGCATGTGGTGCTTGGCGCAGAGGCAGGAAAGGTTGTGGTGGTCGGTGCGTCCGCCTTTGTGCCAGGGGATGGTATGGTCGATTTCCGTTGCTTTTGCTGTCCGGTTGCAGCCGGGATGTCTGCAGGTTTTGTCCCGGGCTCGGACCCAGTCCTGGAGGTGTTTCGGTGGCCGGTAGGAGGCCCGGCCGATGGAGAGCGCCGCACCGGTTTCGGGGTGTGTCAGAATCCGGGTGAATGAGGGTGCGTGTCCGGCCAGACGTGCTGCCGTTTCCGGGTCGATCGGGCCGTAGCCTTCCAACACCGCGTAGCCGGGCCGGCCTAGCCTTGCACTGGAATCAGCGTTGCTGTCACCGTTCGCGGGACCGTACCCGTCTGCGACGCAGTGTTTGTCTGCGTCGTCGTGCATTGGGTTCCAGCTTTCGCCCGTGACGCGGTCTTTTTCAGCATTCCCGGCTCGGGCGCCAGCCATGAAGCCGGTCGTTCCCCGATCTGCTCCTCGTCCGCCTGCTCCTCGTCCGCCTGCTCCTCGTTCACCTGCTCCTCGTTCACCGCCGTCGCCTGGCATTTGGTCCAGCAGGGTGAGGGCGGGCACGGTGATGTGGACGGTTGCTCCGATTCCACGGAACCCGGTTCCGTTGCTGATGTCTCCGGCGCAGGTGTGGGTGAGCAGGTCGGTGAAGACATCGGCAGGGAGCTGGCCGAGAGTGCGCCCCTCGTCCGGTGCCTGGAGTCCGCGGGCTCCGGCGTCGATCCGGTTGTAAATCCCACACGCCTGTTCCGCCGGCAAGTAGGCGCTCAGCCAGGCCATCCCGTCAGTACCCGGCTCGACGATGACCCGGCGTTCGGCAGCGGCACGGGTTTTGCGGACCGGAGCAGCTTCCGGGTGCAGGATCTCCCGCAGTCCGCGGGCTCGCCGGGTCAGTTTCGCGACCGTGGACTGCTCAGCCACCTCGACAAGGTCCTGTTCAAACCGGACCACCGAATCAGCGGGCACACCGACGCATTCCTCCACGATGGTGGCGGCATGCCGCCACGACAGCTTGCCCGCTTCCATGCTGGTCAGCGTGCGCTCGTGGTGATTGACCAGCGACCGGCTCTGCGCGACAAGATTCTTGGCAGACCCGGACGGCATCCGCAGCAGTGCGCCGACTTCTTCGGCTGCCAGCGACAACACAAACTCGTCCTGATCGGCTTGTGCCTGAGCGCTGGACTGGACCTCGTTGGCCGGCTGCACATCGCGTCGATACAGCTCACGGATACGGTCCACCAGCCGTGCCTTTTGCGCATCGGCCCAGCACTGTAGCTCGTTCAACCGTTCCAGCGTGTCCACCGCGTCGGTCAGCGTTTCCAACGCCCTCATAGGGGACAGCTCAACAACACCCCACGGACCGGATGGTGCTGGTTCGTCTGTGCCTTCCCAAATTTGGCCTTCGAACACCCCGCTGAACGGGACCTCGGTCCAATCCGGAGCTTCAGATTCTGTCCAGGAAGAGTTCCTCTGAGTGCCAGGACGGGTGAAACCTGGGTCAGACGGTCCTGACCGGGAGGTGCTCTCCCCAGCGGAGTCTGCACCTGTAGAACCCGGATGAGGCGATCCTGACCTGTAAGAGCTCTCGCCAGCGGAGCCCGCGCTGGAGGCACCGGCAACACCAAAGGCACCGGCAGCACCACCCTCAGCACTTGGCGTGAACTCCTCGGAAAACTCCATAAACACACTCCATCACCCACCTCTGACAAAACTGGACCGTCCGAGCAGCCACCGGATTATGCCCACTGCGAACACCGACGGACTGCGGACAGGCACGCCGAGAAGAAGCTCAGCGGCGTGGCCGACATCGGTCGGGTCAGTCCTCCCGGGTACTGTCGTAGATAGGAATTCCATGCAAGGAGACAGTCGTGGCTGACAAAGCTGAGAACGAAAATCAGAGCGGGCCCGAAGGCAGCGAACGCCGCGCAGCACTGCGCTCGGACCAGTCCGGCGGCGGTTCAACCCGCCTTCGTGAGAGTGGCTTCCCCATGAGGAAGGCCAGCACCCTTCCTGACGTATCGGCCTACACACCGGCATACGAGAACGAGACCGATAACGACACCGAGGCCGAAATTGCTGCTGCCCCGACGCCTGTTGGAGATTCCGCTGCAACGTCGCCTGGAAGCGGTGATTCTCCTGCCGTTCCGGAGCCCGAAAACACGTCGACCGGACAAAAAGACCCCATCACCATGGGGTCCGGCTACGGGCGAGCGGTTTACTCGCCACCGGATCACCCCACAACAGATCCGTCGTCGCCGGCGACACAACAAATCGCCGCAATTCCGGTCAAAGCAACCTCTGACGAGGGCCCCGCCGCAGCAACTGCCGAGCACGCAGCCTACGAGCACGCAACTGCCGGCGACGCAGCCCGCCCCGACTCAGCAACTGCCGGCGACGCAGCCCCCGTGGACGCGACGCCCGATGACGCGACCCGACCCGCCGCAGCAACTGGCGAGGACGCGACGCCCGATGACGCGGTTCACGAGGATGCAGCCCGCGAGCACGCAACTGCCGAGGCCGCGGCTCACGAGGACGCAGCCCCCGAGGACGCAACGCCCGTACACGCAACACCCGCGGGCTCGACTCTAGCCCGCTCCTCTTCCTCACCATCCCGGCCGAGCCGCACAAAGACCGACGACGACGCCACCCCCGACACCTCCTCGCTCGCCATCCGCCCTCCCGAAGAGGAGGTCAACCGGCGGGCAAACCAGCGTGACGAGGCCGCCGCTGCCAAGCCGTTACTTCCGCGCGTCCTACAGGCGGCAGTCGCAGTGTTCTTCCCGATCATCCTTCTCGCCGCAGCGGTTCGTGCTGTCACCACCCCGCTGTTCCTCTGGGTCGAATACCATCGCCCGGGTTTCCCTGCCGACAGCTACGGATTCAGCACCGAGGACCGGATGACCTATGGCTCGTACGCCATGGATTACATCCTCAACTGGGCGCCCGCCCGCTTTCTAGGCGACCTCGTCAACACGGACGGCGACCAACTGTTCCTCGACAGCGAAGTCGGCCACATGGCTGACGTGAAGGGCGTGCTGTCTACCGGGTTTGTCGTCGCAACCGTCCTCGCCATCCTCACAATCGTTGCCTGCATTTACCTGGCACGCCGCTACCCCGGAGGCATCCGCCGCGGCCTGTTCGCAGGTGCGGTTGCAACGCTCGTCCTCGCGATTGCGCTCGCCGTAGCCGGGATCCTGGCCTGGGAAACCTTCTTCACACAGGTCCACGCACTCTTGTTCGCCGACGGCACCTGGACCTTCCGTCTCGACGACACCCTCATCCGACTCTTCCCAGCCCAGTTCTGGATCGACGCCGCCGCATCCGTCGGCGCCATCGTGCTGATTGGTGCTGTACTGACCCTCGTCCTCACCTGGCCCACCAAAGCCCGCCGCGAAAAGTCCGCCCACGCTTACGCAGCCCGCCGCGCCAACAACGGCATCTAAGCACGACGACGGCGGCGGCAGGCAGGGAGCACGACGACGGCGGCGGCAGGCAGGGAGCACGACGACGGCGGCAGCAGGCAGAGCGCGACTGCGAGGGGACGACCGCGGCAGGCAGAGAGAGCAACAACCCGTCAGGTGTAAAGCTTCTCCACAGCCGCACCGTGATCGGCCAGCACCGCCGCCTTCTTCAGCTTCAGGGTGGGTGTGAGGTATCCGGAATCGACGGTGAACTCGGCATCGAGAACATCGAACTTCCGGATCTGCTCGGCACGCGACACCAGCGTGTTCGCAGCATCGACAGCCGTCTGCAGTTCCGCACGCAACGCAGCAGACGACAACACCTCAGACGACGCCACCTCAGACGACAGCACCTCAGACCACGCCACCTCAGACGGCACCTCCCCAGACGACAGCACCCCAGACGACCCCGAAGCGCCATGCCCGTTCGCTTTCACCCAGTTGCTCACAGCGTCAGGATCGAGCGTCACCAAAGCAGCAACAAACGGCCGGTTGTCGCCCACAACGAGCGCGTGCGCCACGAGAGGATGTTCCCGCAGTTTCTCCTCCAGCGGCGCCGGGGCAACGTTCTTGCCGCCAGCCGTCACCAGAAGGTCCTTCTTCCGGCCGGTGATGTGCAGGAAGCCGTCCTCGTCCAGCGTTCCAAGGTCACCGGTACGGAAGAAACCGTCCTCCGTGAATGACTCTGCATTGGCAGCACTGTTGTGGTGGTACCCCTTGAAGACACCGACGCCGTTGACCTGGATTTCGCCATCCTCATCGACCCGAATGGTGGTTCCGGGCATCGGAATACCCACCGAACCGACCCGCGTCAGCGACACCGTATTCGCCGTACAGGGCGCAGTACTCTCAGTCAGCCCGTAACCTTCCAGCACATTGATCCCGGCACCACGGAAGAAGTGCGTCAGGTGCTCGCTGAGCGGCGAAGCGCCCGACACCGTATGCACCACCTCACCACCAAAAACTCCCCGCAGCTTCGGATACAGCACACGGTCAAACAGTGCGTGACGTGCCCGCAACAGCAGCGACGGACCACTTCCACCCCGCGCCGCAGCATCCAAAGCCTTCGAGTAGGCAACCGCCGTGGCGTCCGCCGCACGGAAAATTTTGCCCTTGCCGGCAGCCTCAGCCTTCTGCGAAGCGGTGCTGTAGATCTTCTCGAAGATGCGTGGCACCACCAGCAGGAACGTGGGCTTGTACGCAGCGAGATCGTCAAGCAGCTCGGTGGCATTGGACGTGTGGCCAAGCTTCACCCCGGCACCCAGGCAGACCAGCTGCACCGCACGCGCCAGCACATGCGCAAGCGGCAGGAACATCAGGGTCCGTGCATTTTCCTGTTTGAGCAGCTCCGGCAGGAACTCGATGGTGTTCACGGCAAACAGCGCAAAGTTGCCGTGCGTGATCTCGCACCCCTTGGGTTGCCCCGTAGTGCCCGACGTGTACACCAGCGACGCCACATCCTCCAGCACCCGGCTGCTCCGCGCGGCCTCGAGCACGTCGTCGCTGACCGACTCCCCGTCAGACGCCAACGATGCAAAGGAGGCAGCACCGTCGTCGTAATTCATCAGTACAAGCTGCGCGTCCGGCGCAGCCTGGCGCACCACTGCCGCTTTTTCCTCGTTCTCAACGAGCACGACGACGGCGGCAGAGTCCTCCAGGATGAAGCTCACCTGGTGTGCCGAGGAGGTCTCGTAAATGGGAACAGTGACGGCTCCGGCAAACCAGATGGCAAGGTCAGCGAGGGTCCACTCGTAGCGGGTCTTCGACATGACCGCCACCGAGTCACCGGGTTGCACGCCGCGCGCGAGAAGCCCCTTGGCCAGCGCGCGCACCTGCTCCAGGAAGGAGTCGGCACTGACGTCCTTCCAGACGCCGTCCGTCTTCACCGCATACAGCGGGGCCTTCGGAGCGCGCCTGTGCTGGGTGAGGAGGAGGTCGGTGACGTTGGACTCGGCCGGTAGATCGACCATGAGTTCGGTGGAGGATTCTCGCATCGGTGCAACTCGCTTTCCCTCGGTGGTGACTGGCGTCTGGACTGACGTCTGGACTGGCGACGTACGGCTGGCGACGCACGCCTAGGTCAGATCCAGCTCGGCATCCACATGCGTAGACGCCACTGGTTGTAGGGGATGGTTTCAGCCGTCCAGACGGGCAGGAAGAACGCGGATACCAACACTGCGAGCACAACGAATCCCCCCACGAGCACAATACCGCTCCGGCGCCGCCACGGGGGGTCGTGTGCACGTCCCAGAATCAGCCCCAGCACATAGACCAGCGCCAGGACGAGAAACGGCTCGAACACGATCGCATAGAAGAAGAACATGGTGCGGTCCGGGAACAGGAACCACGGCAGGTAGCCGGCAGCGACTCCGGCGAGGATGGCACCTGCGCGCCAGTCGCGCCGGCCAACCCAGAACAGAATCACCACCAGCAGCGACAGCGCAGCGCCCCACCAGATCAGCGGGTTGCCCACCACACTCACCGCCTGGGAGCAGTCCGAAGCCCCACACGTCAGCCCGTCCGACTGATAGTGGAAGGACGTCGGCCGCCCCATCACCAGCCAGGACCACGCCGTTGCCTCATACGGATGCTCGGAACTGAGCCCCTCATGAAACGTATACGCACTGCGGTGGTACTCAGCCAGCGAGCGCAGGGGAGCGGGGACCCAGTCCCACAGCGGATCGGGATTGTCCGCCGCCCACTGCCGGTCATACGCATCGGAAGAGAGGAACCAGCCGGTCCACGACGCCACGTACGTCAGCAGTGCCACCGGCACAACCGACACGAACGCCTGCAGACCATCACGCACGACGGCGCCACGCACCCAGCGCCGAACGCCCACCGTGCGCCGGGCTGACATATCCCACAGCACGGTCATCAGGCCGAACACCGCAATGTAGGGCAGTGCCGACCACTTGGTGCCCAGCGCCAAGCCGAGCGCCACCCCCGCGGCGATCCGCCACGGACGCAACCCCAGCCACGGCCCGTACAGCAACTGCTCACGCGTGGGCTGGCCACGCTCCCGAGCGAAACCGGCCATCAGCACGGCCAACCGGCGCCTCGCCCAGTTCCGGTCCAGCACCAGCAGCGCAAACGCAACCAGCACCCAGAACATGAGGAAAACGTCCAGCAGCGACGTCCGCGAATGGACCAGATGATGCCCGTCGACCGCCAGTAGCAACCCCGCAATACCGCCCAGCACCACCGACCCGAATAACCGCTGCGCCACCAGAGCCAGGATGAGGATGGACAGCGTACCGACCACCGCCGCCGTGAACCGCCAGCCGAACGGATTGGACGGCCCGAACAGCAGCATCCCGAATGCGATCATCCACTTGCCGACCGGCGGATGCACCACATAGTCCGCCGTCTCCAGGATCACCCCGGGGTTGCCGGCGTTGAAGGACTCATCCGCCTCCTCCGGCCACTCACGCTCATACCCGGACTGCAGGAAGGAGTAGGCGTCCTTGACGTAGTAGGTCTCGTCAAACACCAGCGTGTCCGGTTCACCCAACCGGACAAACCGCAGCACCCCGCCGATCAGCGCCACCATCACGGGAATCAGCCAACCCCACACCCCGAATGGAAGCTGCTCACCGAGCAAACGGCGCCGCAGTACGCGCTCGGAGAACGCGGTTCGCGCCGAAACGACCCACTGCGGCCCGGACCCCTCGCGGAGGGCTGCGGCAGTGGTGGTTTGGCTCACGGAATCATCGTACCGAGCGGCAGTGACAGTTCCTGGACAGCTAGGCTGAACCAGTGACGGAACCTAGGGAACACAACGACGACGACGCCCCGCTCCTGCCGGAAACCCTCACCTCCGGAGATGCCGGGACGCTCATCCCCGGGAACGGCAGCATCGTCCTGGCCGCCACCCCCATCGGAAACATGGGCGACGCAACGTTCCGGCTGGTGTCGCTCCTCGAATCGGCTGACGTCATCGCCGCCGAAGACACCCGGCGCCTGCAGCGGCTCATCCGTTCCCTCGAGGTGACTCCGCGAGGAAGGACCCTCAGCTACCACGAGCACAACGAAGCCTCACGCACCCCCGAACTGCTGGACCTCGTCGACGCCGGTGCAACCCTGCTGCTTGTGACCGACGCCGGTATGCCCTCCGTGTCCGACCCCGGCTTCCGCCTCGTCGAAGCCGCAGCCGAACGGGACATTACGGTCACCGTCGCACCCGGACCCTCCGCGGTCCTCACAGCGCTCGCCCTCTCCGGCCTGCCCACCGATCGTTTCTGCTTCGAGGGCTTCCTGCCCCGCAAGACCGGCGAACGTGCAGCCCGGTTGGCCGAGCTGCGCACCGAACGCCGCACCATGGTGTTCTTCGAAGCGCCCCACCGGCTCGAAGCGATGATCCGCGCACTGCACTCCGAATTCGGCCCGGACCGGCAGGCCTGCGTCACCCGCGAACTCACCAAGCGCTATGAAGAGGTGATCCGCGGGTCGCTGCAGCACCTGCTCGAGTGGGTGGAAGGCAACGAGATCAGGGGGGAGATCGCCGTCGTCGTCGGCGGTGCACCGGCAGATGCGCCCACCGAACCGGAAGACCATGTCCACGCGGTCAACGAGCTGATGAGCCAGGGGCTCCGGCTCAAGGAGGCCGTCGCAGCCGTGGCTGAAGACCGACGGGTCAGCAAGCGGGAGCTGTACGCCGCGGTGGTGGCCGCGAGGACGTAACCGACAATGGGAGGCGAGTAGCTGTGCACTACAACAGCAGATCCGGCACCACGTGGTGCAGCTTTGTATGGACAGGGGCCAAAATGCAGGGCTAGCGTGAAGGCCAAGATGCAAGAACGGCTCCTGCACTGCCCATCGTCGATCGTAAAGGCTTCCGGATGACTATCACTGCCCAGCGCGAACAAGAACTTCTGTCCTCGGTCCCCACCGGCCTGCTGATCGGCGGCGAGTGGCGCGACGCCTCGAACGGCAAGACCTTCGACGTCGAGGATCCCGCGACCGGCAAGACACTCCTGACCATCGCCGACGCCAGCCCCGAGGACGGCAAGGCCGCACTGGACGCCGCCGTCGCAGCACAGGACAGCTGGGCCAAAACGGCACCCCGCGAGCGCGGCGAGATCCTGCGCCGCGCCTTCGAACTCGTCACCGAACGCGCCGACGACTTCGCACTTCTCATGACCCTGGAAATGGGCAAGCCCCTCGCCGAAGCCCGCGGTGAAGTGACGTACGGCGCCGAGTTCCTCCGCTGGTTCTCCGAGGAAGCCGTCCGCATGTCGGGCCGCTACTCCACAGCCCCGGACGGCAAATCCCGCATCCTGGTCAACAAGAAGCCCGTGGGCCCCTGCCTGCTCATCACCCCGTGGAACTTCCCGCTGGCCATGGCAACGCGCAAGATCGCCCCCGCAGTTGCCGCCGGCTGCACGATGGTGCTGAAGCCCGCCAACCTGACCCCGCTGACGTCGTCGTTGTTTGCCAAGGTCCTCGAAGAGGCCGGCCTGCCCGCCGGCGTGCTCAACATCGTCCACACCTCCGACGCCGGCGGCGTCACCGGACCCCTCATCAAGGACAGCCGCCTCCGCAAGCTCTCCTTCACAGGTTCGACGCCGGTGGGTCGCCGCCTGCTCGCGGACGCCTCCGAGAACGTCCTGCGCACCTCGATGGAGCTCGGCGGAAACGCACCGTTCCTGGTCTTCGAGGACGCTGACCTGGACAAGGCAGTGGAAGGCGCCATGGCCGCCAAGCTGCGCAACATGGGCGAGGCCTGCACCGCAGCCAACCGGTTCATCGTGCAGGAGTCCGTCGCCGCCGAGTTCGCTGACAGGCTCGCCGCCCGGATGAAGGACGTCACCCCGGGCCGCGGCACCGAGGACAGCTCGAAGCTGGGCCCGCTGATCGACGGCAAGAGCCGCGACAACGTGCACTCCCTGGTGCAGGACGCGGTCGACGACGGCGCAAAGGTCCTCTCCGGCGGCTCACCGATGGATGGTCCCGGCTACTTCTACCCGGCGACAGTGCTCACGGGTGTGCAGTCCGGCTCCCGCATCCTCCAGGAGGAGATCTTCGGCCCGGTAGCGCCGATTGTCACCTTCTCCACCGAGGACGACGCCGTGCGGCTGGCCAACAACACCGAGTATGGACTCGTGGCGTACGTTTTCACCCGCGACCTCAACCGCGGACTGCGGATGGGCGAACGGATCGACACCGGCATGCTCGGCCTCAACGCGGGCGTCATCTCCAACGCTGCGGCTCCGTTCGGCGGCGTGAAGCAGTCGGGCCTGGGACGTGAAGGCGGCTACGAGGGCATCGAGGAATACCTCTACACCCAGTACGTGGGCATCGCGGACCCGACGGCGGGCTAGCACCGCAGAATGCACGTCTAACCGGTCCCCATTCCCCACCTTCCGGCCGCGAAGCCCTATAACGACGGCGTGTCCCTCCCGACACGCCGTCGTTGCTCTCACAAGGTGGGGAAAACCGGCCCGCCTCACCGCGAGGCGGAAGCAGCAACAACCTCTTCGCTCCGCTGCGCACCGAACGGCTGCCACAGCGAGCGGGGCCAGAACCGGGCGCGAAGCCGTGCCGGAAGCGTCGCCGATTCATGCAGCGCGTCGGCGACGGCCTGGACATCTTCCCAGCTGTTCGCCGTCCGGGGTTGAGCACCGGAGACCGCAAATTCGGCGTACTCCTCTTCCTCGTAGGAACGCCGCAGCCGGAACAGTGCTGCCGCCGGACCTTCATCGAATCCGGCCCGCAACCGCTGCTCGAACGTCCGCGGCGTGTCGGTGGGTAGGGGAGGGACACCGTAGTCGGCGGCCAGTTCAACGGTCTCCGCCCACGCCACCGTGGCTGAACCAACCCCTTCGGTGTTGGCCGTGACAGAACGACGACGGCGCCTGGTCCGCATCCGCCGCATCGCCATCGGCGTCAAAGCCAGCAGGACGAGCACTCCACCGAGGATCAGCCCGAGGGCGGAACTCCGCTCAGCACTCTCCCGCACTGCCTGCGGCGACTCCTCCTCCACAGCCTGCGGGGATGGCGTCCCGGTGGACGGCGGCACCGGCAGGGCGTTCGGGTTCAGATTGCCTTCGTTCGGCACGGGACCGGTGGGCACCACGGTCGAGAACGCATACTCGGGAACCGAACCCCGGGACGGCGTGGGCTCGAACCGAACCCAGCCAACGCCCTCGAAGTACAGCTCCGGCCAGGCATGCGCGTCCTTGGAGTTCACCGAAAACTCGACGAACCGTTCATCGTTGGGGCCACGCGAAACATCCCCCGTCGGCGTTCCGGGGGAGTAGCCCACGGCCACCCGGCTCGGAATTCCTGCCTGCCGGGCCATGACCGCCATGGTTCCGGCGTAGTGCACGCAGTATCCGGACTTCGATTCGAGAAAACGCGCCATCACGTCGAGGCTGTTGCCGTCATACCCGCCGTCCACCGGAGCGTCCACGGAGTACACAAAGGACGGCCCGCGCAGGAACTGCTGGATGGCAATTGCCTGATCGTACGGGTTGCTGATTCCGTCCACTACCGCTGCCGTGGTCTCACCGATGATGCCGGGCACCGAATCGGGAAGGGCGAGGAACTGCTCGGGCACGGACTCGGGATTCGCCGGCGGGATGGCCTGCAGCCGCTCCCGGGTCAGCACCGGCTCGGCGCTGCGGACCAGGTATTCCTGCTGCGCCGTTGAGCCGCCGTCGATTGCAAGGATACTGAGGTTCCCCGGATCATAAGCCCACCGCCCGTTCAGGCCCTCAACGGACACCGGAGCGTACGGCGCCAGCAGCCACGGACTGGTGAAGCTGTCCGTGCTGACCCGCGTGACGGTGGTTGCCGCAAACGGCTGGGCGTCCGAGGACATCTCCTCCACACCGGCCACCCGCTGGCCCAGGCGCTGATCCGGCTCCCACCGCTGACCGCTGAAATCCTCGAGCGTGACAGACCTCAGATACAGCGGATCATCAGACGTGGTGGAGTACTCGATCCGACCGAACCCGTTGGGATTGCGCAGGTCATTGCCGAGCGTGACAATCGGATTCAGCCCCGTCGCCGCACCCCACAGGTTCACCCGCGCACCCTGCGGGAACGCCCCCGAGTTGAAGCCCGGAATGGCCAGCGGAAGGACGACGGCGATGCCCAGAGCCAGCGCCCCGATAGTCAACCCCCGCGACAGGTGCGCACCGGACAGCTCGCCTGACGACGCCGATTCCCACCGCGATTCACGCCAGTGCGCACAGCCCAGCAGCAGCAGGAATCCTGCCACCGCAGCAATGAACGCCGGCACGCCGACACTGTTGATACGTACGACGGCGGGAACCACCAGCACTGCCAGCAGCGCCAGCCCGGCGGTGGCCGGCATGCGCAACGTGTTGGCAAGGGTATCCACGAGGACTGCAATGAGCCCCATGCCGGCACAGACCACCAGGAACAGCCCGGCAGTCGGCAGAACCGGCGCCACCTGCGACACCACGGTGTTTTCTGCGTGACCGAGCAGGATGGTCAGCCGACCAATGAAGCCGTCGCCCGGGAAAAACCCGAGGGTGCTCTGCGACGGGAAGAACTGCCAGATCAGCGAGCCCGCCAGCGCAAGAATGCCGGCAAGGGGAGCAAAGTAGGAGGGGAGCCGCGAAGCACGCGTCAGGGCCATGAAGAACAGCACGGTTCCCACCGTCACCAGGACGGGGGTGAGCCAGGTCCAGCCGAAGATCACCCCGGACAGGCTCATGGACGTCAGCATCACGGCACCGAACGACGCCGCACTGACCAGCAGGTGCCAATGGCTCCGACGGGGAGTGCCCGGTTTGCTGGGCAGAACCCGTTGCGCCTGCCCGTCGGCTGGAGGCCGGAAGAGTGTCGCGGTCATGAGTGAACTCCTGAGCCGACGGTGTCTGCAGAACTGCCGTCTGTCGAACTGCCGGTGCCCGGTCTGAGAGTGGTCTTCGCCGTGGAGGACGTGACCGTGGCCGGCGGAGTGTCCAGGTGCGCCCAGGCGGTAGCGACGGACGCGTTCGGAGTCACCGCCACCACGTGCCAG
Organism: Arthrobacter tumbae; assembly: GCF_016907495.1. Taxonomy (NCBI): domain Bacteria; kingdom Bacillati; phylum Actinomycetota; class Actinomycetes; order Micrococcales; family Micrococcaceae; genus Arthrobacter; species Arthrobacter tumbae. The sequence goes on from NZ_JAFBCC010000001.1 coordinate 2,787,124, forward strand.
CCGGCACCGCGGAGGATGTCCATCACGGAGTGGAGGTCGCGTGGGCGCTCGCTGACCAGGATGGCGACGGACTGCGATCCGTAGTCGGCCGCCTGCCCCAGATCGCGGGCTTCGTCCGCGCTGATCGCACCGAGCAGGGCGATCAGCGGTCCCCGGTTCTTCAGTCCCGCGAGCTTGTCCAGCATCGGATCGCCGAACGGCACTGCGACAGCCCGGTCAGTAGCAGGCCGCCGCTTCGCTGACGAAGACGAAGACGACGACGAGGTCCGTTTAGCGGAGGACGACGCGGTCCGCTTTGCAGGATCCGGCAGCAACTCGAGCGCTGCCAGTCCCTGCGCAATGCCATGCAGCCCGGTCTGGCCCAGGAACTCCTCATCCCCAGGCCACGGCGCGGACACCGACCGCTGCAACGCGGGCGCACCCGTCTCATCAACGAACCGCAGCGAGTAGCTGCGTTCCAGCAGATGCGCCGAAATGGAGACAGCAGCGACCACGGCCCACTCGAACGTGGGCGAAGACAGCATGCTGGAATCGGTGTCAGGATCCCCACCGAACGCGGACAGGAAACCGGACCCGTAGCTGGCCTGCCGCTGATCGAGGATCAGGGTGGCCTCGGGGGTGGTCACGGATTCCTCCTGCCGCACCATGAGCTCGTTGTGCCGGGCGGTCGCCGCCCAGTGCACCCGGCGCATCGGGTCCCCGTGGCGGTACTCGCGGGTCATGACGTCGTCGTCGCTGGGGTTGGCGTTCCGCCGGGTCACGGCATTGCCGTCCGTCCCACGGACACCGGTCAGCGGCGAGTAAGGCAGATCGAGCGGGCTCGGCGTGACCACCAGCCGGTCGGTCCCGCCGAGGGTGTGGCGGGAGATGCCCAAACCAAAAGGGTCGGTGAAGCCGGCGGTGACAGGGCCGACGTCGTACACTCCACGCGCTGCAGACCGCAGCCGGTATTCATACAGGCTCACCCCGCTGGGAGTGGGGTGGCGGGCAGGGAAGTGGAACTCGGGGGCGTCACCGAAACGCTGCGGCAGCTGCTCGCGCATCGCCACCGAGCCGCCCAACGGCCCGTCGGAGGCAACCGACAGCGTCACCGTGGTGGTGAACCCGGTTTCCATGCTCTGCGGCGCGAAGGTGCGGTGCACGGTGAACCGCGGTTTGACCAGGCGGAGCACCAGCACGGACACCAGCGGCAGGAGGATCAGCAGGATGCCCAGATACAGGAGGTCCCGCCGGCCCAGGAACTGCGCGAACAGGAGCGAGAGGACGCCGGCCGCAGCCAGTCCCCACCCACGGGCAGTCAGGATCCGCGGCAGCCGCTCGGTCAGGGACATGGTGCTAGCCGTTTCGGGAGGAGGCGCTCGCCGCGTCGCGTGCCACCGGCACCCGGGCGAGGATGCCGGAAATGACCGACGACGGCGTCTCACCGGAGCTGAGTGCCTTCCGGTCCAGGATGAGCCGGTGTGCCAGAACGGCTTCGGCGACGGCACTGACGTCATCGGGCAGGACGAAGTCGCGGCCCTCAAGCGCTGCACCGGCCTTCGCCGCCCGCAGCAGCTGCAGCAGGCCGCGCGGACTGGCGCCGAGCCGGAGCTGGGCGTGCTGGCGGGTGGCATGCCCGATCCCGACCGTGTATTCCTTCACCGCGGGGGACACGTACACCTGCCGCACCTGGCGGATCATCGCCGCAACGTCCTCCACACCGGCAACCGGCTGGATGGAGCGCAGCGGCGAAACCGACTGGTGGGTCTCCAGCATCTCCATTTCCGAGCTCATGTCCGGGTAGCCCATGGAGATGCGGGCCATGAAGCGGTCGCGCTGGGCTTCGGGAAGCGGGTAGGTGCCCTCCATCTCGATCGGGTTCTGGGTGGCGATGACCATGAACGGCTCAGCCAACCGGTGGGTGGAGCCGTCCACCGTGACCTGGTGTTCCTCCATGCACTCGAGCAACGAGGACTGCGTCTTCGCGGACGCGCGGTTGATCTCGTCACCGATCACGATGTTCGCGAACACCGGACCGCGCCGGAACTCGAACCGGTGGGAATCCTGGTTATAGATGGATACGCCCGTGACATCCGAGGGCAGCAGGTCCGGGGTGAACTGGATCCGGTTGACGCTGCAGTCGATGGTCCGTGCCAGGGTCTTGGCCAGCATGGTCTTGCCGACGCCCGGCACGTCTTCCAACAGCAGGTGCCCCTCGGCGAGCAGCACCGTCAGAGCCAACCGGGCGGCGTCGGGCTTGCCGTCAATCACGGTGTTGATGGACTGCAGGATGCGCGTGCTGGTGTCGTGGAACGTCTCGCCTGTCATCGGTGGGCGGGCGGCCTCCGTGCTTGTCCCCACGGAAGCGCTGGGCGCCGTGCTGCCGTTGGGGGTGGCGTACTGGTTGTGGGCGTCCATCGATACCTTCCGAAGACGCTGCCGGGAACGTAGGCACCACCTCAGTGTGGAATACGTCAGTGGAACACGTGCGGGGCAACGGTTGCTAACTAGCTCAAGACTACTAGGACAACTGGGGTTCGTGGCGGAAAGTTCCATGGACTGCCTGCCCACGCGAGCGGGCTGCAAGGAAAGTCTAGGGTTGGACCATGTGCACCAGTTCGATCCCCGTTCAGTACCGCCCTGTCGAGATTGGGGAGGAAGACTCACCCACCAGTCGGTCGCGTGCTCCCGAGGCGGGCGGCCGCAGCCGGAAACTCGATTATCCGCCGGCACCGGAGCCGCTTCCGTTCCCGGTGATGGACAACCACACGCACCTCGATTTCCGCGACGGACAGGTTGCCGTCAGCGCCACGGACGCCATGGATGCAGCGGAGGCCGTCGGGGTCGGTTTCGCGGTGCAGGTGGGCACGGACGTGGAGTCCTCCCGCTTCACCGTCGACGCCGTTGATCGAGACTCCCGCCTGCTGGGCGCCGTGGCGATCCACCCCAACGAAGCGCCCGTCCTTGCCCAGGCCGGTACCCTTGAGGCTGCGCTCGCCGAGATCGAAAACCTCGCGCAGCATCCCCGCATCCGGGCGATCGGCGAGACCGGACTGGACTACTTCCGCACCGGTGAGGATGGCCGCGAACGGCAGGAGTACTCCTTCCGCCGGCACCTGGACATTGCCCGCCGGCTTGATCTTGCACTGCAGATCCATGACCGGGACGCGCACGACGACGTCGTGAAGGTCCTGCGCTCGGAAGAACCTCCCGCGCGGATCGTCTTCCACTGCTTCTCCGGCGACGCCGACCTGGCTCGTATCTGCAACGAGAACGGCTGGTTCATGTCCTTCTCCGGCACCGTCACGTTCAAGAACGCACGCGATCTGCGGGAAGCGCTGGCGGTGGCCGATCCCTCGCTGATCCTCACCGAAACCGATGCGCCGTTCCTTACCCCTCACCCGTTCCGGGGCCAGCCGAACGCCAGCTACGCGGTTCCCTATACGGTGCGGTTCATGGCGGAACATCTGGGCACCGACCTCGAGGAACTCTGCCGGAGAATCAACGCGAACACCCGCCGTGCGTATGGCGAGTGGGACTGACCAGCCGGTCTAGCGGGTGCCTGGCCGGTTCCCCGGGGTATCTGCGTCCGGGTCGGGGGCCGTCACCGTTTCAGCTGATTCGCGGCCAGGCTCCTGGTAGACGTCGGGAATCCCGTCGTGGTCGGCGTCGACACGTTCTTCGGCCTCGATGGCCCGGTAACGCCTGTTGCGTGCCCGGAGGAGAATTGAGGCGATCAGGGCTGCCAGCAGGGAGGCCGTGAGCACGCCGACCTTCGCGTGATCATTGGTGGATCCGTCAGGAGTGAAGCTCAGGTCGGCGATGAGGAGTGACACGGTAAACCCGATTCCTGCCAGCAACGCCACACCGACCAGGTCCATCCAGCGCAATGCCGGATCCAGGTTCACCCTGGTGAGCTTGGTGAGGAGCCAGGTGGTTCCGACGATGCCGATCGGCTTTCCCGCCACCAGTCCGAGGACGATGCCCAACGTCACCGGGTCGGTGATGGCCGAGACGAACCCGGTCCAGCCGCCGACTGTAACGCCGGCGGAGAAGAAAGCGAAGACGGGGACGGCGAAACCCGCCGAGAGCGGCCGGACCCGATGTTCAAAGAGCTCGGCGAGTCCGGGCCCGGCGTCAGGCCCGGCGGTGCCCTTCCGGTGCAGGACGGGGACGGCGAATCCGAGGAGGACCCCGGCCACGGTGGCATGAATTCCTCCGGCGTGGACAAGTGCCCAGACGACAAAGCCGATGGGCAGCAGAATGAACCAGGCCGCCGCAGGCTTCAAGTGGAAAAACTGGCGATACTTCTGGGCCAGCACGGTGTAGAGAGCCAAGGGGATCAGGGCCAAGAGCAGCGGAGTGACTGAAAGGTCGTCGGAATAGAAGACGGCAATGATGGTGATGGCGAGCAGGTCATCGACCACGGCGAGCGTCAGCAGGAAGATCCGAAGCGCGGCAGGCAGATGGGATCCCACAATAGCCAGAACGGCTACGGCGAACGCTATGTCCGTGGCAGTGGGGATGGCCCAGCCGCGCAGCGTGTCAGGGCTGGCGAGGTTGATAGCGACGTAGACCAGGGCCGGGACAATAACGCCGCCGACAGCCGCAGCCACCGGAACAATCGCTTTGGCTGGGCTTCGCAGGTCACCTGCAACAAATTCTCGTTTGAGCTCGAGCCCGACGAGGAAGAAGAAAATGGCAAGCAGCCCGTCAGCCGCCCACGCGCCCAGGCTGAGTTCCAGATGCCACGGTTCGTAGCCGAACGTGAAATCCCGTAGCGCGAAGTAGCTGTCAGCTGCGGGGGAGTTGGCCCAGATAATGGCGGCAGCAGCGGTGATGACGAGAAGGATTCCGCCGACGGTCTCTTTGCGGAGGATGGCTCCGATGCGCAGTGATTCGGAGTAGGTGCCGCGGCCGAGGACGCCGGAGGTGGAAGTGGGTTGGGACGACGGCTTCTGCATGGGGAAAGCTCCTGGATTGCGCTCGACAGTAGACACTGCCGACCAGGCTTCCCGGCTCACCGCTACCCAGTCTACGGGTGAGTGAAGACCTGGTTCTCCATCTTTTTGGCGGAACTCATGACTAGTGCCCGGCTCCGAGCTTCCCGGCGAGCCGTTCGCGCATGAGCACTGAGGCGTCGTTGAGTCCGATGACCTCCACGTCCTTGCCGTGGGAATGGTACTTCTCCGTGATGGCGTCCAGCGCCGCAATGGTCGAGGCATCCCAGAGGTGCGAGGCGTGCATGTCGATGATCACCCTGTCCGGGTCCATCGCATACTCGAACTGCGTGTAGAGGTCGTTGGACGATGCGAAAAACAGCTCGCCGTCCACCACGTACCTCGCCACCTCTTCGCCGTTCGGCTCGATCACCGTCCGTTCCACAGTGACGAAGTGCGCCACCCGCCGGGCGAATGCAATCATCGCCACCAGCACACCCACGCCGACGCCGATCGCGAGGTTGTGCGTCCACACCACAACGACGACGGTGCTCACCATCACCGCGGTCTCGCTCTTGGGCATCCGCTTCAGTGTTGAGGGCTGGATACTGTGCCAGTCGAAGGTCGCGATCGACACGAAGATCATCACGGCCACCAGCGCTGCCATCGGAATGATCGCCACAATGTCCCCGAGGGATACCACGAGGATCAGCAGGAAGACGCCGGCAAGGAAGGTCGAAATGCGGGTGCGGGCACCGGATGCCTTCACGTTGATCATGGTCTGCCCGATCATGGCGCAGCCGCCCATACCGCCGAAGAAGCCGGTGATGATGTTTGCTCCGCCCTGGCCCCAGCTTTCCCGCGTCTTGTTGGACCGGGTGTCGGTGATGTCGTCGACCAGCTTCGCGGTCATCAGGGATTCCAGGAGACCGACCAGTGCCAGCGCCAACGCGAACGGCGCGATGATCTCGAGCGTCTCCAGGTTCAGCGGAACGTTCGGGAAGAACAGGCTGGGGAAACTGTCCGGCAATTCACCCTTGTCGCCGACGTTAGGGACCCGGACCGAGGCAAGGACAGCGAAGAGGGTCAGCGCAACAATCGCGACCAGCGGCGCCGGAACAACCTTGGTCAGCCGGGGCAGACCGAACACGATCAGCAGGCCCACCGCAACCATGGGGTACACCAGCCACGGCACACCAATCAGCTCAGGAACCTGCGACATAAAGATGAGAATGGCAAGGGCGTTGACGAACCCGACCATGACCGAACGCGGGATGAAGCGCATGAGCTTCGCCACTCCAAGCAACCCCAGCGCTACCTGGAAGATACCGCCCAGGATCACTGCGGCAATGAAATAGTCGACGCCGTGGCTCGCCACCAGCGGCGCGATCACGAGGGCGACGGCGCCTGTCGCCGCTGAAATCATCGCCGGCCGCCCGCCGAGGAACGCAATCGAGACGGCCATGGTGAAGGACGCGAAGAGTCCCAGCCGGGGGTCCACTCCGGCGATGATGGAGAAAGCAATCGCTTCAGGGATCAGGGCAAGCGCAACCACCAGCCCGCCCAGCACCTCGACCTTCAGCAGCCTGGGGTTCTTCAGCGTTCGAAGAACCGACTGGCGTTCAATCGGCGTAAGGGCAGTGGTGGACCTGGGCATACGGTTATTCCTTCAAAGCGGGGGAGCGAAGCAGTACGATGCGCCGTCTTTCCGGGGTTTCCGGTAAGGTCGGGAGGTTGTACGCCGATGAAAGCGGGGCGGCGGTGCGCCGTCGCAGGTACGCCGGCATCAATTCTAAACGCTCGAGAAGATTCAAGAAGTACTGAGGGAAATCCATGACGAGCGCAACAAACACCGCCGAGGCGATACGCCCGGCCACGATTGGTGAGCAGGCGCGTAGACGGCGCACGTTCGCTGTCATCTCCCATCCGGATGCGGGCAAATCAACGCTGACTGAAGGGCTGGCCCTGTACGCGAGCGCCATCCAGGACGCCGGGGTCACCCACGGCAAGTCCAGTCGCCATGGCACGGTATCGGACTGGATGGGCATGGAACGCGAGCGCGGCATCTCCATCAGCTCGGCCGCACTGCAGCTGGAGTATCGCGACACCGTGCTGAACCTGGTGGACACCCCCGGCCACGCCGATTTCTCCGAGGACACGTACCGGGTGCTTGCGGCGGTCGATTGCGCGGTGATGCTGATTGACGCTGCAAAAGGCTTCGAGCCGCAGACAGTGAAGTTGCTCGAGGTCTGTAAGCAGCGTGGGCTGCCCATCGTGACGGTGGTCAACAAGTGGGACAGGCCCGGGCTGGATGCGCTGGGGCTGATCGACCAGATCGGTGAGCGCACCGACATGGTGCCGGTTCCACTGACTTGGCCCGCTGGCATTGCGGGCGAGTTTGAGGGACTGCTCGATGCGCGCACCGGGAGTTCGATCGCGCTGGAAGCGGTCGAGGGAGGCGCGCAGCCGGCGCTCGAGACACCCATCGATCCCACCGTCCTTGACCAGCATTCCGCGCTGGTGTGGGATACCGCGAGTGAGGAGTTGGGCCTGGTGGCTTCCTCCAACGGAGACTTCGACGTTGAAGCGTTCGCCTCAGCTCAGCAGACTCCAGTTCTGTTCGCTGCTGCCGCCCGGAACTTCGGCGTGCGTCAGTTGGTGGACCTGCTGGTGGACGTGGGGTCAGCGCCCACGCCACGGATTACTGCGGATGGCGCCCAGCGCCCCCTGGAAGCGGGGTTTTCCGGCTTTGTGTTCAAAGTCCAGGCCGGCGCGAACACCGCCCACCGCGACCACATCGCCTATCTCAGAATCTGCTCCGGCGTGTTCGAGCGGGGGATGGTCATCACCAATTCCCGGACCGGCAGGCCATTCGCCACCAAGTATGCACACCGCGTTCTCGGGCGGGAGCGGGAAGCAGTGGAGCAGGCCTGGCCGGGAGACGTCGTCGGACTGGTGAACGCAACAAGCCTCCGGGTGGGTGACAGCCTCTACCAGGATGAGCCGGTGACCTTCCCGGAGATCCCGCACTTCTCACCCGAACTGTTCGTCACCGTGCGTGCCAAAGACCCCGGGCGGTACAAGCAGTTCCGGCGTGGCATTGAGCAGCTCGATCATGAGGGTGTCATTCAGGTACTGCGCTCTGAGCTGCGCGGTGACCAGGCACCGGTGCTGGCCGCGGTCGGGCAGCTGCAGTTCGAGGTGGCAGAGCAGCGCATGCGAACCGAGTTCAATGCGCCCGTTTCCCTGGAGCAGCTGCCGTACACCCTTGCCCGCCGCATCCCGGCTGCACCAAGCGCTCTTCCCGACTCTTTCCGGGGTGGGGAAATCCTGCGGCGCTCCGATGGCGAATGCATCGCCATCTTCGGTGACCGGTGGAAGCTGGGACACTTCGTCGACGCCTATCCGGATCTGTCGCTGGAGCTGATCGGGGCCGGCTGAACCTGAGCGGTCTGAGCCGGCCCCAGCTCCCAAGCTTGCCCTATTATCACGGTTCGATTACGGTGAACTCTTATTAGCCGGGGTCGGGGAAGGCTTTCGGACTGATGCCGTCCGCTGCGGACGGGTTTCCATGTGCATTACCGCTGGTGTTGAGCCGCGCCTGAATGAGGCATGTCAGGTGTGCTCAGCTCAACTCAAGCGGTGCGCTCAAGGCGCCCTCCGCCGTCGTTCATTTTGCCTGTGCACTCTCTGCTGCGCCCACTGATGGGCCAGCTATTCCAGAGCGCCCTTTCCCCGTGCCCGGATACGACGCTGAATGTGGGACGTTGTGGCAAAAAGAGTGGCAAAGCGAGTGGCCAAGCGGGATGCGAAGGGCTGGGCTGTCCTGACCGGACAGGGCGTGGTCATGCTGTCTCTGGTGGTGGGACTTCTGGCCTTCGTGGGCAACGGCAAGAGCGTGCAGGTAGTGGTCGACGGACAGCCGCAGACCGTCCAGACTTTCGGCGGCACCGTGGCCGAGGTCCTGCGGACCGCTGACGTGACAGTCACCGAGAACGACGACGTGTCCCCGGCTCTTGCGAGCCCCGTTGACGACGGCGCTGCCATCCAGGTCAACAAGGCCACCGCCGTTGACGTCCGGCTCAACGGAGCCGAAACCGTCGTTCACACGACGGGTGAGACCGTGGGCGAGCTGGTGAGCGACATCGGGGTGGCCAGCGAATCGGACATTTCCGCACCGGCTGAAACCCGGCTGGGGACCCTCAGTTCCACTCTCAGTATTTCGACGCCGAAGAACGTCACCCTCGCCGTTGACGGCAAGGACCACCGCATCGAAACCACTGGAATCACCGTGACTGACCTTCTCGCCGAAGCGAAGGTCACTCTCGGCAAGGAAGACCGTGTCTCGGTTCCGGTGGGCAGCTCGCTGGTCACCGGCATGGGACTCAAGGTCACCCGCGTCGAGTCCGGCAAGAAGATCACCGAGACCGAGACGATCGACTTCACCTCCACCGAGAAGGAAACCGACGAGCTGCTCGTCGGTGAAAGCGAAGTGGTCCAGGCCGGTGTTGCTGGCGAGCGCACGCGCGTCTTCGCCGTGACGGTCATCGACGGCAAGGAGATCAAGCGGGAGAACGTCAGCGACAAGGTCAACCGCGAGCCCGTCGAGCAGATCGTCGCCATCGGCACCCGCGAGGAAGAGCCGGAGTCGGAGCCCGAGCCGAAAGAGGACAAGGCAGAGGTAGAGGAAGAGGCACCCGAGGTTGAAGCTGCAGCCGAGGCCGCAGCCCCGGTGGAGATCGAGACACCAGCGCATGCTCCGGAGGCCGTGGTATCCGGCGGTGCCGCGTGGGACGCCCTCGCCGAGTGCGAGTCCGGCGGAAACTGGTCCATCAACACCGGCAACGGGTACTACGGCGGCCTGCAGTTCAGCCAATCCAGTTGGATCGGTGCCGGCGGCGGTAAGTACGCGCCGCTGCCGCATCAGGCATCGCGCGCCGAGCAGATCGCTACCGCCGAGGTGCTCAAGCAGAACGGCGGCTGGGGACACTGGCCTTCCTGCTCCGCAAAGCTCGGCCTGCGGTAAGCGACTCTGAAGCAGCTGTCCCAGCGCCCCTGCCGGTACCGGCGGGGGCGCTGCTGTCTTCCGGCCGTGTCCGTCCAGCACTGTCCGTCCCGGTCTGCCGGCCGGGTCCCGTTACGATGTCTAGGTGACAGACAAGGCGAGCTCATCCCCGGCACCGGCACTGCTCGGCGCGAGTGAAATCCGCCGGTTGGCCGAGGAGCTGGGGATCCGTCCCACCAAGACGCTCGGCCAGAACTTCGTCATTGACGGCAACACCATCCGCAGAATCGTCGCGGCTGCCGCGGTTGACCCCGCCGAAACGGTGCTCGAGGTGGGCCCTGGGCTTGGATCACTGACCCTTGGCCTGCTGGATGCGGCACAGCGTGTGGTTGCCGTGGAGATCGATCCGGTCCTGGCCGCACGCCTGCCGCAGACCATTGCGCGGTGGCGTCCCGAGCAGGCTGCGTTCTGTGACGTGGTGGAGGGTGACGCCATGCGCATCACTGAACTTCCCGCCGAACCGACCGCCCTGGTGGCCAATCTCCCGTACAACGTGGCCGTGCCCGTGGTGCTGCATCTGCTGGCACACTTCCCGTCGCTACGTCACGGACTGGTGATGGTGCAGGACGAGGTCGCCGACCGCCTGGCAGCGCCGCCCGGCTCCAAGATCTACGGCGTGCCGTCGGTGAAGGCCCAGTGGTACGGCAGGATGCGCAAGGCCGGAGTGATCGGCATGAACGTTTTCTGGCCGGCGCCGAAGATCGCGTCCGGCCTGGTGGCTTTCGAGCGGCATGAGCAGCCCGAAACCACGGCGTCCCGCGAGGAAGTGTTCGCCGTCATCGACGCCGCCTTCGCGCAGCGACGCAAGACGCTCCGGGCGGCACTGGCAGGCTGGGCCGGCAGCGGCGTTCTTGCGGGTGAGGCGTTGGCACGGGCAGGCGTGGACCCCTCAGCCCGCGGCGAAGTGCTCGACATCCACGCGTTTGCCCGTATCGCGGAAGCCAAGCAACCTCCGCTCGCCTAGCGACGGTCCGTCCGCTCACAATCCTGCAACTTCTAGCCCAGCACGACGACGGCGGCGACCTCGAACCGCGACAACTCACCCTTTACTCGAGACAGCGATGGTGAGAAGCTGCAGGATTGTGTTCGCCTCACGCGCTCACTCTTGAAGGGACTGGTTGCAGCATGACAGGACAGCAGGTTGCATTCGGCCGCGTCCTCATCGGAGCACTTGCTGCGGGTTCATTGCTGGCTCAGTTTGTGCTCGTTCCGCAGGTCGCGTCTGACGCTGCTGAGCGCTACCCCGAGGTTGCGCACCTGGAGATTCCGTACCTCACCGCTGTCGTGGCCGCACTCGGGTTCTTTGAGGTTGCATTGCTGGCAGCATGGCGACTGCTTGCGGTGACCAATAGTGCGGTGGCCGGAAAAGAGAGACTGGGTTTGACCGGCGGCTCGAAGCGGTGGATCGATGTGATGACAGCGTCGCTTTGTTCGACGGCATTGATCTTCGCCGGTATCTGCGTGCACGCCGGGTCCGTCGAGAACATCGGCGGCCCTGCAATGTTGTTCGGACTGCTGGCCTCCCTGTCCCTGACAGTGGCAGTGGTTGTCCTGAGGAGCAAAGTGTCAGCACCTCAAATACCAGCACCTTAAACACCACACGGCGGCCTCCCAAAGGAAGCCGCCGCGCTGTGTTGTTAACGGAAGTGAGCGCTTACGGTGCGCCCGGCCGGCTGCCCGGAGGCACGTAACCGTCGGCCGTCGGATCGTCCTCGCCGCGATCTGCCGCGCTGCGGGTGTCGCTCCCCGCGAGACCGTCGGACTCGCCACTGGTGTCGGTGAGCCCGTTGGTCTGGTCGAACGGCTCACCCAGGGGCCGCTCGGAAGCGGTCTCCGGCGCCACGTCAACCGGAGCGCCCGCAACAGGAGTGACGTCCGGCGGGGTGGTGTCCTCAACGGGCACAACCGGAGTGACCGGAATATCGGTGGTGGTCGCCTCCGTGTCGGTGGTCTTCTTGCTGCCCGCTGCTGCGGCTACACCCGCGGCGGCTGCTGCGGCAACGCCTACGCCTGCAGCTGCTGCCTTGCCCGAGATGCCGGCCTTACCGCTGTCACCGCGTGAGGCGGCGGCGTCAGTGACGGTGGGGGAGCCGGCAGTACCGCCGGCGACGGACCCGCGCCAGGCGCCCGATGCGTAGCCCTCGTCCTCGATGAATTCCTTGAAGCGCTTGAGGTCGCCCTCGGCTTCCTTCTCGACGACGTGCAGCTTGTCGCCGATCTTCTCGATCATGCCTTCTGGCTCGTACTCGAGTTCGAGGTGAACGGAGGTCTGGCCCCCGCCGACGTCCTCAAAGGTGACGGCTCCGGCGTTGGTGGCGCCCTCGGTGGCTGCCCAGGCAACGCGGCGGTCAGGCTCCTGTGCGAGGATCTTGGCCTCCCACTCGCGCTTCACTCCGCCGATCTCGGCCACCCACTGGAGCCGGTCGTCGCTGAGCTGCTCTACCTTCTGGACCCCACTCATGAAGTGGGGGAATTCCTCGAACTGTGTCCATTGGTTGTAGGCCACGCTCACTGGAACGTTGACCATGATGTGCTTTTCGATCCTCGTGCTCACAGCGTCTCCTTTGGATGGGAACGTCCGATGAACTGATAATTCATCAGTATGCTTACCATACCTATCGACCGTACATCTGACCATGGTCGGGCACAAGAACGACGACGGCGGTGGAATGGCGCACGCTGCCTGGCACTGTTCGATCGTGGTGCGGATCAACCACGAGTTTGCCCGCGATGCCCTGCGGGGCACAGCAAACTATCGACAGTAAGTAAGTGAGTGAGTGGTGAGCTGTAGGCTACGCGTCCTTGCCCGGCCAGAGGTGGAGTTGGCTGAGGCCACACTGAGCATTACCGGCTGCTTCACCACCGAGAACTGGGCGGCACTGCTGCCCATCATTCGCCGCACGCAAACGCTCCTCGGTGGCAAGTCCGTCAGCGTGAACCTGTGCGGCAAGTCGGCGGACCGTGCTCTAGCGCAGAACGCAATCACTGGTTGATCCGGACCGCCGACAGTGCCATCGCGCCCAGCTAGCTCTGGCGTCCCCCACGCTAACGCCCATGCCCATGAATAGGAACCCCAACGACCAACGCAGACCCCACGCGTACTCTGAATGGTCGTCGTCAGCCAAATGCGCGGCCTCATGCCCGATTGCGGCTTGCGGAGAACTGGGCAAATACTGCGCAGAGCCGGTGGAACAGTCTGAGGGCTTCGCCGATAGGCTCAGGACCATAGGGGACGTCCTTGGGGGAGCGCGTGAGAAAAGTAGCGGGTTGGCTGTGCATCGGCATCATCCTTGCCTGGGCGGGTGCCTTTCTGGTAATGAAGACCGTCCATGATCGCGTCACGCAGAATCTGGTCTCCGTGGCGGATGAATTTGTTGTGCCGTCCGATTGGACGCTTATCGCCGAGAACATCGAGACCGAAAAGCTCATTTGCCTGAACGGGAATCCCTGCCCCAGCCTTCACCGCAGGTGGCAGGCAAATGAACAGCTTGCCGAGATTCACCTCCACCTGCTTGCGGCCACAGCAGGATGGGATTTCAGCCTGGATCGCGACTGCGTCCGCCATGAGAATGTCTTCGGTAGCACAACCCTCTGTTCAGCTACCGGCTCGCGGGACGGCTACGACTACATCTTCAGAATCAATAGCCCGGAACCAGGCGCGGACAGCACCCTCATATTGAACGTGCAGCCTGCGCGTGTAGCCCTCGACGCACGGTGAACCGAACCTATCGTTTCGGTCACGACGCTTCCCGCCTCGTCCGCGTCCTCTATATGCTCGACAAAACTTCGATGAGTCTCGGGGGCGTTCATGCGGAAACTGGCCATGCGGCTTTGTCTCATCATGGTGATCTTCTGGGCCGGCGCCTTTTTCTTCGTCAAGACACACCACGATTCCGTTGCCACACAGTTGGGGTCTGTCGCGGATCAGCTGGAGATTCCCGAAGCTTGGACCGTGGTGTCGGAGCACGTTGAGCGGGAACGGTTCATCTGTTTCAACAACAAGCCGTGCCCAACCTTCAGCCGCACGTGGCAGGCTGACCGAGTGCTGGGCGCCGAGGACGTTCTGCTGTTGGCCGAGGCCTCGGGATGGGAATTCGAGCTCAACGGAACCTGCGAGCGAGGCCCCGGCTCAATCGGCCTGAGCAGTGTGTGTTCCGCGCTTGCGACCTACGACGGCCACCGGATCCAGCTGAGCGTCGACAGCCCAGACGCCGGTGCTCCCAGTATCCTGCGGCTGCATCTGAACGCCTCCAGCCAGTAGCGCCAGCCACGTACCGAAAATTCTGCATAACAGTTTGCTCCCGTGATGGTTCCGTGCTGTTGAGCGGGCGTCCCGGGCGGTAGCATCCGTAAGTGGGGATGCAGCACTGCAGGGTTCTTGCCTGGCGATTCCGCGCCACCTCCGTTTACTTCGTTCCGAAAGTACGCCCTTGTTCAAGCTTCCATCAGTTCTCGCGCTCACGGTAACCACCGCCCTCCTTCTCGTTGGCTGCGCAAGCACAACCGATGAGCCCGAAGCCCGCACCACAACTGCTTCCGACTCTCCGTCGCCGTCCGCAACTCCTACCCAGGCGGAGACTGCCACCGAGGAGCCCGAAGAAACCCCGGAACCCAGTGTCGAGCCGTCCCCGGCCAGCGACGAACCCAGCGACGAACCCAGCGTCCAACCCGCCACGGAAGCTCCAGCGGAACCTGCTCCGACACTCGAGCCGCTCCCCACCGCGCCGGGCGATCCGTTTGTTCCACCGCCGCACGGTGAGCCAAACCCGGGGACGCCGTTCGTCCCACCGCCGCACGGCGAGCCGGATCCCTCCGCGGGCACCCCGAGCACGGTGACGCCCGGACCCGTCTGGGGCTCTGTGGAAACCGTCGTCCAGGCGGGAGCAGCGTTCACCCTCACCGGGAGCGGCTACCAGCCCGGTCAACGGATCACAGTGTTTTTCGGGCCCTCGCAAACTGACTACTCAATCATCGGCGAGCAGTCCGCGTACGCAGGCCCCTCCGGAAACTACAGCTTCACCATCACCCTGTCACCGGACATCGCGCCCGGAACCTACGGTGTGCTGACGGCCACCCCGGACGGACTGTCCAGCGGACCGGCGATCGACGCGACCCGGCGCTGGGCCACCATCGAGGTCGTCACACCGTAGTTCGGTCGGAACACTTACCATTGTTCTGAATATATTCAGAACAATGGTAAGTATGACCGCAGCCGTCCATGCCCGCACCGCCTCTTCGTCGGATCTGTCTCGAAACCCGGGTCAGGTCTCTCGCGCGACAGACCATGGCCCAGTGACTATTACGCGACGTGATGGTGAACCGTTGACGCTGGTCAAGTCGAGCACCATCGAGCAGGAACACGAGGCCCTTCGCCTTGCGGCAACCTTGGTCGCCGCGTCGCTATCACCGAGTGAAACCACATTTGCCGAGCGGCTTGTCGCTCCCTTCCCGTGGCTCGGTTTCCTGCCAAAGCCCCAGCGAGACCGGTTCGCCACTGAGATCGTCGAAGTAGCCGGCGCGTGCGCCTCCATCTCGAAATTCGACCGTCTCTTTGTCGTGCTCGCGGAATGGCGGTCCACAGCGGAGGCGCTTGCTGCCGGCTACACACTCGACGAGCAGCTCGACTGGCTGGATGAAACCGAAACCATCAATGATCCAAGGGTAGATGGGTGAGCTAGACACGCAGCAAAAAAGACGACGACGGCGCCGCCTCCCACCCGACCTAGCGCAAGATTCGCACCGCTCCAAGCGGGTTTGCCACAGGATTCCCCTAACCCTGGCCGGACGGATGAAGCGCCTTGGTACCGTTCGATGGGCACACTGTTGTGCCCGGGGAGTTCCGCTATCGGCAGGAAATGGTTGCTTTGAAGGATGAGGACGGCGTCGTCGCCGCAGGTGAAACCTCGACAGTAACAATCCGGCTGTTGTTGCAGGTCGTCGCGGACCAGCGTGGACTAACGGGCGCGGAGCGCGTCATACAGCACGCTGGGATGCAGACTCAGAAGGCAAAGCTGCGCGGTCTGACCGGAAGAATCCCCCACACAGCGAAACTGTTGATGTTCGACGCCGCCGCAGCCGAAACCTCCAATTCCCGCATCGGTCTGCTGCTCGGAGCCGCTGCCCTGAAGGACCGGGGGTTGGCGCCGCTGCGCGCACTGGCACGGGCACACGGCTCCACCGCAGCTCTGCTGAACAGCGCGTCCCGGCTCTCCACCCGCCTGGACACCGCCTCTGTCATCCGCACCGATGAGGTGACGGACGGGAAAGCGGTGCTCGCCTGGCGGGCGTTGCCTCCACACCGTCCCCACCGGGTGGACTGCGATTACACCTTCGGTTTGCTCCACCAGGCACCGGTGCTGTTCGGGCTGCCACCGGCCCAGGTATCCCACGACGTCTGCCAGCTGAATGGCGCCCCCGAATGCCGCTATGACGTGACGTGGAAAGAAAAGCCGTTCCAGCGGTTGCGCAGACTCAATGGCCGGAAGAAACGCGCACCGCAGGAGCTCGAATCAGCCGAGCGCCGGCTCTATGCACTGCAGGGCGCAGCAACTGATCTGACCAGCGGAGAGTCACTGGCGGACGTCCTGGAACGCATTGCGAGCAGGGCCAATGTCGCTGTGCACGCGCCAGGCCATCTCCTGGCAGTAACGCTTCCTGACGGCACCCGGCACATCAGCTGCCGCGGCACCGGCGCCATCCTGACCGAGGCACTGGGCTCCGGTACCGAGCTGAACCTAGCCCATCCCAGCCTTGTCGGCATGCCTGTCGTCACGTCCCCGGTCACCTCCGCCGATCACTCCTACGGCGTACTGGCCGCCGTCGCCTACCCGGGCCAGGAATTCTTCCCGGAGGACAGGGAAACCCTGGGAGCCTATGCTCACCACGCAGCCCTGGGCCTGGACATCGCACGCCTGTTCATCGAAACCAGGGAACAGGGCGAAACAGCCCAGCTGCTCCTGGACGTGGCGCGCTCCCTGAACCAGCGGTCCACCGTCGAGTCGATCGCCCAGACAGTCGCCGACGCCGTTCCCGCCTTATCCGGCGCGGACCGTTCCGCCGTGGCCCTGTGGGACGACGACGCCGGTGAGGTGCGAATCGGCGCCATGATGGGTTGGGAGGGCGCTCTGGCAGAGAAGCTGGCCAATTACATCACCACCGCGGCAGAGAGCCCGGAACTTGCCGCATTGCTCGCCAACAATCTCCCGCAGCTGGTGAACCGCAACGGCTCCCAGTGGGCGCAGCGAACCGTAGAGGACTTCGAAGTCCAGGCATTCGCCGGCACGCCCATCACCACCGACGGAAAACTGGTGGGAATTATTTTGGCCCACTGGGCTGACAAACCAGCCCCACACAGCCTCACTGAAGTGATGACCGAGCGGCTGGCGGGGCTCGCCGGTCTGGCCGGCGTCGCGCTGGACAATGCGAAGCTGCTGGAAGAGACCCGGCGGCAGGCGCTTCACGACCCGCTTACCGGGCTGCCCAACCGGGCAAAGCTGGAGAGCAGGATCGAAGCCGCATTAATCAGGGCTGCCTGGACCGAAGGCCGGGTGGGGCTGCTGTTCTGCGACCTCAACCGGTTCAAACGCATCAATGACAGCCTCGGGCACAGCGCCGGGGATTACGTCCTCCAGCAGGTCGCGGCCCGCATCACCAGCGCCATCCGCGAGGGGGACATGGTGTCCCGCTACAGCGGAGACGAGTTCATCGTCCTCCTGGAAAGCCTCCACGCGGAGACTGAAGCGGAAGTGCAGGCGGAGATGGAGGGCATTGCTGCCAGGATCCGGCTCATCCTCAGCGAGCCGTTCGAGGTGAACGGAAAGAAGTTGTTCCTCGACGCCGCCATCGGCACCGCGCTCAGCGACGCCCTGACAGACGGCACACCGGAGAACGTTTCCGAGGCAGCCAGGAGACTGGTTGAATGCGCGGACCTCGCCATGTACCGGTCGAAGGCCCGGACCCGCGGTCAGGCACCCGCGAGGACGCATTCCCCGTACCGGCTCCAACTCGAGACAGACCTCCGCGGGGCAGCCGCCAGGGGTGAGTTGCAGGTACTGTTCCAGCCGCAGGTGGATCTGCAGACCCGCAAAGTGGTGGCAGCCGAGGCCCTGCTGCGCTGGCGTCACCCCGAGCTGGGCATGATTCCGCCCACCGAGTTCATCCCGCTTGCCGAGGAGAGCAACCTGATGGGTGAGATCGGCGCGTATGTCCTCGACGAAGCCTGCCGGGCGGGAGCGGCATGGCACAGCCTCGGCTATCCCATCGAGGTGGCGGTCAACATCTCCGCAGCGCAACTCAACACAGCATGCTTCTCTGCCTTGATCACGCAGATCCTGCGCAAGTCAGGATTCCCCGCCACAGCTCTCATCCTCGAGATCACCGAAACCCAGGTGATCTCGGAGAACGCGGATGTCAGCAGCCTCTGGGACCTGAAGGAACTGGGGGTCGGCATCTCGATCGATGACTTCGGCACCGGGTACTCATCGATGACGCAACTGCACCGGCTCCCTGTGAGCGAGATCAAGATCGACAAGTCCTTCATCAGCACACTGGGCCCCAACGGATCCGATGCCTTCGTCGCAGGCATTGTCGGGCTGGCCTGCGGCCTCGGCCTCCGGGTGATCGCCGAAGGGGTGGAAAACGCTCAACAGCTCGCCGCCCTCCAATCACTGGGATGCGAACGCGCGCAGGGGTACTTCCTCGGCCAGCCGGGCGACGCCAGCAGCCTGCAGCGCCTCCTGACCAGCGGAACCTAAGCGGCCCGCGGGCAAACCCGCAAGCACAAGCGCCACACTCCGTTCACGACTCGCCGGGCCACGATTTGGGAACCGGCATACAAACACATACGTTATTACTGGATGAGGCGTCCGTAGAAAACGAAAGCTTGGTGCAATCGGCGTGGAACTCATCGACCTGTTAATCGGCATGGCTATTCTCACTGCCCCCGTCCTGTTCTTCGCAGTGGCCGCCAAGGTCATCCTTGACCGCCGGGCCAGCGCGCAGCGCCTGCAGCCCCTTCCCGTCGAAGCAACGGTCGACAACCAGCGCTCCTGAGACGCAGCGCTCCTGAGTCGCACAAGCAACAGAATCGGGCAGTTTCTCCTCAGCCCTGACGTGATCTAAGTTGGACACCATGGTGGCTGGGAGAACGGCAGGGATGCGCGCAACGGGTCCCCGCGCCGTACGGGTTAAGGCGCCGGGCAAAATCAACGTCTCCCTCCGGGTGGGTCCTCCCCGCGAGGACGGCTACCACAGCGTCGCCAGCGTCTACCTCGCCGTTTCCCTGTATGAAGAGATCACCGCTACAGCCACCGACGACGACGCCATCACCGTCACGGTGGATGGCCAGGGCAGTCTCAACCTCCCGATGGAGGAGATCCCTCTCGATGCCAGCAACCTCGCCGCCCGCGCGGCCACCCTGCTGGCGGAGCTGAGCGAGAAGTCCACCGGCGTCCACCTCAACATCACCAAACGCGTCCCGATCGCCGGCGGTATGGGCGGTGGCTCCGCCGACGCCGCAGCAGCCCTCCTCGCCTGCGACGCCCTCTGGAGCAGCGGCTTCTCCCGCGACGAACTCGCCAAGATCGCCATCGACCTCGGCGCCGACGTACCCTTCGCGCTCATCGGCGGCACAGCCGTCGGAGTCGGGGTGGGGGAGCAGCTCACGCCCGCCATCTCCAAGACGCCGCTGCACTGGGTCCTCGTGCCCTCATCGTTCGGGCTGTCCACGCCGGAGGTGTACCGGACGCTCGATGACCTCCGCCTCGCCAGCAGCGAGCAGCCACCGGAGATCCCCGAGATCGACCCGCAGATCCTCAGCGCCATGCGCTCGGGCGACGCGCACACCCTCGCCGACCTGCTCCACAACGACCTGCAGGCAGCAGCCCTCGAACTGGCGCCGGAGTTGAAAGACGTCCTCGCCGCCGGCCGGGAAGCGGGAGCGCTCGCCGGCATCGTCTCCGGATCCGGCCCGACGGTCGCCTTCCTCGCCGAGTCCGAGGACCACGCCGCAACCGTCGACGCCCTGCTGGCCACCGCCGGGCTCACCACCGAACTGGTGCACGGGCCGGCCCATGGTGCCAGGATTGTCAGCGACTACATTTAGCCGCGCGCACTCCGTACCTTCTCAAGAACACCCATAAACGAAAGCAGTATTCACGTTGGCCCACCTGCTCGGTGCTGAAAACATCAGCGTCACCTTTGCCACCCGGACTATCCTGGACGGCGTCACCCTCGGGCTGGAGGAGGGCGACCGCATCGGCATGGTCGGCCGCAACGGTGACGGCAAGTCGACCCTGATGCGCCTGCTCGCCCAGCGCACCACGCCCGACGACGGCCGCGTCACCAAACGGCGCGACGTCACCGTGGGCTACCTCAACCAGAACGACGTGCTCGACGGCGACCTCGACGTCGGCGCCGCCATCGTCGGCGACCAGGCCGACCACGAGTGGGCGTCCAACCCAAAGATCCGCGACGTCATGGGCGGCCTCGTGGCCGAGGTGGACTGGCACGCCCGCGTGGACTCCCTCTCCGGCGGGCAGAAGCGCCGTGTGGCGCTGGCGAAGCTGTTAATAGGGGACGACGACGTCATCATGCTCGACGAGCCCACCAACCACCTCGACGTGGAAGGAGTGGCCTGGCTCGCGGAGCACCTCAAGCAGCGCTGGCGTCCCACCGAGGGCGGGCTCCTGGTGGTCACCCACGACCGCTGGTTCCTCGACGAAATCTCCACCCGCACGTGGGAAGTCCATGACGGCATCGTGGACGGGTTCGACGGCGGATATGCCGCCTACGTCCTGGCACGTGCCGAGCGTGACCGAATGGCCAATGTCATTGAGGGCAAGCGCCAGCAGCTCGTGAAGAAGGAGTTAGCCTGGCTGCGCCGCGGTGCACCCGCCCGCACCGCCAAGCCGAAGTTCCGCATCGAGGCCGCCAACGCGCTCATCGCCGATGTTCCGGAACCGCGCGACTCGCTCGCGCTCAGCCAGCTCGCCACCGCCCGGTTGGGCAAGGACGTCCTGGACCTCGAGAACGTCTCGCTGGAGCTGGGGGACAAGTCGCTGTTCAAGGGGATCACCCTGCGGCTGGCGCCGGGTCAGCGGCTCGGGATTGTCGGGGTCAACGGTGCCGGCAAGACCAGTTTGCTGCAGATGCTCAACGGAGAGGTGACCCCGACATCGGGCCGGTTGAAGCGCGGCAAGACGGTGCAGACGGCGATCCTGTCGCAGGACGTGCGCGAGCTCGACGACGCCAATCACCTCCGTGTCACCGAAGTGATTGAGCAGGAGAAGCGGGTTCTGTCGGTCGGCGGGAAGGAAGTGTCGGCGAGCCAACTCGTGGAGCAGCTTGGCTTCACCAATGAGCGGCAGTGGACGCCTGTCGGTGACCTCTCGGGTGGGGAGCGGCGGCGTCTGCAATTGCTGCGTCTGCTGGTCGGGGAACCGAACGTGCTGATGCTCGATGAGCCCACCAATGACCTGGATACCGACACCCTCGCGGCGGTCGAGGACGTGCTGGACGGGTGGCCGGGCACGCTGATCGTGGTCTCGCACGACAGGTACCTGCTCGAACGCGTCACCGATACCCAGCTGGCGCTGCTCGGCGATGGGAAGATCCGCGACCTGCCCGGCGGAGTGGATCAGTACCTGCAACTGCGCCGCGGAGCGGCAGTATCCGGCGACAAACTTGCCGGCACGCCGATGGGATCGGACAGCGGCAACGGCACGACGACGGCGGCAGCCGCTTCCGCTGGCCCGGCACCGGAGGAAGCGCGCCAGGCGAAGAAGGACCTCACCCGCATCGAGCGGCAGATGACCAAGACGAGCTCGCAGATCGAGAAGATCAACCAGCAGATGAGCGACGCCGGCAGCAAGGCAACGGTCGACTTCGAGAAGATGTCCGGCCTCGACGCGAAACTGCGGGAGCTTCAGGCCGAACAGGAGTCACTGGAGGAACAGTGGCTCGCGGCGGCCGAGGTGCTGGGCGAGTGAGATTCATGTTTATGAAGGTCCGGCCACGTCGAGCGAAGATCGCACTGGTCGCCGGTTTTGGAGCGATTGTAGTAGCGGGGCGCCTCTTCGCGTTCTTCGTCGACGAGCAAGGCACAGCAGGCACGGTGGCAAGCGTCGCTGTAGTCGTCATGCTCGTCGCTGGCGTCATCAGCCTCTATATCGGCTTTAGGTCACTGAACTGGAACAAGCTGCGCAGCAGACTACGTAAGCGCCGCCAACGTTAGTAAGTGAACTCGTCAGGGCCGGCAAGCACCACGAGATTTTTCCGTAGGCGCCGCAGGAAATGGCGGACAGCAATTCTGATCCTCAGTAACTTCACGCTCTTCACCGCCTCTCAGTGACCCTTTGATAAGGGTGCTTAGCGAGCGTATCCGTCGAACCTTGGAGAATGGTGGAGGCGGCGCCAACCCCGCTGTGCAGATACCATTGAGGGTCAGTCTTGGAAAACAGGGGAGCCTTCCGCTTGAGCACGCAGAACCATCACGAGGCCTCGCATCTGTGCCCGGCCGCCGATCTTCCCGCAGCCGGAGTTTAGGAAGATTCTATGAAAGCGATCCGAGTGGCGATTGCCGGCGCGCTCCTGCTACTGATCGGGTTTCCCTTTCCCGCCGTCGCGCAGGAGGGCGAACCCGGTCTAATGCTCCCCGTGGTGACTGTCCCTCCTCAGCAACCGGGGCCGGCGCCGAGCCCGAGTCCAGAGCCTCCGCCGGAAGAGCCCGTTCCAGCACCGACGCCGACACCTCCGCCGGCCCCCGTGCCCGCACCCGCTCCGGCACCCGCGCCTGCTCCGGCACCCCCTCAACCAGCGCAGCAACCTGATCCGGCTATTGACCCCGCCACGGGCTTCACCATCGACCCTGCCACCGGGTACCTGATCGAACCGCAGACCGGTTTTCTGATCGAGCCAGGGACAGGCAACCTCATTGATCCGGGCACCCGCTTCTACACGGATTTCCGTCTGGATTTTGTGACCGGGGAGGTAGTGGAGATCGAACCGGAGGTCGAGGAGCCAACGGAGGAACCTTCCTCTGAGGAACCCGAGCCGTCGCCCACGCCCAACACCCGCAGCGCTACACCGTCCCCATCTCCGACGGTCCCGAGCGCAAGCCCGACCGCCGCTGCAATCGAAGCGAATCCATCAGTCGAGCGGGGTGCGGTGTCGTCGATAGGGGAACACCCGGCCACACGAATCCTCGTCATTCTGATGCTTATAGGGCTGGGGGCGCTCTACTACGCCAAACTCCGTGGCGGCAGTCGCTTGTGAGTGGAGCCAGCGGACAACAGGTAACGATTGGATGGAAATTTGTTCGATTGGGCACTCATTTCTTGCGCTGACTCAGCAATCGTTAGAATGTCAAGTATCTTGAATAGATTCGACGGAATCGGAATCGGGCACAGTTAGGGGATAGTTCTTGCGCGTTCTGCTGTTGACGCACTCCTACGCGCCGGAACATAGTCCACCGCAGCGGCGGTGGACCCAGCTCATCCATTCCTTCCGCACGGCAGGATGGGACGTCGACGTCGTCGCCCCAGTAGCGCACGCTCCCCACGGCCGCCGCATCCTTCCGAAGCGGGAGGCAGGCCGTCCCTTCCGATCGGACAAGGGCGTCAACGGTGAGGTCGTGCGCCGCGTTCCCTACCTCTGGCACAAGACCACTCGCATCGGCCGGCTGATTGACCACCTGTTCTCAGCCGGCATGAGTATTCCTACTGCCGCCATGTGCCGCAGGCCCGACGTCGTCATTGTCACAGTGCCCAGTCTGCCCATCCTTGGTGCGGGCTATGTGGTTTCCCGGATGCTGAGGCGCCCGCTCGTGGTGGACATGCGGGACGCCTGGCCCGATATAGCACGCGATGCACGTCTCATCCAGGGCAGTGCGAAGAGTCTCACCGAACGGGTCATTATTGCAATTCAGGACCGCGCGGATCTTGTGGTGACGGTGACGTACGGATTCGCTCGGACCCTCCGTGATCGTGGGCTCAGAAACGTTGCAACGGTCACGAACGGTGTTGACATTGATCGTCTGCAGAAGCTCGACCCCGTGCCACTCGAGAAGAACCGGCTGGATGTTCTGTACCTGGGAAATCACGGCGAGAGTCAGCACCTGGACATTCCCATTCGGGCAGCAGCTCTGATGGGGGACAGGGTGCGCTTGACGATGGTGGGTCACGGTGTGAAGCGCAACGAACTCAAGGCGTTGGCGGCATCGCTTGATGCACCCGTCGAATTCCATGATCCTGCCTACGGCCCCGAGGTGATGGAGTACTACCGCAGTGCTGACAGTTGCATTGTGGCACTTCGGGACGACTGGAAGTCGTTCGAGACGACTGTTCCGTCCAAGACCTACGAGGTCTTGTCAGTCGGACGGCACATAACCGGGATGGTGCGTGGCGAAGCGAAAAAGATCCTTGAGGATGCGGATGCCGGCCATGTTGTCCAGGCCGATCCGGAGGCGCTGGCTAACCTCTGGCGGGTGCTCGCTGACGATCGCATGCAGCTGCAGGTGAACGGGCACGGGCGACTCTGGGTACAGCACAACGCTGACGCACGTACGTTGGGACAGTCCTACATCAACCTTCTTGCTGAGGTAGCAGGCGGCGGTCCGCACAGGTGAATGTGCTCCGCAACATCCGGCTGACCGCTGCCACGGCGGTTCAGCACCTTGACGATGACCCTGTTCTGCTATTGCTGCAGATTTCCCGTCGGCTTCCCTCGCGCATCGTCCAACCTGTTGCCGGTATCGTGCGGAAAGTGGGGCGCGGACCCCTGCTCAGTGCGCTGAGCGCTCATCTCCGTGGGGACGAGGCCCGACGGTCGGTCATCCTCGACGAGGCACACCGCGACGGCGTCACTGGAGCCGCGGCAGCGCGTCTCGCCGACGTGGCCCTCGCCGCCAATGAGCCCCAGCGTGCCGACATGCTGCTCGAACGAGCCGGCGCCGCTCCCGGAACACGCGCCCGCCGCCGGTGGTACGACGGCGACATGACCGGAGCGGTCGCGGAACTCACCTCGGCGGGCCTTCACCGCAAGGCGCAAAGGCTCGAGAGCGAGCTGAGGGTTTTCCGCGGCTGGATCCCAACGCTCGAGCCGGTACAGGGATACGAACCGCAACCGCAGACAGTGCTGCACGTGCTCACCAACTCGCTTCCGCACACCGGCAGCGGCTATGCCCAACGGTCGCACTCAATTCTGACGGCTCAGGAAGCGCTTGGCTGGAACGTTCATGCGGCAACTCGTCTTGGTTACCCGGTGCAGGTGGGGAAGCTGTTCGCCCAGGACACCGATGTATTGAACGGTGTGACGTACCACCGTCTGATTCCTGCTCGCATGCCGACCGGCTTTGACCAGCGGCTGCAGGTTCAGGCCGAGGTGCTTCTGGACTTGGCGCTGAAGATCCGACCTGCCGTGCTCCATACCACTACCCATTTTGTGAATGGTTTGGTCACGCGCGCGGTGGCCGAAGCGCTCGGAGTCCCGTGGGTGTACGAGGTCCGCGGTCAATTGGCCGATACCTGGGCCTCGGTCCGCGGTGAGGCGGCGAAGTCCAGCGAACGCTACAATTTCTTCACTGAACGTGAGGCGGCCATGACGCGAAGCGCAGCGCTGGTGGTTACGTTGGGCGAAGCCATGAGACAGCAGATCCTCACCGCGGGAGACCTCCGTGGCGGCGTGCTGCTATGTCCTAACGCGGTGGGTGAAGCTTTTCTGGACGAGCCGCTGGACTCGCAGTCCGCCCGGGCCTTGCTTGGACTGCCCCACGACGGGGTGTTCGTCGGAACGGTCAGCAGCCTTGTGGAGTATGAGGGGCTGGACGTGCTTCTCCGCGCAATTGCGATGCTGGCGGGGGAGCACCCCGGCCTACAGTGCCTGATCGTCGGCGATGGAGTGGCTGCTTCCGCGCTACGGCAATTGGCGGGGGAACTAGGAATCACATCCCGCGTGACGTTCACTGGCCGGGTGCCGCGCAAGCACGCGCACTTGTACCATCAGGCCCTGGATATTTTTGTGGTTCCGCGTCGGGACCTCGCGGTGACGAGGGCGGTTACCCCGTTGAAGCCGGTGGAGGCTATGGCCTCAGCCCGGCCCGTAGTGGCGAGCAACCTGCCTGCCCTGAACGAGATAGTAGAGGATTCAGTGACGGGAACGTTGGTTGTGCCTGACAGCGCAGAAGAACTTGCTGCTGCTTTAAAGGATCTCATCAGGGAGGATGGCGCTGTAGTCACCGACGAAGCCCGAGCTATGGGCGCGACCAGTCGAGTGCGCGTGCTCAAGGAGCGTACATGGACCGGAACCACTTCAACCCTACTGCGCGCATATCAAGAGCTCGGAACCGCAGGCTGATGTCGCAGTCAGATTCACGTCTTCCGCTACCGGGACCGGCGGCGATTCAGTCGATGCCGATCGATACGCGAGGACTTATCCGCGTCGGTGCCCGCCCCGGTTTCCTGGACTACCTCATCCAGTTGTGGGACCACAGACAGTTTGTCTTTTACGACGCGAAGGCGCGCGTTCAAAGTGGTAACCGGCGAGATCGCCTCGGCAGTGCTTGGCTCGTGCTCAACCCAGTATTCAACGGGCTGACCTTTTTTCTGATTTTCGGGCTACTCCTCGGCACTGGACGCGGCATAGAGAATTTCGTCGGTTATCTGATCATCGGCGTGTTCATCTTCCAAATGAGCTCCAGGGCGATTACCAACGGCGCGCGGTCAATACAGGGTAATCGTGCCGTCATACAGGCATTCAACTTTCCACGCGCTACACTCCCGGTGGCAGTCAACCTGCGGGAACTTCTCGCCGGAATTCCTGTGATCCTGTCGATGCTGGTGCTGGTTCTCTTGCTTCCCCCGACGGAAGGCATCACGTTCCTGTGGCTTTTGATCATCCCAGCTCTGCTTTTGCAGACATTGTTCAATCTTGGTGTTGGAATGATCCTGGCGCGGATAATCTCGACAGTCAACGACGTAACTCACCTGCTCAACTTCGCGATGCGGGTATGGATGTATGGATCTGGGGTGTTTTTCTCATTTGACTCTTACATTGAAGACAAGACTCTCTTGGCCATTGTTGAACTCAATCCGCTCTATGTAGTTCTGAATATAATTCGCGATTGTGTGCTGTATGCGACGGTTCCGGAATGGCAATCGTGGGCAATTCTTACGGTGTGGGGTCTCGCGGCGGTCGTCGTCGGGTTCATCTATTTCTGGAAAGCGGAGGAATCCTATGGCCGGGAGTAGCTCCGATCGGCCCGAGGGTAAGCAGCAAGCCACCGTCGTGATCGATCGTGTAAGCATGAAGTATCGGGTGCCTTCGACCAAGGCGCAGCCGAGAGAGAAGCGCGACAGTACCAGGATTCTCAAGAAGATGCTCGGGCAAACGCCCTTGGTTTCAGTTCGGGCACTCAACGAAATGTCCCTGGTCGTCGAGCGCGGTGAGTCGGTGGGCATAGTAGGACGAAATGGTTCGGGCAAAAGTACGCTGATGCGTCTCATCAGCGGACACAGTGCTCCGACTACCGGCGCCGTCTACGCCTCTAGTGTTCCCGTGATGCTAGGGGTGAACGCGGCACTGGTTCCGGAATTGTCAGGGGATCACAACATCGTGCTTGGATGCTTAGCGATGGGTATGACCAAGAAAGAAGTTGGGCAGAAATTTGACTCCATCGTTGAACTGTCCGGATTGGACGATTCGATTCACCTTCCGATGAAGTCGTACTCCGCTGGCATGGGATCCCGTTTGCGGTTTGCGATCGCGGCAAGTGTCAACCCGGAAATTCTGCTCATCGACGAGGCTTTGAATACGGGTGACGCACAGTTTCGCGACCGCAGTAAGCGGCGCATGGATGAACTGCGATCACAAGCCGGAACCGTATTCCTAGTCAGCCATAGCCTGGAGACGATTACCGACATGTGTTCGCGAGCGATCTGGATCGACAAGGGAGATTTGCTGATGGACGGAAAACCTGCGGAGGTCACGAAGATGTACGCGACTTTTGCTGGACACCTTTCCAAGGGAAATGGTGCGTCGGCCGCTGCCATCAGGGACGAATCCCGCAGAAATTTGATCGCGACGCAGGTGCTTGAGCGTTCTCCTGGGCGGCGAAGCGCATGAAGGCGACTACTTCTATCCTCTCTGATGCGCGTAGAAGCGTATGGCATTTTCGTCAGGGAGGCTTGCGTCAACTGCGAGTATTCAGTGCGCGGCAGAAGGTTGAAACGGGCTTCATACCGTTGGGGAACATCCTCGGAGCGCAGGGTGGCTGGGCCGGTCGCGGTAAGAACCGAGCACTGAAATTTGCACCCTCGGCACCGCCGGTGCGCCCGCCACGCCGAAGCGACTTGACCGTTGCCGTTATTTTGGACGACTTCTCGGCTCTGGCTTTTGCTTATGAGTGGAACACCGTAGTGCTCAAGAGAGATTCCTGGCGCACGCAGCTGTCGGAAGTTGACGTGGATTTCCTGTTTGTGGAGTCTGCGTGGTCGGGCAACAACGGTCAGTGGAAGTACCAGCTCACGGGCGCTTCCGGGCCCAAGCCGGAGTTCATCGAATTAATGGCCTGGTGCCGGCAGAACTCACTCCCATCAGTTTTTTGGAACAAGGAAGACCCTCCGCACTACGACGACTTCTTAGCCGCAGCGCGCGAATTTGACGTCGTCTTCACAAGTGATTCCAACAAAATCCCCCGCTACCTGGAGGATCTGGAGCACGATCGCGTCGGAGTTTTGCCGTTTGCGGCGCAGCCCGCCGTGCACAATCCAATCCGCCCTCGTTTCGGGTGGCGCGACAGGGATGTCGCTTTCGCTGGAATGTACTTCGCGCATAAGTATCCGGAGCGCCGCGAGCAAATGGATTTGTTGCTCGGCGGCGCAGCTGAGGCCGGGGAAGGAATGCAAATCGGCCTCGAGATTTTCTCTCGGCAACTCGGCGGTGATGAGCGGTACCAGTTTCCTCCTGGTTTGAAGGAGCATGTGGTCGGCAGCCTTTCTTACGCGCAAGTCCTCACCGCCTATAAGGCCTACAAAGTGTTCCTCAACGTGAACTCCGTAGTCGACTCGCCGAGCATGTGCGCCAGACGGATATTCGAGATCACGGCGGCCGGGACTTCAGTTATCAGCACGCCAAGCGCCGCAATCTCTTCGTTTTTCACGGAGGATGAGCTGGCGACGGTCGAGTCACGAGAGTCCGCTGCCTCGATGTCTCGGGCGTTGGTTAGGAGTCATGAGCTGGCCGACCGCATGATTCATAAGGCGCAACGCAAGATTTGGTCGGCACACACATACGCACATCGCGCCGAGTCCGTAGTTGGGGCAATTCTGCCGGAGCGGGGAGTTGCGGTAAGTAGCTCAAGCATCTCTGCGTTGGTATCAACCGTTCGACCCCATCAGGTCGAGCACATCTTCAGGACGATCGGCTCTCAGATCGGTGTGAACTGTGAGCTGGTTCTGCTGACACACGGGTTCGAGCTTGATGCGCTCGAGGTTCAGGCGTTGAGCGAGCGATACAGCGTGGAGAACCTCACTCTACTTTCAGCGACAGCAGATATTAGCCTGGGTGCTTGCCTGAACCGATGCGTTGAGGCAGCTGCCGGTGAGGTAGCAACCAAGATGGACGACGATGACTATTATGCTCCGCACTATCTCGGTGACCAGTTGAATGCGCTGAATTACTCCGCTGCTGACGTGGTGGGGAAACAGGCTCATTACATGTACCTGGCCAACCGAAACGCGACTCTGCTGCGCTTTCCACAGCAGGAGCACCGTTTCACTAGGCTGGTCATGGGTCCGACGATTCTTGCACGCAGAAGCGTATTTCGCGCACATCCTTTCGAGAACGTGCAACGGGGGGAGGACACTGCGTTCCTTAACTCCGTGACAACGAGCGGCGGTTCGGTTTACTCCGCCGACCGATTCAACTATTTCCAGCACCGGCATGGCGTCGGACATACGTGGGCTGTGGGGATCGACGAACTGCTCGCGTCTGGCCAAGTGCAGTTTTTTGGCACGCCACACGACCACA
The DNA here is from genome assembly GCF_016907495.1 of Arthrobacter tumbae. Lineage (NCBI taxonomy): Bacteria > Bacillati > Actinomycetota > Actinomycetes > Micrococcales > Micrococcaceae > Arthrobacter > Arthrobacter tumbae. The sequence goes on from NZ_JAFBCC010000001.1 coordinate 2,817,130, forward strand.
TCACCATCTGAGGGCATTGATGAACTCCATTGAAACGGTCGCGGTAATTGGTCTCGGCTATATCGGGCTGCCCACAGCAGCGATTCTCGCTACGAACGGCCTTAAGGTCACCGGGGTGGATATCAACCCGAAAACGGTCGATGCTGTGAACCGGGGGGAAGTTCCATTCGTTGAGCCGGATCTGAGCGTCCATGTCACCGGGGCCGTCGGGCAGGGCCGCCTCTCTGCCTCCACCGAGACGCCGGTTGCCGACGCCTTCATCGTGGCTGTGCCCACGCCGTTCAAGGCCGACAAGAGCGCGGATCTGACCTTTATAGAGGCAGCAGCGCGCAGCATCGCACCGAACCTGCGGGGCGGCGAACTCGTCATTCTGGAATCGACTTCACCACCGGGAGCAACGCAGTATCTTGCTGACTACCTCGGCGAGCTACGTCCGGATTTGGGAGGGCCGCGTCAACCGCTCTTCGCTCATTGTCCGGAACGGGTGTTGCCTGGTCGAGTCATGATTGAACTTGTTACCAATGACCGGATCGTGGGTGGAGTCACACCGGAAGCTGCTCAGAAGGCGAAGGAACTGTACGAGGTGTTCTGTCAGGGTGACATTCACCTGACGGATGCCGTAACGGCCGAAATGGCGAAACTGGTTGAAAATTCCTATCGGGACGTGAACATCGCGTTCGCGAATGAGCTTTCAATGATCAGTGATCGACTTGGAATCGACGTATGGGAACTGATTTCCCTCGCCAATCACCATCCTCGCGTGCACATCCTGCAACCTGGGCCCGGTGTGGGAGGTCACTGCATCGCCGTTGATCCCTGGTTCATCGTCGATGCCGTGCCGGAATCGGCCCGCATCATACGAATGGCGCGGGAGGTGAATGATTCTAAACCGTCATGGGTGGTGGAGAAGGTCATCGCTACAGCATCGGCAATCGAGCATCCGACCATCGTGGTGCTGGGGTTGACGTTCAAAGCCAACATCGACGATCTCCGTGAGTCTCCAGCGGTGCAAATCTTGACGGACCTTGTTCGAAGGTTGGAGGGTGCAGAGTTCCTGGTTGTGGAACCGCATATCGAGCAGCTTCCCAAGTCTCTTGCTGAGTACCGGAACGTACGCCTCGAGGGGCTTCGGGCAGCAATCGAGGCTGCAGACGTTGTGGTTCAGCTAGTGGACCATGACGATTTCCGCGCTATGACAGGGCGAGACCTGGATGGGCGGCTTTTCATCAACACGCGAGGACCCGAGCCGATAGACGGAGATAGATCCGACGTCAATACCAGCAGACGTGCATAGGGTGTTTGACCTAGAGTTTGCGCCGCGACCGAGAGTCAAGAACGAACTGGTTCCTGATGGTGGACGCCGTCAACGCGGAAGTTACATTCGCGAGCCGCTCGGAGTTCTCGCGCATCAAACCATCACTTTCTGATGACGCAAGATCAATCTTTGACAGCGCAACCGAAATTCCCGCCAGATTCTTCCTACTTGCTGCCACCTCTCTCCTGAGAGGCGCATTCTCGCGCAGGCCCGTCTCGATCGTTGCGACGAGGCGCTGGATCCTAACCAATCGCTTATGCGCATATCGCTGATTTCTGGTGACAACCCATACCGCTCCCATGAGCGCCCCGACATAGATGAAAGTCAGGAAGCCGAAAGCAACGGGCGGTGGCGCAACGAGGAACAAGACCGACGTAGATACAGGAGCCAATACCGCGAACAGGCAGGCGGCTGCGAGTTTCCTTTTGTGGCTAAGCATGATGAGTGGCGCCTCAGGTCGTATATGGACTCGAATTCCGGTACTCATCCTAGCGTGTTGGCCAGGACCCGACGGGCCGGCGTCGTGAACGTGCGCCCTAAGAACGTACTGCATAAGATGGAGGCAGGCATCGCCGCAGCATCACATCACCTGGGCAGGACTTAAGTTTGAAGCACACCTCGTATTCGGCTCCCCTCGAATCGGTCACCATTCGATCTCGGGTCGGAGATGTGTACCTCAAGGGCGTAGCTGGTGAGTACATATTCGAGCTCATCAGAGATGATGAGAACTTCTATGAGTGGGACCTGCTGGATCTTTTGTCATCCGTCCGGTTTCCAACGGACCATCTCGTCGTTGATGTCGGGGCGAATATCGGCAATCATACGATCTACTTCGGCACTCATATGCCGCACAAGGTGATTGCGCTTGAGCCGCAGCGGGATAATTTCAACGTCCTCCTGCAGAACATACATGACAATGGGTTGGCGACTAAGGTTCGTGCGAGGCAGGTAATAGCCTGGAACCAGACAGACCAATTCGATCTCGAAAACGCCGACCCAAATAACAGCGGGACTTTCCGCGTGAAGGCAACAGAACTAGGCAGTATCCCGGCCAGGACGTTGGACGCGATCGTACGGCGCGAAAAAGTAGCACTGATAAAAATCGATGCTGAAGGTAGCGAGGCAAAAGTACTTCTCGGGTCGAAGAGAATACTTCGTCGGGACAAACCCCTCGTGGTCACGGAGGCACACTCTCCCGAGGCGCTGCGGGAGATAGCAGCACTCTTGGAGCCATTGGGTTATGAAGTAGTAGGGATCGCGGGTCGGAGTTTCAACTATGTTTGGGCGAACGCGAACGGCCCACTGGGAGCGACCCCCGAGCAACTCCGGGCTCGCTTCTCGCTCGCCCAGAATCGCACCGATGCCAAAGGAGCTTCAGAGGCGCTGAAGCAGATGCGCACCTGGATCAGCGGCATCGTGGAAGATGTTGAAGACCCCAATAGCACCGTACTTCTTCTGGGCGCCAAGGATGTGGGCAGCCCGGAACGAAGTGAGACTCGAGATTCGGCGATCCAGGTCGCACAGGACGAATCTGCGCGGTACCGCAAGACTGCGGAGGTTTGGGCTCAAGCTTATCGACTGCTCTCAGACGAAATTGCAACAGAGAAGCCTGGTGCATGGTCCACCGATGCGGCTATACGCACGGTGTCAGAGATCGTGGCCGAGGCGGGTGGCGCCGAAGTTTCTCAAGCTTCTGTGGGCGGCTCCATTCGCGAGCTGCGCGATTCAGCGCGCAGCTCGTCGGAAGGAGTCCGAGTAGGAATTGCTACGATGCCTGGACGCGAAGTCGGGTTGAGGCGCGTAATCGACGCGTTGCTGCCACAGGTAAGTGAAATTTATGTGTACCTCAATGGCATGAACGAAATTCCGGGAAATTTGCTGTACGACAATCGAGTGAAGTTCTTTACCGGCCCGGACTATGGTGATCGGGCGAAGTTCCTGTTCATCAAGGACTTTGAAGGATATTACCTCACGTGTGATGACGACATTCAGTACCCAGACTTTTACGTCCCCTTCATGGTAAATGCCATTGAAAGGTATGGGCGCAGAGCGGTTGTTGGCTGGCACGGGTCGATATTCAAAGACGAGTTCGAAGATTATTACGATAGCCGGTCGCGACGCGTGCTCTCTTTCTCCAAGAAGAGGGGAGCCGACACCCCAGTGCACCTTCTGGGAACGGGAATCGCCGGTTTTCACACTGACACGATCAGCATCTCGTTTGAAGAGTTCGAAGCCCCGAATATGGCTGATGTCTTTTTGGCTCTGAAAGCTCAGCACCTGGAAGTTCCGATGATAGTGCTCGCGCATGAGGAAGGATGGGCGGAGCCCATAGAGCCCGACGCTGACTCCATCTCCAATTCCTCCCTCAAGAAGCCAGGGACCTCTGGAAACTTTGACGTGCGCGCGCACGTCACTTCTCTGGTGAAGGGTCATGGTCCTTGGACCATCCACGAGGCACCGAAGCCAATCACCCGACCCCTCCCGCGGGTCGCCGTGATCGGACGAACCGATCGCAATCGTTGGCGAAAGGGAGGCATCCTAAAATCCTGCCACCTCACTGCGTCCATGCTTCGGCAGTTCGGAGTGGACTGTGTGCTTGAGGACATAGAAACGGGAGACCCTTTTCAATTGGGCGGTGCGAACCCGTCGATCGTGATGCTGTACGTCGGCGATCCCGAACGCCCAGATTTCGCGACCGTCGAGCGGTTGATTGAGCATCATGCGGACTTGGGACGAGTAGTCATCGTCAATATGTCGGTGAACGGCCACGCGAAGCGCAACGAGTACATCACATCCAAGATGTTGTCGTGGGAGAAGGTGTACAGCGACCGGATCATTCTTATGGTCTTCACTGAGGCGATGGTGGCTCAACGCGAGTTTCAGCCGATAAGACATTTGATGATTGCCTTGCCGAAGACGATCACGATGCCTGCGCCGCCGAGAGCAACGTTCCACGGAAGTCGGGGGATCTTCCTGGGTGACTTCGCCAAACTCAGCGACTCCTCACTTATGGATTACACCGCGCAGGAATGGATCTCTGCAATAAGAGAGGCTGTACCGGAGGCACCCCTGTTCGCAGTGGAACAGTACAAGCCGCGGTATGCGGTGCAACTCGACATCGACGAGGTTTGGCCTCATCTAACGGAGGACTACTCACGCAGGATCTCCAGCTGCCGGTTGATGTTCACACCGATCAAGTACGCAACCTTCGAGATGGTTCCTGTCGAAGCGGCGGCAATGGGGCTGCCGGTCATTTACCCCGAAATGCCTCAATCGTTGTCCGAATACCTGGGTATGGGCGGAGTGCAGGTCTCCTCGCCAGCGGAACTTGCGAGTGTCCTTCCATCGCTATACCGAGATCCGCTGGTGTGGAGGAGCCAGAGCATCAGCGGCCGTAGAAGAGCAGAAAGCTCTGACATCTATGGAGCAGCGGGGCAAATGTATATGAGGATCGCCGCTCTGGAGCGTAGAGCGAAGAATCGGTAAAGAGAACCCGTCGGAACCCTTCGCTCTGCGCTCAGAGTCACCCTCGACGGATCACATCGGCAATAATCGTTGAGGTCTGATCAGCGCCTTCGAAGCGCCGGCCACCGGTCGAGGGCTGCAATGACCTAACGGTCAGTACCCGAATGGCTTCTTCAACGTCTTCTGCGGAACTGGCAACGATGCCATCGCAATCGCGAGCAAAAATCTCGGCTCGGAGCCGCTGATTGTCTGTCGCTGTCGAATCGTTCGGTATCACCACGCATGGCAGGCCTGCCGACGCTGCCTCGTGTATCGAATTGTACCCACCGGCGATAACGCCGAAATGGAATGCGGCGAGTACCGGCGCAAGCGGATACTCCTGGATGCCAGTGGCCTCGAGATCGCTTGGAGTCTTGTCTGCAAGCGGCGAGGTCGCGACGACTGGGTTCCACGGCGCGCCCAAAGAATTGACAATTTCTACCGCGCGAGCTCGCACATCCTCGATGTTGTTGATGTTTCCGGCGCCGAGCTGGATAAGTATGTGATGCTTCCTGGCGTCCAGCCCCAGCTCACTACACGCCAGCTCTCGGGAGAGCGACTTTTGTGGGCTGTAAAGGGTGATCGGTTCGGTAGCGTAGTTGGGCTGGACTGTTCGCAGTGGGCCCTTGTCGTCATTGGTTGCGATGTCGCCGGGCTCAATCACGCGCCATGCGATGGTCTCGTCTGCCGCCTGAGTTGTGTTGGTGCCTTCCTTCCACAATCCGCGGCGAAGCCAGATGAGCGGCACGTCCGCCCGACGCGTAGCCTCAATCACACCGCGGTACACGTATGATCCATCAAAGACCACCATGTCGGGCCGATTCTGTCGGAGTACCCCATGCATGAAGATCGCGAATCTTCGGTGCCATTCGGCACTGGGCAGGCCGCTCTGAGCCTGACTGACAAAAGGTATGACCGAGTAGCCGAACCTTTCCACGATGTGCGCAGCACCTGAGAGCGAAACAAAGCTCGAGGAGTAGAAACGCTCGCCGGCTAGTGCGACGGCCAAGCACCTGGTTAGATGTCCCATACCGGCACCATTGCTCGTGACGAAAAGTACGCGAGAACCCGCTTTCCCCCTAAAAGTGAGCCCTAGTTCCCCCGATGGCTCAGCGCGGTACTCACTGTCCAGCCGAAGTTGTGCCAAAGCCATATCGACAGAATCAACTCGCTGCCGAACACGATAGTCAAAGCGGGAAGCCTCTTTGCGGTTCCTATTGACCAGCTCAACAAGCTCTGATCTGGTTCTCCTCACGAGCCGAGCCATGAAGATGGCGCAGAGGGAGATATGAAGTGCCAGAGCGGCGACCAAGACAGAGATTAAGACGGACGGGTCATCAGAAACGCCCGTCAGAGCCAAGGCAACCACTACGATGCCGAGAGGAGCGAGGATGACGCTGCCCACAAGAAGGCGACTAATGTTCAAGTACGTGACCCATTTCAACAGGAGTGTTCAGACCGTGCCTACAACCGGTGGGCGTCTCGTCCTTTAGTCACTCCACGCGTATCAAAAAAGAGATTCGAGACGGCTGCCAAGTGCTCCGTATCGTACTCGCTGTGCATCTGCAGGAGGATCGTGACGTCCGCTTGAGCTACAGCGTGAGCGAGGTCTTCCTGTGATTGCAGTTCTTCTCCGTTGACATGCCAAGACTTGACCCTGGGATCATGAAACGAAACTTTGGTCCCACTTCCCTGGAACAGTTCAGCGATCGGCGTCGCTGGGGACTCCCTCTGATCAGCGATATCGGCTTTGTATGTGATCCCCAGGAGTAGAACGTGGGCGTTCATCAAGGGTTTGGCGTTCTGATTGAGAAGATCCTGTACGCGCCGAACCACGTACTGCGGCATGCTGTTATTGATCTCCTCCGCCAACTCCACGAAGCGGAATGGATAACCCAGAGCCTTCCTCACTTGGTAACTGAGGTAGTTTGGGTCGATTGGGATGCAGTGTCCCCCTACGCCAGGGCCGGGGTAGAACGCTTGAAAGCCGAAGGGCTTGGTTCGGGCAGCGTCGATGACATCCCACAAGTCGATGTCCAGGTCATGGCAGAACTTCGCCATCTCGTTCACTAGCGCGATATTGATATGGCGGTAGGTATTCTCGAGCAGCTTCGCTGTTTCTGCTTCCTTTGCTCCCCTCGTGGGAACTACGGTTTCGACGAATTTTGAATAAAATTCCGATGCGCGAAGTGTCGATGCTTCAGAAACACCGCCGACCACTTTGGGTGTGTTGGTCAAACCATAATGAGCATTTCCCGGGTCGATTCTTTCCGGGGAGAAGGCCAAATGGAATTGGGTATCAAGATCCAGTCCGGATTCCTCAAGCATGGGGCGGACGAAGTCGTCTGTGGTGCCCGGATAGGTGGTCGATTCCAGAACGACCAAAGTGCCAGGTGTGATGTGCTTCGCAACTGTCCTCACTGCGCCTTCTACTGCGCCCAGATCGGGAGAACCTGCCTCTCCCAGCGGAGTCGGTACGCAAATGACAACAGCGTCGGCTGTTGCAATGGTGTCCGGGTCCGTTGTAGCACTGTAACCCGCGTCGAGCATGATTTTCAGTTCGGCGTCGCTGATGTCATCGACGTGGGAAATACCGAGGTTCAAGTTATGAACGGTTTGCGGATTGGTATCGAGTCCGGTCACTTTCAAGCCGGAGTGCGTGGCACCCTGGGCCAACGGGAGCCCTACGTATCCCTGACCGATAACGACTAATGATTCCATTTTCTAGCCTTCCTCAAATCTGACGGAACAGTTTCTTGATTGCAGCTAATGCTCGTTCTGCTGCGTGACCGTCGCCATACGGGTTTACTGCGTTGGCCATTGAATCGAAATACGAGCGATCATTCAGGAGTCGGCTCACCTCGAGAATGATCCTGGTCTCGTCGGTTCCGATGAGCTTGACGGTTCCCGCCTCCACTGCCTCGGGACGTTCAGTATTTTCCCGCATCACCAGGACGGGTTTGCCGAGGCTGGGAGCTTCCTCCTGCAGTCCTCCCGAGTCGGTTAGCACGATCTCCGCAAGTGACAGTAAGCGCGTGAACTCGCCGTATACCAAGGGTTCAGTGACCAGTATGTTCGACGTTCCTTGAAGGATTGGTAGCACTGCTTCTCGAACTACGGGGCTCTTATGAGCCGGAAGTACAACCGTCAGGTCTTGCTCTGAATCTGCGATCTGTACCAGCGCCCGCGCCACTGCTCGCATAGCATCGCCCTGATTCTCCCGACGATGAGTGGTGACCAGGAGTATTCGACGCCCGGAGGCCGCCAGTTTCTCAAGTCTTTCGTCGGAAAACGGAACCATTGTTTGCACAGCCGAAAGCAAAGCGTCGATGACTGTATTACCGGTCACTACGATGGCCTCGTCGGACACATTTTCGGCGATCAGGTTTGCCCTGCTCAGCTGTGTAGGGGCCAGATGCAGACTCGTGATTTGTGTGGTGATCCTCCGATTTGCCTCTTCAGGAAACGGTGAGAACAGGTCCCCTGACCGAAGGCCCGCTTCGACGTGCACTACCGGTATGCCGTGATAGAAGGACGCTATAGCGGCGGCGGTTGATGTGGTTGTATCCCCTTGAACGATGACAGCATCAGGTTTGCAGGCTAGGAATAACCCATCTAGGCCTTGCATTGTTCGGGTCATGATCGAAGTGAGAGATTGGCGATCCTGGATGATGTTCAAATCGTAATCAGGTGCGATGCCGAATAATTCGTTCACCTGATCGAGCATTTCACGGTGCTGGCCGGTCACCGTGACGACGCAGTTGAATTCCTTCGAATTATGGAGGGCTTTTACGATAGGAGCCATCTTGATTGCTTCAGGCCGCGTGCCATATATCGGCATGATCGTGGGCAACAAAGATTCCTCGCTTGGCTGGAGAATGACTGGAAACCAGCTTATCCCAGAAGCACGAGAGTAAGGATCAATGCGGGTATTGTCACGAGCGCCGCGATCACGAGAGCCAGGGCGATTGCGCGTTTTTTCCTGTAACTTGCGTTGCGCTGAGCTCCTTCGGACGGCAGCGGGGTGCCGTAACCGGATGTGGCCCCTGGCCGACGCTTCAGTTGAAATGTAGGTTTGTTGGTCGGCTTGAGGTGGCGCGCTTCCGGGGAGGAATAATCACTCGAGCGGATGATGCGGTTGATGTGCTGGACGGTGTCGTGGCGGCTCATGAAGAAGCGGGAACCCGAGATCACGCTCCACGCCGAGTACTCGAAGTATTCGGCGTTGCTTCGTGCCCACTCGTGCTGCTCAGCCAGCATCAGAGTCCGTGATTTGAAGTCCGTGTAGTGCTTCTCTACGTGAAAAACATCCCTCAAGTTCTGCAGGTACAAGAAGTCTGGGACACGTTCCTCATGGCGGAATCGTTCGATGACGTCTACACGGTGAACAAGTGATGTGGGAGTTTCGGCGACCGAACTGGAATGCAGTGCGATCATAGTCGCAGCATCGGCCGATCGGTGTTGCTGGCATTGCCGCAAGTCAATCTGCGGCGAGTCCACAACAGCTTTTGATCCAGGGAGGCAGGCAGCCATGTGGAGTGACGAATACCCGCCGACGGAATCTCCGTAGAAGATAACGTTCTCAGCGGAAAAGCCGAGACGTTTAGCCAGTGCACTTACAATCTCAGCCATTTCGCGAGCGTAGTCGCGTTCCGGCGTTCCGATCCACCATCCTGCTTCGAGCGATTCGCCCAAGTAGAGAGTCGGGTCATTCACAACCATCACGGAGGCGTTCACATCGCCGGACCACTCCCAGCGGTGAAATGCGGGCAGCGTCACGCTTGGTCGCTGTACTGTGCTCTGTCCAAATACCACCAGATGGTGCGCTTCGGGTTTGAAGTCGCAGAAGTAGTCAAATGGCACGCCGTCACGGACGGTGCGCACAGTTCCTCGGTAGGGTGCCAGCAGGTTCGTTGGAACCTCTTCTGACTCATAGTGTTCACTCGGAAAGGGGGCCGACCCGGGATTTATGGGGGAGCCCTGCGGTTGTTGGCCCAGAATCCGGAATATGTGACCTCCGACTTTTCTGGCGAATTCTTCGTCGGAGGACTTCGCGGGAACTCCTTGTACCCTTACCCGAGGGTTGCCGGATTTGCGGTGCTCCCGGGCGAAGACGTAGAGCACCGCCTGGGGTGGCATCGCGGAGGCTAGCTCTTCGAGTTCGACCGCACCCTCGGGCTTGGTCGCGAATATGAGTATTGGCCCATGTGCTGCCTTTCCCTCAACAAGCTCATGCAAGGTCCGCAGACGTTCTGACGGGCCTTTCTCGTGCGCTGAGTCGAGGTTAATTTGCAGGTGCTTTTGCTGGAACGTCTCGAGGTATTGGTCAATGAGACCGCCAGGTGGGTCGAGGTTCAGAATCCGACGAAAGGCCGGCACTTGGTCGGCCGAGGGCCCGGCGGTGTTCATGGTGCCGATGTTGCTGTCAGCCGACGGTGACGCCGTTCGAATTTCTGTAATTGAGGCAGTGATGATTCAATTCTGTCTGCTGTTTCTGCCGCCGAGCCGCGGACCAAATTTTTCACCTGCTCCGGTTCGTATTCCCACCACGCAAGCCTGACCATTTGTTCTCTGAGCTTCGAATCGAACCGGTAGCGGATGTGTTTGGCGGGTATACCCCCGACTATTTCGTAGGGTTCAACATCTCGTGTAACCACAGCGCCGGCCGCCACAATGGCGCCATCTCCGACTCGAACGCCCGAAACGATCTTCACGCCGTCGCCGATCCAGCAGTCGTTTCCGATAATCACGCGTCGCGTAGGTTCGTGGGAGGCGAGCTTCATCTCTGAGCGAGGAAGGTGTTGTTCAAAGTACGGCGAAGTCGAGAAGCCGTCCAGATTATGATTGCCCAGTCCAATTGCGACTTCGCGTCCGAGGCTGCAGTAGCGTCCGACTTCCGAATATGACCGCACAGCGCCGGAATTGATGTAGCTGCCGAAACCGAAGTAGACGGTTCCGAGGATTTCACAGTTGAGAATTCTGACTTCGTCTTCGGCGAAGACGCACCAAGAGGTGTTCTTCGCCGCGATGACTCGAGCCGGGTTGAAAGATGTAGTCACAGTGAGAACCACTTCGGGCTCAGCGGTGCACACGGAGGTTGGGCCAATTCACGCACTCCTACTCTTGTGACCAACGGATTCTTCAACACTATAGTGCTGCAGATGGGAATGCTTCGGCCGCTCCGTGCCCACTTCGCGGAGGCGCCGCGCTTAAATAGAAGACCCGCAGTTAGCAACTGCGGGTCTTCTGTTTGTTCAGTTGTTCGTATTGTGAGGGTTTACTGTGCCGGTGCCACCTCCGTGTCCGTAACCTCGGACGTTACCTGCACAGGAACTCCGTCTCCGTCGGTGAAGGTAGCGACTACCTGGAGTTGGGAGCCTTCCTCCGCCTCAGTGATAACGAATTCGCCGGTGGTGTTGTCCTGGGTTGTGACTGCGACGGTGTTGCCGTCCTGATCGACAGCGATTGCCTGCAGTTCGAAGGCGACACCTTCTGCTGCGGGGTCAACGTCTGCAGTCGCGGTGAGCGTGTCGCCAACCGCTGCGGCTGTGCCGTCCAGCGCCACAGTATCCGCGGACAGTGCAACCGGAGTTGCGACGCCGTTGGAAACATCTACCGAGGTATCGCTGAACTGAAGGATCTCGACGTTCTTGAGAACGTCAGTCCGCAGCGTCGGCTCGAGGATGTTGGTGACCCGGATGGCGCCGTCCGGCAGCTCTTCGATCGTGAACTCGGCCCGCGTCTCTGCATACAGCACTGTGTCTGTTGCATCGGCCTGGTTGGTGTCCGCATTCATGATCCTGCGTTCTGCATGCAGGTCAGCCGGGTTGATTGCTCCCGAGAAGACCCGCGACTGGAAGGTCCTCATGGAGGCCGCCCGTTCGGTGATCTCGCCGCCATTCGGTCGCCAGACCACGTTTACGTCCAGCCAGGCATCGGCATCGACGAAGTTGCGTCCCACACGGGGCTCGACCAAGTCGCTGCCTTGACCACCAAGGAGGATGTTGTTGTTGAAATCCTCTTCGGTGCTTGCTTCTTCTGACAGGAACGGGCGTGCGTACTCGGGTATTGCTCCACCGCCCAGCAGGTCACGGAGTCCGTCGACCCGGTCCAGCTGCTCCTGGGTGAGGCGGTGGCCGTAACCCAGAGTTCGAGTAGTCGGGTCTGCAATGTCGTCCTCTGCAGCTGAGCCGCGGATGACGTCATTATTCTTCCAGCCCGAGGTCGCTTCCGTATGTAGGAAACGGTCCGAGATCTGGCTGACGGTGTCAGGAAGCAGCGCGTTGATTGCCATATCCACATTGACCGGGAACGGGTAGTCCTTGTGAGTTACCCAGTCGAAGCCGAGCATTCCCGCGAATCTCTCGGCCGATGCGCCGGCGACCATGATGTCGTCGCCGCCTTCGGAGTCGAAGTCCGTGTTGCCCTGCCCGCCGTTGAGGATGTCATGGCCACCGTGGGAAAGGTTCGGATCGTTTTCCATGGTGTTGCTGTTGTCGCCGACCAGGAGGTCAGCTCCACCTTCAGCACCTTCAATCCAGTCATTACCCTCGTTGCCGATCAGGATGTCGGCACCGCTCGATCCGAACAGGAAGTCATCGCCCAGCCCTGCAAAGGTGGTGGCGTGATCCTGGCCGCCGTAGATGACATCCTTGCCGGATCCGCCGAACAGGAGGTCCAAGCCGGGACCGCCATTGATGACGTCGTTGCCGGCCTCGCCCTGGATCCTGTCATCACCGTTGGAGTCCGTCAGGATGTCGTCACCGTCGCCGCCCATGATGGCGTCAACGCCGTCGTCGCCTTCCAGCCGGTCATTGCCGGCACCGCCCCACACGGAGTCGTCACCGATGCCCGCCCGGATGTTGTCATTCGCGTCGGTCCCATGGATGGATGTATGGTCGCCGCCAGCAAATCTCCACTGTCCGTTGAGGAAGGTCATTCCTCCGGCAAGCGCCGCCGTCTCGTTGTTCAGATCGAACGTAAGCTGCGGTGTGGCGAATGGATCGTGCTGAAGGTTTTCGATCTCCGTATTGCGTTCGATGATCTGCGAGAGCGAGTTAGCCTCCAAGGTGTGGAACAGAGTGTTTCCCAAGTTCCGGTTCAGGTAGTAGAAACGGTCACCGTTCTGCAGATTCTCGAGCTGAGTCTCGAAGACGAAGTTGAAGGTGGATCCCATCATTCCGCCAAAGACGAACGGCTTCTCAGCCAGTCCACCCATCCAGAAATCAACGTTATTGAGTCCTGTGTCAGCGGCCGGCGCGTTCATGAACGCAATGTCCGCTATGAGCGTTGTTGCAGCTGCACGCTGTTCAACCATGGTGGTTGCCGCCTGCAGAGACGGGTGTATTCCGTAAGCCGCCACGAAGTTCACGATGGACTCTGGATTCTTCATCCCCAGCCGGAAGTCCTCCCAACTGGTGTAGGGAGCCAGCTGTGGCATTTGTGTCTGGTCGAAGAACTGCGTACGTGCGGCTTGGAGCCCCGGTACCCCGGTTTCGCGGGCACGCAACATGTTGATCGATGCGAGGTCCAGCGGGAGGCCGAGCAATTGATTGCGGAGGGTATCGGCCACAAACTCGTCAATACCTGCAGCGGTCTGGCCGGCCATGCCCTTCAGCACTGCGCCTGCGGCAGCCTTGGACGACAACTGTTCGCCGTTCGGACCCTGGTGGTACGCCACGGGATTCAGGAAGGCATCCAGAAGCGGTTTCTTCTCGACGGCGCCTCCGCCGAAGTCGCGGTCTACCGTGTCCGTCAACATTGAGTGCCCAAACCGGTACACCACGTTTGCGAACTCAGAAGAGATCGCAGGATCCACGTCCGGCATGTAGAAGACCTCGTTGAAGACGCCGGGGTCGATCGTCGGCTGGACACGGCGGGCAAACTCCTCGAAAACGAGGTGCTGATACTGCATCTCGGTGAAGAACCGCGCTGCCTGGAACAGCCGCTCGCCATAGTCCCAGAACCCATCGACCTGGTACTTGGCCAACAGCTCTGCCTGTGCCGGCTCGTTGAGGAACGCGTCCACCTGCGCCATGACCCGGTTGTGCTCCGAGTGGAACACCTGGTGAATGGCAGAGAGTGCAATGTTCTCGTTGCCGCGTCCGTCACCGGTAACGAAGTGAGCGTCCAGTGCCGCGTTGTCGTAGCCGGCCAGCTCGTTCGGCACCGCACCGTGTGCAATGTCGTCGAGGAAGGCGTTGTTGGCACGCAAGGCGCCCACCGTCGAGATGGGAGCTGCCGGGTTTCCTTCCCGGAAGCCGTCCGCGAATGCAACCTGCGGGAAGCCATTCGCGCCGGGTACAAAGCGGCCATACGGGTCGGTCTTCAGAAGGGGAACGTCGAGCACGTCCATGTCCCTGAGCTCAATTCCAAGCAGGTCGCGGGCCTGCGCCTTGGTGTCAGCCCAGGTAGCCAGTCCTTCACCGTCCGCTCCGTTGAGCAGGCGTCCGGTAGGCACAGGACCTCCAGCGCTCGCTACATACTGCCGCAGGAAGACCTGGTGTGAAGGATGCGAGGTGTAGGTCTGGTTCTGGTCCACGAACGGTGTGGTGCGGTTGGTATGGTTCCGCTCCGTTCCGCTATCTCCCGTGTCGATGGTTGCCCGGCTCAGCATGAAGAAGTTGGTTTGTGAACCTTCCACATACAACGGGTCGTCCGGCCGCAGGGGAACAACAACGGTTCCGTTTCCGCCCTTTGAAATCAGATCCAGTCCGTGGTCAAAGAACTGCCCGAAGATGGTGAACAGCGAACTTGCCGATGCTGACAATCCCTCATCGGTTGCGATATCGGGGATGAAGAGCTGCGTGCCTGGCAGTAATTCGGTAATCGCTGCTTCTGTCTCAACAGGAACAGCGGCTGGGCCACCGAGGACGGTGACGGTCTGCGGGGACAGTCGCTGCAGCTCGGCGGACACCGAGGCCGGCATCACGCCAACGTCCGGTACAAGCAGCAGCGGGCCTCCGCGCAGGCCGGCAAGATAGGAGCCGGCGAGTGCATCGGGGTAGTCCGTGCCACGGGCAATGAACGCGTGGGTTACCCCTGGAGCGTAGTTGGCCTGGGAGAGGGCAACTGCCGTCTCGTAGCGGTCAACACCGCTAAATCGGGTGACAGCTCCGGCCGTGTAGTCCGCCAATTGGGTGACGACGGCGTCGCTGACGCGTGCGGTGGTTCCCACCACAACAATCTCCCGGGGCGCTAGCCGCTGGAGTTCGGCAATGGTGGCCGTAGGTATGGAGGTGCCGGTGGTGAGCAGTACTGGATGTCCATCGCGGGCAGCCGGAGCGGATGCAATCAGAGCATCAGGGAAGTCTTCGCCAGAGGCGATGTAAACTTTGCCGATGTCCGTCGCGAAAGTGGCGGCGCTGATCGCTGCCGCGGTTGAATAACGGCTGCTTCCCGCCAGCCGTGTCACCGTGCCGGCGGTGTAACCCTCGAGCGCGGTTGCAACCCCTTCAGTGACGGCGGCTGGGCCACCCAGTATGACGATGCGTTGTGGTGCCAGTCGCTGCAGTTCAGCCACTGTGGCATCGGGGAGAGCAGCCGGATTGGTGAGCAGAATGGGCCCGTTGCCAGCTTTGGCAGCAGGACCGCCGGTCAACGCATCGGGAAAGTTTTCCCCTCTGGCGATGAAAACAACCGGAACATTGGGACCGAATGTATCGGCGCTCACGGCTGCAGCGGTCGCGAACCGGTTTGATCCTTCAAGACGGTTTGCAACGGTTACGGGAACAACGCCGGCTCCCTCAACACGTTCCGCCACTGCAACAGCGGCAGGGTTGTTGGTCGTCTGATCAACGATCAGGTTGCTGATATTGCGGGGCGAGGAGTCGTAGACAAATCCCTGGGTCTGCTCGTAGGTGGTGGGCGTCCCCGGAGGGCCACCCGGAGCGCCTGGAGGTATCGGCTCCGCAGCGCGGAACACGGGATCAAGCAGACGGGGGAAGATCTGTCCGCCGGATCCCAAAGTGTCCTGGTCGGGCAGCAGATTGTTCCAACGCCCGTCCACGGTCCTCAGGCCAAACGGCGAGAGGACGTTGCCCACGCAGGGGTCGCCGTCGGCATCGTAGTGGGTCTGTTCCGCTGCGTTGAACACAGGGTTGGGACCACACAGAGGGGACGAATCCGGAAGGTTGTCCACCACGACGTCTTCGGCGTGGGCCTCGGAGATTGCGATCTGCTTCAGAATGAACTCCAGGTCACCGGTGGTGACGTTGAAGTCCTGGCCGGGTGGCGGCGCCGCCAAGGCCATTTGTCCGGGAAGCACTATCCCGGACAGGACCACTGCACTGCCTACGGCAAGTGCTGTGAGCTTCTCACTGGTTCTGCGGCCCGCCGAACGGCGCCGCGCCTCAATACTCATTGCGAACTCCCTTATTCTGGGTCCGGCTCTTAGTCGCTGGAGACCCCCAAACCAACGGCAGAAGTCCAATGGCGCAGGCTTGCCGTTAGGAGGAGGTTCTCAGTACGACCCTGCAAATAACTTGGGTTCCCGCATAAGGGACAACGGCGGGTAGGCGAGCCGTATGGGCCGGCGAGATGCGCGGAATGTCGCGAGGTGGGAAGTCCTGGGTGGGGTTGTCGTCTTGGGGTAGACAGCCCCACCCAGGGTGGGCAGCACAGCCGGCCGCCGAGGCAGCGAGGGGGCTAGCGGTCTCGGACCGGCGATTCTGGCTGCCGCTCTCAGATTCGGCTAACCACCTTGGGGATTCCTTGTCTGAGCGCCAAGTCGCAGGATGGCATTCGGACATGGCAAACTAGGTAGTCGCGTGCGCTCATGGGTTTCGGCCCGGTCACACGCGGTCCGCCCTGGTGTAATGGCAGCACCCCAGCCTTTGGAGCTGTGGAGTATAGGTTCGAATCCTATGGGCGGAACGGCAGGCCAGCAGGCGTCAGAAACAGGCAAGGAGCGGCCCCTTTCGTGAGCCACGAGAACCAGTCCAACCAGGTGGATGTAGCGCCTGCAGCAGTGATAGTTCTGGCAGCCGGAGCCGGGACCCGAATGAAGTCCCGGACCCCCAAAATCCTCCACCGCATCGGTGGCACTTCAATGGTTGGACACGCTCTCGCCGCGGCCCGTGGTCTCTCACCTCGGGAGATGGCGGTGGTCGTGCGCCACGAGCGAGACCGGGTTGCCGCGCACATCGCCGAGCTCGATGCAGGCGCCCTTATTGTGGACCAGGACGACACTCCTGGAACGGGACGTGCCGTGCAGGTGGCACTTGACGCGCTGGATGGCCATTCGAACGTCGAGGGGACCGTCGTTGTCACCTACGGCGACGTCCCTTTGCTCGACACCGCAACACTGCAGGAGCTCGTGCGAACACACGAAAAGGAAGCCAACGCAGTAACCATCCTTACGGCAGTCCTCGACGACGCCGCCGGGTACGGACGCGTTGTTCGGGCTGAAGACGGCACCGTCACCGGCATCGTGGAACATAAGGACGCCACCGAAGAGCAGCGCACCATCAGGGAAATCAACTCCGGGATCTACGCATTTGACGCCTCAGTGCTCCGGAAGAGCCTCACTAGCGTTGACTCGAACAACGCTCAGGGTGAGATGTATCTGACGGATGTGCCGTCGATCGCGCGGAAGGCAGGCGGTCGTGTAGCCGCAGTCGTCTCAGTTGACCGCTGGCAGGTTGAGGGGGCAAACGATCGCGTGCAGCTCTCAGCACTCGGTGCTGAACTCAACCGGCGCACGCTCGAGCGGTGGATGCGAGCAGGCGTGACCATCGTGGACCCGACCAGCACCTGGATCGATGTCGATGTCCAGCTCGACGAGGACGTCACCATCCTCCCGGGAACGCAGCTTCACGGAGCAACTCAGGTCGCTCGCGACGCCGTCGTTGGCCCGGATTGCACCCTCACTGACGTCGTAATCGAAGAGGGCGCAAAGGTCATTCGCACGCACGGCAGCGGTGCACGCATCGGCCCCGGAGCATCGGTGGGACCCTTCACCTACCTGCGTCCAGGCACTGTGCTGGGGGAGTCAGGCAAGATCGGCGCCTTCTACGAGACCAAGAACGTTACGATCGGCCGCGGTTCCAAGCTCTCCCACCTTGGCTATGCCGGCGATGCGGAGATTGGCGAAAACACCAACATTGGCTGCGGAAACATCACCGCTAACTATGACGGTGTAAACAAGCACAGAACGGTTATTGGCAGCGAAGTGCGAACTGGATCCAACACCGTTTTTGTCGCCCCCGTATCCATTGGTGACGGCGCCTACACGGGCGCGGGCGCCGTCGTGCGCAAGGATGTCCCCGCCGGCGCCTTGGCCATCGTCGCCGCTGCCCAGCGGAATCTGGGCGGTTGGGTCGAAACAAATCGCGCCGGCACCGCTGCCGCCATAGCTTCCTCATCAACGACTACATCAACGGAAGAAAGCGATCCTTCATGAGCGAGATCACGGCACGCGGCGAAAAGAAGCTGGTCCTCGCATCGGGCAGGGCGCACCCGGAACTGGCCGAGGAGATCGCGCGGGTTCTGGACACGGAACTCCTGCCCATCTCCGCCTATGATTTCGCGAACGGCGAGATCTATGTGCGGTCGGGGGAGAGCGTTCGCGGCACAGACGTTTTCGTCATCCAGGCTCACCCTGCGCCGCTGAACAACTGGCTCATGGAGCAGCTGATTATGGTGGACTCGCTCAAGCGCGCCTCGGCCAAGCGCATCACGGTGGTCTCCCCGTTCTACCCCTACGCCCGCCAGGACAAAAAAGGCCGCGGGCGCGAACCCATCTCGGCACGCCTGGTCGCTGATCTGTACCGGACAGCCGGCGCAGACCGGCTGATGTCGGTAGACCTGCACACCGCTCAGATTCAGGGTTTCTTCGACGGTCCAGTCGACCATCTCATGGCGATCCCGCTGCTGGCGGACTACATCAGAGGCCGCGTTGATGCCGATAACATAACTGTCGTATCCCCGGACACCGGACGCGTGCGCGTAGCCGAGCAATGGGCTGAACGGCTTGGGGGAGCACCGCTTGCATTCGTTCACAAGAGCCGCGATCTGACTGTCCCTAACCAGGCGATATCAAAAACCGTGGTGGGTCAGGTTGAAGGCCGCACCTGCGTGCTCATCGACGACATGATAGACACCGGCGGAACCATCTCCGGAGCCGTTGCGGTGCTGAAGAATGCTGGCGCAAAAGACGTCATCATTGCGGCGACGCACGCGGTCTTTTCAGACCCGGCCGCACGTCGCCTTGCAGAATCCGGTGCACGGGAAGTAGTCGTGACCAACACCCTTCCGATCGGCCCGGAGAAGCGCTTCCCGCAGCTGACAGTGTTGTCGATTGCGCCACTTATTGCGCGGGCTATCCGCGAGGTTTTCGATGATGGTTCCGTGACGAGCCTCTTCGACGGCAATACCTGAGCCGCGGCTCGCGTCCTAAGCGAACCCTGCATGCGGTAAGCTGGTCTGCGATGCCTAGGCGAGGGAGAGGCTGGTAATTCCAGAATCCTCTCCGTGATCGACGGTGGCTAGCGGCTTTCCTGAATGCGCGTTCGTTGCGCACGGATGGTCCTGGGCTTTCGTCAACTCATCGCACGGTACGCCCAGAAGACCATAAACACTCAGGAGACATCATGTCCGAGCAGAAGCTCGTCGCAGAACTGCGCACCGATTTCGGTAAGGGCGCTGCCCGCCAGGCACGCCGCGCCAACAAGATTCCCGCCGTCATCTACGGCCACGGCGCAGACCCCATCCACGTGCTGCTGCCCGCCAAGGCAACCACCCTGGCAGTCCGCCACGCCAACGCCCTGCTCAGCATCGACGTTGACGGCGAATCGCACCTGGCCCTCGCCAAGGACGTTCAGCGCAACACCCTCAAGCGCATCGTCGAGCACCTCGACCTGCTGACCGTCCGCCGCGGCGAAAAGGTCCAGGTTGAGGTCAACATCCACGTTGAGGGCGAGCCCAAGCCGGGCGTCGTCACCAACCTCGAGCAGACCACCGTCACCGTCGAGGCCGAGGCAACCCACCTGCCCGAGTCCCTGACCGTGAACCTCGACGGCCACGGCGTGGGCGACCACGTCTACGGCTCGGACATCCGCCTCCCCAAGGGTGTAACCCTCCTGACCGATGGAGAGACGCTGATCATCAACGTTTCCTCGCCGGTTGTTGAAGACCTGGGCGAGACCGCAACCGAGACCGGCGTTGACTCCGACGGCGGCGCAGCCACCGCAGGCGAGGCCACCGGCGATGTGGTTCAGGCCACCGAAGAGTCCTAAGCACTCAACAGTGTCTGACAACACCTGGCTGATAGCCGGGCTCGGGAATCCCGGGCCCGGCTATTCCGGCAACCGGCACAATGTGGGCCAGATGGTCCTCGACGTGCTGGGTGCGCGGCTGGGTGGCAAGTTCGGCACCTCCAAGGCACGCGCCGTCGTACTCGAGGGCCGGCTGGGAATTGGCGGGCCGAAGCTGGTCCTTGCCAAGCCGCTCACCTACATGAACCTCACCGGCGGGCCGGTTTCGCAGCTGGCGAAGTTCTACGGGATCGAGCCGGACCACGTGGTGGCGGTCCATGATGAGATCGACATCCCCTTCAACACGATCAAGCTCAAGATCGGTGGGGGAGAGGGCGGCCACAACGGCCTGCGGGACATGAGCAAGGCCCTCGGCACCAAGGACTACCTGCGGATCCGCGTGGGCGTGGGCCGTCCTCCGGGCCGGCAGGAAGCCGCGGACTACGTGCTCCGCGACTTCAGCTCCACCGAAAAAAAGGACCTTCCGATCCTGCTGGAGGAGGCGGCTGACGCCGTCGAAAGCGTTGTACTGGACGGGCTCATGCCGGCCCAGCAAAAATTTCATTCTGCCGGTAAGTAGCGGTAAACTGGATCAGCAGTTCCGAACAGGACTGCACGGCCTGATGGCCCCAAAATCGGGGGCCGACGTTGGGCGGCCTCTGAGACTGGGCCACCCCCATCCCAACGTCGGTCCCTTTTTTGTGCCCGCTTGAACTATCTGACCGTTTATCACGCAAGTTGAATTATCAAGGAAATAGTGGGTGCGGCTTCCGGTGATCGGGCGTAGTCTATTGGCCTAGCGCATGACGTGTTGGGGCGGACTTAATGAATGAACTAGAAATGCCCGATGCTGACAAAGATCTGTCGGCATCGCAGAGCGATCCCGTGCGGCCACCAGGCCGGACGATCCGGAGCGCCGGGACCCGGCGATGCTGAACGTCCACGGCGAGTGGCCCCTGGTTGGGCGTGATGCGGAACTGGAGGACGTCCGCGACGCCCTCCTGGACAACAGCTGCCGTGGAGTGATCATCACCGGCCCATCCGGAGTGGGCAAGACCGCGCTGGCGCAGCGCATGGCACGCCAGCTCGATGACTCGTTTGAACTCGTATACGTCCGTGGCTCAGCACTCGCATCCAAAATGCCCTACGGGGCCCTCAGCTTTGTCCTCAGCGATCTCGACGACGCGATCGTGGACAATCCCCTGATGCTGCTGCGCGGACTGCAGGAACTCTACGCACGGCGCGACGACGGCCGCCAGACCCTCATCCTCGCTGACAACCTAGAGGAACTCGACTCATCCTCCGCCATGGCGTTGGCGCACCTGGTGCGCGTGGACGCGGTCAAACTCATTGCCATCTGCCAGTCCATTGACGCCTCGCCGGATGAGTTCTGCGACCTCTGGAAGGACGGGGCGCTGCGGCGGATCGACATCGCGCCGCTGGATCTGGCGTCCACCACCCGGCTGCTCTCAGCCGCCCTCGACGCACCGGTGTCCCGGTCCGCTGCCGCGAGCATGTGGCACATCACCGGCGGAAACCCGCTCTTCCTCCAGGCGCTCACCCGCGAGCAGGTGGACTCCGGCGAAATGCTGGAGCGCGACGGCGTGTGGGTGGCCAAGCCGCTCTCCGCACCCAAGACGCGGCGGTCAATGACGGACTGGATCATGGTCCGCCTGCGCCGCTTGCCGCCGGAGGAACGCGAGGCGCTTGAACTGGTCTCCGTGGTGGGAGCGATCCCGCTGGACCTGCTGCTCCGCTTTGTTCCCTCGTCAGCCGTGGACGAGTTGCAGACCAAACGGATCATCCACATCGAGCAGCGGGAGGTCCCGCTGGCGCGGATTGCCAACGGGCTCGTCAGCGAGGTGGTTCGAACCCAAGTCCCGCTGGGCCGCGGCCGCGAGCTGATGCGTGCCCTGGCGGTCGAAGCCCGGGAGTGGGACATTCCCGCCCTCGCCCGCATGACCTTTGCCTCGTGGTGTATCGAATCCGGCGCAGACATCCCCGCCGAAAACCTCATCAACGCCGCTGGTCTCGCAAACCGGCACCGCCAGGGTGAACGCGCCCTGCGCTTCATCCACGCTATCCCCAACTACTCGGCACTGCCGCAGGCGGTGATTGAGGAAGCGAAGGCGATGGGGGTGGAAGCTGACATTGCCGGCGGTCTCTCCATCCTCGACCAGTTCCTGCAGACGCACGCCGAGCCCGAGTTCGAAGACTGGCTGGACATCAAGCTGCTCCAGTGCCGCCTGCTCATGAAAAGCCCCATCCGGTACGCGGAGGCCGAACCACTCCTCGAGGAGGTCCGGCAGCGGCTCGCCGTGGAGGCGGCCACCACGGATCTGAATGACCTCGTCTGGGAAACCGACGAACTGGCAGCCGAGCTCGCCGGCTACAGCGGCCGTTATGCGGAACTGCTGGAGAGCTTCGGTTACATGCTCACCGACCACTCGGCCGAACAGCATAACCCCGCCCTGCTGGGATGGCTGGCTGAGGCGTTGGCCATGACCGGACGCCAGGACGACGCCGTCCGGCTCGCCTCCACGATCATGGCCCGGCTGATGGACACCAGCACGGACTCACTGCTGCAGGAAGCCGCCATGGGGCGCGTCTTCAAGCTCTTCGTGATCTCCGGACGCTGGAGCGAGTGCATCGAGATGGCCGCCTCGCCTGCTCACCACGGCAAGGAAAGCGCCTATGACGGGTCCGCTTCAGAGTTCGCCGAAGGCTGCCTGCTCGCGTACGCGGGCCGTGGTTCCGAAGCCCTCGACAAGCTGCTTCCCGCACTCAGCCAGATGCGGGTCCACGACAGGCAGCACACACTTCCGGTGGCGGAGGCGATCACCGCCTACGCGTACGCGCTGGTGGGCGAGGCCCGTGCCTCCCTGGAACACCTGGAACGGGCGGATCACCGGCCGGAGCGGTTGTCCTGGCACACCTCACGCGCCGCCGACTACTTCGCGACGCTGGCCACAACCGCAACGCGGGCGCCGGACGAGGTGGCCGAGCGGATGCTGCAGCTCGCCGATGAAGACCGCGCACTGGGTAATCATGGCCACGAGCTCCTGTTCCTGTGCCAGAGCATCCAGCTGGGCCTCGACTCGGTAGCCGACAGGCTGGTGTCCTCCGCACTGGCCTCGCAGGGACCGTTCGCGGAAGTCTGCGCACTATATGGGAAGGGGATCGCCTCGAAGGACACCCACCAGCTGCTGCTTGCAGCACAGAAGGCATCGGAGCTCGGGAACTGCCGCCTGGCCGCGGATGCAGCTCGGCTGGCAGCCGAGCTCGCCCAGGAGAGCGGCGACCAGGTCACCGTGGCCGGAGCCGGCAAAGTGCTGCGCGACGTCGGCGCCCCGGGGGTCGCCGGACGGCGCGGTGCACTGGAATCCCTCACTGACCGCGAACGTAGTATTGCCGTGCTGGTGGCGCAGGGGCGCACCAACCGTGATATAGCTCAAGTCATGTGCGTTTCCGTGCGGACCATTGAAGGCCACGTCTATCGGCTCTACTCGAAACTCGGGGTGTCATCGCGTAGCCAGCTGGCTCTGCTCCTGGAATAGCCGGCCTATGGGGGAACACGCTGACGGCGGCCGGGATCTGATCGGCCGCGACGACCTGATTGAAGAAATCACGGGGGTACTGTCCGGATCCCAGTACCTCGGAGCCCTCCTCATCGGTGAGGCCGGTGTGGGAAAGACCGCGCTGGCCCGGACTGTTGCAAGGGAGCTGAACGGCAACGTGGCCGTGCTTCCCATCTCCGCCAGCCCCTCGCTGCGGAAAGTGCCGTTCGGAGCGCTCTCGCCGTACCTGCACTCGCTGTCCATCAACGACGTCGGCTCCTCCGTGGCCGTGTACCGCAGCATCATGGCACACCTGGAATCCAGCAGTACCGGCCAGACGAAGAAGATGCCCCTGTTCCTCGTGGACGATTCCCACGAACTAGACGACAACACCAGCGTGCTGCTCTCCCAGCTCATTGCGGGCAGGCGGGCACGCGTGCTGGCACTGGCACGGACGGCGCCCAATCCATCGTCGGAATTTGGCTCCCTGCATCAGGACGGACTGCTGCGCCGATACGAGGTGAGGCCGCTCGGTGCCTCGGAGGTGCACGAGCTCTGCCGCCGTGAACTCGGCGGTGATGTGCTGACCAGTGTCAGCTCCACCCTCGCGCAATCGTCCGGCGGGAACCCCATGTTCCTGCTGGCACTGCTGCGCCAGGGCAAACGTTCCGGCTATCTGGGTGTGCGCAACAAGGTGTGGCGGCTGGTTGGTGCGGCGCCGCCGCTGGACGTCAGCCTCGTGGACCTCATCAAGGTCCGCTTCCGGCGGCGGACGCCGGAAGAGATGTCCGTGCTGGAGACGCTGGCGCTCGCAGAACCCATGCCGCTGGAGGCCCTGGTTCACTGCACGGACCGGCCGGCTGTGGGTGCGCTGCAGGAGGACGGACTCATTGCCGTGGAAGGGGGCAGGGACCGGCTCGTCAGCCTCAGCCACCCGCTCTACGGTGAGGTCATCCGCCAGGACGTGCCCGCGGGGCGGAGTCTGACCATCCGCCGGAAGGTGCTGGACATCCTGGACCAGGACTCGAGTACGGCTGAGGGCTTCCTGCGCTTCGTGGCGTGGGGACTGGACTGCGGGCTGCCGCCTGATGACACGACGCTGCTGCGGGCGGCGGTGGTGGCCAACCGTCTCCATAACGCCGAGTTTGCCCTGCGCGCCGCCCGGGCTGTGCATGAACCGAAGCTTCGCGGCAACGCGCTCGTCGAGATCGCACGCGCGCAGATCACCCGGGGGAACCTTCCATACGCGCGCGAGATTGTCGACGAGGTGCTCGACCAGTGCGAGAGCTTCACCCTGGCCAAGGAGGCGTCGCTGCTGTCCGTGGCGCTTCGGGTGCATAGTCCCAACGCACCGGAGAAAATCCGGGATGATGGTGCGCGCTGGAAACGCATCACTGACCGGATCACGTCCGCAACGGGGACGCCGGATGATCCGCTGGTGAGAGTCGGTCTGGGTGTATCGGCCAACGGCCACCGGATTCTAGAGAGCTTCGCCCTGAATTACGAGGGCAAGTTCCGGGAGTCCGAGCAGATCCTCCGGGAGGTCCTCTCGGACCAGTACTGCACGGACGAGGTTCGGCTTGCCGCGCTCAGCCTGCTCGGGGAGGCTCTCGGCTCCATCGGCAGGGCGATCGAGGGCACCCAGGCTACGAATGAGGCGCTGCAGATCATCGCGGCACACGGAACCAAGTTCATGGGTCACTCGGAATTTGTGATCACCCGCCATTTTGTGTCGATGGCCCATGCCGGGCTCTGGGATGAGATTGAGGAGCTGTTGGACACCCTGGTGCGCAGCAAAGCCAGCGGGCCCTCTTCCTTCACCGGCATCACGGAGCTGTCCGAGGGACTCATTGCGCTCCGCAAAGGCCTGATGGGAAGCGCCCGTACCGCACTGATCCTCGGTGTGGAAGGCCTGCGCGAGTCCGACTCCAACCAGCTCATGCCGATGGCGCTGGGGCTCGCGGCATTCGCGTGCACCATGGTGGGGGACACCACCCGCGCCAAGGTGTATGCCGCGGAGTTTGAATCGGGTGCGATCATCGGCACTCGGCAGGCGCAGCTCCTCGGCAAAGTGCACGTGGTCGCGGCCAACGCACTGTTTCAGGGCGCCGCCCGGAGCATCGAGGAACTGCTCGTGCTGGCGAAGCGGGCGGCCGCTGACGGCATGACCGTACTGGCCGTCGTCGGCTATGAACTGGCCGGCCGGCTGGGGGATGAGCGCTGCTTCGAGCCGATGGCCCAGCTCACGGAGTCCTTCGAGGGGCCGGAAGGCGCCGTGATGACGGCGATGGCGAAAGCGGCAGTCCAGAAGGATCCGAACGCGCTCATCGACGCCGCGGACCTCGCCCAGTCCTCCGGCTACCTGCTGGTGGCCGCCGAGTGCCTGGGCAAGGCCGTGCGGTACCTCTCGCTGCGCGGGGAAGAGCACAAGTCGCGGACAGTGCAGCAGAAGCTCAATACGATCATCGGACAGCTCGAAGGGCTGCAGAGCCCGCAGTTCGAGGCCGTGCGCTCCACCTCGAAGCTCACCCAGCGTGAACTGGACATCGCACGGCTGGCCGGCCAGGGCTACTCCAACCGGGACATTGCCGAAGCCCAGGGCGTGTCCGTCCGCACCGTTGAAGGCCACCTCTACCGCATCTTCGCGAAGCTCGGCATCACCCGCCGCGACGAGCTGCCGGGAGCGGATCCAGCGAGTACCGGCTGAGTACCCTACGCACTACGCGGAGGGGAAAAGCGGGTACCTACTACTCGTGTCTGGAGTGGGTAGTTTTCCTAGAGTTATGAGTGGAGCCGGCGACGTCGTAGCCTTCCCCAGACTAAGGCTCGTCCCCAGCCGTCGTCGGCTCCTTCTACGCGGTTTGGGGGCCGGCAGCGCGTGAGTGTTTCACCGGCCGTGCGGGTTTCCTCGCAGGGCGGGGCGGTGGGTAGCATCGATAGGGCCGGGTTTCGTGCCGGGCTACCTCATCAGCATCTCCCGTTCCAAGGAATGTTCCAGTGTCTCGCCCCTTCTTTTCCTCGCGTTTCTCCCACTCACCCGCGCCGCGCTCGCGGCGGGCATCGGGATCGGCTGCCATCGCCGTCGTACTGCTTGCACTGACCGGCTGTGCTTCTGCCGGCCCGGCTGAGAGTGCGCCTGCCGGTGCGCCGGACTATCCGTCCGCGCACATCCACGGGATGAGCGTGGATCCGGGCACCAACCGGGTGCTCCTGGCCACTCACGACGGATTGTTCGATGTCTCCGCATCGCCAGCGGCTCAGATTGGGCCCACTATTGACCTGATGGGTTTTACCGCTGCGGCTCCAGATGAGTTCTATGCGTCCGGACATCCCGGCCCGGGCTCTGGCCTGCCGGACCCTGTGGGTTTGATCCGATCGACTGATGGTGGCCGCACGTGGCAGCCGTTGTCCCTGCAGGGTGAATCCGACTTCCATGCGCTCGCCGCTACCGACGGCGGAATCGTCGGGTTTGATGGCGAACTCCAGGTCACCGGCGACGGCACTGACTGGCAAGCCGCGGTGGACCAGTTCCCCGTTCACCACCTCGCGGGATCGCCGAGGGACAGTATTGTCCTCGCCACCACGGAGGACGGCCTGCAGCGTTCCGCAGACGGCGGCGCAACGTGGGTCACTGTTGGTGATGCCCCTCTGCTGGTGTTCACGGCCCTGTCCGAGGAGAAGGCGGCCGGAATCTCGCCCGACGGTGTGATTTACACCAGTAGCGACGGCGGGGTGAGCTGGGTTGTGCAGGGGAGCGTTGACGGCGAGGCGTCAGCCATTGCCACGCAGGTCATCGACGACTCGACCCAGCGCATCTGGGTAGCAACCCACGATAGCGTGCAGGTGTCCAATGACAACGGACAGACCTTCACGTCCCTCAGGTCGAGCCGCTGATGAGCCTCAACAGGACTTCGCCGTCCGCGGACCGGCGGGCTGTGCTTTCGCGGCGCATCCGGTTTTTCGTCGCTGCGACGATCAGCTACAACATCATCGAAGCCGTCGTGGCGATCACCGCCGGCACTGTCGCGTCCTCAAGCGCGCTGATCGCGTTCGGTCTTGACTCGATCATCGAGGTGACGTCCGCGGCGGCCGTGGCCTGGCAGTTCTCCGCCCCTGATCCTGAGCGGCGCGAGAAGACGGCGCTGCGGTTCATCGCATTCTCCTTCTTTGGTCTGGCCCTGTTTGTCGGGATCGACGCGGTCCGCGCGCTCGTCATCGGCGCCGAGGCCGAGCATTCGACCGTGGGCATCGTGCTGGCCGCGGTGAGCTTGGCGGTCATGCCGCTGTTGTCCTACCTGCAGCGGCGTGCCGGGCGCGAGCTGGGCTCGCGGTCCGCCGTGGCCGACTCGAAGCAGACCCTGCTCTGTTCCTACCTCTCCGGGGTCCTGCTGGCAGGGCTGCTGCTCAACAGCCTCTTCGGCTGGGCGTGGGCTGACCCGATTGCCGCACTGGTGATCGCCGGCTGGGCAATCAAGGAAGGGCGCGAAGCGTGGA
Source organism: Arthrobacter tumbae (assembly GCF_016907495.1). Taxonomy (NCBI): domain Bacteria; kingdom Bacillati; phylum Actinomycetota; class Actinomycetes; order Micrococcales; family Micrococcaceae; genus Arthrobacter; species Arthrobacter tumbae. Next base: position 2,845,254 of record NZ_JAFBCC010000001.1, read on the forward strand.
AGGGCGACGCGTGCTGCGCGAACCCGCTCGCGGATCACCGTGACGACGCCGCCGGTGCCGCCTGTGATGGCTCCGACTGCTCCTGCTGCTCCTCCTGACGGTTCAACTTCCCGCCGGTTCCAAACGCGGCGACGGCAGTAGACTGGATAGCGCACATTCGCCGTCGAGGGAGTTCCATGCCCATCCTGTCAGCTCCATCCCATCCACTCTCGGATGAGGAAGTGGGCCGCATCCGCAATGACTTCCCGCTGCTGGCCAACGAGCTGAACGGCCGGCCGCTGATCTACCTCGATTCCGGAGCAACCTCCCAGAATCCGATCAGCGTGATGGAGGCCGAGCAGGAGTACTACGAACAGCGCAACGCAGCCGTGCACCGCGGCGCCCACTCCCTCGCGGTGGAGGCGACCGACGCCTACGAGTTCGCCCGCACCACCGTCGCGTCCTTCATCGGTGCCTCACCCGACGAGATCGTCTTCACCTCCAACGCCACGGAAGCCCTGAACCTCGTTGCCTATAGCCTGTCCAACGCCTCGCTGGGACTCGGCGGCGACGCCGCACGCCCATACGCGCTCGGTCCGGGCGACTCCATCGTGGTCACCGAGATGGAACACCACGCGAACCTGATCCCGTGGCAGGAACTTGCCGCGCGCACCGGCGCTACCCTGCGCTACATTCCAGTCGACGACGACGGCGCCCTCCGCCTGGAGGAGGCCGCCTCGGTGATCGACGGCAGCACCAAGCTGCTCGCGTTCACGCATGTGTCCAACGTGCTGGGCACCATCAACCCGGTAGCGGAGCTGGTCTCCCTTGCCCGCGGCGTCGGTGCCCTGACGGTCCTTGATGCGTGCCAGTCGGTGCCGCACCTGCCGCTCGACGTTGCCGCACTCGATGTGGACTTCGTTGCGTTTTCGGGCCACAAGATGCTCGGTCCCACGGGGATCGGCGCGCTGTACGGCAGGGCGAAACACCTGCACGCGATGCCGCCGTTCCTCACGGGCGGCTCGATGATCACCACCGTCACCATGGAGCGCGCCGAGTACCTTCCGCCGCCGACCCGGTTCGAAGCCGGTACCCAGCGGATCTCGCAGGCCGTGGCACTGGGCTCGGCGGTGAACTACCTTGCCGAGACGGGCATGGACCGGATCGAGGAATGGGAACGCCTGCTGGGGGAGCGGCTGGTGGTGGGCCTCGAGGCGATCGACGGAATCCGGGTGCTCGGTCCGCGGTCGGGTCAGCCGCGGATCGGGCTGGCGGCGTTCGACGTCGACGGCGTCCACGCCCACGACGTGGGCCAGTACCTCGATTCCCGCGGCATCGCGGTGCGGGTTGGTCATCACTGCGCGCAGCCGCTGCACCGGCGGCTGGGGCTGACGGCGTCGACCCGGGCCAGCACCTACCTGTACAACACCACGGACGAGGTGGACGCGTTCCTCACAGCCGTCGCCGAGGTCCGTTCGTTCTTCGGAGCATCAGCATGAGCAGCGAGCTCGAGAGCCTCTACCAGCAGATCATCCTTGACCACGCCAAACGGCGGGTGGGGCAGGGAACAACGGATCCGGCGTCGGGCGCTGCCTCCTCCGCAACCGGCTCCCTGGCAACCGCCGCATCGCACCAGCTCAACCCCGTCTGTGGTGACGAGCTGACGCTCCGGGTGTGGGTTGCCGACTCCCGCATCGAGCGGGTGGCGTGGGAGGGAGCGGGCTGCGCCATCTCCATGGCCTCCGCGTCGGTCCTCACCGAACTGGTCAGCGGAGAAACCCGGGACGACATGATGGAGCAGCTCGACCGCTTCCGTGAGCTCATGCGCTCGCGCGGGACCATCGTGCCGGACGAGGAGGTGCTGGGGGATGCGGCCGCGTTTGCCGGCGTCTCCCGCTTTCCGGCGCGCGTGAAGTGCGCCATGCTCGCGTGGGTGGCGCTGGAGGAAGCGGTGCTCGCCGCCAACTCCTGACCGCCCTGCAGCGGGTCAGCGGCGCACCGACGTCAGCGGCGGTATCGCGTTAGCGGCGCGGAGGGTTGTCTTCGAAGAGATCGGGGATCCCGTCGTCGTCGGCGTCCACCTTTTCCGCCTCTTCGATCCTGCGGTAGCGCTTGTTGCGGGAGCGCAGGAGAACGGTAGCGAGCAGCGCGGCGAGCAGCGACGCGACGAGGATAGCCACCTTGGCATGGTCGTTGTGTTCGCTGCCCTGTTCGAAGCTCAGGTCATTGACGAGCAGGGAGACCGTGAAGCCGACACCCGCCAGGAGGCCGACGCCGAGCAGGTCGACCCATTTCAAATCGGGGTCCAGGGTTGCCTTGGTGGTCTTGGTGATCGTCCACGTGGTCAGCAGGATGCCAATGGGCTTGCCGAGCACCAGGCCCAGCACAATGCCTACGGTCACCGGATCCGAAAATGCCGAGATGAGTCCCTCGACTCCGCCGATTGCCACTCCCGCGGAGAAGAACGCAAAAACCGGCACGGCGATGCCTGCGGAGAGCGGGCGGAAGCGGTGCTCGAAGGTCTCCGCGAGTCCAGGCTTGTTTGGCCGGGGCAACACGGACTTGCCGCCCTTGCCGATGCGCAGTACCGGAACCATGAAGCCGAGCAGCACGCCGGCCACTGTGGCATGGACGCCCGAAGCGTGCATAAGCGCCCAGGTGGCAAACCCGATCGGCAGGAGGATGAACCAGGCCGCCGACGTGTTCTTCCCGAAAAACTTGGGGTTCTTCTGCGCGAGGAACGCGAACAGGGCTAGTGGGATCAGCGTCAGCAGCAGGAACGTGAACTCCACCTCTTCTGTGTAGAAAAAGGCGATGATGGCGATGGCAATCAGGTCATCCACCACGGCGAGCGTCAGCAGGAAGATGCGTAGGGCGCTCGGCAGGTGTGAGCTGATGACGGCGAGCACGGCCACCGCAAAAGCGATGTCCGTGGCAGTGGGAATGGCCCAGCCCCGTATGGTTTCCGGCGAAGTCAGATTGACCGCCACATAGATCAGAGCGGGAACAATGACGCCGCCCGCAGCGGCAGCCACGGGGACGATGGCGCGCGCAGGGTTCCGGAGGTCGCCGGCGACGAATTCGCGCTTGAGCTCAAGGCCCACCAGGAAGAAGAAGATGGCCAGCAGGCCGTCAGCCGCCCAGTGTCCAACCGAGAGCTTCAGGTGCCAGGGCTCGTAGCCGAACTCGAAGTCGCGGAGGGCAAAGTAGCTGTCCGCGAAGGGCGAGTTGGCCCAGACGAGTGCCAGTGCCGCCGCGATGATCAGCAGGATGCCGCCGACGGTCTCTTTCCGGAGGATTTCGCCGATCCGGAGATGTTCGGGGTAACTGGACCGTCCAAGGACGTTCCGAGGCTGAGAACTCGACATGAGCGGCTCCTTCAGGGCAGGAAAAATTACTGCCGACCAGACTTCCCGGCGCACCATTTTTTAAAACCCTAGCAGGGGAGCCCTCCGCGGGTGACGCGCGTTACTCAGGCGGTGACCAGAGCCGCTGCATGCGACGACAGCGTCCGGGCCGGTAAGTTGGTTCGTGACAAATTCACGTGTGGCCATCTCCACGGAACCAACGACCTCACGCTTGACCTGGGCCGAGACTTCACGAAAGGAACCGAGCATGGAAGGTGATTCCCCATCCAGGAGTGAACAGAAATTATCCCTGACAGGGTCCGTAGCGCTGGGCACCGGTGTGATGATCGGTGCCGGCATCTTCGCCCTCGTGGGCCAGGTCGCTGAACTGACCGGTGGTTGGGTTCCCTGGGCGTTCTTCGCCGGTGCCGTGGTCGTGGCATTCAGCTCCTACTCCTACATCCGCTACTCCGCTACCAACCCCTCCGCCGGCGGGATCGCCATGCTGCTCAAAGCCGCTTACGGCCCCGGCGTGGTTGCAGGCTCGTTCTCCCTGTTCATGTACGTGTCGATGATTCTGGCCGAAAGCCTGCTGGGCCGCACCTTCGGTACCTACCTGTTGCGGCCTTTCGGGATGCAGGACTCCGCGCTGTGGGTGCCGGTACTGGCCGTTGTAGCCATTGCGGCCGCAGCGCTGGTGAACCTCGTCGGCAACCGGTGGGTGGAGCGCTCCGCCACGGTGACAGCGGCGATCAAGATCATCGGAATCGCAGTCCTGGCCGTCGCCGGAATCCTAGCCGCCGGGGCCTCCTCCCTGGGACGGTTGTTCACCGCCGCGGAGCGGACCCCGCCGGAGGCAGGGTGGCTTGGTTTTCTGGCTGGAGTAGCTTTGTGCATCCTGGCGTATAAAGGCTTCACCACCATCACCAATCAGGGGGCGGATCTGCGCGACCCCAAACGCAACATCGGCCGGTCCATCATGATCGCCATCGGGCTATGCACCGTTCTCTACCTGCTGATCACCGTCGCGGTGACAGGCAGCCTCACCGTCGCGCAGATTGTGGAGGCCCGGGATTACGCCCTCGCCGAGGCGGCCCAGCCGACGTTCGGGTCCTGGGGTGTGACGTTGACCGTGGTGATCGCCGTCGTCGCCACACTCTCCGGGCTGGTGGCCAGCCTATTCTCGGTCTCCAAGCTCTACGACATGCTCCGAAACATGGGCCAGGCCCCTGGCCTACCGGGGAAGGAGGGGCACCAATCACTGTTCATCACTGCGGGGTTGGCCATTGTCATGGCCGCCTTCTTCGACCTGTCCCAAATCGCTGCCCTCGGCGCCATCCTCTATCTGGTCATGGATATCGCCATCCACTGGGGCATCATCCGGCACGTTAGAAGCGACGTCGAAGCAAAAACCTGGATCCCCTGGACTGCGATCGTGCTCGACATCGCCGTCCTCGTGCCCTTCACGATCCTCAAAGCACAGTCGGACCCGTTCACCGGAATCACCACCGTGGTGGTGGCTTCGATCATCGTCCTGACACAGTGGCTGGTGGTCCGCCGTAGGAACCGCGATGGTGAACCTTCGCGGGAAACCCCCGCCCAACACCACTCCGAATAACGGGCTTTGCCGCGCCCAAGCCCGGCAACCCGCCAGTCAGGATGAGCTCGGTTTAGTACCGAAGGCCACGTTCAGTCCCCATCCGAGCCCGGTGACCAATGCGACGGCCACCACGCCGGCGAGCTGGAGGAGGACGTCGACGGCAAGAAAATCAGTCCCGTGCCATGCGAGTTGCTCAGGCGGCCAGCGTGCGGATTCCGATCACCAGGGTTGCAGCGCCAAGGATCATCGAGGTGGTCACCAGCATGAAGTGAACCTTCAGGAACCGCGTGGGTGCACCGTTCTCGTCCTTGGACCGTGGGTCTTTGAACACCCGGCGAAGGAACGGCGGCCAGACGATGAGCGTCCACAGCCCGGCAACCACGAGGACGATCGACAGCGCGAGGGGGAGTTGCATCAGCGGTTCTCCAGCCAGCTCTTCGCCTGGGTGGCCTGGACGTTCAGTGCCTTGCCGATGAACGGCTCCGCGGCGTCGGCAATCTTGGCGCCCATGAACGGGATGGAGGAGGTGACATTGCCCTCGACGTCCACGCGGGTGGAGGTGCCCTCCGCGACCAGGCGCTGGACGGCGTCGACCGTGACGGGCGCTCCGGAGATCTTCATGGTCACCTTCGCCTCGCGTGAGCCGTCGGGCAGCGGTGCGGCCCAGTCCTCGGTCTGCGTCACGGTGATGGTCTCGCCGACAAACTTGCGGGCGAAGTCCGGCAGACGCGTGGTGGGCAGCGTGCGCACAGCGGTGAGGGTGAAGGCGGCGGAGGTGTCGCCGTCGACCGTCAGGGACTGCAGCTCCCCTCCGACGTGCTCACTGGTGTGCTTGAGGAACGCTTCATCGGTGAACACGTCCGTTACCGACTGGACGTCGTAGGGCAGGGTGGTTGAGGCGCTGAGTGCCACTAATCCTCCGGGGTAGGTCTGTTGGGGTTTCCCGTACATCCTATGTGAGCACCGGCGTTCAGCCGTCGAGCTTGCCCTCGAGGTACCGGCTGGCCCATTCGCGGAGTTGCGTTGGAGTCCAGGTGCTCGTGGCGATGAGGAGAACCTCCCGATCCTCGCGGACGACGCCGGTGATTCCGTCCGTTGCGCCAAGGTCCACCGCCAGCTGGTCCACTACGGAGGAACGCTCGCCGGCGGTGTCCTCGCGTACTGACAGCTCGAGCTCACGCCCGCGGAGGGGATGGTTTCCGAGGTCCTCAACCTCGACGAGCGGCTCATCGATGGGCCCGCCGGCGGCTTCATTCTTTTCACTCAAATCAGCGATCACGGCGCGTGCGTAGTCGGCAATCCTGGACGCGCGTAACTCGCGCATGCCCTTCAGACCCGCCCGGGCATCCGCCACAGGAACCGACGGAAGGAAAATGTTGCTCTCGGTGTGCTCGCTGACGAGGACCGGGTGATTGTTGAAGGCGTAACGCTTGACCTTGTGCCGGGCCACGGCCCAGCGAGCCGCAGGCGCGTGATGCTGAACCACCTGAGCCAGGTAGGACACCAGCCCGTCGATATGTCGCACGGATTCCATGGAGAGAACTAGTTCCTCCTCCCAGGTGTAACGCTCCCAGGACGGCCACTCATCCCGAGGCACGCTGGCTGGATCTGTTGCACTGGGCGCCTGCGGACCGGTCAGGTGCTTGAGCGTCCATTGCCAGAGCGGTACGAGGCTTTCGACCGTCCCGTCCAGCAACGCATCCGGATTCTGTCCGTCCGCTGCGAGCATCTCGCGCAGACGGACCAGCGCGGGACCGCGCTCATCGAGGAACTCCTGGAAGGCAGCGGCCGCTTGCGTCTTTGTCTGTTTCAGGTAGTGGGTCACGGAGTTCACGCTAGAGCAGGGATCACCCGGTCGCCGCTTCTCGAAAGGGCGCCGGTCTGTGCTGCGCGGTAGTGTTAACGCCGACTCCCGGGATTCTTCGTGAATTTCGGGCTTTCGTGTTGTCTTTTTCGTGCTCAGCTTCATTTCAAGTTACCCCTGAAGGAACGCCATGGCCCCCTCCGGACCCACCCTCAACGGTCTCCGCGCTGCCCTGCAGGAAGACGCCTCCTTCGCGCGGGTGCGCACCAACGCCTCCCGCCGGATTGCCGACCGCAGTACCGACCTGGAGATCGGCGCCCCCACGGGGCTGCGCGCGGCGCTGCTCGCGGAAATGGTGGATGGGCTGGCGTCGGCCTCAAACGACGACGACGGCGGCGCGTCCGTGGTCGTAGCCGTCACCGCCACAGGGCGGGAGGCAGAAGATCTGGCAGCTGCGCTGCGAAGCTACCTGCCGGCGTCGGGCATTGAAGAGTTTCCAAGCTGGGAGACGCTGCCGCACGAGCGGCTCTCACCCCGCTCCGACACGGTGGGCCGGCGGCTGTCGGTCCTGCGGCGGCTGGCGCACCCGGGCGCCGACCCGATACGGGTCATCACGGCGCCCATCCGCGCCGTCGTACAGCCGCTCGTTGCCGGGCTGGGTGAGCTGGAGCCGGTCACGCTGAAGGTGGGTCAGGAGCGCGGGTTCGACGAGGTGGTCCGCGCGCTCGCCGACGCCGCGTACGCCCGCGTGGACATGGTCACCCACCGCGGCGAGTTCGCCGTGCGCGGCGGGATCATCGACGTGTTCCCGCCCACCGAGGACCACCCCATCCGCGTCGAGTTCTTCGGTGACGAGGTGGACCAGATGCGCTGGTTCGCAGTGGCCGACCAGCGCTCGCTGCCCACCGACGGTGACCGTGGTGCACCCACCGAGCTGTATGCGCCGCCATGCCGTGAGCTGCTCATCACGCCGTCGGTCATGTCCCGTGCCGCGCACCTGAAGGATCAGCTGCCGGCTGCGGCGGGGATGCTGGAGAAGATTGCTGGCGGGATCGCCGTCGAGGGCATGGAGTCGCTGGCGCCGGTGCTGGTTGACGCGATGGTGCCGTTTGTCGGTGAGCTGCCGGCCGGGTCGATTGCCGTCGTCGTCGAGCCGGAGAAAGTGCGCGCGCGCGCCCACGACCTTGAGACGACCAACGAGGAATTCCTCCAAGCGGCGTGGGCAACAGCGTCCGACGGCGGGGCGGCGCCGGTCGATCTGAGCGGCCAACTGGGTGCCGATCTGGAGGCGGCGAGCTTCCGTTCACTGGTTGATACGCGGTCTTCGGCGCTCGCCAATGATGTTGCGTGGTGGTCGGTGACGTCCTTCGGGTCCGATGAGCTGCTGACCGACGTCGACAGTTTCACCGTTGCGGCGCGTGAGCCGCGCGGGTACCAGGGCGACGTCGCCGAGATGATGGAGTTTCTCGGCGGTCGGGTTCGTGACCAGTGGCGGGTGGTGGTCGCGACCGAGGGCCCTGGACCGGCCCAGCGCCTCGCTGAGCTGTTCCACGACGCGGACATTCCGGCGTCGCGCGTTGATTCGCTTGAGCGCTCGCCGCAGCCGGGAATCATCGAAATCACGACGTCCTCGGCGGGCCGCGGGTTCGTGCTTGACGGGTTGAAACTGGGGCTGCTGACCGAAGCGGACCTGCTGGGGAGGACGAGTGCCTCCGGCACCCGCGACATGCGGAAGATGCCCTCGAAGCGGCGCAACGCCGTCGACCCTTTGCAGTTGCGCGAGGGCGACTTCGTGGTGCACGAGCAGCACGGTGTGGCGCGGTTCATCGAGCTGATCCAGCGGTCCACAGGCGCCGGGCCCACCAAGACCATCCGCGAATACCTGGTGCTGGAGTACGCGCCGTCCAAGCGCGGCGCGCCGGGTGACAGGCTGTTTGTGCCGACGGATCAGCTGGACCAGGTGACGCGCTACGTGGGTGGCGATACGCCGGCGCTGTCGAAGATGGGCGGCTCCGACTGGTCGAAGACCAAGAGCCAGGCGCGCAAGGCCGTCAAGGAGATTGCCGGTGAGCTGATCCGGCTGTACTCGGCGCGGATGGCGTCGCGCGGGCATGCGTTCGCGCCGGACACGCCGTGGCAGCGCGAGCTTGAGGAGGCCTTCCCGTACATCGAGACGCCGGACCAGCTGACCACGATCAACGAGGTCAAGGCGGACATGGAGCGCGAGGTCCCGATGGACCGTCTGGTCTCCGGTGACGTGGGCTACGGCAAGACGGAGATCGCGGTGCGGGCGGCGTTCAAGGCTGTGCAGGACGGGAAGCAGGTGGCGGTGCTGGTGCCCACCACGCTCCTGGTGCAGCAGCACTTCGAGACGTTCTCGGAGCGGTTCTCCGGGTTCCCGGTGCGGATTCGTCCACTGTCCCGGTTCCAGACGTCCAAGGAGTCCAAGGAATCGGTGGAGGGGCTGAAGAACGGTTCTGTCGACGTCGTGATCGGCACGCACCGGCTGCTCTCCACCGAGGTACAGTTCAAGGATCTTGGGCTCGTGATAGTGGACGAGGAGCAGCGGTTCGGCGTTGAGCACAAGGAAGCGCTGAAGAAGATGCGGACCAACGTGGACGTGCTGGCGATGAGCGCCACGCCGATTCCGCGAACGCTGGAAATGTCGCTGACCGGGATCCGTGAGACGTCCACGCTGGCGACTCCGCCGGAGGAGCGGCACCCCGTGCTGACGTACGTGGGTCCGTATACGGATAAGCAAACGTCGGCGGCGATTCGCCGCGAGCTGATGCGCGAGGGGCAGGTGTTCTTCGTGCATAACCGGGTGTCGTCGATCGACCGGACGGCGTCGCATATTCAGCAGCTGATTCCGGAGGCGCGGGTCGCCGTCGCGCATGGGCAGATGAGCGAGTCGCGGCTGGAGCAGATCATCGTGGACTTCTGGGAGAAGAAGTTCGACGTGCTGGTGTGTACAACGATCATCGAGACCGGGTTGGATATTTCGAACGCGAACACGCTGATCGTTGACCGGGCGGACAACTACGGGCTGTCGCAGCTGCACCAGTTGCGCGGGCGCGTTGGGCGTGGGCGGGAGCGGGCGTACGCGTACTTCCTGTACCCGTCGGAGAAGCCGCTGGGGGAGGTGGCGCTGGAGCGGCTGAAGGCCGTGGCGTCACACAACGAGCTCGGTGCCGGTATGCAGTTGGCGCTGAAGGACCTCGAGATCCGCGGCGCGGGCAACATGCTGGGCGGGGAGCAGTCCGGGCACATTGCCGGGGTGGGCTTCGACCTGTATATCCGGTTGGTCGGTGAGGCCGTGGCTAACTTCCGCGGCGAGGCTGAGGAGAAGGCCGCCGAGATGAAGATCGAGCTGCCGGTCAACGCGCATCTGCCGCACGATTACGTGCCGGGGGAGCGGCTGCGGCTGGAGGCGTACCGGAAGCTCGCGTCGTGTCTGACCGATGCGTCGATTGACGAGGTGGTCGAGGAGCTTCAGGACCGCTACGGTGACCTGCCGGCGCCGGTGGTGAACCTTGTCGCTGTGGCGCGGTTCCGGGTACGGGCGCGTTCGGTTGGCCTGACGGACGTGGCGCTGCAGGGGAACTTCATCAAGTTTGCGCCGGCCAACCTGCCTGAGTCCAAGGAGATGCGTCTGAAGCGGATGTACCCGGGTGCGTCGGTGAAGCCCGCGATGAATGCGGCGTTGATTCCGAAGCCGAAGACTGCTGCTTTTGGGGGCCGCGACCTCGCGGATGCGGCGATCCTCGAGTGGGCGCAGAACGTGGTGGATGCGGTGTTCGCGCCCTAAACCCCTTCTGGAACTTTTGCGCACCTCCGGTGGGTTCCGAGGGGGTTGAAGCCGCCGGACGTGCGCAAATCTTCCGGGATGGGCCTTGTTTGCGGATTCTTGTTGTCCTTGAGCTACTTGGAGAATTCAGGATTGAAAACTTGAGGAAATCTTCGAACTGAGCATGTCCCCCGTGCAGGACTCTCTTGAGATCAGCCTGCGAGAGTTGCGTCAGAGCAGGAACAAGCAACTCACATCAAAGGGGATCACATCATGAACAAGGTCAAGACTTCCAAGAAGCGCATCGCCATCACCACCGCGGCACTGGTCGCCGTTGGCGGCGGTGCAGCCTTCGCCTACTGGACCTCCACAGGAACCGGCACCGGTGCTGCTCAGACGGGAACGACGGAGCCGTTCACCATCACCAGCACCGCAGCAACCGGCGGGCCGCTGAGCCCGGGCGGTCCGAGCCAGGAAGTCGCCTTCGTGGTCGCTAACCCCGGAACCGGCGTACAGCAACTGAACAACGTCGTTGTGACGGTTGCGAATGCCGACGGCAGCGCCTGGACCTCGGTCGCAGGCTGCTCGGCAGCGGACTACACAGTCGGCACCGTCGCCATCACTGGTGGTGACATGGAGCCCGGTGCCACCAAGTCCGGCACCGTGACGATCAAAATGAACAACCTCGAAACCAACCAAAACGGCTGCAAGGACGCAGACGTTCCACTGTACTTCTCCGCCAGCTAGTTTCCATGGTGTTTGCGGCTCCCGCCGGTCAGTTCTCGCTGTCTGTCGGGAGCCGTTCTTGTACAGTCCAGTTCGCGTTGAGAGAGTCCGATGCCGAGTTCATGCCAGTGCGCAGTGACCGGATCCCGTAGGGGGATTCGGTCACTTCTGTTGGCTTCGGCACGGTGGGCGGGCGGCGGTATCGTCGTTGTGACTCTCTGGTTCACCGCCATCGTCTTAGGCGCGGTTCCGGCCGGTGCCTACTGGCAGGCGAGTGGATCCGGCGCCGCTCTTGCGACCACGGGAACGCTGATGGCGGCGACCGGCGTCGCGGTCCCGGCAACCTCTCATGGAAGCGTTCCAGTCAGCTGGACCGCGTCCGTCGGCACCCCTGCGCCGCAGGGATACTATGTCACCCGCAGCACGACTGGAACCAGTGTGCCGGCCTGCGGCAGCAGCCCGACGGTCTTAATTTCCGGCACGTCCTGCACCGACATCGCTGTACCGGATGGCACACACACCTACATGGTCACGGCGGTCTTCCGGTCCTGGACGGCCGGCAGCGCCCCTAGCGGCACCGTCACCGTGGCCACCGCGAGCAGGCTCGCCTTCGCTGTCGCGCCGTCCAACACCACGGCCGACACCGTGATCGCCCCGCCCGTGAGGGTCAGCCTACGAACATCGACCGGAACGGCGGTGGCGCAGTCCGGCGTTCCGGTCACCCTCGCTCTCGGGGCTAATCCCGGTGGCGGAACCCTTGCCGGAACGTTGAGTGCGTTCACCGATGCTCAAGGGATAGCTACTTTCGCGAACCTTTCCATCGATAAGGCAGGCACCGGTTATACCCTGCTCGCAGCCAGTCCGCAGTTGACCTCTGCGACAAGCAACCCATTCGACATTGCACCGCGCGTTGTGGCATCAAAGATCGGTTTCGTTTCCTCCCCGGTCTCGGGTACGGCGTCCGGCACAGCCAATCTGGGACCCTTCACCGTGCAGCGCCAGGACTCGTTCGGCAATCCCGTTTCTGCACCGGCAGGCGGGACCGTGATCAGTCTTTCCTCTAATTCCACTGGGGTCCGGGTTTTCTCCGGCACTTCCAATGGCGCCTCCGCAACAACGGTCACCATCCCGGCGGGCTCGTCGACGGTCTCCTTCTACTACGGGGACACAAAGGCGGGTATCCCTACGATCACGGCAGCCGGCCCGGGTCTCTCGGGCGCAACCCAAACCGCTACCGTCACCGCTGCGGCAGCAAGCAAAGTTGCCTACACCACCTCCCCGGTCTCGGGTACGGCGTCCGGCACAGCGAATCTGGGCCCGTTCACCGTGCAGCGCCAGGACTCGTTCGGCAATCCCGTTTCTGCACCGGCAGGCGGGACCGTGATCAGTCTTTCCTCTAATTCCACTGGGGTCCGGGTTTTCTCCGGCACTTCCAATGGCGCCTCCGTAACAACGGTCACCATCCCGGCGGGCTCGTCGACGGTCTCCTTCTACTACGGGGACACAAAGGCGGGTATCCCTACGATCACGGCAGCCGGCCCGGGTCTCTCGGGCGCAACCCAAACCGCTACCGTCACCGCTGCGGCAGCAAGCAAAGTTGCCTACACCACCTCCCCGGTCTCGGGTACGGCGTCCGGCACAGCGAATCTGGGCCCGTTCACCGTGCAGCGCCAGGACTCGTTCGGCAATCCCGTTTCTGCACCGGCAGGCGGGACCGTGATCAGTCTTTCCTCTAATTCCACTGGGGTCCGGGTCTTTTCCGGCACTTCCAATGGCGCCTCCGTAACATCGGTCACCATCCCGGCGGGCTCGTCGACGGTTTCCTTTTACTATGGGGACACAAAGGCGGGTATCCCTACGATCACGACAGCCGGCCCGGGTCTCTCGGGCGCAACCCAAACCGCCACCATCACGGCGGCGGCGCCGAAGCGGCTGATCTTCGGACAGCAGCCGACCGACGCACCGAAAGGCGTGATTATCGCGCCCGCAATCACCGCTCTGGTCGTTGATGATTTCGGGAACCAGACCGTCAGTACCGCGCAGGTCACCATCAGCAAGACGTCCAACCAGGGCTCTGTGGGCGGGAATGTGATCGAGAACGCGATCAACGGTGTCGCGACCTTCAACATTTCCATCAGCGGTCCGTCTCAGCAGTACACGCTGGAACTGACATCACCTGGCCTTACTGCCTCGCCACTCAGTAACCCTTTCAGGATCAGTTGATGACCCGCCGGAACAGGACACTCAGGGAACGAATGGGAAGGAGCGTGCGGGATGAATTGCGATGACCTCGCTGCCACCGGGTTCGGCGCAGGGGTGGTCGTACTCTTTGCACTCATCACCGTGGGGGCAGGATTCCTTCTGCTCTTCTATGCGCGTGCACGTCGCCGATCTGCGCGCGTATCCCACGCTGCGATTGCGCTGACGCTGCTGATCCTCTGCAGCGGCTTGGCAGGCGTGGGTGGGTTGCCGACGGCGCACGCAGCACCGTCGGATTGCGCAGGTTCAATGCCGGGGCCCAACGAGGAAGTTCGGGCAACCCAGATCGTGACCATCACCGGTCTCGCACCAGGGGTGGCCCCCGCGCCGATTGAGGGCGTCGTGGTCAATGAAAGCTCCAGCACCAGATACATCGAGGCCGTTACCGTCAGCATCATCTCGGTCACCAAAGCGGTCGGCGCTGCAGCGGGAACGTGTGATGTGACGGACTACAACCTGTTTGACGTGGCGATGCCAGTCGATCGCGTCCTCCGGCCGGCTGAAGCCGCAGAGTTCTCCGGTGCATCAATCGGCTTCAGCAACAAATCCGTCAATCAGGACGCATGCAAGAAAGCCTTGGTCAACCTCCGCTACGATCCGAGCTGACTCGGATAGGTGCCCCGCGCCGAGCGCTGTGGACAGCACGCGCCGTCGTCGTTACCCGGTGGTAAAGTCGTAGCGTCCATGCGGGTCCGACCACCTGTCCCGACGCTATCGATACCCAACGCCGGAACGGCTACACGGGTGCGGCGGGAACCGTTCAGCGCATGGCAGCGAGTAGAAGTATGGAGAACATGTGACCATGGAAACCACGCGCGCCGGAACCACCGTTGCACCGGCGTCGAGGGCCCTGGACGTGATCGGTGGCGATCTCACCGAACGCAGCCTGCGCCGCTACCTGGAGGGAATTCCGGGCGTCGATGCCGTCGGCCTGGAAGCCCGCGCCGCCGCCCTTGGAACGCGCTCGATCAAGACCACCTCGAAGGCCTGGGCGCTGGACACCATCATCCGGCTCACCGACCTCACTACGCTTGAGGGCGCCGATACACCGGGCAAGGTTCGCTCGCTGGTCGCCAAGGCTATGGTGCCGGATCCCGATGACATGTCTACCCCGCGCGTTGCCGCGGTGTGCGTGTACGGCGACATGGTGCCCGCCGCTGTCGAAGCCCTCGGCTCAGCCCACGACGACGGCGCTCCCGGCCGCATCAACGTCGCCGCCGTGGCAACCGCCTTCCCGAGCGGCCGCGCGTCCCGGTCAGTCAAACTTTCCGACACGTCCGACGCCGTTGCCGCCGGAGCCGATGAGATCGACATGGTCATCGACCGCGGCGCGTTCCTCTCCGGCCGGTACGGGCAGGTGTTCGACGAGATCGTCGCCGTCAAGGAAGCATGCAAGCGCCCGGACGGTACCTACGCGCACCTGAAGGTCATCCTCGAAACCGGTGAACTGAACACGTATGACAACGTGCGCCGCGCCTCCTGGCTGGGCATCCTCGCCGGCGGCGACTTCATCAAGACCTCAACCGGCAAGGTCACCCCGGCGGCCACGCTGCCCGTGACGCTGTCCATGCTCGAGGTCGTCCGCGACTGGCACCGGCTCACCGGCGAGAAGATCGGCGTGAAGCCCGCGGGCGGAATCCGTGCCTCCAAGGACGCCATCAAGTACCTGGTCACGGTCGCCGAAACTGTGGGGGAGGAGTGGCTGCAGCCGGACCTGTTCCGCTTCGGTGCCTCCAGCCTCCTCAACGACGTGCTCCTGCAACGCCAGAAGCTCACCAGCGGCCGCTACTCCGGCCCGGCCTACGTCACGATCGACTAAAGGACCTGCCATGAATTTCCTCGACT
The DNA here is from genome assembly GCF_016907495.1 of Arthrobacter tumbae. Taxonomy (NCBI): domain Bacteria; kingdom Bacillati; phylum Actinomycetota; class Actinomycetes; order Micrococcales; family Micrococcaceae; genus Arthrobacter; species Arthrobacter tumbae. Next base: position 2,860,601 of record NZ_JAFBCC010000001.1, read on the forward strand.
ACGCTCCCGCGCCCGAGTCGGCAGCGATCCTGAACCTGAAGGACGACTACGGTCTCTTCATCAACGGTGAGTTCGTGCCCGGCAACGGCGAGTCCTTCACCACCATCTCCCCGGCCACCGAGAAACACATTGCCACCGTGTCCTGCGCCAACGAGCAGGACGTGGACACCGCCGTCGTCGCCGCCCGCCGTGCGTATGAGAAGACGTGGTCGCGGATGTCCGGTGCCGACCGCGGGAAATACCTCTTCCGTATTGCCCGGCTGGTCCAGGAACGCTCGCGTGAACTGGCCGTCGCCGAGAGCCTCGACAACGGCAAGCCCATCAAAGAAAGCCGCGACGTCGACATTCCGCTGGTCGCAGCCTGGTTCTTCTACTACGCAGGCTGGGCGGACAAGCTCGACTACGCAGGCATGGGCCCCAATCCGCGTTCGCTCGGCGTCGCCGCACAGGTGATCCCGTGGAACTTCCCGCTGCTGATGCTGGCATGGAAGATCGCGCCCGCGCTCGCCGCCGGGAACACCGTGGTGCTCAAGCCCGCCGAAACCACTCCGCTGACCGCGCTGCTGTTCGCTGAGATCCTGCAGCAGGCTGACCTGCCGGCCGGCGTCGTCAACATTGTCACCGGCGCAGGTGCTACAGGCTCAGCGCTGGTCAACCACGCGGACGTGAACAAGGTCGCCTTCACCGGTTCGACGGCGGTGGGCCGGCAGATTGCCCGCTCAACCGCCGGCACGTCCAAGAAGCTCACGCTCGAGCTGGGCGGCAAGGGCGCCAACATCGTGTTCGACGACGCCCCGATTGACCAGGCCGTCGAGGGCATCGTCAACGGCATCTTTTTCAACCAGGGCCAGGTCTGCTGCGCGGGCTCGCGCCTGTTGGTGCAGGAGTCCATTCATGACGACGTTGTGGAACGGCTGAAGGCGCGCCTGTCCACCCTGCGCGTCGGAGACCCGCTGGACAAGAACACCGACGTCGGAGCCATCAACTCCGCGTCCCAGCTGGGCCGGATGCGCGAGCTGTCCGACATCGGTGAGCAGGAGGGCGCCGAGCGCTGGAGCCCCGCGTGCAACCTGCCGTCGGAGGGCTTCTGGTTCCCGCCGACCATCTTCACCAACGTGTCCACCAGCTCCCGGATCGCCCGGGATGAGATCTTCGGCCCCGTGCTGTCGGTGCTGACATTCCGCACGCCTGCCGAGGCGATCGCGAAAGCGAACAACACCCCGTACGGCTTGTCCGCGGGTATCTGGACGGACAAGGGCAGCCGCATTCTGGCGGTCGCGGACAAGCTGCGTGCCGGCGTCGTCTGGGCCAATACCTTCAATAAGTTCGATCCGGCCTCGCCCTTTGGCGGGTACAAGGAATCGGGCTATGGGCGTGAGGGTGGCAAGCAAGGGCTGCACGCGTACCTGGCGCCGACTGCTTCCAAGGGAGTTAACCGATGAGCCGTCTGGCCGTTCCCAAGACCTACAAGCTGTATGTCGGCGGGAAATTCATCCGGAGTGAATCCGGGCGCGTGTACGAGGTTGCCACCACGAAGGGGAGCTTTTCGGTGAGTTCAGTCAACGCCGCGAAGGCTTCCCGGAAGGACGCCCGCGACGCCGTCGTGGCCGCCCGCGGCGCCGTCAGCGGCTGGTCCGGGACCACCGTCTACAACCGTGGGCAGGTGCTGTACCGGATCGCGGAGATCCTGGACGGGCGCCGTGCGCAGTTCGCCGAGGAGATCGCAGCGTTCGAGGGCGTCTCGCTCTCCACAGCGACCGCGCAGGTGGACGAAGCGATTGACCTGTGGGTCTGGTACGCCGGCTGGGCCGATAAGTATGTGCAGGTCGCTGGCAACGGTAACGCCGTCTCCGGTCCGTTCTTCAACCTGTCGGTGCCGGAACCCACGGGCGTGGTGGCGGTCATCGCACCGCAGGGCGCCGGGGTTCCCGGCTCGTTGCTCGGCTTTGTCCGCGCGGTGGCGCCGATCCTCGTGAGCGGGAACACCGTCGTCGTCATTTCCAGTGAGAAAGCGCCGCTTGCCGCGCTGAGCCTCGGCGAGGTCTTCGCGACCAGTGACGTGCCGGCCGGCGTCGTCAATATCCTGAGCGGATCGCCGGCGGAGATTGCTCCGTGGCTGGCCGCGCACGCCGACGTCAACGCACTGGACCTGCTCGGCGCCGGCGAGCTGGAATGGGTGGACCTGCAGATTGCTGCCGCGGACACCCTGAAGCGCGTGCTTCCTCCGGAACAAGGGCCCGACGCCGGTGCCCCCTCCCTTGAGCGCATCAAATTCTTCACGGAGACCAAGACGGTGTGGCACACGAAGGGTCTGCTCTAACCCTTTTGGGCCTTTGCGCGGTTCCTCCATTCCGTTACTCTGTCCCACTGAATCGCGGTATCCGGTGGGAATGTCTAGACATTCCCACCGAATGGGCGGATTCAGTGGGACGGTGCGGACTGTCCCGCTGAACGCGCGAGTTTGCCGGGATCGCCTCCAGGACGAAGTACGGAGAGCTTCTTCGCAGCCTTCACGAAAGGACCACCACAATGCCGCAGTTCGCCATCCTCATCTATGCAGACGAGTCCCTCCATGCTGTCGACGCAGCAGAGGCCGAACTCGAAGAGAACGACCGGCACGCGGAGGATCTTTCAGCGTCAGGCACCATGGCGCTCGCTTATGCCCTGACTCCCCGAGCTGATGCGGTGTCCATCCGACGGGACAGCACAAGCGGTGGACCGTTTGTCGAAGCCGAACAGCTCGTAGCAGGCTTCTATGTCATAGAGGCTCCCGATCTCGATGCTGCTGTGGCAATCGCCCGCTTGAATCCAGCGGTCCGCACTGCCACCGGCGGCGTCGAAGTCCGCCCCGTACACAGCGGGGGCATCACCGCGAATAGCTAGGTGGAGGCTCTGAGCGGCTCGAGGGCGGACAGGATGAGGTCGAGGCCGAAGATGAACTCCTCCGCCGGGTCGTAGCCGGCAGCGAGGAGCGCCGCGGCGGACTCGTTGAGGTAGGGGAACTCGCCGGGAGGAAGTTGGGGCAGGTAGACGTCCTCGCCCATGTCCGCGAACTCATCGGCGGTGTCGAACGGCAGGCTGGCTTCCTGCAGTGCGTAACCGTAAACAAGGCTGTCGATCAACCAGTTGGCGTGCGTCGCCATCAAGACCGGGAAGCCAGCACCCCGCAGGCAGGCGGTGACCGCTTCGTGGTGGCGGAGGTTCGCGGGCCCCGGCGATGTCCGGGACTCCATCAGGCCGATCGCCCACGGGTGGCGTGCGAGAACCTCTCGGGCGGATACCGCCCGCCGTCGCATCGCCGACTGCCAGTCGGTCTGCTCGGGTGGGAGCTCGATCTCCTCGAACACAATGTCGATCATGGCATCCAGCAACTCATCCTTGCTCGCCACGTAGTGGTAGAGCGACATCGCCCCCGCGCCCAGCGCACCAGCCAGCCGGCGCATGCTCAGTCCGTCGACCCCCTCGCTGTCGGCAAGCCGGACCGCCTCGACCACCACCCGCTGCTTGCTGAGCCCCGCGCCTGACGCGACCTGACGTTGTTCCTTCGTGGACACAGGTCTCCTTTCCAAGAAGCTTGACAATAGTACATCGTACGATCACTCTATACCGTACAGCGTACAGCGTACGACGTACGGTGTCGGGCAGCGAGAGTCGCAGTTCGGACGCGAGGAGGCTTCTGTGGGAATCGAACAGCAATCGAAGGCCGGTGCACCTTTGGTGCCGGGGGCGCATCCGGCCGGGGCGGCGATGATGCGGGCCGCCGTCCAGCGCCGCTACGGCCCGCCCTCAGTGCTCGACGTGTCCGAGGCCGGGGTGCCGCTGCCCGGCGGAGGCGATGTGCTCGTCCAGGTGGGCGCAGCCTCGGTACATCCCGGCGACTACTTCGTCCTGACCGGTGAACCATACATGGTGCGCCTGGTCTTCGGGCTCCGTCGGCCGCGCCACGGCATCCCGGGCATGGACCTCGCCGGCGTGGTGGCAGCGGTCGGGAAGGATGTGAGCGATCTTTGTCCCGGCGACAAGGTGTTCGGCTGGAGCACGGCTGGGGCGCTCGCTGAGTACGCCTGCGTCCCGGCGAAGAACCTCGTTCCCATGCCTGCAAACCTGTCGGTGGTGGAGGCGGCTGCGGTACCCACCTCGGCCATGACGGCGTTGCAGGCATTGCGCGACATCGCGCACGTCCAGCCGGGCCAGACCGTGCTGGTCACGGGCGCGTCGGGCGGCGTGGGCTCCTTCGCCGTACAAATCGCCAAGGCGTTTGGCGCCGAGGTGGCGGGGGTGTGCAGCGCCCGCAACGTCGACCTGGTCCGGTCGCTTGGTGCCCACCACGTCATCGACTACACGAGGACCGACTTCACGAGCGCCGATTTGACCCGCACCGGGACGCGCTACGACGTCATCCTCGACAACTTGGAAGCCCAACCCCTGGCGGCTGTGCGCCGAGCGCTGACGCCCACCGGCACTCTCATCCCCAACAGCGGACGCGGCGGCCGTTGGATCGGCCCCCTCGGTCGGATCGTCAAAGCCCGCGTGCTGTCCGGGTTTACCCGTCAGCGCCTGAGGCCTTTCACATCGCTCGGCAAGCGCCAGGACCTGCTCACCCTGGCCGATTTGATCACGACCGGCCAGGTCACGCCCGTCATCGACCGCACCCACCCCCTCGAGGAAGCCGCCGACGCCCTCCGCTATGTCGGGGCCGGCCATACCCGAGGGAAGGTCGTGATCACCGTCTGACGACCGGACCGACGAGAACGACCCACCCCGTGCGTATGCGCGCCCAGACCTGCCGCCACTCCGGCGGACGGACCGCTCCTCCCGAAAGAAAAACCGATGACCATCCGAACGCACACCCCGAAACTGCTCGACAACCCGCCGGTCCCGGTGCAGGCCAAGCTCGCGGCGGCTTGGGGCACCCTTGCCTTCCTCATCCTCTACATCGACTACTTCCACCTCTACCAGCCCGGCGCCATCGACCAAATCCGGGGTGGCGAAATCTTTATACTCGACATCAGCGGGGGATTGATGTCCATCTTCTTCGTGATCATCCTGATCCCGGGCTCGATGATCATGCTCTCCACCACGCTGCCCGCCCGGGTGAACCGCGCCACGAACCTCGTCGTGGCATCGCTGTACACCCCCTTGCTGGTGTTCAACGCGGCTGGGGCGACCTGGGACTACGCCTTCTACTACGCCCTCACCATCGGAATCGAGTTGTTGATCGTGGCCTTCATCCTGCGCTCCGCCTGGACCTGGTCACGCATTCCCGCCGTCCCGTCCGGTCCCACGACGACCGACCTTCGCCAAGAACTTCGACAGTAGATACCCTTCGGGGCTCTGGTTGATTAGTACGTTGTACGATACTCTTTCCAGTACAACGTACTGATCAGCGGTCTCGAGATACGAGGACCAACACATCATGAGTACTCAACCCGGCGGATCCACTCCGCAACCCCATGCGCCCATCGACAAAATGAGTCCGGCGCACATGCTCTCAATCATCGTTGGAGACCTGCTCGGCGCGGGCTCCCTTATTGTCTTCGCCAACTCCGGGCCCGTGCTGGCCGGCCTCTTGATGCTGGTGGCCGGGCTGGCACTCATCATCCTCGGGGCGGCCGGGCTGGGCAGCAGAATGAGCGCGGTTCCCGCCATGGCGAGTCTCAATGCAGGGATCCGTCCAGACACAGACTCGAACGCAAGTTATCCCGCACGGCTCGAGGGTCAGTTGGACCCCAACCTGACCCGGTGGATGTGGCTCTTCAAGTGGCTGCTGGCCATCCCGCACTACATCGTGCTGGCTTTCCTGTGGGTTGCCTTCATCGTGGTGACCGTCGCTGCCGGAATCACCATTCTGTTTACGAGCCACTATCCGCCGTCACTGTTCCGCTTCAACGTTGGTGTTATGCGTTGGCACTGGCGGGTGGCGTTCTACGCGACCGGGGTCATGGGTACGGATAACTACCCACCCTTCACCCTCGCCCGCACGGGCTATCCGGCCACCTTCGACGTGGAGCAGCCGGCCAAACTCTCCCGGTGGCAGGTGCTGGTGAAGTCCTGGCTTTTCGCACTGCCGCACCTGATCATCGTCGGCCTGCTTACCGGCAGCGTCTGGAGTTCCACGGCCGACGGCGGCACTAACGGAATGTCCCTGCTGGGACTTCTGGTTTTCATCACCGCGGTGATCCTGCTGTTCACGGGCGTGTACCGGATGGGACTGTTCAACCTGATCATGGGCATCAACCGCTGGATGTACAGGACCATCTCCTACACAGCCCTCATGTCCGACGACTACCCGCCGTTCCGGCTGGACCAGGGCCCGCAGGAGCCACCTATTCGCACGGCCGTCGCACTGTAGGCCGAGAAGGGAACCTCTAGAACGGGTGCAGCAGCCGGTGCACGAACCGCCGGGTCCGTTCCTCCCTGGGGTTGCGCAGCACAGTCTCGGGCGGGCCGTGCTCAACCACCACGCCGCCGTCCATGAACACCACTTCGGTGGCCACCTCGCGGGCGAAGGCAAGCTCATGCGTGACGAGAACCATGGTCCAGCCCTCGTCGGCGAGCTCCTTGATCACCGAGAGCACCTCGCCCACCAACTCGGGATCAAGGGCGGAGGTTGGCTCGTCGAACAGCAGCAGCGTGGGCCGCAGCGCCAACGCACGGACAATGCCCACACGCTGCTGCTGGCCGCCGGACAACTCGTGCGGGTACTGGTCCTTCTTCTCCGCGAGACCTACGCGGCCCAGCAGCTCCTCGGCGTCGCGGACTGCCTCCGCCTTCGGCCGGCGCTGGACCTGCACCGGGCCCTCGATCACGTTCTCGAGCACCGTCTTGTGCGGGAAGAGATTGTAGTGCTGGAACACCATGGCGCTCCGGTCCCGCAGCGCCGCGAGCTCCCGCTTGGGCGCGCCTGCACCGAAGTTGACCACGGGGCCACCGTCAAAGGTGATGCGTCCGGCGTCGGGAATTTCCAGGCCGTTCAGGGAACGCAGCACCGTGGTCTTGCCGGATCCGGACGGACCGACGAGCGCCACCACGCCGCCTGAGGCGACGGACAGGTCAATCGAGCGCAGCACCTCGTTCTTCCCGAAGGACTTCCGGAGCCCCTCGACGGTCAACACCGGCCCGGATGAACCCGTGGGTGGCAGATCAGTGCGCGACATAGCGGTCCAGCCTCTTCTCGATTCGGGACTGTCCGGCCGAAAGGACCAGACAGAAAACCCAGTACACGGCCGCGGCCTCAATGTAGAGCAGCATGAATTGCTGGCTGAATGCGGCGATTTCCTGGGCCTGGCGGAACAGCTCGGTCACCAGAATGAGTGACGCCAGCGAGCTGTCCTTCACCAGCGAAATGAACGTATTCGACAGCGGCGGCACCGACACCCGGGCCGCTTGCGGCAGGATGATGCGCCGCAGGGTGAGGGTGCGGGACATGCCGATGGTGTGCCCGGCCTCCCACTGGCCGCGCGGAACGGAGAGGATCGCAGCCCGGATGATCTCGGCAGCGTAGCCGCCCACGTTGAGGGAGAACGCGATGATGGCGCTCGGCCACGGCGGAATGGTGAGTCCGATCGACGGCAGGCCGTAGAAGATCACGAACAGCTGCACCAGCAGGGGAGTACCGCGGATCACGGAGACGTACGCCCGGCCGATCCCGGAAGCGATCCTGTTGCTGCTGAGCCGCATGAGCGCGACCAGCAGCGCCAGCACGAGCCCCAGGGCCATGGACGCCAGTGACAGGGGAATGGTGCCGGTCAGGCCGCCCTGGATGAGTGGCCAGAGCGAGGTCAGGGCCAGATCCCAGTCAATGTCCATAAGTTCCTACGCTATCCCAGAGGCTGATTATGAGTCGGTGCCGTTCACGGCGGCCGTTCCCGGCGAGAAGGTGCCGTTCGCGGCAGAGCAGTCCGCACACGCAAACGGCGAGCACCGCGGAGGCTGCGTGCCTCCCGACCGGTGCCCGCCGTCGTCGTACTGGTTACTCTGCGCTGACGTCTTCGCCGAAGTACTTCTCGGAGATTTCGGCCAGCGTGCCGTCGGTGCTGAGCTCCTCGAGAGCTGTGTTGACGGCTTCGACCAGGTCATCGCTGCCCTGGCGGAAAGTCAGCGCGCTGCGGGACTGATCTTCGGTCTCCGCGACGACCTTGATGGCCTCGTTCGGGGTGGACTTCTGGTAGTCGAGGAAGGTCAGCTCGTCGTTGATGGTGGCGTCAACACGGCCCTGCTCAAGGAGGGTGACCGACTGCGCCCAGCCTTCAACGGCCTCGACCTGCGCGCCGCTTTCCTGCGCCAGTTCGTACCAGTTGCTGGTCAGCGACTGCGCGGTCGTCTTACCCTCGAGGTCCTCGAAGGAGGCAATTTCGCTGTTGTCAGCGGAGGTCACGATGACGCCGTTGCTGTAGGTGTACGGCTCCGAGAAGGCGTAGGCTTCCTCGCGCTCCGGGGTGATGGAGACCTGGTTGGCGATGACGTCGAAGCGCCCGGCCTCCAGGCCGGCGAAGATGGCGTCCCACTGGGTCTCTTCGAACTCAGCCTCAACGCCGAGCTTCTCCGCGACGGCGCTGATGACCTCGACGTCATACCCGGTCAGCTCGCCCGCGCCGCCCTCGTGGTAGGTGAACGGCTTGTAGGTGCCCTCGGTGCCGACGGTCAGCACGCCCGACTCCTGGATCTCAGCGAGGGTGGTGCCGCCGGCGGACTCGCTGGCGCCGCCGGAAGCGGATTCGGTGGAGGCGGAGGAACCGCAACCGGCAACCGCAAGGACGATGGCGGTAGCGGCGCCGAGCAGCGGAAGACGGCGAGAAATCATGGAGGTATCCTTTGACGCTTGAACGGAAAGCTTGAATGAAATGCCCGGGTGAGGGAGCTATCCATTCCAGCAGTCGACGGCGCGTGCTTATTCCCCCGCGTCACATTACGTAACATACGGTGACGGCAGCCCGGACACGCAAAAAGGGGCCCGCCGCAGCGGACCCCTCACGACGAAAAGCGCGGCGTTAGGCCTTGCGGTCGCCCTTTGCCATCCGGGGGCCGGAGTCGGAACGGCCCATGATGGTCTGCGGAATCCAGAACGCCAGGAAGAAAAGTGTGAGGCACACCGCAAACGGCCATACGTTGGTGCGCTCGAAAAAGGTGAGCGAGTAGATGGATCCGGCGAAGAGGATGAACATCACAACGAAAGCGAGAGCGTTCTGAAGGCCATGGCCCTCACCGGAGTGCTCGGGGCGTCTGTTGCCTTGGTCGCGGGTCTTGCTTACCGGGTGTGCCATGAGTCTCCTCGATCTGATGCGTGGCGTATCTCCGTCGATTCTAGCGTTACCGGCGGGGTTGTGCGGGCGGCGTCGCGCCGCGCTGGCCTAGCGTCTGCCGGGCGTTGGGCCGCCCTCAACCCACGATCAGCTTCACCGCAAGAGCCAGCATCACCACGCCGATCACCACGTCCACCACCCGCCAGGTCCGCGGACTTTTCAGCACGCCGGAGAGCGCGCGGGCCCCGTAACCGAGGGCGCAGAACCAGATAGTGCTGCCGACGACGGCGCCCGCCGCGAACACCCACCGGCTTCCCTCTCCCTGCTGGTTAGCCAGGCTTCCCAGCAGGACGACGGTGTCCAGGTAGACGTGCGGGTTGAGGTAGGTCAGCGCAAGGGTAGTGGCGACCACCGAGCCGCGGCTCCGCGGCGCCTCTGCGGTCAGGGCAGCCGGCTTCAGCGCCGAGCGGAAGGAGCGGACGGCAAACCAGGTCAGATACGCCGCTCCGCCGTACCGCAGGATGTCGAGGACGGCGGGGAACTGCGAGACCAGCGCGCCGATCCCGGCTGTGCCGCCGAGGATCAGGGCCGCGTCGCTGACGATGCATAGCGCCACCACAGCTCCCACGTGTTCGCGTCGGATGCCCTGCCGCAGCACAAACGCATTCTGGGCCCCGATGGCAATGATGAGGGCAAGCCCCGTCAGCAGGCCTGTGCCCCAGATACTCAACATGGCGTCAACGCTATTCACTGGGGACAGTGTAGACAAACGATAGATTCTGCAGATGCATTAGATTTGCTTCATGCAGTTCGAACAGTTGCGCGCGCTCGCGGCGATCATCGACGAGGAGTCCTTCGAGGCCGCCGCCGACCTCCTCCGCATTACTCCCTCCGCGGTCAGCCAGCGCATCAAGGCCTTGGAAGCGTCGGTCGGCCAGATCGTGGTGCGCAGAGGTACGCCCTGCACAGCGACCGACGCAGGCTCCGTGCTGCTCCGTATGGCCCGCCAGCTGCAGATCATCGAGGCCGAGACCCGGTCAGCGCTGGGTCACGGTGAAGCCGTCAGGACCGTCACCCAGATTGCAGTCAACGCCGATTCGCTGGCCACCTGGTTTGTCCCCATCCTGAGCGAGGCCGCCGGCTGGGTGGACACCACGCTGGACCTGCGCGTGGAGGACCAGGACCACAGCAGCAGGCTCCTCCGGCAGGGCGACGTCATCGGCGCCATCACCTCGGATCCAGCCCCGGTGAACGGGTGCCGCTCGGAGCTTCTCGGCTTCATGCGTTACCTGCCCGTGGCCACTCCTGCGCTGCAGCGCCGCTTCCGGAACGACGACGGCGCCGACTTCACCCGCATGCCGGTGCTCCAGTTCAACGCGAAGGATGACCTGCAGCAGCGCTTCCTACAGACGCACGGCGTCAGTCAGCCTCCGCCCCGGCACCTCATCCCGTCCTCGGAAGCGTTCATCGCGGCACTCCGCGCAGGCCTGGGCTGGGGCATGATTCCGGAACTGCAACTCGAATCGGATCTCGACGACGGAACCCTGGTGCTGCTGGAGAAGGACGCGCACGTCGATGTGCCACTCCATTGGCAGACGTGGACGCTGAACTCGGAGCGACTGAACCGCATGACGGGGGCAGTCCGAGAAGCGGGCCGATACCTACGCCCCCCGCGTTGAGTTGGCAGGACACGCCCCGAATAGCCAGCCAAAAGGGGTGTGTCCTGCCAACTCAACGCGGGGGGTTACTACACGTGCAGCCGATACCCGCGCTTGATGACCGTCGCCACCAGGGACGCCTCGGGCAGTGACTTCCGGAGCCGGCTGATCGTCATGTCCAGCGCGTGTTCGCCTGCACCGCCCGCGAGCACTCCGGCAAGCTGCTCCCGCGACAGCACCGCGCCATTGGCCTCGACCAGCGCGCGGAAGAGGCTCATCGGCGCGGGCGCCAGCTCGACGGGGTTCCCGTCAATCCGCAGGTTCTTCCCGCGCAGCTCGATCAGCCCGAAACGGCTCGGGTACTGCAGCACGCGGTGCTGGCCCAAGTACTCACCCACCAGGCGTATCAGCGCCCCCGTCCGGTACCGATCCGGAATCAGCGGCGAAACTCCCGCCTCCACCAGCGGCTGCGCGGTCACCGGCCCGACGACGGCGGCCGCCACCGGCCCACGCAACGCCTGCACGAATGCATCCCGGCAGCCCATCTCCGACGCCGTGCTCAACACGGCGTCGACGGCCGGAGCGCTGGTGAACGTCACCACATCCAGCCCGCCGCTGCAGACGGCCTCAATCAGCCGCGGCAGTTCATCGGCGCCGGCCGGCTTGACCCAGCGGTACGGCGTTGCAGTGAGAACGGCGGCGCCGGCCTGCCGCAACCGGTCCAGCTGCCGGAAATCGGTGTAACCGTGGAGCTGAACGGCGACGGTCTTTCCGCGCAGTTCGAGCCCGAGCATCATGTTCACCAGCGAAGCCGTGGTCTCATCCGAGCTGATGCCGACGTCCGTCAACCCAGCCGCACGCACGGCACCCCGCGCTTTGGGCCCGCGGACATAGATCTTCGACTCGCCGAGCACGGCCAGCAACGCGTCCCCGACACCGGCCGCGTCGGCAGCCTCCGACCAGCGACGCAGCCCGTACGCCGTGGTGATCACGGCGTAGTCCGGACGCGCCGCAATGATCTGCTGCGTGTCCTCGATCAGCGGCAGGTCAGCCGCCACGGGAGCGATCTTGAGCGCCGGCGCGTGCATCACCGTTGCACCGCGCCGCTCGAGAGCGTCGATGAGGTCGCCCGACCGCCGGTCCGAGGTCACTCCGATGCGGAAACCGGCCAGGGATCCGTCAGCCGGAAGATCCGGAGCTCCTGGCAACGCCACTGGCGCGGTCACCGTCACGACGCTCCCAGCGGCTGCGCCAGAACGTGCTCAAGGGTGGCGGAAAAGTCACGGTGCTGCCGCACCACCTCACCAATGACGACGACGGCGGGAGACGTGCAGCGCGCCAGACCAGCCGCAGTCACGGCCTCACCGAGGTCGGTGACGGTGGTGCGCTGTTCGGGGCTATACCCTTTTTCGACGATCGCCACGGGCACAGTTGAAGCCAGTCCGGCCCGGCGCAGACCGGACGTCAGCTGCGGAAGCGTCCCGATTCCCATCAGCACCACGATAGTGCCACCGAGCTTTGCCAACGCCTCGAGCTCCTGCTCCGTGAGCGGTTGATGACCTGAGATGACGGTGAACGCATGAGCCACACCGCGATAGGTAACCGGAATGCCCGCGGCTGCCGGGACGGCGATGGAGCTGCTGATCCCCGGCACAGTAGTCACGGGGATACCCTCGGCCAGGCAGGTGTTGACCTCTTCACCGCCCCGACCGAAGACAAACGGATCGCCGCCCTTGAGCCGCACCACGGAGAGTCCCTGCCGGGCCTTGGCAACCATCAGTTTCTCGATGTCGGCCTGGCTGACCGGGTGATGACCCGGTGTCTTCCCGACGTCGATCAACTCAGCACCCGGCGCCAGCTGCGGCAGTGTGCGGTACGGCCCCAACCGGTCAAAGAGTACGACGTCGGCCTCCCGCAGCGCCACCTGCGCACGCACCGTGAGGAGGTCCTCCACACCCGGTCCGCCGCCGATCAGCGTGACCCGTCCGCCTGGCACGGCGGGCGCCTCGGAAGCGGTGAGAATCCTGCGCTCGCGGCAGGCCTCGCGCAGCGGTTCCCAACCCTGCCCACCCAGGGGACCGCCGTCGTCGTGCGCCGTCACAGGGTCTTCCACCACCACAGCCAGGCTCACTGCGTCCAGCAGCCGCGGGTGGAACTGGACCGGCGTGGCGATGCGGCGGACTGTAGCGCCACCGGCGGTGTACCGGCGCACGGTGGAGCGTGCCGCCGTCGTCGTGCCTGCGATGAGGACGATTAGTCCGGTGCAGTCGAGGCTGAGTTCGGTGCTCATTCTGCTGCCTCCAGCGTCTCCACTGTTTGCAGTGTCTCTGGCATGGCTTCCGGCAGGGCTGAGCGGACCGGGATCCCTGTGCCGAGCAGCACCGGGCCGGTACCGGCCTGTGCGGCGGTGCGCTCCTCGTCCGTTGCGGGCCGGATCTGGCCGCGTTCGGGGACGTTGGCGATCCAGTCGTCCTTCTCATGCGGTGCGTTGACGAAGGAGCGGAACCGGCGCAGGCGCTCGGGGTCCTTCAGGGTGGCGGCCCACTCGTCCTCATAGTTGTCGATGTGCCGGGCCATGGCGGATTCGAGGTCGTCGGCGATGCCGAGGGAATCGGAGATGATGACGTCCTCGACGTGCTTCAGGCCGCCGTCGAGCTCTGCCTGCCAGGCCGCCGTGCGCTGGAGCCGGTCGGCGGTGCGGATGTAGTACATGAGGTAGCGGTCGATGTAGCGGATGAGGGTGTCGTCGTCGAGGTCCTTGGCGAGGAGCTGCGCGTGGGCAGGCGTCGCGCCGCCGTTGCCGCCGACGTACAGGTTCCAGCCGTCCGAGGTGGCGATGATGCCGACGTCCTTGCCGCGTGCCTCCGCACACTCGCGGGCGCAGCCGGAAACGCCGAACTTCAGCTTGTGCGGGCTGCGCAGGCCTCGGTAGCGCAGCTCCAGCTGGATCGCCATGGCCACCGAATCCTGGACGCCGAAGCGGCACCACGTCGACCCGACGCAGGACTTCACGGTCCGCAGGCTCTTGCCGTACGCCTGGCCGGATTCGAACCCGGCCTCGACGAGGATCTTCCAGATTTCGGGGAGTTCCTCGAGCCGGGCGCCGAACAGGTCGATGCGCTGGCCGCCGGTGATCTTCGTGTACAGGTTGAAGTCCTGGGCGACCTTCGCTATGACGCCGAGCTTCTGCGGCGTGATTTCGCCGCCCGGGATGCGCGGCACCACCGAGTAGGTGCCGTTTTTCTGCATGTTGGCGAGTGCGCGGTCGTTGGTGTCCTGCAGGATCCCGCGGCCGCCGTCGAGCACGTACTCGGCGCGCTGCGAGGCGAGGATCGAGCCGATGACGGGCTTGCAGATGTCGCAGCCGAGGAGCCCTGTTTCTGGGACGCCGAAGCGTTCGATGATGCCTTCGAAGCTGTCGAGTTCCAGCACGCGGACGGCTTCGAAGAGCTCAGGGCGGGACATGGTGAAGTGCTCACAGAGCGCTTTGGAGACTTCGATGCCGCTTTTCTTCAGCTCGCCCTCGAGGAGTTTCTTGAGCATCGGAACGCAGGATCCACAGCCCGTGCCGGCCTTGGTGCAGCCCTTGAGCGGGGCGAGTTCGCGGACGGGCTCGGAGCCCTCGCAGGTGCCGCAACCGTTGACGGCGTCGCGGATGGAACCGGCGGAGACGTTGTTGCAGGAGCAGAGGATGGCGTCGTCGGGCAGTTCAGTGTCGGGGGCAGCGTCCGCGCCGGCGGACGAGAGGTAGGCGCCCGGCTCCGCATTGAGTTCGCGTCCCAGCAGCGGGCGGAGTGCGGTGTAGGGGGAGGCGTCGCCCACGAAGATGCCGCCGAGGAGGGTCTTGGCATCATCGGTGACCACGAGCTTCTGGTAGAGGCCGCGGGCCGGGTCAGCGTAGACGATCTCGAGGCTGTGCTCGGTCTTCGCGAAGGCGTCGCCGAAGCTGGCAACCTCCACGCCGGAGAGCTTGAGCTTGGTGGCCGTGTCGAAGCCGGGGAAGGTGGCGGTGCCGCCGTGCAGCCGGTCGGCGACGATCTCCGCCATGGTGTTCGCCGGAGCCACGAGGCCGAGGCACATGCCCTCGAAGCAGGCCACCTCGCCGATGGCCCAGATGCTCGGATCCTCGGTGGCGCAGGCGTCGTCGATCACCACGCCGCCGCGCGGGCCCATGGTCATGCCGGCGTCGCGGGGAAGTTCATCGCGTGCCCGGACGCCAACTGCAACGACCACCAGATCAGCGGGGATCCGGCGTTCGTCGGCCATATCGACGCCGGTCATCCGCCCGTCCTCGAGGACAAACGCGGAAGGGAAAACGCCGCCGTGGACGGTCAGTCCCTTCGCGGTGATCAGCCGGTCGAGGGCCTGCCCGGCGCCCTGGTCCAGCTGGGTGTTCATCAGCCAAGGGGCTCCGTTGATGACGGCGGCATTGGCGCCGAGGGACTGCATACCGCCCGCGGCCTCAAGACCCAGCAGGCCGCCGCCGATGACGACGGCGTCGATCGTCCGCCCATACTCCTCCGTGAGGCGGGTGACCTCCGCGCGGAGGGTACGGACGTCGTCGACCGTTCGGTACACATGCGCCGACTCCATGCCGGGAAGCGGAAGCCGCGCGGCATTGGATCCAGTGGCCAGGACCAGCTGGTCATAGGGGTAGACGTCGCCGGCCTCGGTGGTGACCGTCCGGGCTTCGCGGTCCAACGTAACGGCGCGGGATCCGGTGGCCAGCGTGACCGCTGGGTGCTCCCACATGGTGGCCTCGCCCAGGGTGAGGTCGACGTCGTCGAGCAGTGCCTGGCTGAGCGCGACCCTGTCATACGGCAGCCAGGTCTCCTCGGTGAGGGCGGTGACGGTGAAGCCGTCCAGCCCGCGGGACACCATGGCTTCAACGAAGCGGTGGGCAGCGGGGCCGCCGCCGACGACGAGGACGTGTTGCGTGTTCATGAGGCACCTTTCACCGTTTTGCAGATTCCGGCACAGCCAGTCTCCGCACTTAGGTACCGAGCGTACGGACGCCCAATTGCCCCGTGATTTCGCTTATGTAAACGAAGATTAACTTCACGCTCACCGGCGGTCGGGGTCCCGGTGAGGTGCGTTTTACGCAGCCGCAACACTTCGGGTGGGGGCGCGTAACGCGGGGTTCGTAGCGTCGGATTCAGGCTCAGACCAGGCAGTCCGAACTGACCAGGCAATCGCAACTGATCAGGCAATCCGAACGGGGAGACTCATGACTCTGCAACTCGACCACACACCGGCGCTCGCTGCTGTCAGCGACGGCACCTGGTACCCGATCTGCCGGCTGGAGGACCTCGAGCTGTGCTGGGGAGAGGCTGCGCTGATTCACGGCCGCCAGGTGGCGCTGTTCCGCGTGGATTCGGCGACGGTGTTTGCCGTCTCGCACCGCGACCCGGTCAGCGGTTCACAGGTGATGGCACGCGGAATTGTAGGCTCCCGGGGGCAGCGGTTCACCATCACCTCGCCGCTGCACAAGGAGGTCTACTACCTGGATTCCGGCGATCCCGCAGCGGGACCCGGGACGGCTCTGCGGAGCTTCCCGACGCGGGTGACCGACGGAATGGTGGAAGTGCTCGTTTGAGCCCGAGCGCTCCCTCGTTGAGTTGGCAGGACACACCCCGTTTGGGGGAACATTCACGGCGTGTCCTGCCAACTCAACGCACTATCTACAGCCCGAGCGCTTCCTCAACATCGCGGATCACGGCATCGAGCCTGGTCCGCGCAGTTGTTTTCGCGTCCGCTACTTCGGCCGCGGAATCCACCGGCTCGATGACCTCGAGGTAGCACTTGAGCTTGGGTTCGGTGCCGCTGGGTCGGATGATCACGCGCGTGTCATCCCGGGTGACATAGAGCAGTCCGTCGGTGGGCGGCAGGTGGACGCCTTCGGCCAGGTCCTCCGCGACCACCACATCAGAACCCGCAAACGACGACGGCGGCGCCTCACGCAGGCGGTTCATCATGGCTCCCAGCAGCCCCAGGCTGCCTACCCGCACTGACAGTTGGTCGCTGGCATGCAGGCCGTGGACGAGTGCCAGCTCGTCGAGGATGTCGAAGAGGGTTTTACCGTCGGCTTTGCAGGCTGCGGCAAATTCGGCCAGCAGCAGGGCCGCGGACAAGCCGTCCTTGTCCCGCACCAGTTCCGGTGCAACGCAGTAACCCAGTGCTTCCTCGTAGCCGTAGCTGATGTCCGGGACGCGGGAGATCCACTTGAACCCGGTGAGCGTCTGGGCGTGACTGATCCCGGAGGCTTCGGCGATCCTGCCGAGCAGGCGCGAGGAGACGATCGAATTGGCGAAGACAGCGCCGGATCTTGCGTCGTCCGCGAGCCGGGCTGCGAGGTGAAGGCCGAGGAGCGCGCCCGTTTCATCCCCGCGCAGCATGCGCCATTCGCCCGTCGCCGGGTCCTTGGCAGCGGCGGCGACGCGGTCGGCGTCGGGGTCATTGGCCAGGACCAGGTCGGCGTCCTGGTGAGCGGCGGCCGCCAGCGCCAGGTCGAGCGCGCCGGGCTCCTCCGGGTTGGGGAAGTCGACTGTGGGAAACGCGGGGTCTGGTTCGGCCTGTTCCTCGACGACGTGAACGGTGTCGAACCCGGCGGAGGCGAGGACATTCTGCGCGGTACGGCCGCCGACCCCGTGCAGGGGTGTGAGCACGATCGACAGGTCGCGAGCCGGGTACGCCTCACGGTCCGCGAGGGCGACGACGGAGGCCACATAGTCGGTTTCAATGCTCTCGGGGAGGACATTCCACCCCGGCGTCAGCTGAATGTTGTCAGCCGCCGCGATCTGCTCGGCGATCTGCGCATCATGCGGTGCGACAATCTGGACGCCGCGCGCAGTGTCCTCCACCGCACGGCCGCCGAGGTACACCTTGTACCCGTTGTCCTGCGGCGGATTGTGACTCGCCGTCACCATCACACCGACCTCGCACTCAAGTGCACGGACCGCGTAGGCGAGCACCGGCGTCGGCAGTTCCGAAGGCATGAGGAAAGTTTCGAGGCCCGCCGCGGTGAAGATCGCCGCGGTTTCCTCCGCGAAGATACGTGAGTTGCGGCGCGCATCAAAGCCGACGACGGCGCGCGGCGCGTAGCCGCCCTTCGCCAGATTGAGCGCGTGGGCGGCGACTCCGGCCGCGGCACTGCGGACGACGACGCGGTTCATCCGGTTGGGGCCGGAGCCCAGTGCGGCACGCAGGCCGGCCGTTCCGAAGAGCAGCGGGC
This sequence comes from Arthrobacter tumbae, assembly GCF_016907495.1. Classification (NCBI taxonomy): domain Bacteria; kingdom Bacillati; phylum Actinomycetota; class Actinomycetes; order Micrococcales; family Micrococcaceae; genus Arthrobacter; species Arthrobacter tumbae. The sequence continues at coordinate 2,878,732 of NZ_JAFBCC010000001.1, forward strand.
CGCTGAAGGCGTCCTCAAGCTGCTGCAGGGCAGCGGCCTGGCCGGCGTCGTCGTCGTTCTGGGCGCGGGCGAGCAGATCTTCCAGCTCCGCGCGGGTTTCCGGATCCGGGTCCTGGGCAGCCCATTCGCGGGCGGCGGTGAAGAGGTCAGCGGAGGATAGCTGCATGTCAGAGCCTGCCGATGATGTCGGCGAGGAGCCGGGAGATACGCGGGCCGGCAGCCTGCCCGGCTTCGAGAACCTCGGCGTGACTGAGCGGGATGGGGCTGATGCCGGCGGCGAGATTGGTGACCAGGGACATGCCGAAGACCTCCATGCCGGCGTGGCGGGCGGCGATGGCCTCCAGCGCCGTGGACATGCCGACGAGGTCCGCGCCGATCCGCTTGGCGTACTGGACTTCCGCGGGGGTCTCGTAATGCGGGCCGGTGAACTGCGCGTAGACGCCCTCGTCCAGGGTTGGATCGACTTCGCGGGCGAGGTCGCGGAGGCGTGTGGAGTAGAGGTCGGTGAGGTCCACGAACGTGGCGCCCTCCAGCGGCGAGGCGGCAGTGAGGTTGAGGTGGTCGCTGATGAGTACCGGTGTGCCGGGCGCCCACTGTTCCTGCAGCCCGCCGCAGCCGTTGGTGAGGACCAGTGTCTTGGCTCCTGCGGCGGCGGCGGTGCGGACCCCGTGAACCACTGCGCGGACGCCGCGCCCCTCGTAGTAGTGGGTGCGGGCACCGAGCACGAGTGCGCGCTTGCCGGCCGGGGTCACGATGGAGCGGATGGTGCCGACGTGGCCCTCAACCGCGGGGGCGGCGAAGCCGGGGATGTCCGTGGCTTGCAGGGTGTGCGTGGTTTCGCCGATCAGCTCGGCGGCTTCACCCCAGCCGGAGCCCAGCACCAGGGCAATATCATGGGACGCTACCGACGTCTGCTGTGCGATGTAGTCCGCAGCGTCGCGGGCAAGGGCAAACGGGTCCGTCGAGGATTGGTCAATCACCGGTCCAACCTACCGTCCGAGCGCGCGTTGTTCCACCTTGTCCGAGGCTTCGGCGCGGTGATTCGGGGACTGCGTGGCGCCGTCGGGCTGTGTGCGCTCGGCTGTTGTAGCCGCCGCCCGGATGTTTGAGGGCTGGTGCGCGATAGGACAGAATGGCAGGTGTGACGAGTCAACTGGATTTCAGCGCCCTCCGTATCGCAATACTCGGGGGTGGTCCGGGCGGCTATGAGGCGGCCATGGTCGCTGCCTCGCTGGGTGCGAAGGTCACCATTGTCGAGCAGAACGGGCTCGGCGGCTCTGCGGTGCTCACCGACGTCGTTCCTTCAAAGACCCTGATCGCCACGGCGGACACCATGGCGCGCGTGGCGAATGCCCACAACCTGGGCGTGAAGTTTGCCGATGCCTCCGCCGCGTACGCCGACTTCACGCAGGTGAACCAGCGGCTGCTGGACCTGGCGGTGGACCAGTCCAAGGACATCTCGGCGGCGCTGGAGCGGGCCGGCGTCACCATCATCATCGGAACCGGGAAGCTGCTGGACAACCACCGGCTCGAAGTTTCCACGGACGCGGGCACCAGCATCGTGGAGGCGGACGCGATCCTCCTGGCCGTCGGCGCCCACCCGCGCGAGCTCCCCACCGCCGTCCCGGACGGTGAGCGGATCTTCAACTGGAAGCAGGTCTACAACCTCACCGAGGTTCCCGAACACCTCATTGTGATCGGCTCCGGCGTCACCGGCGCGGAGTTCGCTTCCGCCTACCACGGGCTCGGCGCTGACGTGACCCTGGTTTCGAGCCGCGACCGCGTGCTGCCCGGCGAGGATGCCGACGCCGCCGAGGTCCTGGAGAACGTGTTCCGCTCGAGCGGGATGAACGTGCTGTCGAAGTCCCGTGCCGAGGGCGTCGAGCGGGTGGGTGACGGCGTCCGGGTGACGCTGTCCGACGGGCGCACGGTTGACGGAAGCCACTGCCTCGTCGCCGTCGGTGCCATCCCGAACACCGACGGGATCGGTCTGGAAGAGGCGGGCGTTGCCCTGACCGAGACCGGGCACATCAAGGTCGACGGCGTTTCCCGCACCACCGCGCCGAACGTGTACGCGTCGGGGGACTGCACCGGCGTCCTGGCGCTTGCTTCCGTGGCGGCGATGCAGGGGCGCATCGCCATGGCGCACCTGATGGGGGACACCGTGACGCCGCTCAAGCTCAAGACGGTTGCCTCGAACATCTTCACGGCTCCGGAGATCGCCTCGGTGGGCGTTTCGGAAGCCGACGTCGAATCCGGCCAGTACCAGGGCGACATCTTCAAGCTCTCGCTCAGCACCAACGCGCGGGCCAAGATGATGAACGTCAAGGACGGGTTCGTGAAGATCATCGCGCGGAAGGGGTCGGGGACGGTGATCGGCGGCGTCGTGGTTGCTCCGCGTGCGTCCGAGCTGATCTTCCCGCTGGCGCTCGCCGTCACCAAGAAGCTGCACGTGGACGACGTCGCCAACACGTTCACCGTCTACCCGTCGCTGACCGGGTCCATCTCCGAGGCGGCGCGGCGCCTGCACATCCACTAACACCTCTGGCCGGGTGTCCCCCTGCCGGCCCGGATCCCCCAGGTCCTTTCGACGTCGTCGTTGTTGTGGCGGCGTGTCGTGCCGCGACACGCGATTTGGGTCTTGATAGCTGGGGGATTCGTCCCGGCCAGCCGGGCTTGATCATTGCTCCACACGCCGCGAAATGCGGGCGGGTTATGCACATTGACCCACAGCACGGCGGATCATCAGCGCACTGCGGCTGAACTTGCACAGTGAATGCTATTGAGGTGCTGCGCAGCGTGGGTTCTGTAGCCCGCACGCAGGTGCTTCGGGACCACGGGATCAGCAAGAGGCAGATCGCCAACGCTGTAACCCGCGGGGAGATGATGCGGCTGCGCACAGGGGTGCTGGCCTTGCCCGAAGCCCCTGACGACTTCAAGGCCGCGCTCATCAACAACGGGCTGCTGACCTGTGCATCAGCCGCGCGGCACTACGGTCTCTGGCTACTAAACCCGCATAGTCGCCTCCACCTCAGCTGTCTGCACGGCCATGGACAGGGTTACACGAACCATCGTGAACGTACCGTCCCGCCGCACGAGTACCTGCCGCTTGTAGGAGTCGTGGACGTACTGGTTCATGCATTGCATTGTCTTCCGCCGGTGGAAGCTGCCGTCATGGTGGAGTGTTCCCTTCGGCGGAGCGACACCGTGAGGTCCTTCCTGCTTAAGCGCCTGCAGGGAGACCGGAACGGAAAGGCTCGTGCTGCACTCGACATGGTCACAGGCTGCGCCGACTCGGCGATCGAGGTCGTTGCCCGGATCCTGTTTCGAAATGCTGGGTTCCATGTCGAGACCCAGGTGTTCATCGACGGTGTGGGGCGCGTTGACTTCCTGCTGGAGGGCTTCCTCGTGGTGGAAGTCGACGGCGCTGCCTACCATTCGGACCGCAGGGCGCTGCGCCGCGACCTGCAGCGCAACAACACGACAATCGCCGGCGGTTACCTCGTACTGCGCTACAGCTACGAGGACATCATGTTCAACCAGGACGCCGTTCTCGAGCAGGTGCGCGGCGTGCTTTCCGGCAGGGTGATCCGGTGAAAGGTGCGCCGAATTCCCCAGGTCCTGGCGCCGTCGTCGTTGTTTTGCCGCGTGTCGTGGCGGGACACGCCGTTCGAGGCTTGGTACATGGGGAAAGTGGCTCACCAAGGCGGTGCAGGCTCTCACACGGCTGCGGGGGTTTGGAAATGCTGCTCGATGATCGACTTGATGTCGTTGTGGCAGCCGCCGCAGCCTGTACCCGCACGCGTCGACGCCGACACCTCAGCCACACTCGAACAGCCGACGACGGCGGCCTGCTCGATACTGCCCCGGCTCACCCCTGCGCACCGGCAGACAACGGCCGATGGGTCGGAGGCCGAAGCCGACAGCGACGATGACGATGATGCAGCCGCTTCCGCTCCGTCCAGCCGCAGCAGGCTCGACCGGTCCGACGGCAGCACCGCGCCGCTCTCGAACTGCAGCACCAGTTCCGCTCCCGCCCGCGGCATCCCCACACACACCAGACCCTGCAGCACCCCGTCCCGCGTGACCATCTTCGCGTAGCTGCCCTGCTGCGGATCGGCCCAGAGCGCGACGGCGGTGCCATCCTCATGCGCTGCCCACGGGTCGGCGGACACCTCGCCAGCCACCACAGCGTCCAGTCCTCGGGCCTTCAGCATGACCACCGGCGGCAGGGTGGCCTCCACGTAACGCGCGGGGACAAAATCAGCACCGGAACCAGCAGCAGCCGCCGCGCCAGCGCCAGACGCGGCGAGCGACGCCGCAAACGACTCCGCCAGCCACTCGGCCTGCTTCCACCCCGGACCGATCAGGCCGGACGGCGCAGTGTTGCCCGAGCAGTCCCCACACCCGGAAGAAGCGCAGCTGACCTCGGCGCAGTCGCCGATGGCGTAGATGTGCTCGTCGTGGTGCGCCTGCAGCGAGTGCCCCACCAGGATTCCGGTACCCACCGGCAGCCCCGCACCCTCGGCCAGTTCAACCCGCGGCCGCACGCCGCAGGACAGCACCAGCAGGTCACCGGACACCAGCCGGCCATCATCCAGGCGCAGGGCAGTGAAGGCACCGCCGTCGGAATGCTCAAGACCCATGGCCTTCGCTCCGGACACCAGCCGCACGCCCTGCGAACGGAGCGCGGCCGCCAGAACCATCCCGCCGCCGTCGTCAATGTTCCGCGCAAGCGGGTAGTCACCGTGGTGCACCACCGTCACCCGGGCGCCTTGCTCGTCAGCAGCGAGGGCGGCCTCAAGCCCGAGGATTCCGCCGCCCAGAATCACCACGTCACCCCGGCGTTCGACGACGGCGCGCAGCGCACGGGCGTCCGCCAGATCCCGCAGCGTGGTGACCCCGGCAGGTAGCGAGGGGTGCAGCGGATCGGGGTTCAACCCGGCGAGGTACGGGATGACCGGCCGTGCTCCGGTCGCGAGGACCAGGCGGTCGTACGGGCGGACGGTGCCATCGTCGAGTTGTACCTGCTGCCGCGCCCGGTCGATCCGACGGACTCCGGTACCGAGCAGCACCTCCGCCCCCAGCGAGGCGAGACGGGACGCATCGCTCAGCCCGATTGCCGAGGGTGAGGTCCGCCCCACCCCGACGTCAGCGACCAGCACGCGGTTATACGCGGCGTCGGCCTCGGACCCGATCACGGTCAGCTGCACCGAACCCGAAACCACGAAAGGCTCCAGGACGTCGATGAAACGCGCCGCCACGGGCCCGAACCCGACCACCACAACCCGCTCGGAAGAACGCACACTCATACCCCCACCACCTCACTTGATGCAGGCCGGTGCACGCGCACCGAGACCCGCGTGGTCTTGAACTCGGGCATCCCGGACACCGGATCCGTCTCCGACGACGTCAGCACATTCGCGTTGCCCGCCCCCGGAAAGTGGAAGGAGAGAAAGACGGTATCGGGGCGCACCGCTGCGGAGAGCCGCGCAACAGCACGCACAGTTCCCCGCTCGTTGCTGACCTCAACCTCCGCGCCGTCCAGGATGCCGAGGCCGGCCGCCGTTCCGGGGTGGATCTGCAGCGCCTGCTCGCTGCTCGTGGCGACGAGGTCGCCCACCCGCCGGGTCTGCGCGCCGGACTGGTAATGCTCCAGCAGCCGCCCGGTCGTCAGCGTAAGCGTCCCACCCGCGGTAAAGCCAGCGGCAGAGACAGAGCCAGGAACAGAGACAGAACCCGACGACGACGACGGCGCCACTGGATGCAGCACGGCCCTCCCGTCCGCGTGGGCGAAGCTGTCGAGGAAGAGTCGGGGAGTGCCGGCGGAACCGGCCGGGTAGGGCCAGTAGGCCCCAGCGCCGCCGTCGAGAAGTTCCGCATCGAGCATCGCGTAGTCCACGCCGGAGTAGTCCGCGAGGCCCCCGGCGCTCGCCGCCCGCAGCTCGGTGAACACCGTCTCCGGGTCATCAGAAAACGACGACGGCGCCTCCAGCAGTTCCGCCAGCCGCGCCATGATCCACAGTTCACTGCGCGCGCCCGGGGGAGGGCTCACCGCTGCACGGCGGCGGAGGATGCGCCCCTCGAGGTTGGTCATGGTGCCTTCCTCCTCGGCCCACTGCAGCACCGGCAGCACCAGGTCCGCCTCCGCTGCGGTTTCGGAGAGGAAGAAGTCGCACACCACCAGGAAGTCCAGGCTGCGGAGCCCTTCCAGCACGGTCGACGCATTCGGAGCCGACACCGCCACGTTCGCCCCGTGCACAAACAGGCAGCGCACCCCGCCATGCTGGCCAAGAGAGCCCAGAAGTTCGACGGCGGGAAGTCCCGGTCCGGGGATCAGGGACTCCGGCACTCCCCACACTCCGGCGACGTGCTTCCGGGCCGCGGGATCGGTGATCTTCCGGTATCCCGGAAGTTGGTCCGCTTTCTGCCCGTGTTCGCGTCCGCCCTGCCCGTTGCCCTGCCCGGTGAGCGTGCCGTATCCGCTGCCGGTTGTCCCGGGCAGGCCAAGGAGCAGCGCGAGGTTGATGGCGGCCGTTGCCGTGTCCGTGCCGTTGGCGTGCTGCTCAACCCCGCGGCCGGTCAGGATATAGGTGCCGCCAGGTTCAGCCAGCCGATGGGCCGTCTCCCGGATGAGCCGGGCCGGAACGCCCGTCACCGAGGCAACGCGTTCCGGCCACCACGGGGCCACGCCGCGCACGATGTCGTCGTAACCACTGGTCCGCCGCCGCACATAAGACTGGTCCACGAGCCCCTCCATGACGACCACGTGGGTGATCCCGAGCAACAGGGCCAGGTCCGTTTTCGGCGCGGGCTGCAGATGCCGGCCGCGGCCTTCCGACGTGAGCTCAGCCGTGGCGGACCGGCGCGGATCGACGACGATGAGTCCGCCGGCGTCCCGGGCGCCCTGAAGGTGCTGCACGAACGGCGGCATGGTGTCTGCGGTGTTGGAGCCGAGCATCAGGATGGTTCGCGCTGACCCGAGATCCGTCACCGGGAACGGCAGTCCCCGGTCCAGTCCGAACGCCCGGTTCCCGGCGGCGGCCGCCGAGGACATACAGAACCGACCGTTGTAGTCGATCCGTGACGTTCCAAGGGCCAGGCGTGCAAACTTCCCGAGTAGGTAGGCCTTCTCGTTGGTGAGTCCGCCGCCGCCGAAGACGCCCACTGCATCGGCGCCATAGCGGGCGCGGGTGGACACGACGCGGTCGCGGATGAGCCCCAACGCGCGGTCCCAGGAGATGGGGCGGTGCTCGCCGTCGTCGTTCTTCAGCAGGGGTTCGCGGACGCGGTCCGGGTGCTTCAGCAGCTCGGCGGAGCTCCAGCCCTTGCGGCACAGGCCGCCCTGGTTGGTGGGGAAGTCGCGGCCGCTCACTTCCACTGAGCACAAACCCGGCCCGGCAACAGTCAGCGTCATGGCGCACTGCAGCGCGCAGTAGGGGCAGTGGGTGGCAGTAGCTGCAGTCGAACCGCACATGCTAGACGTGCCCCACGCTCGAAGTGCTGCGGCGCAGGTAGAAGAACCACGTCACAGCGAGCATCAGTACATAGGCGGAAACGAAGCCGTAGAACGCGGCGTCGTAGGTGCCGGTTGCGCCCTTGGAAGCGTTAAGGACCTGCGGAATCACGAAGCCGCCGTAGGCGCCGATGGCCGAGATGAGGCCTAGCGCGGCTGCCGCTTTCCGCCCGGTGCTCATGGCGCCGTCGGACCGTCCGCGGAGGGCGAAGATCACCGGGATCATGCGGTAGGTGGAGCCGTTGCCTGAGCCGGCGGCGGCGAAGAGCACCAGGAACAGGCCGAGGAAGAGCCAGAAGTTCGCGAGCGGCAGGGTCCACACCACGGCCAGGGCGGCCAGCGCCATGACAGCAAACGCGCAGACCGTGATCCGCGCGCCGCCCCACCGGTCAGCCAGACGGCCGCCGTAGGGCCGCGCGAGGGAGCCGACCAGCGGACCGAGGAACGCGAGCGACAGCGCGGCCGGCCCGAGCGCAAAGGTGGAGAACTCCGGGAAGGAGTCGAGGATCAGCTTCGGGAAGACGCCGGAGAACCCGATGAACGAACCGAACGTGCCGATATACAGGAACGCCATGATCCACAGGTGCGGTTCGCGCAGGGCGGCGATGGAGCCGGCGAGGTCGGACTTCGCGCTGGACAGGTTGTCCATGTACTTCCAGGCGCCGAACGCGGCGACGAGAATCAGCGGCACCCAGATCCAGCCGGCCAGCGGCAGGTTGAGCGTCGCGGCGGCGCCCGCTGCAATCACCAGCGGAACCACCAACTGCGCGACGGCGGCGCCAAGGTTCCCGCCCGCGGCGTTCAGTCCCAGCGCCCACCCCTTTTCGCGGACCGGGTAGAAGAAGGTGATGTTCGCCATCGAGCTGGCGAAGTTGCCGCCACCGAAACCGGCAAGGGCCGCAATTCCGAGGAGTACTCCGAATGGCGTGTCCGGGTTGCTCACCGCAATTGCCAGGCCAACCGACGGGATCAACAGCAGGAGCGCCGAGACGATCGTCCAGTTCCTGCCACCGAATCGCGGCACCATGAAGGTATAGGGAATGCGCAGGGTAGCGCCGACGAGGCTGGGCATCGAGATCAACCAGAAAATCTGGGCCGTGGAGAAGTTGAAGCCTGCAGCCGGCAGATACACCACCACGATGGACCAGAGCTGCCACACCACAAATCCGAGGAATTCGCACGCGATGGACCACTGGAGATTGCGGCGGGCAATTGCCTTTCCACCGGACTGCCACTGCTCGGAGTCCTCGGGGTTCCAGTTGTCGATCCAGCGGCCCGGGCGGTGTGCAAGCGGGGCGGACGCTACCGGCGCTGATGCTGATGTTTTGTCCTGGGATACTGCGCGGTCAACGCTCATGGCGAACCTTTCGTTCAAGGGGCAGTACCGCCACAATAGGAACAGCGCATTTCGACTCCGGTGCCCGTTTGTAAACGGGGTGTGACATCCGGCTATCCGCCGGAGCTCGAGCCAGTGAACCGGGTGTCCACTATGTGGACGGGTTATCTCACGCTTCGGTTACGGTGATGAGATTGACAGGCACTAAATACCCCGGCTTTCGGTTTCCCCGATGGCCGTCTTCGAGAAAGCAAGCAACCATGTCATCGTCATCATCGACCGTGGAGCCGGAGGCAACAAAGCCGCTGAACTCCAGGGGCCGCGTTATCTTCGCCAGCCTTATCGGCACCACCATCGAGTTCTACGACTTCTACATCTACGCCACGGCGTCGGTGCTGGTGTTCCCGGCGCTGTTCTTCCCGAACTCGGACCCGGCCACAGCTCTGCTGCAATCCTTCGCCGTCTTCGGCGTTGCCTTCGTAGCGCGTCCGCTCGGATCGATCGTGTTCGGCCACTTCGGTGACCGGATCGGGCGCAAGGGAACCCTGGTTGCGTCGCTGTTGACGATGGGAATCGCGACCTTCCTGATCGGCGTCCTGCCAACAGCGCAGGTTCCCGGCTGGACCTTCTTCGCTCCCGCGATCCTGGTGCTGCTGCGTTTCCTCCAAGGGCTCGCGCTCGGTGGGGAATGGAGCGGTGCTGCCCTCCTGGCAACGGAGAATGCGCCCAAGGGCAAGCGGGCCGTCTACGGCACGTTCCCCCAGCTCGGTGCGCCGATCGGCTTCATCATCGCCAACCTGCTGTTCGTTTTCCTGAACGCCGTACTGCCCTCGGAAGCCTTCCTCGCCTGGGGCTGGCGCGTACCGTTCATCGCCAGCGCCGTCCTGGTGATCATCGGACTCTATGTCCGGCTGAAGCTGATCGAAAGCCACTCCTTCCAGCAGGTGATCGACAAGGGCAAGGTCGTCAAGCTGCCGCTGGCAGCAGTGTTCACGAAGCACTGGCGCCCGCTGATCCTCGGCACGTTCATCATGTTCGCCACGTACGTGCTCTTCTACCTGATGACCTCCTTCACGCTGACCTTCGGAACCGCACCGGCAACCGTTGACCAGGCACGGACCGCTGCTGAAGCAGCCGGCAGGGAGTTCTCCGCCGACGCTGCCGCGGCCTTCGTTCCGGGTCTGGGAATCAGCCGCGGCGACTTCCTCTGGATGCTGATCGTCGGCGTCGTCTTCTTCGGAATCTTCACCATCGTGTCCGGTCCGCTGGCGGAGAAGTTCGGCCGCCGGAAGATGCTCCTCCTGGTCACCGCGGGCATCGCCGTGTTCGGCCTGTTGTGGGTCCCGCTCTTCGGTGCCGGAACCACCGGTGCCATGGCGCTGCTGATCCTCGGCTTCATCCTCATGGGCCTCACCTTCGGGCCCATGGCCGCGATCCTGCCCGAACTGTTCCCCGCCAACGTCCGCTACACCGGGTCAGCCGTGGCGTATAACCTGTCCAGCGTGATCGGGGCGGCACCGGCGTCGTTCGTGGCCATTGCCCTGTGGCAGGCGGCGGACGGCAGCACGTTCCTGGTGGGTCTCTACCTGAGCGCTGCCGCGGTTCTCACCTTCATTGCGCTGTGGCTCTCCCGCGAAACCCGGGACAACGACTACGAGAACAACATCGCCTGACCGGCACCGCAATTTCCCGGCTCCCGTCCACCCCGCAAGGGGCTGGGCGGGAGCCTTTTTGCGTGGACGACTTCCCAAGTTTTCCGCAGGGATGTTCAGCCAAAATAGTCCACAGGCTTACCTTTTCTAGCGGGAGCGAATGGGCATGAATCAGGAAACGCTCGCGAGCGGACGGTACGTCCTCGACCGCGTGATCGGCGCCGGCGGTATGGCCGACGTCTACCGCGCACGGGATACCCGCCTGCACAGGGACGTTGCCGTGAAGATGTTCCGCCCCGGTTCCGCCGAGGGCGTGGCACGGGGATCCGGCGAAGCGCGCATGCTGGCCGCCCTTCACCACCCCGGCCTGGTCCGCGTGCTGGACATGGACGCGGAGAGCGGCCGGCTGGAACCGTCCTACCTCGTCATGGAGTACGTCAAGGGTCCGGACCTCGGCGCGGTCCTGAGGGACGGCGCACTGTCGATCGAAAGCACGACGACGGCGGCACGGGACATCGCCCGCACCCTTGAGTACATCCACGGCCAGGGCATTGTGCATCGCGATATCAAGCCCTCGAACGTCCTCACCCGCTACGGCGCGGCAACCTCCGGATTGTTCAGCTTCCTGCTCACCGACTTCGGCATCGCCCGGTTCTTCGAGAGCAGCCGGGTCACCGCAACGGGAAGCCTCATCGGCACGGCAACCTACTTCAGCCCGGAGCAGGCGCGCGGAGACCGGGTGGGCACGCCGACCGACGTCTACGCACTGGGCCTCCTGCTGATCGAGTGTCTGATCGGCGAGCCTGCCTTCCCGGGCACCGGCCTCGAGAGCGTGCTCGCCCGGTTGAGCCGCCCGCCTGCCATCCCGGAGTCCTTCGGCGCGGGCTGGCACCAACTGCTCACGAAAATGACACTGGACAACCCGCTTGAGCGTCCCACCGCCGCGGAGGTGGTGCGCCTCCTCGATGCCATCGACGTCCCTTCCACTGAGGCCGGAATTCCTGCCGGACCCGGCACAGAACAAACGACGACGACGGCGCAACCTTCCACGGCAACCCTCGCCGGCGCTGTGGCGGGGCCCGCAACCGTCGTAGCTGCGGCCGCTGATACGTCCCCGGCCGTTGCTCCGGCCGCTGCGGCGCCCGTTGCCACTGCGGCGTCCACCGCCGTTGGAGCACCAGCCGCCGCTGCGTCACCAGCTTCGGACCCATCCGCAGCCACCGCGCCGTGGAGTACACCCCGGATTCCCGCGGAACGGCCGTCCGGCCAGCTCACGCTCGAGGCCCTCGATATGGAAACGGCGTCCCACCCTGAGCCTCCGCGCCGCCGGGCCGCAGCGAAGGTGAGGCTGCGCGCCCGTGCCCTGGCCGCCGTCGTCGTGCTGGTGGGGTTGACGTTCGCCGTCCTGCTCATTGTTTTCGACCTGAATGCCGGACCGGGGCCGACTCCGCTACCTACCGTCCCCGGAGTTACGGGTGCCATGCTCGACAGCCTGTATGAGAGCGTCCAGCCGTGAACCTGCGTGCCGGCCTCAGCGCTCTGATCGTCTCTGCGTTCCTGACGTTCAGCGGGTGTTCTGCGCCGCCGATCGCGGCTGAGGTTGCTCGGGAACTGCAGTCGGACGTGCAGGAGATTGCCGTCCTCACCGCCCGCGGGGACACCGCAGATGCCGTATCGGCCGCCCAGGGGCTCGCCTCAAGGGTGCGGACCGCGCAGATCAACGGGGAGATTTCCGGTGAGCGGGCGGTGATGATCCTGCAGCGGCTTGAGCAGCTCATCGACCGGCTGGTGAGCTCGGGTGCGGCTCCCGCAGCGGCGGACATGCCACAGCCAGTGGCCGGTCCGGTCGTGCCGGAAGCCCCACCGTCGGTTGAACCTGAGCCCGTCGAAACCGTCGAGCCTGCTCCGTCAGCGGACCCGGAGCCTCCGCAGGCGCCCGCTCCGCTGGAACCGCCCGAGCCGGTCCCGAGCCCGAACACCGATACTCCGGAAGCAGACGACCCCGAAACGGCTGACCCGGAGGGTGACGATCAGGACCTTGATTCTTCGGGCAGCGGTTCCGGCAACTCGGGGCGTTCCGGCAGCAACTCCGGCAGCGGATTCTCGAACAGCGGATCTTCAGACGGCGGGTCCTCAGACGGCGATGCGGGGACCGTCCCGGTTCCCGTCATCCTCGACGCCGCGAACGACGACGATGATGATGACGATGATGACGACGGCGGCAAGGGCCGCGGCCGCGGCCGCAGCAGTGACGACTAGCCAGGATCCGGTCAGCGACGCCGGCTGCATGGGGGGGGGTAGCCTGTTCACCACGCCGGTCATCGCTGCGCCTTACCGCAGCAGCGGAACATGTCACTGGAACGCTGCGGCTGGTGGGAGGAGGGTCCGGTACTTCCCTTGGTAGTACAGCAGCGGGTCTGGCTTCTCGTCGTCGGTTGTGCCCAGTTGTAGGACGCGACCGATGACGATGATGTGGTCGCCGGCGTCGTGTTCAGCGTGAATAGTGCAGTCGAGCCGTGCCAGGTTGCCGTGAAGCACGGGGTTGCCTTGCCTCGTCGTACGCCGGGTGATTCCGGCCCATCTGTCGGTGCCTCGGCGGGCGAACTGGCTGGAGACGGTTTCCTGGCCGGCGGCGAGGATGTTGACGGCGAAGGTTCCGGTGTCGCGGATGCGGGGGTAGGTGGCGCTGGTCCTCATAACGCTGAAGGAGACCAGGGGCGGGTAGACGGAGACGCTATAGAACGACTGGCAGGTGAAGCCGAGCGGACCTTCACCGTCCTGGCCGGTGATGATGGTGATCCCGGAGGCGTAGTGACCGACGGCGTCCCGGAACCGCAGCTGATCGAAGCTGTCGGTGATGTCAGCTGTGGCCCCAGTGGTGGTCGTGCTGGTCGATGTATTGGTGGTGCTCGTCATGTGGTGGGGTCCGTGAGGCGTGGGTCGAGTCCGTATTGGGCGGGTGCGTCGAGATGGTCGCGGAGTGTGGTGCCGTCGTAGTCGTGGTGGTAGATGCCGCGGTCCTGGAGGAGGGGGACGACTTCGTCGACGAAGGTGTCGACACCGTCTTCGTTGACGTCGATGGAGACCCAGAATCCGTCGCAGGCGCTGGCTTCGAACCATTCCTGCATGTGGTCCGCGGTGACTGATGCTTCGCCGACGGGGGTGGGGTGGTAGTCGATGACGCCGTGAGCGAGGATGTCGCGGATGGTCCATCCTTCCCGGGCAACTTCCAATGCGCGTGGGGAGCGGGGGTCGAACGGGCTCGGGGACGCGGCGACGAGTTGCTGGGCGGTGAGGGGGTCATCGAGCTGATGGGCGTCGAGGTGCAGGTTCAACATCGACCCAAGGTAGGCGACCCGCGAAGCGGCTGTGAGCTCGCCCAACTGCACCCGTCGGTCCAGAGCGGCGCGTTTGGACTTGCCGATGGCGGGCATGACTCCGGCGAAGAACTTGATCTCGTCCGGGTTGCGCCCTGCCCGGCGGGCGGCATCGCGGTAGGCCTGGCGTTGCTTGCGGGCGTCGTCGATGGTGAAGGTGGCGCCGATGACGCCGTTGGCGTAGCGTCCGGCGAGCTCGAGTCCGTTGCCGCCTCCGCCGGCGGAGAAGATGACGGGCTGGCCCTGCTCGGATGGTGGGATGGGTAGAGGCCCGCGGGAGGCGACGTGCTCGCCCTGCATATTGATGGGCTGGATCTTGCCGGGGTCGGCGAAGTGGCCGGACTTCTGGTCCTTGATCCAGGCGTCCTGCTGCCAGCTTCCCCAGAGGGCTTGGGCGATCTGGATGGTTTCGTGGGCTCGCTGGTAGCGGTGCGGGCGGGACGCCAGGGTTTGGCCGAAGTTCGCTGCGGCGGCGGGGTCGCTGCTGGTGACCGCGTTCCATCCGGCGCGTCCGTGACTCATCACATCCAGGGCCTTGAACTGGCGGGCGATGTTGAAGGGCTCATTGAAGCTCGTGGAACCGGTTGCGACCAGACCGATGCGCTCGGTGGCCCGGGCGATCGCCGCAAGCGTCATCATCGGCTCCAGGGTCATCGATGGTGCTTCGTGGTCTACGTCGGCCTCCAGGCCGGGGAAGTCCGGGAGGAACAGGAAGGCAAACTTCCCGCGCTCAGCGGCTTGCGCGTAGCGGACCTGCGCATCGAAGCTCGCGTAATTCGCCGGATCAACGTTAGGGGCGCGCCAGGCTGAGGTCTGTGATCCGTATCCGTTGCCCAGGTGCATGCCCAGGATCATCTGTCGCTTGGTCATCGGTTCTCCTCGTACTGCTGTCGTTCGTATGCGGCGGTTTTGTTTGCGGTGCTGATCGTGGTGCAGGCAGGCACTACTGTTTCTGGTCGCTTGGTTAGTTCGAACATTGCCATTAGTGTGAAGGTCAAGTGAGTGATCGATCGAGGCCCGGGAGGTCGTATGCGTATTGGTGAGTTGGCGAAGAAGACGGGCGTTCCTGCCCGAATGCTGCGGTATTACGAGGAACAAGACCTGATTTCACCGCGACGTTTGGAGAACGGGTACCGGACGTATGACGACTATCTGGTGGATCGGGTGAAGAAGATCCGTGGGCTGGTTGATTCCGGGATCCCGACGCGAATCATCTCGAGCATCCTGCCGTGTCTGGATCAGCCGCAGACCATCGTCGTGAAAAACGCCGAGCCCGGGTTGCGGGAGCTGCTGGTGACGGAGCGGGACCGCATGACGGAAAAGATTGATTTCCTCATCCACAACCGGGACTCGATCACCCGGTACATCGAGGCCATCGATGTTGCCGCCTCCCAGGGTCAGTCGCTCAAAGCGGGCTGACCCGGCTCCCCGGACGGGCTGACGAACCCTAAGGCGAAGGGTCTGGTTCGTCAGCCGGCAGCGTGTTGGAACGGATTTATCCGTTGTGGGTGGGGCGGCGGGGTTTGCCGACGAAGAGGGTGCCGATGACCGCGCCGAAGGCGAGGATCCCGGCGACGGTGAACGCAGCGCGGCCGGCGTCGATGCTTTGCGCCAGGTCCAGGGTGCCGGCGTAGGTGGCGTTGGCTCCGATGGTGAAGGCGGAAATGAGGATCGCGCCTCCTGCGGCACCGGCGAGTTGCTGGACGGTGGAGAACGCGGCGGTGCCGTGGGAGTAAAGCTCGGCCGGCAGTGAGCTTAGAGCGGAAGTTGTCATGGGCGCCCACATCAGGGCTTGGGTTCCGGTCATGACCAGGTAGACGGCCAAGGCCAGCCAGACACTGGTTTTCTCATCGATGGTGGTCAGGAACCAGATAGTCGCCACCCAGACGATGGAGCCGGGGATGGCCAGGGGTTTGGGTCCGACCTTGTCGTAGATGCGTCCGCCGAGCGCGGAGACGATCGCGATCATCGCTCCCCCGGGGAAGAGGAACAGGCCCATCTGCAGGGTGTCCAGTCCGAGGACGGCGGTCAGGATGAGCGGCAGGACCAGGACGACGCCGAAACCGTTCATGGCGACGAACGTCATCACGACCGTCGGCAGGACGTATTGGCGAGAGGAAAAGATCCGCATGTCCAGGAACGCGTCCCCGTGCTTTTGCAGTCGGACCTGCCGGTAGACGAACGCGCCCACACCGGCTAGTCCGATCAGGATCGGAATGAAGGGTGCGACGGGTGCGTGCCCGGAGACCGATTCGCCGATGGACGCCAGGCCGAAGACCAACCCGCCGAATCCGACGACGGACAGCAGCAGGGACACCGCGTCCAGGCTCACCCGCTCGGGAACGGTCACGTTCCGCAGCCTCATCGCTCCCAGGATGAGTGTCACCACGACGATCGGCAGCATCAGGATGAACAGCCACCGCCAGCTCAACTGGGAGAGCACCAACCCGGAGACTGCAGGTCCGACCGCCGGCGCGACGGCCGGGACTGCCGTGACAAGGGCCATCATCCTGCCCCGACGGGACGCAGGTACCAGGCGCATGGTCGTGGTGATCAGCAAGGGAACGAACACCGCCGTACCGACTGCCTGGATGATCCGTCCTGCGAAGAGCACACCGAAGCCCGGAGCGATAGCGGCGATGACCGTGCCAAGAAGGAACAGCGACATCGAGCCCAGGAAGATGCTCCGCGTGGTGAATCGGCGCATCACGAACCCGATTGCCGGGATCAGCACCGCCAGCGTCAGCAGGTACCCCGTGGTCAGCCACTGACCCGTCGTCGGCGTGATGGCCAGGTCGGTGATCAACGTCGGCAGGGCAACACCGAGCATCATCTCGTTCAACAGGACCACAAACGCCGAGATCATCAGCAACCCGATGATCATCGCGCTACCCGGCGCCATTCGATCGCCAGCAACGGCGGCATCACCGGTAGCACGGTCAGTAGGCGTGGTTGCACCTGACGCTTCGTCGACTGTGTAGGCGAATGCCGCGTCGGGGAGCGGTTGCGCACTGTTCAGGGTTGTTTCATTCGTTATCGATCCCGGCACGGGGCTCTCCTGGTTATCAAAAGGGTCAGAGGTGTGCGTGCCTGCGCTCTTAACCGCGGTAGACGGTGTAGCAGCAGGCACCCGTACCGCTCACAGGGCGGTGCGGCAGAACCTCACGTCCTATCGTGCAACCTTCTCACTAATGGCAAGGTCAAATCGGTGAGGCGAGATGGTCGTCACACCATGCCTGCGCGAGACGTATTTGTGCTCGGGATTTGACCTTCACACTGTTGGAAGGTTGCAGGCTGGGACTTCACAACGTGTTCGATGAAGGGACATTCATGAAGATCGGCATTCTCGGTGCAGGATTCATCGGTTCGACGCTGGCACAGAAGCTCGCGGAAACCGGGCATCAGGTGAAGGTTGCCAACTCGCGTGGCCCGGGAACCATCGACGCCGTCGTCCTTGCGACAGGAGCGACTGCCGTTGAAGCGTCTGATGTCGTTCGGGATGTCGAGGTGCTCATCACCTCGATCCCGCTCAGCGGGATGCCGGGCATCCGGCCCCTGATCGACGGATTGCCCGCGGGCGCGGTTGTGGTCGACACGTCGAACTACTACCCGCTCCGGGACGGGCATGTAAAAGCCCTCGATGATGGGCGAGTCGAGAGCCTATGGGTCAGCGAACAGATCGGCCGCCCCGTCGTAAAAGCATGGAACGCGATCCTCTCGGGAACCCTTGAAGCCAAGGGAAGCGCAGCAGGACAGGCAGGTCGTCTTGCCATCCCTGTCGCAGGCGACGAGGCTGCCAAGCGCATCGCGATGAGTCTGGTGGAAGACACTGGATTCGACGCCGTCGACGCCGGTACCCTCGCCGATTCCTGGAGGCAGCAACCCGGCGCCCCCACGTACTGCACCGAACTGACCCGGAATGAAGTGCCGGCCGCCCTGGCGCGCGCGGAGAAGGACCTCCTACCCGGTCGACGGGACCAGGTCATGGCGACCATCGGTGAGAAGTTCGGTTCCCTCACGACGGACGACATTGCCGCCCTGAACCGAGCCGCCTACGCCTAGGAGCGGGGCCGGGGCGTCATTGCGTACGCAGCGCCGTCGAACGCTTGTGCCCTAAGTGGGTGGGTTTGTTGGTGAAGCTAGTTGATCGCCGCGATGATCGCGCCGGCGGACACGGTATCGCCGGGCACCGCCGTCAGCCCGGACAGCGTGCCCGCCTTGTGGGCTGTAAGCGGCTGCTCCATTTTCATGGCTTCGAGCACCACAATGAGGTCTCCCTCAGCCACTACGTCCCCGTCCTGAACAGCCACCTTCACAATCGTGCCCTGCATGGGCGACGTGAGGTCGTCGCCGCTCGCACCGGAGGCCGCACCAGCTCGTGAGCGGGCAACCTTCTTCGGTTTCCCGGGCTTGCCTGTGCCTTTGCCGGGAGCTCTGCCGTTGGCTACGCCAAGCGAAGCGGGAAGCACAACCTCCAGTCGCTTGCCGCCCACCTCGACGGTCACGCGTTGGCGGGTGTCGTCGTCGTCAGTCGGCGCCGCAGCATCGCCGTCAGGAGTCCACGGCGCAATCGTGTTGGCGAACTCCGTCTCGATCCAGCGGGTGTGCACCGAGAAGCTTCCGGACTCGGGCGCAAAAGCCGGGTCGCTGACCACGGCGGCGTGGAACGGCAGGACGGTCGGCATGCCGTCGATCTGCATTTCCGCCAGCGCACGCCGGGACCTCTCGAGCGCCTGCCTGCGGGTGGCTCCGGTGACGATGAGCTTGACGAGCATCGAATCGAAGTTGCCGCCGATGGTTTCGCCCGCCTCGATGCCGGAGTCCACGCGGATACCGGGGCCCGTGGGCAGCTTAAGTGTCTGGACGGTGCCGGGCGCGGGCATGAAGTTCCGGCCGGCGTCCTCGCCGTTGATGCGGAATTCGAAGGAGTGGCCCCGGACCTCAGGGTCGCTGTAGCCGAGCTGTTCGCCGCGGGCGAGGCGGAACTGCTCGCGCACCAGGTCGATACCGGTGACCTCTTCGGAGACGGGGTGCTCAACCTGCAGGCGCGTGTTGACCTCGAGGAACGAGATAGTGCCGTCTTGACCAACCAAAAATTCGCACGTACCCGCGCCCTGGTAGCCGGCTTCCTTCAGGATGGCCTTCGAGGCCTCATACAGCCGGCGGTTCTGGTCTTCGGACAGGAACGGCGCAGGGGCCTCCTCCACCAGTTTCTGGTTGCGGCGCTGGAGGGAGCAGTCGCGGGTGGAAATGACAACGACGTTGCCGTGCGCATCGGCCAGACACTGCGTCTCGACATGGCGGGGGGCGTCCAGGAAGCGTTCCACGAAGCATTCCCCGCGGCCGAACGCGGCGGTCGCTTCACGTACCGCCGATTCGTAGGCCTCGGGGATCTCGTCGCGGTCGCGAACCACCTTGATGCCGCGCCCGCCACCACCGTAGGCGGCCTTGATCGCCAGCGGAAGGCCGAACTCATCGGCGAAATCGAGCACTTCCTGCGTCGATTCGACGGGGTTCTTGGTGCCGGGAACCAGGGGGGCGCCGACTTTCTCGGCAATGTGGCGGGCCTGCACCTTGTCACCGAGCTGCGCGATGGACGAGGGGGAGGGCCCGATCCAGGTGAGACCGGCGTCGATCACTTGCTGCGCGAACTGCGAGTTCTCGGAGAGGAATCCGTAGCCGGGATGGATGGCGTCCGCGCCGCTGCGTGCGGCAGCATCGAGGATCTTGTCCATGACGAGGTAGGACTCGGCGGCAGTGTTGCCGCCCAAAGCGAATGCCTCATCGGCCAGGCGTACGTGCAGGGCGTCCCGGTCCGGTTCGGCGTAGACAGCGACCGACGCGATGCCCTCATCACGGGCTGCCCGGATCACACGAACTGCGATCTCGCCGCGGTTGGCAATCAGGACTTTGGTGACGGGTGCCGCAGGTGCGGACATCGACTCGCTCATGGGTCAGGGGCTCCTTTGATCTGTTGGGAGCCTAGCGCGGTTTTGTTGCTACTGCCCATAAACCATGCCGATTCCCCGTGTTGGGCAGGCATTATTTGTAGGGAAGCTACAAAGCGCTACTGCTGCCAGACGTCGGTGATGCTCACTCCTGCAGAGCGGAGCAGCTCGCGCAGCGTGGAGACACTGAGCCCGACGACGGCGTGGGGATCGCCGTCGACCTTGCGGATGAAGGCTCCGCCGCGCCCGTCGATCGTGAAGGAGCCGGCACAGTTCAGCGGCTCACCGGTGGCGATGTAGGCCTCGATCTCGGCTTCGTCCAACGGCATGAAGTGGACCTCCGCGGAAGCGACTGCGCCCAGCGCGGCGCCGGAACCGCCGTCGTTCGTTTCCCGGGTATCCACGAGCCAGTGGCCCGTGTGGAGTGTTCCGGAAGAGCCGGACATGCGCTTGATACGCTCCCTGGCGACGTGCGCCTCGTAGGGTTTGCCGTGCGCCTCGCCCTCGAACTCGAACACCGAATCGCAGCCGATGACCAGGGCGCCGCGGGCTTCGGGAAGTGCCGCGACGGCCTCCGCCTTCGCACGCGCCAGCAGCTGGGCGGTGTCGTACGGGCTCGGCGTGCCGTGTGCGGCGGTGACGGCGTCCTCGTCGACATCGGACACCGTGACGGAGTGTGCGATGCCCGCCTCGGTGAGGAGTTTGGTGCGTGCGGGGGATGCGGAAGCGAGGATCAGCCGGGGGGTCATGCGAACCAGCCTAGTGTTAGGACTGAACACAAACGAGTTGGCAGGACACACCCCTTTTGAAGGTTCATAAGGGGCGTGTCCTGCCAAATGGATGGATTCTCGGGTTCGGTCAGCCCAGCTTGGTACGGGACCGCGTCACCACGACTGCCCCAAGCGTGGCAGCGCCGAGGATGCCCAGAGCCAACGGAAGCGCGGCGTTCGAACCCTCGTCCGGGATGACGGCAACACCCGTGTCCGCACCGCCGACCGGCATGGGTGTCAGCTGCCCGCGCACCGCACCGGGAACGTACGCTGACGTATGGGTATCCGCAGAGAAACCCGCAGGGTTGGCTTCAATCTCCTTCAAAGAGAAACCTTCCCCAGTGTCCGCGCCGTCATCGCCCTCAATGCCGGTTGTGAAGGGCCCCTGAATGCAGCCGGAACTGGTGAGGACGCCGTCGCCCTCAGGGTTGGGGAACGCCAACCGCGGCGGTCCGTTCTCGCCTGCGACGGTCTCGTGAATGTGTGTCGCTGTTTTCGCCGCGCTCTGATAGGGCGGCGTGACCCCGTTCAGGGTGATGTCGTAGCAGATGATTTCCAGGTCCGAGTTGATCATGAAGTCGAAGCCGCCGGTTGCTCCTGGTTCACCGGGAGCAGGATTGCCATCCTGGCCCACAACCTGATCCGGAGTGGCATAGACCGTGTGGTAGCTGGTGAAGGTGTCCGGGCGCTCAACCGTCGTCTCAGCCGACGCCGGCGCAGCTCCCATCGTGGCCAGCAGCGCCACAGCTCCGGCGGTACCGGTCAACGCGGCGATACGTGAACTGTTCCTCGTTCGCATGATATTCCTTTGCTTTTGCGGCGCCGGGATTCGGAGCCGCCGTGGAAGGTATACCTCCGACTGTGCGCGTTCGTTCACCGCAAGTTCTGAAAAATGAACGTACAGCCTCCCCGAGCAGTAGTTACTTACGACGATCAGGTCCGAGGACGGACGGTAGCTATGCTTGGGACGATGAGCGAGAAGAGGGTGGTCGGCTTGCTCCGGCAGACCGAGGGCTTCGATGTGCATCAGGCGTTCGCCGAACATGCGCGGGCCATCTACGGTTTTGCCCTTAACAGTGTTCGCGATGCAGCTATGGCAGAGGATTGCGTGCAGGAGACATTCGTGCGGGCATGGCGCTCGCGTGGCAGCTACAGTTCCTCGCGGGGGTCGGAACGGTCCTGGTTGTTCGCCATCGCCCGGAACGTCGTCGTTGACGAGATCAGGGCACGCGCACGTCGGCCGGCACCGATGACGGACGATCGGATCGAGGTCGCCTCGGCCGCCGTGGCGGAGGCCGATGCAATTGACGACAGGATCACGTTGTATAGCGGTCTTGCTCAGCTGAGCCAGGAGCACCGGGACGTAATCGTCGCGGTGCAGCTGGAAGGCAGGACGTATCAGCAACTACATGAACGAAGCGGCGTACCGGTCGCAACGTTACGAACACGCATGTACTACGGCCTGAAGGCCCTGCGTGAAACACTCGGAGAGGAGCCACGATGACCGACGAACAGGCGCGCCGCGACAATCTGATCGCCGCCGCCCTTGCCGGTGAGCTCGATGTCGAAGAACGGCGTGAATTCGAACGTGTTTGTGCCGCTGATCCCGATCTGCTGAGTGAATACCTTGCCGTGAAGGACACAGCTGAGCGGCTTGAGCGGTCGAATCTTCGCTGGGTTGAACAGGACCTGCCGCCGGGACTGGCCGACAGGGTGATTGCGGCCACAACGGGTGATCCGGAAGAAGGCGTTGCCGCTCGCTACCCGGGCGCTGCCCCGTTCCCGCAAGCGAACGACGCCGGTCTGAAGCAGATTGGCGCATCGCATCATCGCCGTACGTACGGCTCCCGAAAAGCCGTGATCGGACTGGCAGCGGCGGGTCTGCTTCTTATTGGGGCGCTGGGGGGAGCAGTCATTGACAACGTGCTGCAATCACCGCCTGACGGTCCTCCCGGGGCTCTCGGGGTAACCGAGAACGTAGTCTTCCCTGAGGTTCCGGAAGGCGTCTCTTTTGACGCCGCGGTAGTCGCACACACCTGGGGTACCGAAACGGTTCTCGAAGTGGACGGGTTGACCGTTGGTGAAAGCTTCGAAGTTGTCCTTGTGAGTGAGGACGGCCGTGAGCTTACGTCGGGCACCTTCCTGGGGTCCGAGCAGACCGTCACCTGCAGCCTGAACGCCGCTCTGATGCGCGAGGACGTCTCGGAACTGCAGATTCGCAGGGACTCCGGTGAAGTGGTGGCCTCCTCGATCCTTCCGGAGGTCTGATCCCTAACCAGTTGAGTTGGCAGGACACGCCCCTTTTGAGGGTCCATAAGGGGCGTGTCCTGCCAAATCAACGCGAAAGGGCGAGGGAACTAGCTGAGCAGCGCCCGGCGGAGCGTGTCGAGGCCGACCGAACCGAGGTTGAGCGCGCGGGTGTGGAAGTCCCGCAGGTTGAAGGACTCACCTTCCCGCTGCTTCACCTCGTCGCGGATCTGCTCCCAGAGACGCTGGCCGATCTTGTAGGCGGGCGCCTGCCCGGGCCAGCCGAGGTAGCGGGTGAACTCGAAGTTCAGCTGCCCTTCGCTGATGGCAATGTTCTTCTTCAGGAACTCGTACCCCTTGTCCGGGGTCCAGGTACCGGAGCCCCAACGCTCAGGGATGTCGAGTTCGAGGTGGACGCCGATATCGAAGACCACCCGGGCCGCGCGCATCCGCTGGGCATCCAGCATGCCGAGCCGGTCTCCCGGATCATTCAGGTAACCGAGGGACTCCATGAGCCGCTCCGCATACAGCGCCCAGCCTTCACCGTGCCCGGAGACCCAGACGGCGTTGCGGCGCCAGGAGTTCAGGAGCCCGCGCTGGAAGGTTGCCGTGGCGATCTGCAGGTGATGTCCCGGAACGCCCTCGTGGTAAACCGTGGTGGTTTCCTTCCACGTGGTGAAGGTGTCTTCACCTTCCGGCACCGACCACCACATGCGGCCCGGGCGGGCGAAGTCATCGCTGGGCCCCGTGTAGTAGATGCCACCTTCCTTGGTGGGCGCAATCATGCACTCGATGGTGCGCATGATGTCCGGGATGTCGAAGTGCACACCGGCAAGTTCACGGACGGCGCGGTCCGACAGACCCTGCATCCAGGCCTGCAGCGCGTCGGTGCCCTGCAGTTGGCGCTCGGGCGATTCATCGAGGATGCGCATTGCTTCCTCGATGGATGCGCCTTCCTTGATCTCGTTGGCGACGGACTCCTGCTCGGCAATCAGCCGGTCCAGTTCATCAACGCCCCACTGGTAGGTCTCCTCGAGGTCCACAGCAGCACCCAGGAACTGGCGTGACATTAGCGAGTAGCGTTCACGGCCCACCGCGTCCTTCTCGGGAGCCTCCGGCAACAGCTCCTCCTCGAGGAAGGTGCTGAGGTGACGGTAGGCGTTGCGTGCGGCTTCGCAGCCGGCGGCGAGTTCCGTTAGCACGGAGTCCGGAAGACCGCCGTCGTCATCGATGGTTGCGCCGCTCACGTACTCATCGAAGTAGCCGCCGTCGGCAGCGTAGGCACTGGTCTGTTCGATCACAATGCGGATCTGGCGTGCTGCGGGCAGAATGCCGCGGTTCTTGCCTTCGCGAAGGGAGGTGATGTAACCGCCGACGGCGTCCGGCACGTTGCAGAGCCTGCCGGCAATGTGGTGCCACTGTTCGGCGGTGTCGGTGGGCATGAGGTCAAAGATCATGCGGATTTCCTGGGCAGGGCAGGCGAGGTTGTTCAGGTCTGCCAGGCGCAGGCCGGTCTCGTGGATCTCAAGTTCCAGCCCGAGGCGCTCATGCATCGCATCCAGGGTGACGGCGTCGACGTCGTCGGTTGGTTCGAGGTCAATCAGGCGGCCGAGGGTTTCCCGCGTGGCTTCGGCGAACGCCTCCAGCCCGGCGGGGGAGTAGTCGCGGTATTCGGTCTCGTGTCCCGGCAGGCCAAGCTGCGTGGCAAATCCCGGATCGAGTTGCAGCAGCATCTCCGTATAGGCCTCGGCAACGGCGTCGATGGCCGTCTGGGCGCGGGTGGGTGCCTCAGCGGTCAGGTTAGTGGTGGAAGTCTCGTTGCTCACCCGTAGAGCCTAACGGCACGTTGTTGCCCACGGCCACAGAGCTGTCTACGGTTCAGCGGGATCGTGACCTGATTGTGTTGCGGCCGTGCTGGAGGCCGGGTATCCGCCAGGCCTAGGTTTATATGTCAGCCTGTTTTCATCGATGGGGGAACCATGGGCAGTATCCCGGGAAGATTTTTCACCGCCGTCCTTGCCATCGGGGTACTGACACTGACCGGCTGCGGAACAGCAGCCCTTCCGGAACAGCGCATCGCCGATGCTGAGCGCCAGTCCGTGCTGCTCACAGACCATCCCGACGCCGTCGCTGCCCTGCGCGATTCCTCGTACCGGATCGGCGCAGCGATGCTGGCCGCCGATCCAGAGGGCAACCAGGTCACCAGCCCGGTCAGCGCGCTTGCAGCGCTCGCCATGCTGCGCGTTGGCGCGCGGACGACGACGGCGGCGGAGATGGATTCCGTTCTCGGTTTGCCTGCCGAGCACCGCGACGAGGCAATGAACGCGCTGCTGGCCGCCTGGGCCGCGCACGACGGCGATCCGGCCACGGTCGATGGCGAGGAACCACCGGAGGAACCGCTGCTGCACCTCGCCAACGGGCTGTTTCCGGCGGAGGACCTGCCGCTTGAGGCTGCATTCCTGGAACCGTTGGCTCAGCACTACGGCACCGGTGTGTACCCGGTGGACTACCGAACGGGCGGAGCCCTCGACGGAATGAACGCCTGGGTGAACCACCACACCGGCGGTCGCATCGAGGAAGTGCCGATCGAACCCTCGGAACGCACCCGCCTCAACATCATCAACACCGTGTACTTCGCAGCGGCCTGGGCTGACCCGTTTGACCCTCAAAGCACGGAAACCGGACCCTTCAGGACGAGCAGCAGCTTGGTCCAGACGCCCCTGATGTACACGGTCATGCCGCTGAAGTACGCAGACGGCGACGGCTGGCAGGGCGTCGACCTGCCTTATAACAACGGGTTCGTGATGCGATTGATCCTGCCGGAGGAAGGCACAAGCCCGGTCCTGGACGAGGCTGCCCTCGCGCAGGCCAACAAGGAAATGGACGACGCCGGCGAAGGGCTGGTTGCGCTGACCCTGCCCTCGTGGGACCACAGCTATGATCTGGACCTCAAGGAGGTGCTCACCACCATGGGGCTGGAGGAGGCCATGGGTGAGACGCCTGATTTCAGCGGCATCAGCGCCGACGGACTCTACGTGGAAGGGGCCGCCCAATCGGCGAACATCACCGTTGCCGAGAAGGGCACCATCGCCGCTGCGGTGACCCAGATCAGCATGGCTGAGAGCGGGTTCGCGGAGCCGGACGTCGAGATCACCTTCGACCGGCCCTTCCTTTACCAGATCCTCCACGAGGACACCGGCATGCCACTGTTCCTCGGAACGGTCATGGACCCAGGAACACAGTGATGGACCCGAGCCGGACCTGAGTCAGGACAGCTTCGCCACAGTCAGGAGCACGACCGACTCCTCGATGGCTTCCAGCGAATGCCGGGCCCGCGGGACAATCAGCAGGTCCCCGGGAGACCCTTCCCAGGACACGTCACCGGCACGCAGCGTCACGCGACCCTGCAGCACCTGAACCGTGGCCTCACCGGGATTCTCATGCTCGGCCAGGGATGAGCCTGCTGCGAGGGCGATCATGGTCTGGCGCAGGGTCTGCTCGTGCCCGCCGAACACGGTCCGGGCGCTGCGCCCGCTTGAGGCGCTGCGCGCGATCTCCAGCTGGTGCCGCATCAGCGCGGTCAGCGACGATTTCTGCACGGGCTCCTCCGCCTCAGACTGCCTGGACACTGCGGCCGCTGATCTGTGTGGGCTGGATTCCCACGGACGTTGTCCGCGATCCGCCCGCCCACGGTTCCTCGGTGGACCGTCCCCACAGCTCGGTCAGCAGCGCCTCGTCGCGGATTGCATCCGCTTTTCCGTTGGCCAGGACAGACCAGCCGGCCATCGCCTCGGACCGGACCTCATCCACCTGAAAGGCGCAGCCGTCGAGGGGAAGCAGGTTGACGATATCCCCGTCTTCCCGGGTGCGGAAGTAGATTGCGCCGTCGTGCACCAGGTAGTTGACCGGGTAGATCTGCACGGCGCCGTCCCGCAGGAAACCGATCCGGCCCGTCTGGTGCGTGCTGAGCAGGGCCCAGCACCTGGTCTCCGAGAGATCCTCCGACATATGAAGCGTGCCGGGCTGTCCTCGCCACTCGTCTTCCCTGGGATCCATCAGTTTCCTTCCGCCGGAACCATTCAGCAATCGCCGTGCTCGGTCTGATAACCCCCACCCTAGGGTGGAAGCCGCCGGAAGTGGAAGGATCCCGCGTATTGTGGCTGCGTGAGTTACCGCAGGGCGCTGCGCCGCCACGATCCCGGCCCAGGCCGGGGGCCGAGGCGCAACTGATCGCGCCGGATCCAGGTGCGGTGCGGTGCGTGCCCGCGTGCGCCGTCGTCGTTCGCCTGCAGTCCAAGCACGACGACGGCGAGAGCCGCCAGCTCCTCCGGCGTCGGGTTCCCTGCCACCACCTGGAACAGCGGCGCGGCTTCTTCTGGAGGCAAGAGGTCCGCGCTCACAGCGGGATGTTCCCGTGCTTCTTGGCGGGCAGTGAGGCGCGCTTGTCGCGCAGGGCACGCAGGCCGCGGACAACCTGGACGCGGGTGTCTGACGGCGCAATTACCGCGTCCACGTAACCCAGCTGCGCGGCCTGGTACGGATTGAGCAGTTCCTCTTCATACTGGTTGATCACCTCGGTGCGGGCAGCTTCAACGTTGCCGCCGGCGTCGGCTACTGATTTCAGGTGACCGCGGTAGAGGATGTTCACCGCGCCCTGTGCGCCCATCACGCCGATCTGCGCCGTGGGCCACGCGAGGTTGAGGTCCGCGCCGAGCTTCTTGGAGCCCATGACGATGTAGGCGCCGCCGTAGGCCTTGCGCGTGATGACCGTGATTTTGGGAACCGTGGCCTCCGCGTAGGCGTACAGGAGTTTGGCGCCGCGCCGGATGATTCCGTTGAACTCCTGGTCCTTGCCCGGCAGGAAGCCCGGGACGTCCACCAGCGTGAGGATTGGGATGTTGAACGCATCGCAGTGGCGGACAAACCGTGCGGCCTTCTCGGAAGCAGCGATGTCCAGGGTGCCCGCGAACTGCATCGGCTGGTTGGCGACGATGCCGATGGTGTGGCCCTCCACGCGGGCGTAGCCGATCACCACGTTCGGCGCGTAGAGCGACTGCATTTCCAGGAAGTGGCCGTCGTCGACGACCGTCGAGATGACGGTGTGCATGTCATAGGGCTGGTTGGCGGAGTCGGGGATGAGCGTATCCAACTGGGCGTCAACCTCGTTGAGTTCGAGCTCCTCGGTGAACTCGGTCAGCGGTGCCTCGGCAAGGTTGTTGGACGGCAGGAAGTCGAGCAGCTCCCGGACAAAGTCGATGGCGTCCTGCTCATCGGTCGCCAGATAGGTGGAGGTACCCGTGGTGGAGTTGTGCTGGCGCGCGCCTCCGAGGGTTTCCATGTCCACGTCCTCGCCGGTGACGGTCTTGATGACGTCCGGGCCGGTGATGAACATGTGTGAGCTCTTGTCCACCATGACCACGTAGTCGGTCAGGGCGGGGGAGTACGCGGCGCCGCCGGCACACGGGCCCATGATGAGCGAGATCTGCGGGACCACGCCGGAGGCATGGACGTTGTTGCGGAAGATGTCAGCGAACATCGCGAGCGACGCGACGCCCTCCTGGATGCGTGCGCCGCCGCCGTCGTTGATGCCCACCAGCGGGCAGCCGTTGCGGAGGGCGAACTCCTGCACCTTGACGATTTTTTCGCCGTTGACCTGGCTGAGCGAACCGCCGTAGACCGTGAAGTCCTGGCTGTAGATCGCGATCTGCCGGCCGTCCACCGTGGCGTAACCGGATACCACGCCGTCGCCGAGCGGCTTCTTCTTCTCCATCCCGAATGCCGTGGACCGGTGGACGGCGAGGGCGTCGAACTCCACGAAGGATCCCGGGTCCACGAGCAGATCGATGCGCTCACGTGCCGTTCCCTTGCCCCGGGCGTGCTGCTTCTCGATGGCCTCCGGGCCCGACGGCGAGAGGGTGCGTTCCTGGCGTTGCCGGAAGTCGGCGAGCTTGCCCGCGGTGGTCTTGAGGTCGGGGCCGGCGTCACCTGTGTCCTTTGTGAATCCGGCGTCCTGCTCGAGGGGAAGCGTTTCGGGTTGCATCGAGTCTCTTCCGATTGATGTCCTGGCTGGCGGGCGGGTAGCCGGTTCCGTTGGGGCCTTAAGTAGGTTTCCTCCAAAGAACCGGGCTTCCCGCCCAGTCTAGTAAGCCAATCGGCCCCTATGGCTGTAGAACACCTACAACAACTCCTCAAAAGACTTAGCGTGCGCCCGGAAGTTACCCGCGAGTAACAATTAGGCTTTCTCCCCCTTCCTCGCCTTATGGTGTCCCCTATGACCCGCAATGGCGCACCTGTGTCCGGCACCCTTTCAGGGCGCACCATCCTCATGTCCGGCGGCAGCAGGGGCATCGGCCTCGCGATCGCGCTCCGGGCGGCCCGCGACGGCGCCAACGTCGCCATCCTCGCCAAAACGGGCGAGCCCCATCCCAGCCTCGAAGGCACTGTCCATACCGCTGCGGAACAGATCCGCACGGCCGGCGGCGGTGCGCTGGCTCTCGTCGGGGATGTCAGGAACGACGACGACGTCGCCTCGGCTGTGAAGGCGACGGTCGCCGAATTCGGGGGTATCGACGTCGTCATCAACAATGCGTCGGCGATAGACCTCTCGAAAACGCCCGACGTGTCCATGAAGCGCTATGACCTCATGGCGGACATCAACGTGCGCGGAACGTTCATGCTGAGCAAGTTCGCGCTGCCGGCGCTGCGCGAGGGGGCGAACCCGCACATTCTGACGCTCTCCCCGCCGCTGAACCTGGACCCCGTCTGGGCCGGCAAGCACCTCGCCTACACCATGGCCAAGTACGGCATGAGCCTCACAACACTGGGGCTCGCAGAGGAACTCCGGAACGAGGGCATCGCCGTCAACTCGCTGTGGCCGCGGACGCTGATCGACACTGCGGCGATCCGCAACATGCCCGGCGGCAGCGAGCTGATCAAGGCGGCCCGGACACCGGACATCGTCGCTGACGCCGCGCACGCCGTGCTGCTCCGGAAGTCCCGGGAATGCACCGGAAATTTCTTCACGGACGAGGAGGTCCTGCGCTCCGTTGGCGTCACCGACTTCAGCCGCTACAGCCTCGGCGCCCCCGAAGACCGCCTGGTGCCGGACATCTTCCTCTGACCCCGCCCAGTAGGCTGGGAGCATGACATCCCGCTACTCCAACCTTGAACGTCCGGGCCTGGACGGAAACGGCCTGCGCGAGGCGCTGTGCCACCCGCACGGCCCCTACGGCAGGCTGGACCTGGTGGAGGCAACGGGCTCAACCAACACGGACCTCGCCCACCATTCCGTCGAGGAACCGCGGGAATGGCCGGACCTCAGCGTGCTCACGGCCGAGGAGCAGACGGCCGGGCGCGGCAGGCTGGACCGGATCTGGACGGCGCCTGAGCGGTCCTCGCTATTCGTGAGCGTTCTGCTGCGCCCACACAATCCGGAGGGCCGGCCGCTGCCCACACAGAGCTACGCGTGGATGTCACTGCTGGCGGCGCTCGCACTGTCGGAGAGCATCGAGGAACGCACGGAAATCTCTCCCCAACTGAAGTGGCCCAACGATGTCCACGTCGACGGCCGCAAGCTGGCCGGTGTCCTGGCCCAGCTGGTGCCGGGCGCCAACGCGGAGCCGCCCGCCGTCGTCGTCGGTGCCGGTGTGAACGTGAGTCTCACCGACCAGGAACTGCCGGTCCCCTCCGCCACCAGCCTGCTGCTTGAATACGCCACCACGACGGACCGGAACATCCTCCTGAAGGCCTATCTGCGCCGCCTTTCGGCGCACTACGGTGAGTTCACCGCCGTGGACGGCGACGCCACCCGCCCCTGGAAGGACGGCACCTCGCTGCTCGCACGGGTGAGTGAACGCATGGTGACCCTGGGTCAGGAGGTCCAGGCGGACCTGCCCAACGGCACCGTCATCACCGGGCGTGCCATGAACCTCGACTCCCACGGTGCCCTGGTGGTGCGCGATGAGGAGGGCGAGAGGCACACGGTCTCGGCAGGCGACGTCGTACATCTGCGGCCGCTGACGCTGTAAGTGGGCGCTCGACCAATGCAGCACGCACCGGATAGACGATCATGCGGATAAGACTCGAGCCGGGGGAGCACGTGGTGGTCCGTACCCGGCCGCATCCGCGGAGGCTGCTGGTTCCGTTCTGCGTGGCGCTGCTGATCCTGGCCGGTGCCGGCTACGGGCTCGGTTGGTTCAGCCGGTCGCAGCTGCCGCTCGGGTGGGAGCAGTGGGGGCCGGCGATCCTCACCGGTTTCCTGGTCCTGGTGCTGCTTTTCCTGTTCCGCATTTTCCTCCGGCCGCTGCTGCAGTGGTCGGGGACCCGGTACGTACTGACCAGCCGGCGGCTGATCCGGCGGGCAGGTATCACCAGGCGCAGTGAGCGGGAAGTGCGGCTCACGGGAATTTTCCAGATCATCATCGAGCAGGGCCTCGTGGAGCGGCTCACCGGCGGCGGCACGCTGGTTGTCGATCTGGGCCGCGACCGGATCCTTGCGTTCAGCGAGGTTCCCCAGGTGCACACGTTCAAGGAGTACATGGTGGCGGCGATCAGCGACCTCCCGCTGACCGCCATGTTCGATGGTGTAAATATGGAAGCTGAGCCGGTCGAAGGGGCAGAAGACGACGTATGGAACAGGAGCGGTGATGAGCGCCAGCAGCGGCACGGATGGAACTGAAGCCGGCGGCACCGGCTCCTTTGCGGATGACCCCGACAACCCCCTGACGCTTTCCATGCCGGCGTTCAACCGGGCGGACCTGCCGCCGCCGCCTGACAAGCTAGACCGCGACGCCATCCGGCGGCTTGAGGTCGAGTTGCTCGGCGCCGAACGAACGCTGCGCCGCCGCGACGTGGCAACAGGCGCAGGGGTGTCCCTGCTCTCCGCGCGTAAGCTCTGGCGCGCGATGGGCTTTCCCAATATCGGGGACGACGACGTCGCGTTCACCGAGAAGGACATGGAAGCACTGACCACCATCATCGAACTGGTGCGCAAGGAACAGCTCACCGAATCGGCGGCGATCTCGATCACCCGGGCGATCGGCCAGATGACCGACCGCATGGTGGTGTGGCAGATTGAGGCGCTCGTTGAGGAAATGGTGGTTCAGCGCGAGATCTCCGACTCCGCCGCGCGCCGGAACCTCGTGGCCGAACTTCCACACCTGCTTGAGCCGCTCGAGAAGACGCTGGTTTACGCCTGGCGCCGCCAGATGAACGCAGCGGTCCAGCGGCTGGCCGTCCGCTCGGAGTCCGGGCTCGCCTCCAGCGCCGGCGGGCCGGAAGGAACCGAGGACGACGCGCCGCTGCCGCTGGCCCGCGCCGTCGGATTCGCGGACCTGGTCTCCTACACGAGCCTGTCCCGGCAGATGAACGAACGCACCCTCGCCCAGCTGGTGCAGCGGTTCGAGAACAAGTGCGCCGAGATCATCTCCGTCGGCGGTGGCCGCCTGGTCAAGACCATCGGGGATGAAGTGCTTTACATTGCCGAGACGCCCGAGGCCGGCGCGGAAATCTCGCTGGCGCTCGCCAAGGCGTTCACCGAGGATGACCTGCTTCCATCTGCCCGCGTCTCCATGGTCTGGGGCCGGATCCTGTCCCGGCTGGGCGACATCTACGGGCCCACGGTGAACCTGGCCTCGCGCCTGACCTCGCTGGCGGAACCCGGAACGGTACTGATTGATGCCTCCACCGCCGCAACGCTGCGGGACAATGAACGCTTTGTCCTGATGCCCCACAAGGCGCGGACGGTGCGCGGTTTCGGGGAAGTGCACCCCGTGACGCTCGCCCGCGGAACAGGTACCGGCCTGGTTCTCGACTGACGTCCCGCCCACCGCGTCACACCCTCATGGGCACAAGTACCCATCCGCTTGAGCAGGCCGGTTTGCGAAGCCATGCAACACTTTAATCGGTCAAGTATTCCGGCTGCCCTCCCGTTCACTGAGGAAGCGGCCGTCCAGCGTCTCACCCGGGGAACATTGTGAAGCTACTGAACCGCCTGCGTCGTTTCAGCACCAGGCACAAACGCGCACTGTCGGTGTCTACTGCCTCTGCAGTCAGCGTGGGCGTCATCAGTGGTGCGCTCCTTTATCCCGGTTTTGCTACTGCCGAAGTTGACTTGAACGACGGCGGTGTGTGGGTGACCAACCGGAATACCGGCATGGTGGGCCACCTCAATTACCAGTCGCGGTTGTTGGACGGTGGTTACGCGGCGAATAGCGACAGTTTCGACATCATTCAGGACCAGGCCACGGTTTTCAATATCAACTCCGACCAGTCGAAGGTCAGCCCTGTCGATGTGGCCAACGTTGTGCGTGGGACTGAGGTGCAGCTTCCGGGGTCGGCGGCGGTGGCGATGGGCGGTGCGACGGCGGCGGTGACGGACCGTGCCGGTGGTGCGGTCTGGATTACAACGGTGCAGAACCTCGCTGCTTTCAGTGACCAGGAGACCGAACCGGTGGTGACCGGTTCTTCCGGTGTGGTCGCGGCGGTGTCGTCGAATAATCGTGTGGTGGTCGCGGATCCGGACGCGACGACGGTGTCTACCTACGTAGTTGCGGCGGATGGTACGTATGAGGAGCCGGTGGTTGTTGAGGCGGAGGCGCTGGGAACGTTCGGTGACGCGCAGATCGCCGCCGTGGGAGACCAGGCGGTGGTTTTTGATGGCGAATCCGGTCAGCTGATCCTGCCTGACGGCGAACCTGTGACCCTTCCCGATGCTGTGGGCGGGCGCCTGCAGCACAGCGGACCGGCGGGCAGCTTTGCGGTGGTGGCGACGCCGACGTCGCTGATCAAGCAGCCGCTGGCCGGCGGCGATCCGATCATCACCCCGATGGGGACCACCGGTGTTCCTGCCTCGCCGGTGCAGTTGGACGGCTGCGTCCATGCAGCCTGGGCCGGGGCTGCCGTCTACGTCCGCGACTGCGCGGATGACGCCAGCGACCAGCGGCAGGACATCCCGGAACTCGGTGCGGAATCGGAACTGGTGTTCCGGGTCAATCGCAGCGTTGTGGTCCTCAACGACGTCAACGCCGGCGACGTCTGGCTGGTCCTGCAGAACATGCAGCTTGTGGACAACTGGGGTGACATCATCCCGCCGAAGGATGAGTCCGACGAAGAGGACCAGGAATCGGCGAGTGAGAACCCGGTCAACACACTCCCGGACCGCACAGGTGAGAACCGTCCTCCGGTCGCCGAAGACGACTCCTACGGCGCACGCGCCGGCCGCACCACCATCCTCAACGTGGTGGTCAACGACACCGATCCGGACGGCGATCTCCTGACCAGCTCCCTCACGGGGGAACCGCCCGCCGCCGGCAGTGTGCAGCCCATCTATAACGGCGCCGGCCTGCAGGTTGTGGTTCCGCCGGATGCCCCGCTGGGAAACTCAACCTTCAGTTACGAAGTGTCCGACGGACGCGGAGGCAGCGATTCCGCGCAGGTCACTCTTGAGGTTCGCGGCGCAGATTCGAATGAGCCCCCCAACGCGCTCCGCTCCACGAAAATTCTCGTGGAGGAGGGCAAATCCGTCAGCCAGAACATCCTCTCCAGCTGGACGGACCCCGACGGCGATGACCTGTTCCTGGTGAGTGCGGAGCCGACGCCGGATGGGGATCAGGTGCGCACGCGCTCGGACGGACTGCTGACCTTCCGCGACGTCGGCAAGGGCCAGGGCGTCAAGGAAGTGAACATCGTCGTCTCCGATGGCAGGGAGCAGGTTTCCGGCGTCATCAGTTTCGATGTGCGTGCGTCGGGGACGCTGGCGCCGGTGGTCAATTTTGACCACTTCACCGCCGTCGTCGGGCAGGAATCCCAACTGAGCCCGCTGCAGAACGACCTCGATCCGGCAGGCGGCCAGTTGAGCCTCGCGAAGGCGGAACTGACCGGGGGCGATGCCGTGGTGACGCCCGACTACGACACCGGCACGATCGCCTTCACTCCGAGCGCCGCCGGCACGTACTACGTCGAGTACCTGGTGACCAACGGACCGCAGAGCGCGAGCGGACTGATCCGGGTTGATGCAAAGGCCGAGGGTGCGGAGGGCGCGCCGATCGCCGTCCGCGACGTTGCTCTGCTGCCGCGCAACGGCGATGTGCTGGTTGACGTTCTGGGCAACGACAGCGACCCCTCGGGTGGGGTGCTTGTGGTGCAGTCAGTGGATGTACCCGCGGGGTCACCCCTGGAGGTCGCGGTACTCGACCACAACGTGTTGCGCATCCACGATGTGCGGAACCTGAGCGAGCAGACCACCATCACCTACACGATTTCAAACGGCACGGCCTCGGCAACCGGGGAAGTAAGCGTGCTCTCGGTGGAGGGCCCGGAGACGCCCTTGCCGCCGCAGGCCAACTCCGACGAGGTCACAGTACGCGCCGGTGACGTCGTCAACATACCGGTGCTCGACAACGACACTCACCCCAACGGCGATGAGCTGACCTTGAATCCCGTCCTCGCTCAGGGGATCGACCTCGCGGACGGGCGGATCTTCGCGTCGGAGAACTCGCTGCGTTTCGTCGCCGGCACCACAGCCAAAACGGTGTACGCCATCTACGAGGTGCTGGACAGCACCGGGCAGACGGACTCGGCGGAGGTACGGATCAACATCCGGCCGCTCGATGAGCGCAACACGCCTCCGGTACCGAAGAACCTCGACGCGCGCGTCATCGCCGGATCGACGGTCCGGATCCCGGTCCCGCTGGACGGTATCGACGCGGATGGCGACTCGTCCTTCCTCACCGGCATCGACGCCGCTCCGACGATGGGCGCAGCGATCCCGGGACCGAACTACATCGATTTCACGGCTTCGGCCACCGGAGCGGGGACCGACACCTTCACCTACACCGTCCGTGATCGGCTTGGCCTGGAGAACACCGGCACCATTCAGGTGGGCATAGCTCCTGCAGCGGAAGCGAACCAGAAACCCATTGCCGTGAACGATGGCGTGATCCTGCGGCCCGGCCGCGCCATCGCCGTCGACGCGCTGCGCAACGATTCAGACCCCGACGGCGACCCCATCGCGCTTGATCCCAAGGGGGTCACTGCCACCCCGGAGGAGATGGCTCCGGAGGTGGTCGAGGGCCGCGTGCTGTTCAGCGCACCCCAGGCCGAGGGAGACTTCAGCGTCCGCTACTCAGTGGCTGACGACCGCGGCGCCTCCGCCAACGGCAACATCAACGTGACGGTCGACCAGAACGCTCCGCTGCTCCTGCCCATCGCGCGCGATGACAGGGTCGAGGTGACCGAAACCCGCGGGCAGACCGCCGTGGACGTGCCGGTCCTGAAAAACGACGAGGACCCTGACGGCGTCGCAGAGGACCTCGAAGTCAGCGTAGACCCCGCCAATACAACGGCTGCCGTCGGTGCGGAGAACGTGGTCCGCGTCGAGCTGACACCGGAGCCGCAGTCCATTCCCTACACCGTCGAGGACATCGACGGTGGTGTCGCGACCGCCGTCATCTGGGTACCCGGGCTGAGTGAGCAGTATCCGACGCTGATCAGCGACGCTCCCATTGATGTGCAGGCGGGGGAGGAACTCGCCCTGGACCTGCGGGAGCTGGTGGAGGTCCGTGAGGGCCGCACTCCGCGCCTGACCGTCACTGAGAAGGTTTCGGCGATCGGGACCAGCAACTCCAACGACTGGGTGGTTGATCCGAACAACCTCCGCTACGCCGCGGACGCGGATTACGCCGGCAAGGGCTCCATCACCTTCGAGGTCACCGACGGCACCGGACCCGATGACCCGGAGGGTTTGAGCTCAACCCTCACCGTCCTCACCAACGTGATCGCCGCTGAGGAAAGCCCCAACTTCCCGCCGACCCTGGATTCCGGGTCCCTCGAAGTTGCCATCGCCGAGCCGGCAGTCACGCTCGATCTGGCCGGTCTTGCCGCTGACCAGAATCCTGAGGACACCCTCGAGTTCTCGCTCACCGGTGAGCAACCTGCCGGCTTCGATATCTCCTTCGCCGGTTCGGTGCTGACCGTCTCAGCCCAGGACGGCGCCGAGGTCGGCACCACCGGAACCATCGGAATCTCCGTGACGGACGGGGAAGACACGGCGAACAGTTTGGTGGCCCTGACGGTGTTGGCGTCCAGCCGGCCGGTTCCGGTCGCTAACGACGACGAAGTGCCTGACGCCGTTCAGGGCGAGCCGGTGACGGTGGACGTGCTCACCAACGACGTGAACCCGTTCCCGGAAGAGCCGCTGCGGATCGTCGACGTCATCGCGGACGGCAACGGCAGCGTTTCCCAGCAGGGAGACTCAGTCCTCGTGACGCCGGGTGAGTCCTTTGTGGGAAACATGACCGTGCAGTACACGATTGAGGACAAGACCGGGGAACTGTCCCGCGTCGCAACGGCCCAGATTCTCCTCACGGTCAAGGGCAAGCCGGGCGTTCCCTCTACACCGGTGGTCGAAAGCACGCGAAATAAATCGGTGGTCCTGTCCTGGGATCCGCCGGCTGACAACGGTTCACCGATCACCGGTTACACGGTCACCAGTAACAACGGGTTCACCCAGGAGTGCCCGGCGACCACGTGTACGCTGACCGGGCTCACCAATAACGTCGAGTACGTGTTCACCGTCACCGCAACCAACGACATCGGTACGTCCGACCCGTCGCCGGAATCGGCGGTCGCGCGTCCTGACACACAACCGGCTCAGCCTGCTCCTCCGGCGCTGGTGTTCGGTGACGGATCGCTGACGGTGAGCTGGACACCTCCAGCCAACGAGGGTTCCCCGATCGAAGGCTATGACCTCCAGATCTCTCCCGCACCACCCAACGGGGCGGTCCAGCGCAGCGCAACCGGCAGCCCGCTGACCTGGGAAGGCCTGGAGAACGGCACCGCCTACAAGGTTCGGGTGCAGGCACGCAATGCCGCTCCGGATCCGTCGGAGTGGAGTGATTACTCCGCTGCCGAGATTCCGGCCGGCCTGCCGGGAACACCGGCGGCGCCGACGACGACGCGCGCCGACTCAGTGGGCACGGAAAGTCAGCTGGTGGTCGACTGGGCAGACGTGGCGCCGAACGGCGACGCCGTGACGAAGTACCAGGTGCAGGAATTCCGCGGGGGCGCCCTGGTGCGCACGTTGCCCGAGGTGCAGGCGTCCGAGCAGACCATCGTCGTGCCTAACGCTGAGGCGGACTACAGCTACGCGGTCCGCGCCTACAACAAGGCCGGCTGGACCGAATATGGCGCCCAGTCCACGCCGCGTCGTGCTGTTGGTTCTCCTGCGGCGCCAAGCAACGTGAGCCTGAAGGAAACCCGAACCAACGCGGAAGGCCGTCACGTTGTGATCAACTTCAGCGAACTCAGCGCTGATCAGCGCAACGGTGCCCGAGCCTCCGAGGTGAGCTACCAGGCGAACTTCAGCGACGGCCGCCAGATGGGCATCAGACCGGGACAGGAAGTCGGCGGGTTCCCGAACGGCACGGCAGTGACCGCGACGGTCACCGCCATCGTCAACAGCGACGGCGCCAACTACAGTAGCCAACCTGCAGGCTCCAACCGGGTTAATCCGTTCGGCAGCCCCGGTGCGGCGAGAGCGGGCGCCCGGGACGGGGCCAAGGAACAGAAAGAAGTTACCGTGAGCTGGGATCCACCGAACCTGGGTGCCCACGATGTGAAGCAAATCCAGATCAGGATCAACGGCGGCGGGTGGGAGAACGTCCGTAATTCCAATAGCCGCACCATCAAAACCGACGGCTATAACGAGCGTGTCATCATCCGGGTGCGGTCAATGAATTCACGGGGCGAATTCGGGCCGGTTGCTGAAGCAACAGCCAGAAGCGGTGAGGCTCCACCGCCGCCACCTCCCAAGCCGACAGAGTGGACCATCACGGCCGGCGGACCGGAGTTGAGCTCTCGCAGCTGCATGGATCCTCCCAGTGGACCTACGAACTACGGCGGGCCGGGAGACTGCACCGGCGGTCACTGGATCAATGCCGGCGAGTCCTTCAAGTCAAGGTGCTATGTAATCTATGGCGGCAACGTCTGGTACTTCCAGAACTCCGGTGGAAAGAACCAGGGACTCATCATGAAGGGGATTCACGCGCAGGGGCACGGCGCCAACCCTCCCGCCGGAATGCCGCGCAGGGACGGCGGCTGCTGATTTCCCGCGTACCAAAGGCTTCGATCGTTCCTCCCATGGGTACCGGTGCCGATGGGAGGATGGCAGGCCAGCCTATAGACTCGTCCTTGACGCCTGAGGGGCAAGGCGTACATTCTTCGGGGGGATTTCAGCTCATGAATCGTGGTCTCGATCGCCTGCGTCGTTTCAGCACCAGGCACAAGCGGGCATTGTCGGTATCGACCGCTTCCGCAGTGAGCATCGCCGTGGTGGGCGGTGCGCTCCTTTATCCCGGTTTTGCCACTGCCGAGGTCGATCTGAACGACGGCGGTGTATGGGTGACCAACCGGAACACCGGCATGGTGGGTCACCTGAATTACCAGTCGTGGTTGCTGGACGGCGGCTATGCAGCGAATAGCGACAGCTTCGACATCATTCAGGACCAGGCCACGGTCTTCAATATCAACTCCGACCAGTCGAAGGTCAGCCCCGTCGATGTGGCCAACGTTGTGCGTGGGACTGAGGTGCAGCTGCCCGGTTCAGCGGCTGTGGCGATGGGCGGTACGACGGCGGCGGTGACGGACCGTGCCGGTGGTGCGGTCTGGATTACAACGGTGCAGAACCTCGCCGCCTTCAGCGATCAGGAGACCGAACCGGTGGTGACCGGTTCTTCCGGTGCGGTCGCGGCGGTGTCCTCGAACAACCGTGTGGTGGTCGCGGATCCGGGCCCTGCAACAGTCTCAACCTACGTAGTTGCGGCGGATGGCACCTATGAGGAGCCGGTGGTTGTTGAGGCGGAAGCGCTGGGAACCTTCGGTGACGCGCAGATCGCCGCCGTGGGAGACCAGCCGGTGGTTTTCGATGGCGAATCCGGTCAGCTGATCCTGCCTGACGGCGAACCTGTGACCCTTCCCGATGCTGTGGGCGGGCGCCTGCAGCACAGCGGACCGGCGGGCAGCTTTGCGGTGGTGGCGACGCCGACGTCGCTGATCAAGCAGCCGCTGGCCGGCGGCGATCCGGTCATCACCCCGCTGGATGCGACAGGGGTTCCTGCCTCGCCGGTGCAGTTGGACGGCTGTGTCCACGCGGCTTGGGCCGGGGTTTCCGTTTATGTCCGTGACTGCGCGGATGACGCCAGTGACCAGCGGCAGGACATCCCGGAACTTGGTGCGGAATCGGAACTGGTGTTCCGGGTGAACCGCAGCGTTGTGGTCCTCAACGACGTGAACGCGGGCGACGTGTGGCTGGTTCTGCAGAACATGCAGCTGGTGGACAACTGGGGTGACATCATCCCGCCGAAGGATGAGTCGGACGACGAGGACCAGGAATCGGCGAGTGAGAACCCGGTCAACACACTCCCGGACCGCACGGGTGAGAACCGTCCTCCGGTTGCCGAAGACGACTCCTACGGTGCACGTGAAGGCAAGACCAGCATCCTCAACGTCGTCGCCAATGACACCGACCCGGATGGTGACCTGCTCACGGCGCGATTGAGCGGGGACCAGCCGGCCGCCGGCAGTGTGCAGCCCATCTATAACGGCGCCGGCCTGCAGGTTGTGGTGCCGGCAGATGCTCCGGTGGGTATTTCTACATTCGCTTACGAGGTCGAGGACGGACGTGGCGGCACCGATGCCGCGCAGGTCGACGTCGAGGTTCGCGGGGCTGACACGAATGAGCCGCCAAATCCTCTGCGTCCCACGAAGATCCTTGTGGAGGAGGGGAAGTCGGTCAGCCAGAACATTCTCTCCAGCTGGACTGATCCCGACGGCGATGACCTGTTCCTGGTGAGTGCGGAGCCGACGCCGGATGGGGATCAGGTGCGCACGCGCTCGGACGGATTGTTGACGTTCCGCGATGTCGGCAAGGGCCAGGGGGTGAAGGAAGTCAACATCGTCGTCTCGGACGGCCGTGAAGAGGTGTCCGGTGTTATCAGTTTCGATGTGCGTGCGTCGGGGACACTGCCGCCGGTGGTCAATTTTGACCACTTCACCGCCGTCGTCGGGCAGGAATCCCAACTGAGCCCGCTGCAGAACGACCTCGATCCGGCAGGCGGCCAACTGAGCCTCGCGAAGGCGGAGCTGACCGGTGGGGATGCAGTGGTGACGCCGGACTATGACACCGGCACCATCGCCTTCACTCCGAATTCGGCGGGAACCTATTACGTCGAATACCTGGTGACCAACGGCCCGCAGAGCGCCAGCGGTCTCATTCGCGTCGATGCGAAAGCCGACGGTGCGGAGGGCGCTCCGGTCGCCGTCCGTGATGTTGCCCTGTTGCCCCGCAACGGGGACGTTCTGGTCGACGTACTTGGCAATGACAGCGACCCGGGCGGCGGCGTCCTAGTGGTGCAGTCCGTCGAAGTGCCGGCAGACTCGCCGGTGGACGTAGCGATTCTGAATCATAATGTGTTGCGCATCCATGACGTACGGAACCTCAGCGAGCAGACCACTATCACGTACACGATGTCGAACGGCACGGCCTCGGCAACCGGTGAGGTGAGCGTGCTGCCCGTGGAGGGCCCTGAGACGCTGTTGCCGCCGCAGGCCAACTCCGACGAGGTCACAGTGCGTGCAGGGGACGTCGTCAACATACCGGTGCTCGACAATGACACCCACCCCAACGGCGACGAACTCACGCTGAGTCCTGTCCTTGCCCAGGGGATCGACCTCGCGGACGGCCGGATCTTCGCCTCGGAGAACTCACTGCGTTTCGTCGCCGGACCCACGGCGAAGACTGTCTACGCCATCTACGAGGTGCTGGACAGCACCGGGCAGACCGATTCCGCAGAGGTACGGATCAATATCCGACCGTTGGATGCACCGAATACCCCACCCGTGCCGAAGAACCTCGATGCCCGCGTGATCGCCGGATCGACAGTGCGCATCCCGGTTCCGTTAGACGGCATTGACGCCGACGGTGACTCCGCTTTCCTGGCAGGAATCGACGTCGCTCCGACGATGGGCGCGGCGGTTCCCGGCCCCAACTACATCGACTTCACCGCGTCGGCCGCCGGTGCGGGTACGGATACTTTCACTTACACGGTCCGTGACCGGCTCGGCCTGGAGAACACCGGCACCATCCAGGTGGGCATAGCTCCTGCAGCGGAAGCGAACCAGAAACCCATTGCCGTGAACGATGGCGTGATTCTGCGGCCCGGCCGCGCGATCGCCGTCGATGCGCTGCGGAATGACTCGGACCCGGACGGTGACCCGATCGCCCTTGATCCGGAGGCTCTGGCGGGCACGCCGGAGGAGATGGCTCCGGAGGTGGTCGAGGGCCGCGTGCTGTTCAGTGCGCCCCAAACAGAAGGTGATTTCAGCGTCCGCTACGGCATCCAGGACAGCCGGGGTGGCATTGCCGCAGGCAACATCAGTGTCACCGTCGATCAGAACGCTCCGCTGTTGTTGCCGATCGCCCGTGATGATCGGGTGGAGTCGGAAGAGACCCGCGGCCAGACGGCTGTGGACGTGCCGGTCCTGAAAAACGACGAGGACCCTGACGGTGTGGCCGAGG
The DNA here is from genome assembly GCF_016907495.1 of Arthrobacter tumbae. Taxonomy (NCBI): domain Bacteria; kingdom Bacillati; phylum Actinomycetota; class Actinomycetes; order Micrococcales; family Micrococcaceae; genus Arthrobacter; species Arthrobacter tumbae. The sequence goes on from NZ_JAFBCC010000001.1 coordinate 2,921,151, forward strand.
ACCTCGTTGTTCGGGTCGATCCGGCAGCCCTCACCGCCTCAGTGGGAGCGGAGAACGCAGTCCGCGTTGAGCTCACCGAGCAGGCTCAGATCATCCCGTACACGGTGGAAGACATTGACGGCGGTGTTGCCACCGCGGTGATCTGGGTGCCTGGCTTGAGTGAGCAGTATCCGACGCTGATCAGCGACGCCCCGATCGATGTGCAGGCGGGGGAGGAACTCGCCCTCGATCTGCGGGAGCTGGTGGAGGTCCGTGAGGGCCGCACGCCGCGCCTGACCGTTACAGAGAAGGTTTCGGCGATCGGGACCAGCAACTCCAACGACTGGGTGGTTGATCCGAACAACCTCCGCTACGCCGCGGACGCCGGTTACGCCGGCAAGGGCTCCATCACCTTTGAGGTCACCGACGGCACCGGCCCGGACGACCCGGAGGGCTTGAGCTCAACCCTCACCGTCCTCACCAACGTGATCCCCGCTGCCGAAAGCCCCAACATCCCGCCCAGCCTGGACTCGGGCTCGCTGGAAGTTGCAGTTGCTGAGCCGGCGGTCTCCCTGGATCTGGCCGGCCTTGCCACCGATCCGAACCCCGAAGACACCCTGGAGTTCTCCCTGACCGGTGATCAACCCGCCGGTTTCGAAGTGGCCCTCAACGGCTCGGTTCTGAGCGTCGCGCCCGGTGAGAATTCTGAGGCAGGGCTCACCGGCGTTGTGGGAGTTTCGGTATCGGACGGTGAGGAGACGGCATCGAGTTCAGTCGCGCTGGCGGTATTGGCGTCGAACCGGCCGTTGCCGGTGGCCAATGACGATGAGGTGCCTGACGCCGTTCAGGGTGAGCCCGTCCCAGTGGATGTGCTGGCCAACGATGTGAACCCGTTCCAGGACGAGCCGCTGCGGATCGTCGATGTGGTGGCGGACGGCAACGGGAGCGTGTCGCAGCAGGGCGACCAGGTTCTGGTGACGCCGGGTGAGTCCTTTGTTGGGACGATGACGGTGCAGTACACGGTGGAGGACAAGACGGCTGACCAGTCGCGCCTGGCGACGGGGCAGATCGTGTTGACGGTGAAGGGTAAGCCGGGGGCGCCGTCGACGCCTGTGGTCGAGAGCACCCGGAACAAGTCGGTGGTCCTGTCCTGGGATCCGCCGGCTGACAACGGTTCACCGATCACCGGTTACACGGTCACCAGTAACAACGGGTTCACCCAGGAGTGCCCGGCGACCACGTGCACGCTGACCGGTTTGACCAACAACGTCGAGTACGTCTTCACCGTGACCGCAACCAACGACATCGGTACGTCCGACCCGTCGCCGGAATCGGCGGTCGCGCGTCCTGACACACAACCGGCTCAGCCCGCGCCGCCGACGCTGGTGTTCGGCGACGGTTCCCTGACGGTGAGCTGGACCCCGCCGGCCAACGAGGGCTCGCCCATCGAGGGCTATGACCTGCAGATTTCGCCTGCGCCGCCCAACGGGGCGGTCCAGCGCAGCGCCACCGGCAGCCCGCTGACCTGGGAAGGCCTGGAGAACGGCACCGCCTACAAGGTTCGGGTGCAGGCCCGCAACGCCGCTCCCGAGCCCTCGGAGTGGAGTGATTACTCCGCAGCGGAGACTCCCGCCGGCCTGCCGGGGGTCCCTGCGGCGCCGACGACGACGCGCGCCCAGGATCTGGGCGGTGAGAGCCAGCTGGTGGTCGATTGGGCTGACGTGATCCCGAACGGCGCACCGGTAACCAAATACCATGTGCAGGAGTTCCGCGGGGGAGCGCTGGTGCGCACCCTGCCGGAGATCCAGGCGTCCGAGCAGACACTCGTGGTGCCCAACGCCGAAGCTGACTACAGCTACTCCGTCCGTGCCTACAACAAGGCCGGCTGGACCGAATATGGCGCCCAGTCCACGCCCCGTCGTGCTGTTGGTTCTCCTGCGGCGCCAAGCAACGTGAGCCTGAAGGAAACCCGAACCAACGCGGAAGGCCGTCACGTCCAGATCAACTTCAGTGAGCTCAACGCACAGCAGCGCAACGGCGCACGGGCGTCCGAAGTGAGCTACCAGGCGACGTTCAACAACCGTCAGATGACGGTCAGGCCGGGTCAGGAGATCGGTGGGTTCGCCAACGGATCTGCCGTGACTGCCACGGTGACAGCCATCGTCAACAGCGACGGCGCCAGCTACTCCAGTTCACCCGCCGCCTCCAATCAGGTGAGCCCGCACGGCAGCCCGGGGAAGCCCTCGGCGGGCGGACAGAACGGTGCACAAAACGAGAACAGCGTCACCTTCAACTGGGGACCCCCCAACGCCGGCGCCCACGATGTCAAGCAGATTCAGATCAGTATCGACGGCGGTGGTTGGCAGAACGTTGCCAATTCCGGTTCGAGGCGGGTCAGCGGGAACTTCGAACAGCAACACGAGATTCGGGTGCGATCGCTGAACTCCAGGGAACAGGCGGGGGCGATTGCAAGCGCCACAGCCCGTGCCGGCAAGGAACAACCGAGCCGGCTCGACACACGGCTCCTGGGACACATGGAACGAAGCTGCACGGACCCGGCGAACAGGGCTACCTACGATCCCGAGGAATTCACTTGTGAAGGCGTGGGCGGGAACAACCCACCGTGGTTCTATGCAATGCACCAGTTCACTGTCGGTTGCTGGATCTCCCACACGGATGGCTACGGCCGGACCGGCCAGTGGTACCGGATCGTTGGAGGGCCGCGCAACGTCGGCCGCTACATCGACGCCGGCCATGTGACCGTTGGTGGGCCGGCACAGAGCAAGCTGCCGCAGTGCTGACCCCCGGCGGCCTGCACGTATTCTTTCCCGTGGGCAAGCACGGATTCCGCAAGAGAAAAAGGAACAGATCATCATGACAATGACCGCTGAACAGGCCGCGTGGTTCGCCGGGACGTTCGACAAGCTGGTCGGCAACGTGGGTCAGGCCGTCCTCGGCAAATCCCACGTGGTTCGGCTTGTCCTGACCGCGATGCTCGCCGAGGGCCACGTGCTGCTTGAGGATGCTCCCGGAACCGGAAAGACCATGCTTGCCCGGTCGCTCGCGGCCACGGTGCAGGGAACGCACTCCCGCATCCAGTTCACGCCGGACCTCCTGCCCTCGGACGTCACGGGCATCACCATCTATGACCAGAAGACCCAGGAGTTCGAGTTCCACAAGGGCCCCATCTTCGCCAACATCGTGCTCGCGGACGAGATCAACCGCGCCTCGCCGAAGACCCAGTCGGCGCTGCTGGAAGTCATGGAAGAGTCGCGGGTGACCGTGGACGGGGTGAGCTACACCAACGACCGCCCGTTCATGGTGATCGCAACCCAGAACCCGATTGAGCAGGCCGGAACATACCGGCTTCCGGAAGCGCAGCTTGACCGCTTCCTGATCAAAACCATGATCGGTTACCCGGACCATGCCTCCACCGTCCAACTGCTCAGCGGCTCGGCAACCCGTGACCGATCGGCGGCGCTGACCCCGATCATCACCACTCAGGCCATCAAGGACATGGCGGATCTGGCTACGGAAACCCATGTGGATAACGCGGTACTCGAGTACATTTCCCGGTTGACGGAGGAGACCCGCTCCGCACCCGAGTCCCGCCTGGGAGTGAGCGTGCGCGGAGCACTGGCAATGGTCCGCACGGCGAAGGTCTGGGCTGCCGGACAGGGCAGGCACTACGTCCTGCCCGACGACGTCAAGGAACTGGCCCCGTACGTGTGGACCCACCGCTTTGTCATGGACCCGGAAGCGGAGTTTGCCGGCGCAACCCCCGAGGCGGTCCTGCGCCGGGTGCTCGCCGATGTATCGGCTCCCCAGCAGCGCGCCACTGCCTGACCCCTTATGGCAACGAACACCGATACCGCAGAAAAGAGCGCCTCACGACGGCGCGCGGCCGATCCCGCGCGCCGTCGGGAGTCCCAGCCGTCCCCGGAACGGACCAAGCGGCAGAAACGCACGGCGCCGCCGTCGTCCCGTCTCCATCCGCGGTCGCTGACGCGGGAAGCCTGGCAGCTGGCACGGGCCGCAGGATCTCCTGTGGCCGGGCGCGTCCTTGCTGTACTTCGCAGGTACTGCGGGCCCGTGGCGGGAGTGGTCAGTCCGCTCGGGTGGATCATTGCCGCAACCGTCGCCGCGCTCTGGGTGCTCGGCTCTGTGTTCGACTGGCGGGAAGCCCTCATCGGCGCCCTGCTGGGCACGGTCCTGTTCCTCCTGGCCATCGGCTTCATCCTCGGACGCTCCTCCTACGCCGTCGACCTGGACCTGACGCGCACGCGCGTGGCAGTGGGGGACCGCGCCGTCGGAAGCGTCGCCGTTTCCAATACCTCAGCCAAGGCGCTGCTTCCGGCCTCGCTTGAACTGCCGGTAGGTGCGGCGACGGCGATCTTTGACCTGCCGCGGCTCAAGCCGAACCAGCTGCATGAGGACCTATTCACCATTCCCACGCAGCGGCGCGCCGTCATCGTTGTTGGGCCGGTCCGCTCCGTTCGCGCTGATCCGCTGAGCCTGCTGCGCCGCCAGGTCTTCTGGACCGAACCCACCGACCTGTACGTGCACCCGCGGACGGTGGCGCTGGTCGGCTCGGCCGCCGGTTTCATCAAGGATCTGGAGGGGCTGCCCACCAAGGACCTCTCCAGCGCGGACGTCTCCTTCCACGCGCTGCGCGATTACGTACCCGGCGATGACCGCCGCCACATCCACTGGAAGACGACGGCACGGACCGGCCAGCTCATGGTCCGCCAGTTCGAGGAGACCCGCCGCTCCCACCTCGCAGTCGCCCTCTCAACCAACACCTCCGAATACGCGTCCGACGCCGAGTTCGAGCTCGGAGTATCTGTCGCCGGCTCCATCGGACTCCAGGCCATCCGCGAGCAGCGGAACCTGAGCGTGCTCACCCAGGACGGCCCAGTGCGCTCCGAAACCGGCCGCAACCTGCTCGATGACATGACTCGGATCGAGGGCCGCAACAGGCGCCTCACCGCAGTGGATCTGGCGAGGACGACGGCGGATTCGGTGCCGAATGCCTCCGTCGTGTTCTTTGTGGTGGGCCCGCACGTCACCCCGTCCCAGCTCCGCTCGGCAGCAGCCTCGGTTCCGCCCGGCATCCGGTGCATCGCCATCCGCTGCGTGAGTGATCAGGATCCGGGAAGGGCGACCATCGGGGATCTCACCGTGCTCACGCTCGGCACGCTGTCCGACCTCGCCCTCATCCTCCGAAAGGCAGCAGCATGAGCCGCCGCGCAGGACGCGCTACCCGCGCGTTGCCGGGACAGTTGCAGACCGGCATCGATATCGGAGCTTTGGTCCTCCTGCTCGGTCTGGGCGTCCTCGGATTCGGCCCCACCTTCGGCGGGGACCTGCGCTACCTCGCCGCGGGATTCGGCGGGCTCGCGATCGGTCTTCTCACGGCCTGGCTGAGCGTCCGCCAACGCTGGGGCTTCTGGCCGATCGCCGGGGTTCTGCTGGGCGCCTACCTCGTGCTGGGACACGCGCTGGCCGCGCCGGTCGAATCCTTCCTCGGGTTCCTGCCCACGCTCGAATCCTTGCGGGTCCTGATCGTCGGCGTCGTCTTCTCCTGGAAGGATCTCCTGACGGTCGCGGACCCCGTGGGAATCAGCCGCGGCATGCTCGTGGTGCCCTTCCTCTCAGCCCTCCTGCTCGCGGCAGTCGCCGGGCTGCTCGCCTGGCGCGTGCGCACGCCGTACTGGGTGCTTCTGCCGGTCCTCGGACTCTTTATGGTCAGCATTGCCTTTGGCACCAACCGGGCAGCGCTGCCCGAACTCCGGGGGATCCTGCTGATCGTTGCAGCGACCGCCTGGCTGGCCTACCGCCGGGATATTGCACGCACTGACCAGACAGGGGCGCTGACGGCGAATGCACCCGCGCAGCAGCCGGATTCCACCGCCGTCGGAGGATCGGGAGCAAGAGCCGGAGGGATCTTCCTGTCCAACAGGGCACGCCGGCTGGGACTGGGCGCAGCGGTCCTCTCCGTCGGCACCATCCTCACCCTGGTGGTGAGCCCGGTACTGGCAGGGAACACGGACCGCGACGTCCTGCGCGACGTCGTTGAGCCTCCCGTTGACCTGTTCGATTACCCGAGCCCGCTGACCAGTTTCCGCAAGTACGTGAAGGACCAGGCTGAGGAAACCCTCCTGACCGTCGACGGGCTGCCGGAGGGCCAGCGGATCCGGCTCGCCGCGATGGATGCCTACGACGGCGTGGTGTACAACGTGAATCCGCAGGCTGCCGGCAACTTCGCCCGGGTAGGGGATGCGCAGCAGCTCGGCAACGCGGACATCGCGGAGGATGAGGGCACTGTCGCCACGCTCGACATCAGCATCGAGGCGTACAACGGGGTATGGCTGCCTTCGGGCGGCGAACTGCTCGGCGTGGATCTGAACGGGCCACGGTCGCAGGACCTGAACCGGTCGCTGTACTACAACAATGACGCGTTGACCGCACTGTCCACCATCGGGGTGCAGTCGGGCGACACCTACAGCATCAACGTGGTCTTCCCGGAGATTCCGGCTGATGAGGTGCTCACGCAGTATGACTTCGCGGACCTCAGCCTCCCGCGCGTCCAGAACGAGCCGCCCATCATCGCCTCCCGGGCCAGTGAGTACGTGGGCGAGGTGTCGGACCCGATCGAGCGGGTGCGCCGCCTTGAGCAGGTCCTGAGTTCGCAGGGGTTCTTCAGCAACGGCAAGGACGGCGAAGCTCCCTCACTGCCGGGCCACGGCGCCGCACGCATGTTGGGCCTCCTGGACGCCGAGCAGATGGTCGGCGACGACGAGCAGTACGCCGTTTCCATGGCCCTGATGGCGCGCAAACTCAACATCCCCGCCCGCGTAGTGATGGGCCTCTACCCGGACTGGGACGAGGTCGAGGACCCGTCAGCGCCGATCGCGCTCACGGGTGAAGACGTGCACGCCTGGGTGGAGATCGCGTTCGACAATGCCGGCTGGGTGCCGTTCGACCCCACGCCTCCTGAGGACAACGAACCGGTGCCGCCGCAGCAGCAGCCCAAGTCCTCGCCGAAGCCGCAGGTCCTGCAGCCTCCGCCGCCGCCGCAGGAGCCGGCTGAACTGCCGCCGGACTCTGCTCCCGAGCCCCAGGACGCCGAAGACCGTACCAAGGACTTCTGGGACGACTGGGGTCAGCTGATCCGCGCCATAGCGCTCGCCCTGATTCCGTTGGGTGTGCTGCTGCTGCCGCTGCTGCTCATCGTTCTGCTGAAGGTACGACGGCGGAAGCGGCGTGCAAACGTCGGCGCGCCTTCCCAGCGGGTCGGCGGAGGCTGGAGCGAGGTGTTGAGCCTTGCGACGGACCTCGGAGCGGAGACCAACACCAGGGCAACCCGGCGCGAGAGCGCGCACGAGCTCGGACAGGCCTTTCCTGCCAGTTCAGGATCCACCACTGTCCTTGCGGAGCGAGCCGACGCCAACATCTTCGCGTACGGTGAACCGACCGAACGCGAGGTCGAGGAGTACTGGAGCGCCGTCGAGTCATCACTGCAGGACATGCGGGGCTCAGTCGGCTGGTTCCGGCGGCAGCGTGCCCGCTTCTCGCCGCGGTCCCTTATCCGGGAGGCGCGCTCGAGGATGGGTCCGCGCAGTGCTGCCCGGGGAACACGCCGCGGTTCGGTGCGAAGGCGGGACTCGTGAATGCGGAGGGGGCCCAGTGCCCGCGCTGTTCATCACGCGTGGCCGCCGGCACCGCGTATTGCGTGCGCTGCGGCGCTTCCATTCCCAATCGTGCCCCGCATGTCCGTACAGTGGACCCACCGGGCAGTGCATTGACGCATTCTGATGCCCGGATGAACGGTGAGGGAGGAACGCAGGGCACCATGGCTCAGCTCAACCTTGAGAACGGTTCGGCAGGCAAGCGGCTCGGAGCAAAACTGGTTGACGGCATTCCGCCTGCGCTGATCACCGGACTGGCCGCCGTCGTTGGTATGCCCCTGATCGGCTACGAGCAGGTGTCGGCGAGCTCCGCCGTCGTCGATTTGAGCATGTTCTTCGTTGTGACGGGCGCCGGTAGTCTGCTGGCGCTCGGCTACTGGATCTTCCTCTGGGGCTGGGAAGCGAAAACCGGCAAGACCCCAGGCAACCTGATGTTCGGCCTGCGGACCACCAATGAAGAGGGCTTCGCGCCCGGGTGGCTGGCTGTCTTTCTGCGCAACCTCATCATCGGGCTCTCGGGGATCATTCCGGTGGTCGGCTTCGTGATCGTCATGATCTCCAACCTGTTCGACTCCCACGGGAAGCGTCAGGGCTGGTATGACAAAGCAGCGCGGACGTTCGTTTTCGATGTCCGGCGCGGGCGCAATCCGCTGCCTACCGGAGGAATTCACGGGCCGTCGTCGTTCGCTCCGCAGCCACCGCCGCCTGCGGTGAAGCCCATCCAGTCGCCGGTTGTTTCCCGGCCTGAACTGGTGGCGCGCACTGTGGAACCGGTAGTCAACCAGTCAGAGAGGGTTCCGACGGGCAGGACTGCCCCGCTTCCCGACTTCGGTACTTTGCACCCCGATGAGGAATCCGGAGAGACGGTCATGTCCCGGAATTCTGCGCCGGTGAAGACGTATGCCGATCCGTCGGGGAGCGCACCGGTGCGGATCCTGCTCGACGACGGGCGCGACCTGGTGCTGCAGTCACTGGCGCTGATCGGCCGCAATCCGGCAGCGAAGGACAACCAGCCTGCACAGCTGATTCCTGTGCAGGACGAGGGGCGCTCCGTGTCCAAGACCCACCTTCAGCTGCGCGTCGAGGCGGGCAGGCTCTGGGTGACCGACCGGAATTCAACCAACGGCAGTGCTGTAGCGGGTGCGGACGGTGAGCGCACGCCGCTGCCGGGAGGGCAGCCCTATTGGGTACCGCCCGGTTCCACCGTGCACTTCGGCGACCGCAGCTTCAGGGTGGAACAGGCATGAACAATTCCGAACAGATGAAGGACTCGAACATCGAACTCACCGTCGGGTACGCGACCGACCGCGGCCTCAAGCGCCAATTGAATGAAGACTCCCTGATCGCGTCGGAGCCGATCTTCGCGGTGGCGGACGGCATGGGCGGGCACGAGGCCGGGGAGGTCGCTTCAGGAATCTGCGTGCGGACCCTGGCGGAAAGCAGCATCATCGGCGAGCATGCTCCGCACTTCTCAGCGGCGGATCTCGAGGAACTGCTGCACACTGCGGATGAGCACATCCGTTCGGAGACGGGAGGCCGGGCAGGCACGACGCTGTCCGGCGTCGTCCTCGTCGAAGAGTCGGGGATGCCCTACTGGCTCTTCTTCAATGTGGGCGATTCACGGACCTATCGGTTGAGTCAGGGCCGGTTCGGGCAGATCTCCGTAGACCATTCCGAGGTGCAGGAGCTGGTGGACCGCGGCCACATCACCCAGGAGCAGGCTGTTGGCCACCCCCGACGGCATGTCATCACCCGGGCGTTGGGGACCGGTGACGATTCCGAGGCCGACTACTGGCTCATGCCCGTGGAAGTGGACGACAGGATCCTCATCTGTTCGGACGGACTGAGCACAGAGGTCTCCGATGACCGCATCTACACACTCCTCAGTTCCACGGCTGATCCACAGCAGACTGCTGACGCGTTGGTGCAGGAAACCCTGCGCAACGGTGCCCGCGACAACGTGACCGTTGTGGTGGTCGATGCCCGTGGGGTCGACGGCGATGCCGACCTCCACGTCACCGCGCCACGGACGATCGGGGCGGACACTGCTGCAGCTGCCGCGGAGGTTTCCGCTGCCGAGGCTCCCGCCGCCGAGGTTCCCTCAGCCGAGGCCGAGCGTCCGTGAGCGGAGTTCGTTACCTTCCGGGGGAGGGCTGGCTGAGTGTGGTGCGTTCCGGCGTCGTCGTGCTCGTGCCTGCCACGACCGCGTCCGACCTGACCGACCGGCTCTGGAACCAGCTGGGGACAAACCCCAACCTGCAGGCCGTGCTGCCGATCGTTGCCGGCGGATTTGGTCTGGGGATTGAATCCATGCCTCCGTTCGGCGTGGTGTCCTACACGGACCGGCTGCACGTATTGCTTCGAGGCGACGTCCACCTGAGCGTGGACACCGGCGACAGCGGTGCGCCGGTTGAGCTGTCCGGGCAGCAGGTCACCACATGGATGGAGCGGATCGTCGACGGCGGTGGAAGCGGATTCACGCTGAGCGGCGGTGCAGTTGGCGCTGTCGGTTCTGCGGATGCAGGCTTCGCTGGCGCAGGTAAAAACGCTGTGACCCTGCCGCTCGAGGCGGGGATTGTCCGCGCGTCGGTTGTGAGCGTGGGATCGTTCGGGTCCGCCGAATCACCGGGAATTACGGAACGCGACGGTCTCGAAGTGGCTGATCCCGAACGCGCCGATCTCGAAGTGGCTGATCCCGAACGCGACGGTCTCGAAGTGGCTGATCCCGAACGCGCCGTGACCGGGGCTGCTGAGGCCGAGGAACTCGCCACCATCAGCCCGAGCCTGTACCTGACCTCCACCGACAGTGTCGATGAGGACGGTCAGCGTGCGGGGGACGGTGCTGACAGCGTCGGTGAGGACCAGAACCAGCAGGCCGAGCCGGACCCCGAGCTCCAGACCACCGGCTATGACCACCTGTGGGACCAGACCGTCATGAGGCGTGTGGAGGACGCCGCGGTGCGTCCGCCCGAAGAGGATGACCCGTCGGACGGGGTCGACGCCCAGGAGCGGGCTGTTCAGGAGCGGGCTGCTCAGACCCCGGAACAACCGGAGCCGGGGCGGGCTGCGCAGTCGGAGCCTGAGCCGGGGCGGTCACAGCAGTCGGAGCCTGAGACATCGACTCCGCCAACCGAAGCGGCGCCGATACCGCTGACTGCCCCCGGCCAGCTGATCGACTCCGTACCCTGGGCACGGAAGAGTGCCGGGACCGGTGAGCAGGAAGCAGGCCCAGCAGACGCGCCGCTGGCATCCGCCCCACCCAGCCCCAACACCTCAGCACCGGGTGAGACTCGCGATTTCCCCGAGTCAGCAGACCACGACGGCCAGACGATCATGCGCAGCGACCTGCAGAGCACGCCCCAGCAGCCCGTCCAGCCGGCAGCTGAGCCGCGCCCCGGGACCGGACCGCTGGTGCTGGCGCGGCTGTGCGGGCAGGGCCACGCGAACCCGCCCGAAGCATCGGACTGCGGAGTCTGTTCCCAATCACTGGACGGCGAACCGCGGGAGGTCCGGCGACCCAGCCTCGGTACCATGCGGATCTCATCGGGTGAAGTGGTGGAGCTTGACCAGTCGCTGATCATCGGCCGGCAGCCTTCCGTCTCACGGGTTCAGGGCCGCGGCATGCCCAAACTGGTGCAGGTCACCAGTGCCGGCGGAGATATCTCGCGCTCACATGTAGAGGTGCGGCTTGACGGCTGGCATGTCCTGCTCTGCGACCTCAAGGCCACCAACGGCACGGTGCTGATCCGCTCAGGCCAGCCGCCGCGCCGCCTGGGCGAGTCAGAGACCGCGTTCCTCCTTGACGGCGATGTGGCCCAGCTCGGTGACGACATCTTCCTGCGCTTCGAGGGCCTGCGATGAATTCACGGCGCGCCGCCGCACCACCACCGCATATCCCGGGCTACCGCTACGTCAGCCTGCTCGGATCGGGCGGTTTCTCCGACGTCTACCTGTACGAGCAGGACCGTCCGCGCCGCCGCGTGGCCGTCAAGGTCCTGGTGTCCGGGCTGCTGACCGAGGGCGCCCGCAAGGCGTTCGAGTCCGAGGCCAACCTCATGGCCCAGCTCTCCACACATCCGTACATCGTCACGATCTACGAAGCGAACATCACCGATGACGGCCACTCCTACCTTGCAATGGAGTACTGCTCGCGCCCGAGCCTGGACGTTCGGTATCGGAAGGCACGGCTGTCGCTAGCCGAAACATTGACGATCGGCATCCAGGTCGCTTCTGCGGTCGAGTCTGCCCACCGCGCCGGCATCGTGCACCGCGACATCAAACCGGCAAACATCCTCGTCACCGAATACAACCGGCCGGCGCTCACGGACTTCGGCATTTCCGGCACCACGGACGGCGGAATCGATGAGGACCTAGGCATGTCCATCCCCTGGTCGCCGCCGGAAGCATTTGCGGGCGGCGTCGTGGACGGCGTCCGGATGGACGTATGGTCCCTCGGAGCCACCCTCTACACCCTCCTCGCGGGTCGATCGCCCTTCGTTTTCCCGGGTCTGGACAACGCCCAGAGCCAGTTGATGGACCGCATCGGGTCAATGCCGCTTGCCTCGATCGGCAGGGAGGACGTGCCGCAGTCGCTGGAGCTTGCCCTGGCAACAGCGATGGCGAAGAATCCGGCTGCCCGTTACAGCTCTGCACACTCATTTGCGCTCTCGCTGCAGCGGATCCAGACGGAGCTGGGTATCTCGGTCACCCCGTTCGAAGTTCTCGATGACACCGAACAGGTGTACCAGAACGACGACGGCGCCGAAGCCACTCGCGTGCGCAAGGTCGTCTCCATCGACCCGGAGTCTTCCACCTATTCACCCACCTTCCCGACGGCGGCACCCACCGCTCCTGCCCGCCCTCCGCACGGTTCCGTGCCCACCTACTCCGCGCCGTCGTCGTCCATGCCTTCCAGGGCGGACGAGCAGGATGCTGCCGACAGCGACGCAACCGAGGACCACGCGTGGCGGGACCGCACCGTCCTCCGTGGCGGGGAGCCGCACGGCGATTCCGTCCGGCTGGACACGACGCTCAGCAGGCCAGCGGCTACCGGGCTGGAAGCCGGTCCAGCCGACGTCGTACCTGACCGCCGCAGGCGCAGCCCACTGGTGGGCATCCTGCTCGGGCTGGTGGTGCTTGCCGGCGTCGTAATCGGAGGGTTCGCCGTCGTGAACGGGCAACCGGAAGACCAACCGACCGTGGCACCGCCCACCCAGCCAGCGCCCGACGCGCTGGCCGGTGTTGAGGGAGTCGTTCCGGCGCCCACGGAGATCACCGCAGGGGAGTCCGGCAACGATGTCGTCTTCACCTGGACCAATCCCGATCCGCAGGAAGGTGACGTGTACCGCTTTCGGACGGTGACCGTCACCGACGAGGGCGACTGGGACCGAACCGTGCAGACCGAAGCGCCCGTCGTGGCCAATCCGGACGGACCCACCTGCGCTGATATACAGATAGTGCGGGCAAACGGAACTGCTTCCGAGCCCGAACGCGCCTGCTGGCCTGAATGAGTTGAAGGGAATACCCGTGGGGGAACTGGCAATAGATTATTGCGGCGAGTGGCATGAGCCGAAGGACGGAGAGCCGTTCAACATCGGTCGCGAAGGCGATCTTGAGGTGGACGACAACCCGTACCTTCACCGCAAGTTCCTCCAGATTGCCCACCAGAACGGGATCTGGTGGCTCAATAACGTCGGCACCATGCTCTCGGCCACCGTCGCGGATACCACGGGCGGGATGCAGGCCTGGGTTGCGCCGGGTGCCAGGATTCCGCTGGTTTTCGGGCAGACCCGCGTGGTGTTCACAGCAGGCCCCACCACCTACGAGTTCGACGTGCACCTCAAGACCCCGGCCTTCCGCCAGGAGCGCCAGGTCGACGACGGCTCCGGAACGACGACGATCGGACCCGTGCGCTTCACCGATTCACAGCGGGCGCTGATCGTCGCGCTTGCTGAACCCATGCTGCGCCGTGAAGGCACCGGATTCAGTTCCATTCCTTCCTCCGCGGCGGCTGCGCAACGCCTGGGTTGGGCGCTGACCAAGTTCAACCGCAAGCTGGACAACGTGTGCGACAAGCTGGACCGGGTGGGTGTCGTGGGCCTGCGCGGCGGGGGTGGGAAGCTCGCCACCAACCGGCGTGCCCGGCTGGTGGAACATGCGGTGACCTCGCACCTGGTCACGCCCGAGGACCTCGACCTGCTCGAAACCATGAAGGGCAAGGCGGATGAGGACTGAGCTGTCCGCGCTGTTCCGTCCTGACGTCCACCTCAACCACCCGGAGTGTTCCTGACATGTTGCTGCGCCTCACCCTGCGGCGAGATCCCGACCCCGCGAAGGATCTCGCTGTCACCGTGGACGGGCTCGCTACCGTCAGCGATGTTGCCCGCGAGCTGTATGTGGCTGATCCGGCGCGCGCGGGGGCTGAACCTCCCGGTGAGTTGTCCCTGACAGTCGAGGAGTCCTACGTTGCCGGCGGCATGCGCGGCAGGACGCTCAATCCCGACGTCAGCCTCTTCGAGTCGGGTCTGCGGCCGGGGTCCGCCGTGACCATCAGCCGGGTCAGCGACCAGTTCAACGTGCCCGGCCAGGACCGGGGGCCGGCCGTCGCCACGCTCCGGGTTCTGTCAGGGCCCGACGCCGGCAAGGAATTTTCGCTGCCGGCCGGCGCCAGCTACCTGGGCCGGGACCGCAACTGCGATATCCGTTTTTCCGATCCGATGATGTCCAAACGTCATGCGCGGATCAACGTCGCGGACGGAATTGAGATCATCGATACAAACTCTGCCAACGGCCTCCTCATGGGCGGCACGAGGGTGGAACGGACAACCCTGACCAGCGCGGATGAGATCACGCTGGGCGACACCACCCTCGCCGTGGTGCCGCTGACCCGCGCCTACTCCTCGGACCCCACCAGCCCTGTGGTCGAATTCAACCGCTCGCCGCGGGTGGTCCCGGCATTTATCGAGAAGCCCAAGCAGATTCCAGCGGGCCCCCGCAGGCCGAACCCCATGCGCTTTCCGTACCTGCTGCTCATCGCGCCGATCCTGCTGGGCGCCATCATGTTCTCCATTACGCGCAGCCCGTTCAGCCTGATTTTCATCCTCATGATGCCGATGATCCTGGTGGGCAGCTACCTGGACCAGCGGATCAACGCCAAGCGGACCTTCCGGGAGGCTGTGGCACAATTCCGCGACTCGATGGCGTTCTTCCGAAGCGACATCGAACGGACGCGGAAGGTGGAGCGGGCCGTCCGGCACGCCGAGGCGCCCTCGGTAGCGGACACGGTCGACGCCGTGTACAAGCTGGGACCGCTGCTGTGGACGCACCGCCCGGAGCATGACTTCTTCCTGAGCCTGCGGTTCGGAACCGGGCGTGCACCGTCGCGGATCGAGCTGGCCGAACCTGCCGGTTCCGACACACTGCCCGAGTTCTCGGAGGAAATCCGCGACGCCGCCGAGGAGTACGCCTACATCGACGACGTCCCCATCGTCGCGAGCCTTCGGCTGTCCGGCGCACTCGGTGTGGCTGGAGCACGCGGGGTTGTGGACGACGTCGCGCGCGGACTGGTCATCCAGGCCATCGGGCTACATTCGCCGGCCGAACTGACCGTGGTGGCGCTGACCTCGGTGCAGTCGAAGGAACGGTGGGGCTGGCTGCAGTGGCTTCCGCACACCGGCTCGGTCCACAGTCCTTTGACCGGTGACCATCTGGCGGCCGGACCGGCCGCGGCGGGACTGCTGCTGTCCCGGCTGGAGGATCTGGTGTCGGTCCGCGCTGCCGAACGCTCGGGTATTGCCCTTCGCGGGCGCCTGGACCCCACGAAGGAAGTGGAACAGCCCGTGCCGGTCACGCCATCGGTCCTCGTGGTCGTGGAGGATGATGTCACGGTTGACCGAGCCCGCCTGACCCGCGTAGCCGAGGCCGGCGCTGACGTCGGCGTCCATGTCCTGTGGGTCGCCGGGACGGTCGCGGCGCTGCCCGCGGCCTGCCGCGACTTCCTCTTTGTCGACGGCGACGCAGCGAATGTCAGCGGCCAGGTGCGGTTGGGTGAATTGTCGACGCCGGTCAGCTGCGAGAGCGTCGACCTTGAGCTGGCAGGGCAGCTGGCGCGGATGCTGACTCCCGTCGTCGACGTCGGCAAGCCTGTGGAGGATGACTCGGACCTGCCGCGCGCCGTCTCCTACGTGACCCTGGCGGGCCATGAACTGGTGGAGGCGACGACGGCGGTCGCCGACCGCTGGACGGAGAACAACTCGGTGGCATCCCGTGCGGTGCCGAACCGGAAGCATCAGGGGTCGCTTCGTGCGCTGGTGGGTTCCAAGGGCGTTGAGCCGATGTACCTGGACCTCAAGGCCGAGGGCCCCCACGCCCTGGTTGGTGGCACCACCGGCGCCGGAAAATCCGAGTTCCTGCAGTCCTGGGTGCTCGGCATGGCTGCTGCTTACAGCCCTGACCGGCTCACGTTCCTGTTCGTCGACTACAAGGGTGGAGCGGCGTTTGCCGACTGCGTGAAGCTGCCGCATACGGTGGGGCTGGTCACTGACCTGTCGCCGCACCTGGTGCGGCGCGCGCTGACCTCGCTGCGGGCCGAGCTGCACTACCGGGAGCACCTGTTCAACCGCAAGAAGGCCAAGGACCTCCTGGCTATGGAGCGGGACGCGGACCCGGAGACGCCTCCCTCCCTCGTCATCGTTGTGGACGAGTTCGCGGCGCTCGCCCGGGAAGTGCCGGAGTTCGTGGACGGGGTGGTGGACATCGCGGCGCGCGGCCGGTCACTCGGCCTGCACCTGATCCTGGCAACGCAGCGGCCGTCGGGGGTCATCAAGGACAACCTCCGGGCCAATACCAACCTTCGGATAGCGCTGCGGATGGCCGACACGGATGATTCGCAGGACATCCTCGGGACGCCGATGGCTGCGTACTTCAGCCCCACCATTCCGGGACGAGGGGCTGCCAAAACCGGGCCGGGTCGCATCCAGAGCTTTCAGACCGGCTATGCGGGAGGCTGGACCACGCGTGCGCCGGCGCGTCCGCGCATCGATGTGGTGGAGATGAATTTCGGCTCAGGCACGCGGTGGGAATCCGCAGCCGATGAGGTTGTCTCCGAGCCGGGCGGACCTAATGACATCGCGCGGATCGTGGGCAACGTTTCCCAGGCGGCGCTGGAGCTTGGTATCAAACCGCCGCGCAAGCCCTGGCTGGCCGAACTGGCCGACGCCTACGACTTCTCCAAGCTGCCCAACCCGCGTACGGATGAATCGCTGCTGCTTGGTGTCACTGATGATCCTGAGCACCAGGAGCAGCCCACCGTGTTCTACCAGCCGGACGTCGACGGGAACCTGGCAATCCTTGGTTCCGGTGGGTCCGGCAAGTCCACGGCCCTGCGGACGCTTGCCATCGGGTGTGCCGTGACGGTGCGCGGCGGTCCGGTGCAGGTGTACGGCATCGACTGCGCCTCCAACGGGCTGCAGATGCTCGGTCAGTTGCCGCACGTGGGCGCGATTCTTGACGGG
Organism: Arthrobacter tumbae; assembly: GCF_016907495.1. NCBI lineage: Bacteria > Bacillati > Actinomycetota > Actinomycetes > Micrococcales > Micrococcaceae > Arthrobacter > Arthrobacter tumbae. The sequence continues at coordinate 2,938,333 of NZ_JAFBCC010000001.1, forward strand.
GATGATTCCGAACGGATCGGCAGGCTGCTCCGGTACCTGCGGGGCATCATCACCGAGCGCGCTGACCGGTTCGCCGACGTTCGGGCCGGGAGTATCTCCGAGTACCGGAGGCTCGCGGGTCGGCCTGACGAACCGAGAATCCTGCTCCTGGTCGACGGCATCACAACCTTCCGGGAGACCTACGAGTTCAAGGGGCGGGAGCGACACTTCGAACTGTTCCAGCAGATCGCGACCGATGGCCGTCCCATGGGTGTGCACATTGTCGTGACCGGTGAACGCACAAACTCCCTGCCGCCGTCGTTGGCTTCCTCCATCAGCCGCCGGATCGTCCTGCGGATGGCAGCCAAGGACGACTACTCGACTCTCGGGGTGCCGCGCGACGTACTTTCGAGCTCGTCACCGCCCGGGCGCGGACTGCTGGACGGGCTGGAAGTGCAGCTCGCCGTCTTCGGCGGCAACGCCAACCTGGAACTGCAGGCCCGCGAGGTCGAGCGCATGCGTGACGCCATGCTGCGCCAGGGCGTTCCGCAGGCGCCAGGCGTGCTCAGCCTGCCCGAGTCAATTGACCTGGACGTGCTGCCGGCGGCGCAGGCGGGAACGGCGGTGATCGGCGTCGACGACTTCAACCTTGAGCCCGCAGCCGTCGCTGCAACAGGGGCCTTCATGGTGTCCGGACCGCCCGGGTCCGGGCGGACCGTTGCGCTGGTGACGCTGGCGGCGGCGCTGCAGAAGTCGTCGCCGAATGTCAGGAGGATCTACCTCGGTGCGCGGCGATCGACGGTGGCGTCGCTTGGTCTGTGGGACGAGGCGTATGTAACGGCAGCACTGGTGCAGCCGGAGCTATCGCGGCTCGCAACGTTGGCGGACGGTGCCGAGGGGTCGGTGGCGTTCTTCATCGAGGGACTGACGGAGTTCAGCGATTCGCTGGCGGAACTCGAGCTGTCGTCGCTGGTGAAGGCTGCAGTGAAAGCCGGGCAGTGGGTGGTCGGGGAGGCAGAGACCTCGACCTGGTCCAGCGCCTGGAACCTGTCCGGTCCGTTCAAGTCGGGGAGGCGGGGGCTTCTGCTCAACCCGAACGAGCTCGACGGCGACACACTCCTGAACACGTCGCTCGGACGGACGGCCGGAAACCGCTTCATACCGGGCCGCGGATACGTCATCGGCCGCGGAAAGGCCTACAAGCTACAGGTCGCTACAACCATGGGCGGCCTGGACTGACGCGCCGATCCGGCCCGTGCGTGGGGAGTACTGTGTGGGCAGTGCTGGGTGGGGAGTGCTGCTTGGGGAGCGGTCCCCATCGACACCAGCGAGCGGGCTTGGATAAGTTGTAGTTGGTCGCTCAGATGGGGAGCCCGCGAGGGATGTCCCGGCTTGGGCAGGCGGTTCCGGAAATGCCGGACCGCCACAGACGAAAGGTGGGGACAATGAGCAACGTTACGCACGGTAACAATCCGGAGCAGATGGGACAGCTGGCACAGCTGCTTACCCAGAAGTCCGAAGAACTGAACCAGACCGCCAACCAGCTGACGCAGCAGCTTGGCAACACAGCCTGGGTTGGCCCGGACTCCGAGCGGTTCCGCGGGGAGTGGGAAACCCACCGCGCGCAGCTGACCCAGATTGCAGCCCAGCTGCAGGAAGTCAGCGCAACCGTACAGCGCAACCGCCAGGATCAGGAAGCAACCTCGAACGCGTAGGTTCTTCCACGAACGGCTGAACGGCCCGCGGCTTCGGCGGCGGGCCGTTTGCGTTAACCCCATCCGGAAGTTTTTGTCGCCTAGTTGCTGTCTGGGCCGCTCGAAGGCAGCAACTAGGCGACAAAAACTTCAACGCGGGCAAGTGTCGGAGGTCTGGGGCAAGATAGGAACCGTGGCCACAGTGAACCAACACGCCGATGGGCAGTCCGAAGCACGTTCCGACGTCGAGCTGCCCGCCGATGAAGTGCCGGCTGACTCCCTGAAGGAGGAATACGGCGCGCTTGTCGAGGAGGTTCGGCGGCACCGCTTCGCCTACTACAACGAGAATGCGCCGCTCGTCTCGGATGCGGAGTTCGATGAACTGTTTCGCCGGTTGGAGCAGATCGAGGCAGAGCACCCGGAGCTGATTTCCAACGATTCCCCTACGCAGGAAGTCGGCGGGGATGTGTCGGCCGCCTTCTCGCCGGTGCAGCATCTGCAACGGATGTACAGCCTGGAAGACGTGTTTTCCACGGATGAGCTCGAGGCGTGGGTCCGGCGTGCCGAGGCCAGCATCGAGTCGCAGCGCCCGGGAAGCGGCGTGTCGTGGCTGACCGAGCTGAAGATCGACGGCCTCGCGGTCAATCTCCTGTACCGCAACGGCGAACTGGTCCGGGCAGCAACCCGTGGTGACGGAGCGACCGGTGAGGACATCACGCACAATGTCCTCACCATCAAGACCATCCCGCGCAGGCTGAAGGGCTCCGGCCATCCGGTGGAGGTGGAAATCCGGGGGGAGGTGTTCTTTCCCTCGAAGGAATTCGCCCAGCTCAACGAGTCGATGGTTGAAGCGGGCAAGGCGCCCTTCGCCAATCCCCGCAATGCTGCGGCGGGCTCACTCCGGCAGAAGGACCCGGCGCTCACTGCGCAGCGGCCGCTGGATATGTATGTGCACGGTATCGGTGCGCGGGAGGGGCTGGATGCCGGAAGCCAGTCGGAGACCTACGGTCTGCTTGAGCAGTGGGGGCTGCCCGTTTCGCCGTACTTCAAGGTGTTTGGTTCCTACCAGGAGGTCTGCGACTTCATTCAGCACTATGGCGCGCACCGTCATGGCCTGCTCCACGAAATCGACGGCATCGTCGTCAAGGTGGACAGCTTCGCCCTGCAGCGGGCGCTCGGACACACCTCACGTGTGCCGCGGTGGGCTGTCGCGTACAAGTATCCGCCGGAGGAAGTGAATACCAAGCTCCTGGACATCCGTGTCAATGTGGGCCGCACGGGGCGTGTGACGCCTTACGGCATGATGGTCCCGGTGAAGGTTGCCGGCTCCACGGTGGAGATGGCCACACTGCACAATCAGGAGGTCGTCAAGGCCAAGGGAGTGCTGATCGGCGATATCGTGGTGCTCCGCAAGGCCGGTGACGTCATCCCAGAAATTGTCGGTCCGGTGGTGGCGCTGCGCCCGCAGCAGGACCCGCCGCCGCACGAGTTCGTGATGCCAACAGAATGTCCCTCCTGCGGGACGCCGTTGGCACCTGCGAAAGAGGGCGACGTCGACATCCGGTGTCCCAACGCGAAGTCGTGCCCGTCCCAACTGAGGGAGAGGGTATTCCACGTAGCCGGGAGGGGAGCCTTCGACATCGAAGCGCTGGGCTGGGAAGCGGCGATCGCACTCACCCAGCCGGCAGAACCTCAGGATCCGCCGTTGACCACCGAAGCAAACCTGTTCAGGCTGACCCCGGAGAAGCTCGCCGACGTGCGGATTCTTCGCGACAAGAAGGTCAAGGGCGTGGTCAGCGGCCAGGAACTGGTTCCGTACTTCTATACCCGCGGTACCGCCAAGAAGCCTTCGGAGCCGACGGCGAACACGCGGAAACTGTTCGCCGAACTTGAGAAAGCGAAGTCGCAGCCTTTGTGGCGGGTATTGGTCGCGTTGTCCGTCCGCCATGTCGGACCCACGGCGTCGCGGGCGCTGGCCACGGCCTTCGGTTCAATGGAGCGGATCCGCAGCGCCAGCGAGGAGGAATTGGCCAACGTCGACGGCGTGGGCCCAACCATCGCGGCGGCTCTGAAGGAGTGGTTCGCGGAGGACTGGCACTGCGAGATCGTCGACCGGTGGGCAGAAGACGGAGTTCGAATGGCAGACGAGGTTGATGCGTCCATGCCACGCACGCTGGAGGGGCTCACCGTCGTCGTCACCGGTTCTCTTGAGGGCTTCAGCCGTGACGAAGCGAAGGAAGCCATTATCCAGCGGGGCGGCAAGGCATCGGGTTCGGTGTCGAAGAACACCAGTTACGTGGTGGCGGGGGAGAACGCGGGAACCAAGCTCGACAAGGCTGAGCAGCTTGGATTGCCGGTGCTGGACGAAGACGGTTTCCGCAAGTTGCTAGAGGAAGGAAGCGTATGAACACGAGCGCCAGTCCGGCAGAACTGCTGCATGTTGCGTTACAGGCCGCCGAAGCGGGCGCGGCGGTGTTGCGCAAGCGCGGTGAGGGCGAGCTGCAGGCGGAGAACAAGAGTTCGGACAGCGATTGGGTGACGGCCTTCGATACGGCTGCCGAGCGGGCTGTCCGTGATGTGATCTGGCGGTCCCGTCCACACGATGCGATCACCGGCGAGGAGTACGGAACCACGGTGCCTGAAGGGACTCCTTCCGGCATCCGCTGGTCTATCGATCCACTCGACGGAACCACCAATTTCATCCGCAACATCGTCTATTACGGTACGTCCGTGGCAGCGGTGGACAACGACGGCGTCTGGCTGGCCGGCGTCGTTCATGCGCCCGCGCTGGACCGCGTCTATTGGGCTTCGCGGGGCCAGGGTGCGTGGGTGCGTGTTCGGGGTACCGTGCGGCAGCTGCACGGTCCCGCTGCAGGCAGGCCCGGCACGCTGGTCGGCAGCGGATTCACCTACAACCCGGGTCAGCGTTCGCAGCAATTGGGTGAACTGGGCGAGCTGCTGGCCGGGCACGGCGATCTGCGGCGAATCGGGTCGGCTGCGCTGGATCTGTGCATGGTGGCCGACGGCACGCTGGATGCCTATGTCGAGCGCGGGCTGAATGAGCACGACTGGGCAGCCGGTGCGCTGATCGCCGAGGAAGCGGGAGTACCTGTGCACCGGCCCGGCATCACTGCAGTGCTCGACGGCGGGCCGGATGAAGCCGAGCGCTTTTCAGCTTTCACGGTGGCTGGTCCGCAGTCAGTTATCGATGTAGCGCAACGTCTGGAGTCCCGCGCGTGACGGTCAGCTGGCAGAAGGTCTTTTCGACGTTAGCGTCGGAACGTCTGCGTGAGGCGTATGCGCGGGCTGTTCTTGGTGAGGACGTCGAGGCGGGGTCAAGGGAGTTCTCAAAGCTTGTCGAGTCGGAATTGTTGCTGAGCGATGGATCCGTCAATGACGCGATGTTCAAGGACGTACTGGGTGCTGCTGCGCATGCACGGCCGCAGGGTGTCGATCGCTTCTTCCGCGAAGGCAGGCTCGATGGATTGCCGGCAGGTCAGGCGGACCGGCTGGCGGTGCTGGAACACCTTGCTGACCGCTTATTTCCTGCTGGTCAGGAGCTGGATGAGCCTGTGGTGAATTTGTTGGTTGCGACTCTCACGCGGGACATCCCAACCCTTCGGAGGGCGTTTGTCGACTCCGGATTCCTGTTGCGCAATCCGGACGGTACACGGTACCGGCGGGTGTCGGGCGGCTAAATTAACCTGATCGTTGCATTCGCCCCGTGCTCGCGGTTCGTTGGTCTGCCACACTCAGATCATCGCTCGTCCAACGCAAGAGGAGGCGTTCATGGACATTAACATCAGGTCGGCGGACAGGAACGATTTCGGAGAGATCCGGCGGATTACTGTGGCTGCGTATTCGGATGCCGGATACATCGACGATGAGTACGCGTATAACCACATCCTGGCGGCAATCGAGGAGGGATACTCCGGGTCATCTTTACTGGTTGCGGAATCGGCCGGAAGGATTGTGGGATCGGTTTTTGTTACCAGGGCCGGCGGTGACTTCAGCGATGTTGCCCACGACGGTGAACTTGAGTTCCGGATGCTTGCTGTCGAGCCCGGCGAACAGCACAAGGGGATTGCGCACGGGCTGGTGGCAGCCGTGATCGAGCGGGCACGGATAGATCCCGATGTGTCGGCGGTTGTCCTGACAATCGCACCGAACATGGATGGACAGCACAAGCTTTACGAGTCAATGGACTTCGTCAGGGTGCCGGCCCGGAACTTCCTGCTATCCGACACTTTCGCGCTCCACGTCTACAAGCTCACTCTCTAGGAGCGGTCCGGTCTGCTTGGAGGGAGTCGGCTGGGAGTCTGCGTGTCCTACTGGGAGTCAGCGAGCGTGTCCTGCCGGGAGTCAGTCGGCGTGTTCCGGCGGCCAGGTGACAGCGAAGCGCTCGAAGACAATCTCGTCATTTTCTGACCATTGGCTGCCGCGAGCGGCGCTGACCCGTGTGAAGTAGCGACGGTGTTCGCGCTGCCAGCTTTCGAGGGTTCCGTCGTCTTCGCCTTCGTCGGCGGCGAATGCCGCGTCCGAACTGGCGAAGGGGCCGATACGAAGCTCTGTACTGCGGATGATGATGCGGGGCGCTCCGCCGCCGTCGCAGGCGATCCAGTGCGAACCGATGCGCGGTACCTCGTCACCGCGTGCCAGAAATTCAGCGACGAGTTCAGCGGTCGCCCGTTTCCTGCCGTCCATGACCAGGCTCAGGAGTTCATTGGCCAGCCGCTTCGAATCGCCGAAGTGTTCAACCGTGTACTCGGGAGAGGCGGCCACTGCTTCCGGACGTGCCTTGGCGTATGCGTTCCACATGAGGCGGGCTGCTGACAGGTCGGGTGAAGCCACAGGTTCGGTGTGCACCTCGTCATCGTTGCAGGCAGCATCAGCCGGTGGCAAAGAGCGGCAGACATCACCTATGGGCGACTACCCCACTGCTACTGGCGCGTGATTATTCGGCCGCGTCCGCAGTTGTTCGGCCGCGTGGGTTGTTCAGCAGAGTGTCCAGTAGTGGTTCCGTCGTGGTTGCTGTCCGGGGTCGATGTGTGGGGGTGGGATGAACCAGGGGAGGCGGTCCTTGATGTGGATGGTCCATTCGTTTTGGTGGATCAGATGGTGGTGATGGGCGCAGAGAAGTACGCCGTTGTCGGTGCTGGTGGTTCCGCCGTGTGACCAGGGTTGGATGTGGTGGGCTTCGGTCCAGTGCACCGGCATGGTGCAGGCGGGGAAGGCGCAGCCCTTGTCTCGGGCTATGAGGGCTTTGCGTTGCTTGGTTGTGAAGAGCCGTTGTGCGCGTCCGAGGTCGAGGATTTCGCCCTGTCCGCCGAGGACGACGGGGATGATGTCGGCGTCGCAGGCGATTTGACGGGCTGTGCGTGCGTTGATGGGCCCGGTGTATGCCAGTGATGCCCCGGCGGCGGGGGAGAAGGAGGCGCCGGTATTGGAAGTGCCGGTGGACGTACCGGTGGCTGGTAAGGAGGTGCCGGTGCGGGTTTCGATGTCGCCGAGCAGTGTCTGGTAGTCGACGGTGACGAGGACTTGGGGCCGCTGTCCGCCGGTTGCGGGGAGTTTGTCGGTGGCCAGGGCTACTTGGCAGGCTCCGACGAGTCCGTCCAGGAGCAGTTGTGCCCGGGTCCTGGTCTCGACGGGCGCCTCGTGGTCGTTGAGTCCGGGCGCGTCATCAGGTCCTGCTCCGCCACCGCTGGTACCGTCGCCGTCGCTCCCTTCGCTGCCGCTCTGGCCTCCGTCGCCGCTGGTGGGGCGTCCGGTGCGGGGGGCGGTGGCGGTGTTCATGATGGTTGTGAGGTATTCGTATTGTTCGTCGGTGGCTGCGATGTCGAGCAGGTGGAGGCCGCGTTTTTTGCCGCGGAGGAACACGCCTTGGCGGTTGGTGAGTTCCTTGTCTGTGGGTTCGGGCCCGTCGGGGTCCAGGTGGGCTTCGAAGCGGTGGATGAGTTTGGCGAGGAAGTCGGGGTCGAAGCGGGTGGCGCTGGCGGTGAGTTGGGCTTCCATCGTGTCGAGGGTGGCCGGGTTGGTGGTGAACTGTGCCCGGTCCAGGGCGCTGTTGATCATGGTGGCGGCTTTGCCGGACACTACCCCGGCGGAGACTTCGGCTGCGAGGTGCTCACAGGTGGCGGGCAACGGTTCTCCGGTGAGGGTGATGCGGGGGATCAGTTTGGAGCCGAGGCGGAGCCGGCGGTTGGCTTCGCTTCTGCTGATGCGTAGCCGGTCCCGCAGGTACTCGGCGGTGCACCGGTAAGCGGAGCGCCCACCGGAAGGACCGGACAGACCGAACGCGAAACCGACACCACCAGTGGCGGAATCGGCACCACTACCGCCGTCGTCGTCGGTGATGGTTTTGTTGATGTGGGCTGGCCTACCGCCGTCTGCGGCGCTGCTGCGATCCACCGCGGTGGCGGCGACGACCTGAAGGTACTCCACCGTCCGGGAGAGGTCTTCGATTCCGGTTGCCTGCTCGGCGAGTTGATCCTGTCCCATTCCCGGGAACGCGGCCACGAAACGCGAGGCGTAGGCGGCCAGGATCTGCAACAGGTCCCCGATCGACGGCGCGGACAAATCGGCCGGATCATCGAATTCGAAGGATGGGAGAGCACGCAATCGTTCGCCTGGAAGGGCGTCGAGTGCGGCTGTCAGGCTCATACCTCATTCTATTAGAAGACACATTCGAAAGAAAGGGGTTGTGAGTAAACAGATGAAGCCGTCATTCTCCAGGCAGTCTGCAGTCATCCATGTTTGAGTAGCAGCATGTCTTCCAGGAAATGGACCGGAGTGTGGCCGGCCGTGCATGAGGAACGTCGAGCCCTGATCGAAGATCTCGCTGGAATGAGTGAAGAGCAGTGGGCCATGCCCTCCTGGTGTCCCGGTTGGGATGTGAACGACGTCGTGGCTCATCTCGTGGATTCCGCGAAGACCACGCGTGTCAGTTTCGTCCGCCGCCTGGTGTCAGCGCGGTTCGACTTCGACCGTGATAACGCTGCTGGGGTCGCCCGCGAGCGGAGGGCGACGCCGACCGACACTCTCGCCGAGTTTCGCCGCGTACTCAATGAAACCAAAACGCCACCCGCAGCACCGGCGACCCGCTTGGTTGAGGCCATCATTCATGGTGAGGACATCAGACGCCCGCTTGGGCTCAAACGTGAGTATCCCATCGAGCACGTTGCCACAGCCCTGATGTATCAATTGCGGACCACCGTCTCAATGGGAGGCGGCAAACAGCGGGCGGCAGCATCAAGAATCGTGGCGACTGACTCCGACGTCGACTTCGGTACCGGAGCTGAGGTGCGAGGATCAACACTCTCACTCCTCCTTGCTGTGTCGGGCCGTCCGGTTGACCGTGCCGAGTTCAGTGGCGAGGGCGCCGCGGCTTTCATCCAGTAAGCCCGGTAATAAGAACCGGGTGCGTCACAATGGATAGGCGGATCTTCCGCCCTCTTTCAGAACCGCCCACTCCCACGACAAGGTTCGCACCATGCCTTTGACCATCCGTCGCGTCACTGCCGCCGATTACGACGACGTCCGCCGGATCACCCGGGACGCCTATCTTCACGCGGGCTACTTCAGCGACCCGGACCACCCCTACGTGCAGATTCTCTCCGATATCGAGCACCGGGCCGAACACGCAGAGGTATGGGTAGGGGAGGAGGGCGGCGTCGTCGTCGGTTCCTTTGCCATCACGTTCGAGGGCCAGCGCTACACGGACATCGCGCTGGCGGGGGAGTTGGAGTTCCGCATGCTCGCAGTGGATCCGTCAGTTCAGCGCGGCGGTATCGGGCGACGGATGGTCGAGTGGATCATCGATTATGCCCGAGCCCTGGACGACATCGATGCCGTGAGCCTGACCAGTGGCTCGGACATGGTGCGGGCACATCGGTTGTACGAATCCCTCGGGTTCGAGCGTGTGCCAGGCCGTGACTGGTGGGTACGCGACGAAAACATCCAGCTCTGGGTCTTCAGGCTTGCGCTGCAACCGGACAGGACTGTCACCTCCCGCCCGTAGACTAGAACCCGAAACCCAGCCATTCTGAAATACGAACGATCGTGGAGAAACATGCCCGAGATCACCCGTGAGGACGTCGCGCATCTGGCACGGCTTGCCCACATCGACATGACCGGCGAGGAGCTTGACCGCATGACCGGTGAGCTCTCCGTCATTGTCGACTCCATCAAGACGGTCAGCGAAGTTGCCGGTGAGGACGTTCCCGCAACCAGCCATCCCATCCCGCTGAGCAACGTCTACCGCGATGACGTCATCGGTGAAACGCTCACCAACGAGGAAGCCCTCAGTGGCGCTCCCGACAACGCAGCCGGCCGCTTCAAGGTCCCCGCAATCCTGGACGAGGAGTAGAAATGACCGATCTCACCAGGCTCAGCGCTGCCCAGCTCGCCGCCAAGCTTTCCTCCCGTGAGGTGTCGGCAGTGGAAGCTGTCCAGGCTCACCTCGACCGCATCGGCGAAGTCGATCCGGCGATCAACGCGTTCCTTCACGTCAACACTGATGAAGCACTCCGCGTGGCATCCGAGGTGGACAAGGAGCGGTCTCTTGGCGACGCTATGCACCCGCTCGCGGGCGTCCCCATCGCCGTCAAGGACCTCATCGTCACCAAGGGCCAGCCCACCACGGCCGGCTCCAAAATCCTCGAGGGCTGGCACAGCCCGTATGACGCCACCGTTGTCCGCAGGCTCCGCGATGCGAAGATGCCGATCCTCGGCAAGACCAACCTTGACGAATTCGCCATGGGCTCCTCCACCGAGCACTCGGCTTACGGGCCCACCCGTAACCCCTGGGACCTCGACCGCATCCCCGGCGGCTCCGGCGGTGGATCAGCTGCAGCTGTCGCCGCCTTCGAAGCGCCGCTCGCGCTTGGAACCGATACCGGCGGTTCCATCCGCCAGCCCGGCGCAGTCACCGGAACCGTCGGCGTCAAGCCGACCTACGGCGGCGTGTCCCGTTATGGCGCCATCGCCATGGCTTCTTCCCTGGACCAGATCGGCCCGGTCACGCGAACAGTGCTCGACGCCGCACTTCTCCACGAGGTCATCGGCGGCCATGATCCACACGACTCCACCTCACTGACAGACCCGGTCGGCGCGCTCGTCGAGGCTGCAAGCAACGCTGACGTCAAGGGCATGCGCATCGGCGTCATCAAGGAACTGCAGGGCGAGGGCTACCAGGACGGCGTCCAGGCACGCTTCACCGACGCACTGGACCTGCTGCGCCAGGCGGGTGCCGACGTCGTCGAGGTGTCCTGCCCCAACTTCAAGTACGCGCTGGGCGCCTACTACCTGATCATGCCTTCTGAGGCATCGAGCAACCTTGCCAAGTACGACGGCGTGCGCTTCGGTCTGCGTGTAGTGCCCGACGGCGCTCCCACCATTGAACGCGTCATGGGCGCCACCCGCGCAGCCGGCTTCGGAGACGAAGTAAAGCGCCGCATCATCCTCGGCACCTACGCGCTGAGCGCCGGCTACTACGACGCCTACTACGGCTCGGCACAGAAAGTCCGCACCCTGATCCAGCGGGACTTCGACGCCGCGTTCACCCAGGCAGACGTTCTCATCTCGCCCACCGCCCCGACCACAGCCTTCAAGCTGGGGGAGAAGCTGGACGATCCGCTCGCCATGTACCTGAACGACGTCGCCACCATCCCTGCGAACATGGCCGGCGTTCCGGGCATCTCGGTCCCCGGCGGCCTTGCCGACGGACTGCCGGTGGGCATCCAGTTCCTCGCCCCTGCGCGCCAGGATGCACGGCTTTACCGGGCAGGCGCTGCACTGGAAGCGCTGCTCGAAGACACCTGGGGCGGACCCTTGCTGGCACAGGCACCCGAGATCGCTGGAGTGAAGTAAATGACTGCTGCAACCGCCGAAATCCTGTCCTTCGACGAGGCCATGGAGAAGTTCGATCCTGTCCTCGGATTCGAGGTTCACGTTGAACTGAATACCCGAACCAAGATGTTCTCTTCAGCGCCGAACGCCTTCGGAGATACACCCAACACCAACGTCACACCGGTGGACCTCGGCCTCCCCGGGGTTCTGCCCGTCATCAACCGGGTGGCGGTGGAGTCATCCATCAAGATTGGCCTGGCACTGGGCTGCAAGATCGCCGAAAAATGCCACTTCGCGCGGAAGAACTATTTCTACCCGGACACCCCGAAGAACTTCCAGACCTCGCAGTATGACGAGCCGATCGCCTACGACGGCTCCATCGACATCGAGCTTGCTGACGGCACCGTGTTCACCATCGAGATCGAACGCGCCCACATGGAGGAGGACGCCGGCAAGCTGACCCACATGGGCGGCGCCACCGGACGCATCCAGGGCGCGGAGTTCTCGCTCGTCGACTACAACCGTGCGGGCGTTCCCCTCGTGGAAATCGTCACCAAGCCGATCGTCGGCGTTGGCGAGCGCGCGCCGGAACTGGCCAAGGCCTACGTGGCAGCCATCCGCGAAATCGTGAAGAACCTCGGCGTTTCAGACGCAAAAATGGAACGCGGCAATGTCCGCTGCGATGCCAACGTCTCCCTCAAGCCCAAGGGCCAGGAGAAGTTCGGCACCCGCACCGAGACAAAGAACGTGAACTCGCTGCGTGCCGTTGAGCACGCCGTCCGGTACGAGATCCAGCGTCATGCCGCAGTGCTCGACGGCGGCGGCACCATCACGCAGGAAACCCGCCACTGGCACGAGGACACACGGTCGACGACGGCTGGACGCCCCAAATCCGACGCCGACGACTACCGCTACTTCCCCGAACCGGACCTGGTCCCGGTAGTTACCGACGACGCCTGGATCGAAAAGCTCCGCAGTGAACTTCCCGAACCTCCCGCCGCGCGCCGCAAGCGCCTGCAGGCTGACTGGGGCTACTCGGATGCGGAATTCCGCGACGTGGTGAACGCCGGTGTCATGGACGCGATCGAGGAGACCATCGCTGCGGGCGTCAAGCCGGCCACAGCGCGCAAGTGGTGGATGGGCGAAATTTCCCGCCGTGCCAAGGTCTCGGATGTCGAACCCGCTGAGTTGGGGGTCACGCCAGGCCTGATCGTTGAACTGCAGGGCCTCATCGATGCCGGCAAGATCAACGACAAGCTGTCCCGCGAGGTGCTCGACGGTGTCCTCGCCGGTGAAGGCACACCCACCGAAGTGGTTGCGCAGCGTGGGCTGGAGGTCGTGTCCGACGACGGCGCCCTCCTGGAAGCGATCGACGGCGCCCTCGCTGCACAGCCTGACGTCGCCGAAAAGATCCGCGGCGGAAAACTGCAGGCAGTCGGAGCAATTGTGGGCGGGGTCATGAAGGCCACCCGCGGCCAGGCAGACGCCGGCCGGGTCCGCCAGCTCATCCTCGAACGCCTCGGGGTTGAGGGTTAGCCGGCGGGGTCGAGGGTTGGCCGGCGGGGTCGACGCTAGCCAGTCGAAGGCTAGGCAGCGCAGAGTGAGCTAACCGGACATGATCGGGAGCAACCCGGACGGAGGTGCGCGGTATTCCGCTCACTTTCGTCCGGGTTGCTCGTCCCGGAGCGTCCCGGAGCGTCCAGGTTGCTCCGTTCACGAGTGAGGAAGCCATGGCCACAATGCCGGCAGCAGAGGTGGACGTCACCTCGGCGCTGGTCATGCGCCTGCTCGCTGACCAGCACCCCGATCTCGCCCACCTGCCGCTCGTAGAGGTCGCTCACGGCTGGGATAACGTGATCTTCCGGCTCGGTGACGACCTCGCCGTCCGCCTCCCACGGCGGCAGGCGGCAGCCGAACTCATCCGCAACGAACAGCATTGGCTGCCGGAACTGAGCCCGGGCCTCGCAACGGTCATGCCGGTTCCGGTGCGAACGGGCACGCCGTCGTCGTACTTTCCCTGGTACTGGACCATCACGCGCTGGCTGGACGGAACGCTGGCGGCGGACGTCGAACCAGCGCGCAGGTCCGCCGCGGCCACCGACCTGGCACAGTTTGTACTAGCTTTCCACCGCGCGGCACCGGCTGACGCCCCACAAAACAGGGTCCGCGGAGTTCCACTGTCCACACGGAGCGCGGCTGTGGAGGAGCGTATTGCCGCAGCCGGACTATCCCGGGAACTGCTCGACCTCTGGCGGATCCTGCGGGACCAACCCGGGTGGACCGGACCGCCGCTGTGGCTGCACGGCGACCTGCACGCAGCAAACCTCGTCCTGAACCCGCAGGGCAGACTCGCCGGCGTCCTCGACTTCGGCGACCTCACTTCTGGAGATCCAGCCACGGACCTCGCCGCCGCCTGGCTCGTCTTCAACCGCACCGGCAGGCGTACGTTCATCGGAACGGTCACCAGGGAACGGCCAGTAGACGCCGCCACCTGGCAGCGCGCACGGGGCTGGGCGCTCTGCATCGCCACAGCCATGGCCGCCACCTCCGATGACAATCCCGTCTTCCACACCATGGGCACGCGCATCCTGGACGACGTATTGACCGACGACGTATTGACTGACGACGTACTGACCGACGAAGGGCACACCGGATGAACTGGACACACGTCTCCCGGGTCCAGACCGAGGGTGACAACCACGTCATGGAAGACGCCTGCGGCTTCCGCGCCAACGCCGTCTGGATGATCGACGGCGCAACATCCCTGCTGGACGAACTTGACCTGCCGGGTGCCTCGAACCCGTCCTGGTATGCGCAGGTACTCGGGCTGGCGCTGGCGGAAAGCGCCGGGCCGCGGGATCCCCGTGCCGTGCTGGCCGCCGCGCTGGCGACGGTGGACGAGCTCGGCCACCGGTTGGTGGGACCGGAGTCCCAGCGTTTCCCCAGCGCCGCGGTCTCGCTCGTCACAGCCGACGACGACGGCGCCCTGTCGGTCCTCAGCCTCGCCGACTGCCACGTGGTCGCGGCGCTCAACGACGGGGAAGTAAGGCACGTGGGGCAAGCGTTGGACGGATCGTCGTCGCTTGATGAGTTGCGCAGGGCGCGGCTGGCGCGAAACACACCGGAGGGGGTCTGGGTTGCGCGCCGCGAACCGGCAGCAGCCCAGCACGCCCGGCTGGTCACGCTGGAGCCGGCGCATAAGGTGGTGCTGGCGTCCGACGGCGCGTGGCGGGCCGTGGATCTCGGTCTGGTCAGCGGGCCGGCGGATTTCCTTGAGGCGGTACAGACTCCGATGGGCGCGCAGGAGCTTATGCTGATGCTGCGGACCACACAGGATGAGATCGGCGAATCGGCCGATGACGCCTCAGTCCTGTGCGTCGCACTGGCGTAGCGTCAATGAAGCGGAAGGGAGCGCAATGACTGAGACAGCAGACGTTGTGATCATTGGCGGTGGTATCGCGGGACTTTCGCTCGCTGCTGCGCTGACATCGGACCAGCGGGCCCACTTGAGGGTCATCCTCGTCGAGGCGGAACATTCCCTCGCCTATCACACCTCCTCGCGGTCGGCCCGGCAGCTCATCCCCAGTTACGGGCCCGAAGTAATCCAGCAGCTGACCGCACGTACGCTTCACCTCATCCGGGAAGCGGAGGATGACCTTCCCGCGCCGGTGCTCACTCCGCGCAGTTTCATGCTGATCGGCTCGGAGGACGACGTCGTTTCCAGAGCCAGCGGCTCAATGCAACGCCTGCCATGGGAGGAGGCGGTGCGGCTCTGTCCGCAGATCGCGCCGGCCGCCCAGGAGCAGGGTTACAGTTCCGCCGGACTCGACACCACAGCGGTCGGCTGCAACACCGACGTCCTGCTGGAACACCACCGGTCAGCAGCGGAGTCCGGCGGTATCAGCATCGTGACCGGCGCGCGCGTCCACTCGGTCCAGCGGCTCCGGACGGCCTGGGAAGTCGGTGCCGGTTCGCAGGCGGTGCACGCCGCCGTCGTCGTCAATGCGGCAGGCGCCTGGGCCGATGAACTGGCTGTCCTCTCCGGTGTGGCTACGCAGGGCGTGCGGCCCTACCGACGGACGGCAGCGGTTGTCGCCGCGGACAATATTCCCGCTCCCGATTCGCCGATGGTTGCTGCCGCGGATGACACCTTCTACTTCCGGAGGGACGACGACGGTCTCCTCATCTCGCCTGCCGAAACAGTCCCGAGCGTGCCGGAGGATGCACAACCGCGTCCCGAGGACCTCGAGGCGCTGATTTCCCGGCTTGGTTCCCTGACCACTCTCGGAATCGGCAGCGTGAGGCGGGCCTGGACAGGCTTACGTACCCAGGTAGCCGACGGTCTACCGGTCGTCGGGTTCGATCCGGAGGCTGAGGGGTTCTTCTGGCTGGCGGGCCAGGGCGGCTACGGGTTCCAGACGTCGTCGGCCATTGCTGAACTGTCAGCCGGGCTCATTACGGGGACTGGAGCCGGTTCCGCCGCCGGCCAGTCCTTCGCAACATCGCTTGCAGCCGGAAGATGAATCAGGAACCCTGAGCACCCCGGTGAGACCGGCGGGTCTAAAGTAAAAGCATGAAGGTTGAAGAAACGCCGCTCCCCGGAATCGGCGTGCGCAAGGACATTGTGACGGCGTCAGGCCGCCGGATCGGCACCGTCACCCAGCGCGACGGCGAGACGGAGCTGATCGTGTCCCGCGCCGATGATCCCGATGCATGTCTGGCATCCATCCCGTTGACCGCCGAGGAGGCTTCCGCGCTGGGCAACCTGCTCGGATCGCATGAGATCGTGGCGCAGTTGACGGAAGACCACAGGGATCTGCCCGGCGTGAATACGCGGCAGTTCCTCATCGACGTGGACTCCCCGTATGACGGGCGCAAGCTCGGCGACACGAAAATGCGCACACGCACCAGCGTCTCGCTGGTTGCGGTCCTGAGGCGGGGCCAGGTGCAGGCTTCGCCCACACCGGATTTCATGTTGGCTGCGGGCGACTTGCTGGTGGCCGTAGGAACCTCCGAAGGGCTCGACGCCGCGGCCGAGATTCTTAGCGGCGGCTGAGCCGCCCGTGGAGAATCACAGCGCGCTGGTCCTCATTGAGCTCGGAGCGGTTTTCCTTGGCCTCGGTATCCTCGGAAGGCTCGCCGGACGGATCGGTCTCTCGCCGATCCCGCTCTACCTGATCGGAGGGCTGTTCTTCGGGCAGGGCGGTTTCGTCGAGCTCGACGGGCTGGAAGAGTTCAGCCAGATCGCAAGCGAGATCGGCGTCATTCTCCTGCTGCTGCTGCTCGGCCTCGAATATACGGCCGGCGAACTGGTGACCGGCCTCAAACAGTCCTGGATGGCGGGAGTCCTGGATATCCTGCTGAACTTCCTGCCCGGCGCAATCATTGCGCTGGTGCTTGGATGGGGCGGTGTCGGAGCGCTGGTCCTCGGGGGAGTGACCTACATTTCGTCGTCGGGCATCGTCGCCAAGGTACTCACGGATCTTGGGCGGCTCGGAAACCGGGAGACCCCGGTCATACTGTCGCTGCTGGTTTTCGAGGACCTCGCGATGGCCATTTACCTTCCCATCCTCACCACGGTGCTTGCGGGAGTCAGCTTCGCCGGCGGGCTTCAGGCAGTCGGCATCTCGCTGGTGGTGGTCACCATAGTGCTCGTGATAGCTCTCCGCTTCGGCAGAACCGTCTCGGCCATCGTTGACTCGAAGGACCGCGAGGTGTTCCTGCTGACACTGATCGGCGGAGCGCTGCTAGTCGCGGGCCTGGCGGCGGCGATGCAGGTGTCAGCCGCCGTCGGGGCCTTCCTGCTCGGCATTGCGATCTCCGGAGCGACTGCCACGAACGCCACCCGCCTCCTGGAACCGCTGCGCGATCTGTTTGCAGCCATCTTCTTTGTGGTGTTCGGGCTGAATACCGATCCCTCGACCATCCCGCCGGTGCTGGGCTACGCGTTGCTCCTCGCAGCCATCACGGCGGTGACAAAAGTGGCCACCGGCTGGTGGGCGGCCAAACGGCAGGGTGTCGGCCGGCTGGGCCGTGCCCGTGCGGGCGCGGCACTGATCGCACGCGGCGAGTTTTCCATTGTGATCGCCGGTCTTGCCGTGGCGTCCGGAGCCATCACGGACGAGCTGGCTGCACTGGCCACGGCCTATGTGCTGCTGATGGCCATCCTCGGGCCCATTGCCGCCCGGCTGGCGGAACCAGCCATGCGGCTGGTCCTGCGCATGGCGCCGCAGTCCGCATAAAACCCCGGTAAATCGCCGCAGCCCGTGTGAGACCCCGTGGTGAGACCCGAAAAACACACGGTGTCATTGCGGTGTCCGAATGATTGCGTTTTACGTCCCAAAACAGCAGGCGAGCAACCGGCAATTCTCCCGCCCGTAACGGTTGCGCGCCGATGGGTTGCAGGCCGGATCTTCTGCGGAAGCGCGGCCCTACGATGATCGCACCTACTCCTTTGAAAGGTGGTGCATCATGCACACACTCCGTGCGCTATTGGCCAGCCTGCTCCTTATTGTCGGGTTCGGACTGGTAGCGCCATCCCCAGCCTCTGCGGCTCCCTACTGCGGAATCACCTGGGGCTCACTGGCGAAGACCAGCACGGCCTATACGGGTTCGCCAATGGTCAACGCAAGGGCCGGGCGCCATGCCTGCTTCGACCGGCTCGTCATCGATGTTCGCGGCAAGGGTGCCGGCTACCTGATCAGGTACACCAGCGCCGTCGTCGGAACCTCCGGCCTGACCACTCCGCTGCGCGGTGGGGCGGATATCCAGGTAACCGTCAACGCACCAGCACATGACTCGCGCTACAACGCAACCTACCGCCCCGCCGTCCGGTCGGAAGCGGTCAATGTTGCCGGGTTCACGACCTTCCGGCAGGTCGCCTACGTGGACAGCTTCGAGAGCCGCACGACCTTTGGCCTCGGCGTTCGCGCCCGCCTTCCATTCCGGGTCTTCACACTCGACGGGCCGGGAGCCTCATCCCGGCTGGTCATCGATGTGGCCCATCGCTGGTAGGGGAATCCGCCCCCAACCCCAACCGGTGTAAGGAGTCACATAATGGCGCTTTGAGTTACTCAAAGCGCCATTACCTACGCCCCCGGCCGATGGTGGGCTGAAAGTTAGGCGAGCGGCTCGCCCAGTACGCGGTCGACGGCGGCAAGTACGGACCCAGCCTCAACCAGCTTCCGCACCGCCTCGATTTCAGGCGCGAGATACCGGTCCGTCCCCGGACCCTCCACCACCTCCCGGAGAGCAGCGCGCGCCGCGTGAATGGCGGGAGAACTGCACGAGGTGCCGACGCCGCCGTCGCGCATGTCCAGCGCGCGGGCCGCGGTCAGCAGCTCGATCGCCACCACCCGCGTCAGTCCGTCCAGCGCACGCCGCAGCTTCAGTCCGGCAGACCACCCCATCGACACGTGGTCTTCCTGCATTGCGGAGGACGGGATGGAGTCGACGGAGGCCGGGACCGCCAGGCGCTTGAGTTCGGACACGATACCGGCCTGGGTGTACTGGGCGATCATGTGGCCGGAGTCAACACCCGGATCGTGAGCCAGAAAGGGGTTCAGGCCGTGGTTGCGGCTCTTGTCGAGAAACCGGTCGGTGCGGCGTTCGCTCATGGACGCAAGGTCTGCGACGGCGATCGCGAGGAAGTCCAGCGCGTAACCGATCGGTGCGCCGTGGAAGTTGCCGTTCGACTCAACCCGCCCGTCAACCGTCACCACCGGATTGTCGATTGCTGACCCAAGCTCGATCGCCGCGACAGACTCGACATGCGCCAGCGTTGCCCGAGCGGCACCATGAACCTGCGGTGCGCACCGCAGCGAGTACGCGTCCTGCACCCGCGTGAACCGGTGCGCCTTGCGCTCGTCCGAGGCGTGTTCGCCGATGAGGCGTGACCCGGAAAGCACGCGACGGATGTTCGCCGCGGAAGTAACCTGTCCCGGGTGCGGCCGAAGCTGGTGCAGGTCCTCGGCGAAGACGCTGTCGGTTCCCAGCAGGCCCTCCACGCTCATCGCCGCGGCGAGGTCAACGGTACGCAGCAGCCGGTGCAGATCCGCGGAGGCGAGAACGAGCATACCCAGCATGCCGTCGGTGCCGTTGATGAGGGCGAGGCCCTCCTTCTCGCGCAGTTCGACGGGGGCGATGCCGGCGGCACTGAGCGCCTCAGCGGCGGGCAGCAGCGCGCCGTCGTCGTTCCTTACTTCGCCCTCGCCCATGAGGGCCAGCGCCACGTGGGACAGGGGAGCGAGATCGCCGGAGCAGCCCAGCGAACCATATTCGCCGATCACGGGAGTGATGCCCGCGTTCAGCAGGTCCGCGTAGGTCTGCGCGACGACCGGCCGCACGCCCGTCCGGCCGGTGGCCATGGTGGATAACCGGCCCAGCATCAGCCCGCGCACTATCTCACGGTCCACCTCCGCGCCCGACGACGCCGCGTGGCTGCGGATGAGGCTGCGCTGCAGATGCGTGCGCTCCTGGACGGGAATGTGCTTGGTCGCCAGCGCGCCGAAGCCTGTGGACACGCCGTAGTGCGGTGTCGGATCGTCGATGAGGGCATCGATCACCGAGCGGCTGGCCTGCATGGCGGACAGTGAGTCCCTGCCGAGCTCCACCCGCGCACCGTGCCGCGCTACGGCAACAACCTCTGCCGGCGCCAGTGCGCCTAAACCGATGCTGACGATTGTGCCGATCTTTTCGTCTGGCATGACCTGTCCTTTTCTCGTCCCGCAATCGCCTGCTCTTGCCAACAGATGAAATGAGCGTTTCAATAAGTGAAATACATATTCCCACCGAACGCAAGGAAGAACTCGTGGCGGATACCTCCACCCGCACCGTTGAACGGGCACTGCTGCTGCTCGGCACGGTATGCGACCGCGGATCGGTAACCCTCGCCGATGCCGCCCGCGATGCCGGGCTCTCCGCGTCGACCGCGCTGCGGCTGCTGCGCACCCTTGAGGGCACCGGCTTTGTCCGCCGGGACGACGACGGCTACCGGCCCGGCATGCGCGTGGTCCAGCTCGGCGCGCAGGCGCTCTCGCACGAATCGCTCGTGTCGCTGGCGGAGGGAGCACTGGAACGGCTGGTCGACTCAACAGGGGAGTCCGCCTACCTCAATGTGCCCTCCCACGACGGCCATGGCATCTACCTGTCCGTCCGGGAGGGAACCCACTCCGTCCGCCACACCAGCTGGGTGGGCCGGAGCATTCCGCTGGATGGATCCGCCGCCGGCGCTGTCCTGAGCGGTGACACTCCCGGGGACGGCTTCGTGGTGGTCAGCAACGGAATCGAGCCCGATGTCACCGCAATCGCCGCACCTGTACTATCCGGCGGGCAGGTGGTGGCAGCGCTGAGCGTCGTTGTGCCCACCTACCGGATTACCGACGACGGCGCGCGCCGGATCGGACGCCAGGTCGCCGGCGAAGCTGCGGGCATCCTCACCGCCCGAACGGACACTGCCACGGACGGCACCGAATCCTCCCTTCCGAACGAGCCTTCAGGAGCACAGTCATGATCTTCACCCAGCACGACCCGTCACGCACCATCCGCGCACCGCGCGGCACCAAACTCACGGCGAAAAGCTGGCAGACGGAAGCACCCCTGCGGATGCTGATGAACAACCTCGACCCGGAGGTGGCAGAGCGGCCCGAAGACCTCGTCGTCTACGGCGGCACCGGCCGGGCGGCACGCAGCTGGGAAGCGTATGACGCCATTGTGGCCACCCTGAAGGATCTTGAGGACGACGAAACCCTCCTGGTGCAGTCGGGCAAACCGGTGGGCGTTTTCCGCACCAACCCGTGGGCGCCGCGGGTCCTCCTCGCCAACTCCAACCTCGTGGGGGACTGGGCCAGCTGGCCCGAGTTCCGGCGGCTGGAGGCCGAGGGGCTCATGATGTACGGGCAAATGACCGCCGGATCCTGGATCTACATCGGCACGCAGGGGATCCTGCAGGGAACCTATGAAACCTTCGCAGCGGTGGCCGAAGCGCGGTTCGGCGGGACCCTCGCGGGAACGCTCACGCTCACCGCGGGCTGCGGCGGCATGGGCGGCGCACAACCGCTGGCCGTCACGCTGAACGGCGGCGCGGTGCTGATCATCGACGTCAGCGAAACCCGCCTGCGCCGGCGGGCTGCCAAACGCTACCTCGACGTTGTCGCCGCCGATCTCGAGGATGGACTGCGGCAGGTGCTTGACGCCAAGCGCGAGAAGCGGGCGCTGTCTGTCGGCGTCGTCGGAAATGCTGCCGAGATGCTGCCGGCGCTGCTGGAGCGCCAGCGGAACGGTGAATTCGCCATCGACATCGTGACCGACCAGACCTCCGCGCACGACCCGCTGAGCTACCTGCCCGAGGGCCTCGGCGTCGACGAATGGGAGCGCGAGGCCTCCGGTGATCCGGACGGCTTCACAAAGAAGGCGCAGACCTCCATGGCCCGGCATGTGGAGGCGATGGTCGGGTTCCAGGACGCCGGCGCCACGGTCTTCGACTACGGCAACTCCATCCGCGATGAGGCACGCAAGGGCGGCTTTGAGCGGGCCTTCGAGTTCCCCGGCTTTGTTCCGGCCTACATCCGACCGCTTTTCTGCGAGGGGATGGGCCCCTTCCGCTGGGTGGCGCTCTCCGGAGACCCGGCCGACATCGCGGTCACCGATGCCGCGCTCAAGGAACTGTTTCCGGACAATAGGCACCTGCACCGCTGGCTGGACGCCGCCGGGGAGCTCGTCGAGTTCGAAGGCCTGCCGGCACGCATCTGCTGGCTCGGCTACGGCGACCGCGCGAAGGCGGGCCTGCTCTTCAACCGGCTCGTCGCCGAGGGCAAAGTCTCCGCGCCGCTGGTGATCGGCCGGGACCACCTCGACTCGGGGTCGGTTGCCTCGCCCTACCGGGAGACCGAATCCATGGCTGACGGCTCAGACGCGATAGCGGACTGGCCACTGCTGAACGCGATGCTCAACACCGCGTCGGGTGCAACGTGGGTGTCGATCCACCACGGCGGGGGTGTCGGCATCGGCCGTTCCATCCACGCCGGGCAGGTGTCGGTAGCGGATGGAACGGCGTTGGCAGCGGAGAAGCTGGAACGGCTCCTGACCAATGACCCGGGAACCGGCGTCATCCGCCATGTGGACGCGGGCTACGAGCGAGCCCGGGAGGTGGCCCGTGAGCGTGGAGTCCGTGTACCCATGGAGGGCTAACCAGGGTTCCGGGCCCGGAAGGTCAGGGGTTCTGCCAGAGGCCCATCACATTGCCCTCGGGATCGCGGAAGTAGGCGGCGAAGCCCATGTCGCCGACCGTCATTTTCTCGCCGACGGCGGACCCACCGAGGGATTCAACCTTCGCCAGCGCCTCCTCGATGTTCTCGACGTCAAGAGTGATGATCGGACCGGAGAGCGGGCCGTCGTCACGCTTGAACATGCCGCCGTTGATATAGCCCGGTTCCGTGGGACCCTGTTCTCCGGCAGGTCCGGTGCCCGCAGCGGTGTAGTCGAACTCGGGCATCTGCGACACCTCCCAACCGAACGCTTCGCGGTAGAACTCCCGGGCGCGATCGCCGTCGTCAAAAGGGATTTCGAAATGTACAACACGTCCGCCCACGATGAACTCCTCTGGTTTGATCGGATTGCAGGATGCTGGTGAGTCTAGGCCCGATCCATGAGCCTGCACAGGGGCGCACGTGGTGCATGTGGAAAACATTCGAAGACGGGAAGGGAAACCGATGGACAGCGTAAGCAGCCTGCTGGAATCAATCGAGGATGTCGGGCGGGATTCCGTCCGCGGCGGCTACTCCCGCCATGTTTTCTCCCCGGCTGAACTGGATCTGCGGTCCTGGTTTCAGCAGGAGGCCCACCGACGCGGCCTGGATGTCGAAACCGACCGAAACGGCATCCTCTGGGCCTGGTGGGACGTCGCCGGCGCTGACACGAACGACGGCGGCACCCGGGACGGCGCGCTCGTCACCGGCAGCCACCTCGACTCGGTGCCCGGGGGAGGTGCATTCGACGGTCCGCTCGGCGTCGCCTCGGCCCTTGCCGCGGTGGACCTCCTGAAGAAGCGGGGCGTCCAACCGCAGCGTGCGCTCGCCGTCGCAGTCTTTCCCGAGGAGGAAGGCTCCCGTTTCGGTGTGGCCTGCCTCGGCTCACGGCTGCTGACCGGTGCCATCGACGCTGATACTGCGCGGAACCTCAAGGATCCCGACGGCGTCACTTTCGCCGAGGCCGCACGCGCCAACGGGCTGGACCCCGCGCAGCTCGGCAGGGACGACGGCGCACTGCGCCGGATCGGCGACTTCGTGGAACTCCACGTCGAACAGGGCCGCGGACTCATCGACCTCGATTCCCCCATTGCCGTCGGCACCTCGATCATCGGCCACGGCCGCTGGAAACTGACTATCAGCGGGCAGGGCAACCACGCCGGAACCACTCTCATGGAGGACCGCGCGGACCCCATGGTTGCGGCCGCGCAGGTAGTTCTCGCCATCCGGAAGACGGCCGCGGCCACCCCGGAGGCCCGCGCGACGGTGGGCAGGCTCCAGCCGATCCCGGGCGGTACCAATGTGATCGCCTCCCGCGTTGACCTCTGGATCGACATCCGGCACCCGGACGACGCCACCACGGCCGCGCTGGTGGAATCGATTCACGGTCAGGCGCAAAAGGCGGCCGCATTCGAAGGGTGCACCGCCGCACTGACCCGGGAGTCCGTCAGCGGCACCGTGACCTTCGACGGCGAACTCCAGCGCCAGCTGCAGCTCGCCGTACCCGGTGCTCCCGGCCTGCCGACCGGTGCCGGGCACGACGCCGGCATCCTGGCAGCACACGTTCCCTCAGCCATGCTGTACGTGCGCAATCCGACCGGCATCAGCCATTCTCCGGAGGAACACGTCGAAGACGACGACGCCGACCATGGCGCAGTTGCGCTCGCCGACGCGCTGGAGCGGCTGCTGTGAAAGCACTCTGGTGCGAGCAGGCCTGGCTGGAGTCCGGGGAGATTGCGGCGGGCGTGCGGGCAGAGTTCGATGAGCGCGGCGTCGTCCGCAACGTCATCACAGGCACGGAACCCGGACCTGACGACCTGCGGCTGGACGGCGTCGTCTTCCCGGCTGCGGCGAATGCACACTCGCATGCTTTCCACCGGGTTCTCCGGGGGCGGACCCACACCGGTACGGGCACATTCTGGACGTGGCGCGAAGCAATGTACCGGGCGGCCGGTGTTCTCACCCCGGAGCTGTACGAGGAACTCGCCACTGCCGTCTACACCGAAATGGTCACCGCCGGCTGGACCAGCGTCGCCGAATTCCACTACGTGCACCACAGGCAGGATGGAACGGGGTACGGCAAGCCGCGTACCGAGCCGCCAACAAGTTCCCGGCCGCAAAAAAGATTTGAACTGCCAACAGAACCAGCGCGATTGCACGACGACGGCCCGCACGCCATGGAGCTGGCGCTCGCCCGCGCCGCGGTCACAGCCGGCATCCGGCTTACGCTGCTGGACACCTGCTATCTTTCCTCCGGCTTCGGTGCGCCGGTGCTGCCCGAACAGGCACGCTTCACTGACGGCAGTGCCGAAGCGTGGCTCACCCGGTGGCACTCCCTCCGCACCGCCATCACGGGCAGTTTCGATGCCTCCCAGGTATCCGTCGGCGCAGCCCTGCACTCCGTGCGCGCGGTCGATGAACCTGCACTCGCGCACATCGCACAACACCTTCCCGCAGATGTGCCCCTGCACATCCACCTTTCCGAGCAGCCCGCCGAGAACCGCGACTGCGTCGAGAGGACCGGAACCACACCGGCAGGGCTGCTGGCGAAGCATCACCTGCTCTCGGAACGGTTGACGGTGGTCCATGCCACGCACCTGACCGCCCAGGACGTCGAGCTCCTCGGCCAGGCGCGGGTTACCGTAGCGATGTGTCCCACCACGGAGGCGGATCTCGCCGACGGTATCGGCCCCGCACACGCTCTGCAGGATGCCGGTGCGGTGGTGGCTCTGGGCACCGACCAGCATGCCGTCGTCGACCCCTGGCTTGAAATGCGGGCCCTGGAACACGGCGAGCGGCTGGCCAGCGGGCGACGTGGACGGTTCTCGCCCGCTGAACTGGTGCGCGCGGCTGCCAGCGGCGGGGCACGTTCGCAGGGACGGCCGGCAGCCGGCCTGGCGCCGGGACGGGTCTGCGACCTGGTCGCACTCGACCCTCGAACTGCACGGACGGCCGGATCTTCCCCCGCCCAGCTCGTCCTGACGGCCACAGCGCAGGATGTCACCGCCGTCGTCGTCGGTGGGGAAGTGGTTGCCCGGAACGGGCACCACACGCGGCTGGGGGATCCGGGCACGCTGCTCGCCGCGGCGATCGCACGGATGGATGCGGCGGCAGCACCGAGCAACGCACCACCGAGCAACGCACCACCGGGGAACGCAACAAGGGAGAAGGCAGACTCATGACGGGCGCTACTACGGTCATCACCGGCATCGGCGAGCTCATGACGCAGGACGCCGAGCAGCGGGTGCTGAAGGATGCGGCGATTGTGTTCGAGGGTGAGCGGATCGCCTGGCTCGGGCCCGCCGGGAACGCTCCTGCCGCTGATACCCGGTACGACGCCGGTGGACGCGCCTGCCTGCCCGGTTGGGTGGACAGCCACACGCACCTGGTTTTCGCCGGCGATCGGACCGCCGAATTCGAAGCTCGCATGGCGGGGCAGTCCTACGCGGCGGGTGGAATCTCCGTGACGGTGGATGCAACTCGGCGCGCGTCGGACGAGGAACTCGGCGCGCTCGTCGCGCAGCGGGTGGCCGTTGCCGCAGCCGGCGGAACCACCTACCTCGAGACGAAGACCGGCTACGGCCTCGATGTCGAGGAAGAAGCCCGCAGCGCACGGATCGCTGCCGCAACAGCTGACGAGGTGACTTTCCTTGGTGCGCACCTGGTTCCGCAGGGGTGGAGTGCCGACGACTACGTTCGAACCGTCACCGGCCCCATGCTCAGCGCCGTCCGGCCCCACGTGCAGTGGGCTGATGTGTTCTGTGAAACCGGCGCGTTCACACCCGACCAGAGCCGGGAAGTGCTCCGCGCGTGCCGGGATGCGGGTCTGGGACTCCGGGTCCACGGCAACCAGCTGGGACCGGGGGAGGGTGTGCGGCTTGCTGTGGAGGAGGCAGCGGCCAGCGTCGATCACGTGAACTACCTGACGTCGTCGGACCTTGATGCGCTTGCCGGTTCGTGGTCCGGCTGGGAGGGTGATTCCGGTAGTCGGGGGACGGTGGCAACATGCCTGCCCGCGTGCGATCTGTCCACACGGCAACCCCTCGCGCCCGCCCGTCAGCTTCTCGATGCCGGTGTACCCATCGCGCTTGCCTCGAACTGCAACCCCGGAACGTCCTACACCACGTCCATGGCGTTCTGCGTGGCCACGGCCGTGCTGCAGATGGGACTGACGGTTGCCGAAGCCGTCCGTGCGGCAACCTACGGCGGTGCGCTTGCCCTCCACCGCGAGCAGACAACCGACGACGGTGGCCGGCTGGCCGTGGGTTCGCTCGCAGTCGGACACCGGGCTGACCTGCAGCTGCTGGACGCACCGTCAGCGACCCATCTCGCCTACCGTCCGGGGATGCACCTGACGCATGCCGTGTGGCGCGACGGCCAGCGGGTCCGTTGAGTTTTTGTCGCCTAGCTGCTGTTTTACGATGCTCGGAACAGCAAGTAGGCGACAAAAACTACCCGGGGAACCGTTTTTGTACGCTTTGGCAAGCACCGAAGCGTACGGCACCATGAAGGCATGCCAACCGCCAAAACCAGCCAGCCGTCGTCGTTGTCGTCAACCGCCGGCAGGAAACGCCTCAAAGCGGAGATCCTGATTGTCCTTGGCCTGTCCCTGGGCCAGGCTGGGGTCTACGCCGTGGTGGAGCTGATCGACAAGCTGACCCGCGCGCCCCTGTCCGCCCAGACCACCCGGCTCAATCCGGTTCTGGACGACCGGCAGTACTTCGACCTCACCTACCAATTGCTGAACATCTTTTTTGCGCTGGTTCCCGTGGTGCTTGTGCTCTTCCTGCTCACCGAGCCGGGTAAGTCGGCGTTCCGCCGCATCGGCTTCACCTTCAGCAAGCCGAAGGTCGACTTTGGCCTGGGTGTGGGGCTCGCCGCGGTGATCGGTGTGGGAACACTAGGGGTGTACGCCGCAGGCCGGGCGTTGGGACTCACCACTGCGATCATCCCGACGGCGCTTGACACCTACTGGTGGACGCTGCCGGTACTGGTGCTTTCGGCCGTCCGCCATGCGGTGCTCGAAGAGGTGATTGTGGTGGGCTACCTTTTTGAGCGGCTCCGGGAACTGGGCTGGTCGGTTCCGGTGATCATTGTGGTTTCGGCGCTCCTGCGCGGGAGCTACCACCTGTACCAGGGGATCGGCCCGTTCATCGGCAACGTAATCATGGGCCTTATCTTCGGCTACGCCTACACGCGTACCAAGCGGGTGATGCCGCTGGTCATAGCCCACGCGCTGCTCGATATTGCCGGCTTTGTGGGCTTCGCGATCTTCGGCCCGGCCATCGGCATTGGGAACTAGCGCCGCGATCGGCGTCGTGAGCTAGCCGCATCGGGACCTAGCGCTGCGACCGGTTTCGGGAGCCTGCGAACCAGTCCCGCGAAAGTCCCGCACTAGATCCGGACTGCACCCTTCGGCGTTTCGAACGCTACTGACATGATGCCGGGCGTGCCGTTGGGAGCGATCCACTCGACGTCGACGTCATCCAGGGGGTGGCTGACGGGAGTGCCGAGCCATTCCGTGACGCGTTCAGCGGACCCGGCGATGGTCAGTGCGCTGAGGCGCGCTGACGCGGCCCGAGCGTGGGACGGGTGAAGGGATTCCGTGCCGTCGTCCCAGCGAATCATGTAGGGGACCTGGGGGTCAGCGATGAGGCCCTTGATGCCGATCTGCTGCCAGGTCAGCTCCTGCCCGTCGGGGAACTTGCGGTTCCCGGGAACGGCACTGCGGCCAAGGCGATCCTCGAACGGTGCGAGGTCATCAACGGCAACACACCAGCCCATCCAGCCGCCGCCTGCCTCGGACCGTGCCCGCACAGCCTGGCCGAACGGAGCCTTGTCCGATGCGGGATGGTCGAGGACTTCGACGACCTCGAGGTACTGGCCATTGACCAACGGGACAATCATGTTGCGGGTACCAAACCGCGGGTGTACTCCACCCTTGACGAATTCAACACCGAGGGCGTCGGCAATCCGTTCCGCAGTAGCAGTCAGACCGTCGGGTTCGCAGGCATAAGACACATGATCCAGGCGCATGGCCCCATTTTGGCACTTTGTGATGGACGCCTCGACTAAGGGTTACCTAAGTCACATTCAGGTGGCGGGTGCCACAAGCAAAACCCAAGGTCAGAGCCGGATAGTTGCTTCTGACAGGTAGCCCGGTTCCGAGACCGCCGGAGCTTCCTGCCCGGGACGCCCACTGGGCCTCCCCCTTGAGTGGGGCCGACCGTTTTCCCATAGACGAGAGCGGCCCCACTCAAGCATCTTTGGCGGTGCCGGCCATCGTGAGCGCCGGCCTTCGGGCGCCGGGTCATCGTTTCGCCGCCCGCCCTCGTGAGCGCCGGCCGACTTTCACCGCACGTCACAATAGTTGCTCTCACCCGGGCTGGTCGGGTTTGCTTGAACGAGGTAACGAGTGACAGTGCGGCGGGTTCTGCCCGCCATCAGCCCCGGCTTGCTGTCCGGCAACCCTCCCTCGCGGCGGGGTGCCCCGGGTGACGACCAGGCCCTGCACGCAGTGTGCAGGAGCAAGCGCGATTCAGTAAGGCGGCAGGGTTTTGACAGGCATCACCACAGCGGTTCCGCAGCCGGAAGCGGAGATTGTTGACGGCGTCGTCGTGCAGCGGCTCCGGATCGGCCCGCTGGCGCTGGAAACGGGCGGGAATCTGCCTGACGTCGTCCTTGCCTACGAGACATGGGGCACGCTCAATGCCGATGCCTCCAACGCGGTGCTCATCGAGCACGCGCTCACCGGCAGTTCGCATGTAGCGCGCGGTGAGTCCGCCGAGGATGGTTGGTGGGACGGGCTGGTGGGTCCGGGCAGGACAATCGACACGGACCGCTACTTTGTGGTGTCCATCAATATGCTGGGCGGCTGTTACGGGTCCACGGGGCCGGCATCGCTTGACCCAAATGGGCTGCCGTGGGGTTCACGGTTCCCCTTTGTCACCATCCGCGATTCCGTCCGCGCCGAGGCCCTGCTCGCAGACCTGCTCGGCATTTCCTCCTGGCACTCGGTGCTGGGCGGGTCGATGGGAGGCGCGCGGGCGCTGGAGTGGGCCGTCACTTATCCCCGGCGGGTGCAGCGGTGCGCTGTCATTGCGTGCGGGGCGGCGAGCACGGCGGAGCAGATCGCCTTCGCGCAGACGCAGGTGCAGGCCATCCGCCTCGATCCGCGGTTCACCGGGGGCGACTACTACGGAAGCGCCGGTCCCGAGGATGGGCTGGGCCTTGCCCGGCGCATCGCGCACATCACGTACCGTTCGGAGGCTGAACTCGTGCACCGGTTCGGCCGGGCAGCGCAAGGTGTGGAGGAGCCATTCGGTTCTGCGGTGCCGGGCGGGCGCGGCCGGTACCAGGTGGAGAGCTACCTGGATCATCAGGCGGAAAAGCTGGTCCGCCGGTTCGATGCCAACAGCTACGTCATCCTCACCGAAGCGTTGATGAGCCACGACGTTGCCCGTGACCGTGGCAGTCTCAGCTCTGCGCTCGCTGACACCACGGCCGAGTTCTTTATCGCCGCTGTGGATTCCGACCGCCTCTACTGGCCGCGTCAGTCCGCTGAACTGGCGTCCGCGCTACCCGGGAACGTTGCCGTCCACACCATTGCCTCACCCATCGGCCATGATGCGTTCCTCACGGAGATCGCGCAGCTCGAGCCCGCGCTGGTGGCAGCGTTTTATAGCAACGTTCCAAGCAACACCGACGACGGCGGTGTCCAGGAGACCGCCTCAGAGTCGCGGTTGCGCGCCGGCTAGCGCGGCTTGGAGCCCGGCGGGCTTTCTCCCGCGCCAGGCGGGGCGCTTCCTTGAGCGGTCGCTATCGGCTGGCCTACGGTGAGGACCATGTACCTGGAGAACCTTGTCTTCGATGCAGTTGACCCACAGCGGCTCGGCCGGTTCTGGGAGGCTGTCGTCGGCGGTGAGCGGCTCACAGACGAATTAGACGGCTTCGAAACCCGGCTCACCATCGAGGGTGGACCGGTGCTGGATCTGTGCTTCCAGCGCGTGCCGGATGCGTCACATCTTCCCCCGCGGCTTCACCTTGACCTTCCGGGCGGCAGCCGCCAAAAAGAGGAGGTCGACCGGTTAATCGGGCTGGGGGCACGACACCTCGACATAGGACAGGGAACTGTTCCCTGGGTGGTGCTTGCTGATCCGGAGGGCAATCCATGTTGCGTGATGGATGACAGGGCGGTGTATTCGGAATCCGGACCTATCGCGTCGCTGCCTCTCGATTCCTCCGACCCGGACAGGGATGCGGCGTTCTGGTCCTGGCTGACGGGGTGGACACAGGTGGACGGGGCGCCACGAATCCTGCGCCATCCATCAATGCGTGGCCCCCTTTTTGAGCTGTGTCCTGAACCGGAGCCGAAAGGTCAGGAGAAGAACCGGATGCATCTCGACGTCCGGCTTGAGGCTGGAGATTCTTTCGATGAAATTGCGACGGGCATCGCCGAGCGCGGCGGTAGCGAGATCCGGCCGGACTGGGGTGAACTGCCGTGGAGGATCTTCAGCGACCCGTCGGGCAACGAGCTGTGCGTGCTGCCGGCGGGTTCGTGATGGACCGGTGCAGTAATGCAGGTTCAGGACGGAGGCGTTCTATTGCGATTACCGCCGATCCTTTGAGAGTGGGCGCCGATGGCACACTTTGGTCCCGGCAGTAGGTTCAATCCGAGAATGTCGGTGGTGGGTGATTGACTGTTTTGTATGGGAATTGGGGTTGGTGAGTCGCTTGAGGACACCTTTCGGGTGAGTCTTGAGGATGGCTATGCTCAGGCGGATGCGACGTGGCCTGACGACCTGTTGGAGCAGGCCGTTTTTGGTGAGGCGTCGGAGTTGGATGATTCCGGTGTTGATGATCATGCCCGGGCGCGTATTGAGGATGCTTCCCCGGTGGGGTTGGTGTACCGGTTGGAGGAGGGGACGTCGCCGCACGCCCGGGAGGCGGCGTTGGGTGGGCAGGGCCGTGGTTTGGCTGAGACGTTGGATTTGTTGCGGGTGGCTGACCGGTTGGGGGCGTGGGTCGCTGCCCGGCAGGCGTCGCTGACCGCTGAGGTGTTTCATCAGGTCCACCTTTCGGAGATTTATGACACTGGGGTCCGTGCCGCTGAGATCCGGCGCACGGAAGCAGCTGCCGCCGAAGCCGCCGAAGCTGGTGCTGGTGCTTCCGGGGCGCCGGGTGCTGATGTTCTTGGCCATGCTGCGGGTGTTGCCGCTCGTGCGGCGGTGGCGGGTCGGGTGGATGCAGGGTTTTCGTTTATGGTGGCGGTGCAGGAGATCGCGCCGTTGTTGCGGGTGCCGGGGAGGACGGCGTCGCGGTTACTCGGTGATGCGTTACGGCTGACGGAGGATCTCCCGGCGACGTGGGAGGCCCTTGATACGGGCCGGATCAGTGCTGTGCAGGCGCAGGTGATTGTGGATGAGTCGGGGTGTATCCCGGCGGGGGCGGTTGCCGGGTTCGAGGAGACGGTGTTGGGAAGCGCTGGCGGGTTGACCCGTCCGAAGTTGACTCGGCGGTGTCGGCGGTTGCGGGAGGAACTGCACCCGGAATCGATCACTGTGCGTAAGGTCCGGGCGGTGAGGGATCGGGAGGTTCTGGTGCAGGCGGAGCAGGACGGTATGGCCTGGTTGAACGCGTATCTTCCCGCGGAGCAGGCGCACGGTATTTTCAACCGGGTGGACGCCGCGGCCCGGTCGTTGCAGGGCCCGGACGAGTCCCGTACTTTGGCGCAGTTGCGTGCAGATGTGTTCGCTGACGTGCTGACCCACACCTGCACTGGGGACCCGAAACGGGGTACCGGTTTCCGTGGGATTGGAGCCACGGTGTTTGTCACCGTGCCGGTGATGACTCTCCTGGGCCACTCACGCACCGACTGGCAGAAGAAACCCGAAGACACCACGGCAACCAGCACCGCCGCTGGAGCCGCTGCCGGACCGGTCACCGCCCCGAATGTCGCCGTCCCGGACGTTGCGGGTTGTGAGAGCGGCCTGTTGGAAGGATATGGTCCCATCGATCCGGAAACGGCCCGGAACCTCGCCGGACACGCACCGAGTTTCACCCGGATCCTCGTCCACCCCGAGACGGGGGCGGTGCTCAGTGTCGGCAGGGACAGATACCGGCCGCCGAAGCACTTGCAGGACTGGGTGCGGATCACCAATCCGACGTGTATTCATCCGGGGTGTAACCGGTCGTCGTGGTCCTGCGAAATCGACCACATCACCCCGTGGGCACACGGCGGACAAACGTCGCTGGAAAACCTCGGGCCCCGGTGCGAACTCCACCACATGCTCAAAACCGAAGGCATCTGGCCCGCCGGCACAGACGACAACGGAAACCACCACGTCACCTCACCCGGCGGGAAAACCTACACCATCCCACCCGAACCACCACCACCCTTTTAGCCAGGAGGGAAAGGAAAGGGAGGGGAAGGACGTAGGTCCCCTCCGGGAAGGGGGACAACAGGAGCGGGTTCCGCCGTGCCACTATGGAGCAATGACAAATTTCTCCTCGACTGACGGCTCTGCTGCGCCTTCCCCTGCCTCCGGCTCCCAGTCCGGCCCAGGAACAGGTACAGGCACAACCCAGCCCAGCACTGCACCGACTGTTGTCTGGTCGAAGCCTGAGGGCGAGCGCCAAGGCTCGCCTCTTCTGGTACTGCTGCACGGGCACATGGCCAACGAGGAAGACCTCATGGGCATTCTCGACTTTCTGCCCGACGAGTTCACCGTGGCATCTGTCCGTGCTCCGGTAGCCATGGGAGCAGGTTTCACCTGGTTCCCCTTGATGCAGGATGCCGCCTACTCGGTCGACAAGGTGACTGCTGCCGTCCAGGACGTTCTTGACTGGGTCGACTCAATCAAGCAGCCCCACTCGAGCGTCACCCTGCTCGGCTTCTCGATGGGGATGGCGGTCGCGAGCTCCATGCTGCGTGCCCGCCCCACGGACTATGCGGCCGTCGTCGGGCTTTCCGGCTTTGTTGTGCCGACCGACGGCAGCACGTTCTTCCACGACAGCGCACTCGAGACGAACCCCGTGCCGTTCTTCTGGGGCCGTGACCAGGAAGACCCGGTCATCCCTGCCGACCGGATCGAGTTCACCCACGGCTGGCTGAACCGGCACACCAAGATGACGAAGGTGCTCTACGCGGGCATGTACCACAGCATCAACGCACAGGAACTGGGACACGTCCGGGAATTTCTGCAGATGGTCGTTCCTGGTGTCAGCCGGAAACCACTGTCACGGTAACGCCGTTCACCGTGACGGAATCTCTGGGGCGGGACCACATCGGCGGTCTGCCCGATGCAGCCGCACGTCCGCGGGTCAGACTCCCGCGTGTGAATAAAGAAACGCTCTGGGACGCGGGAAAACGTGCGGACCCCAACAGGTCAGCAGCCTACATCCGGCGTTTCGAGCAGCTCATTTCCGAGGGCGCGGACATGCACGGGGAAGCACGGTGCATTGACGCAATGGCTCCCCGAAATGCACGCATTCTCGACGCCGGTTGCGGGCCGGGCCGGGTTGGCGGAAGCCGGAAGCCCGAGATATCAGCTGCGCCGAATGATAGAGGTTAACCGCTGTCAATTGGCAGGACCGCTATCGCCAGAGGCACGAGCCGCCGGGCTTACCCCTGCACCACTGTCACGGTGACGCCGTTCACCGTTACGGAATCGCCGGGGTGAAGCTGGCGTCCCCGGCGATCCTCGATCTCACCGTTGACTTTCACCAAGCCATTTTCGATCATTTCCTTGGCCTCCACACCGTCCTCGGCGAGGTTGGCAAGCTTGATCAACTGGCCCAGCCGGATCATCGAATCGCGGATAGGCACTTCAGTGTCGGCGCCGGTCTCATCGTTTCTGCTCATAGTTACATCATGCCCGGTCACATCATGTCCGCCGGAGATGAGCGCTACGTTCACAGCAGTGCCCTAGGGTTTAACGGGTGTCTCACGCCCGCCATCTTCCCGCCGTCGTCGGCCTTCCATTGGCAATAGCCTCCGGCGTAGCCATTCCACTTCAGAGCAGGATCAACGGCGCGCTGGGACAAACGCTCGACGACGGACTTGCAGCCGCGCTCATCAGCTTCGGTACCGGCCTGGTCCTGATGATCCTGATTTCGCTGCTGCTGCCACGTGGACGGGCAGGGCTCGGGCAACTGATCCCGGCGGTGCGCGAACGGCGGTTCCCCCGCATCTATCTGGCCGCAGGGACCATCGGCGCGTTATTCGTCTTCTCGCAGGCACTCACCATCTCAGTCCTGGGAGTTGCACTCTTCACAGTTGCCGCCGTCATGGGCCAGACGCTGAGCGGACTGGCCGTGGACAGGCTGGGGATCGGACCCGGCGGGCGGCGCGCGATCACAGGCATGCGGGTGATCGGCGTGCTGCTCACGGTGGCAGCAGTCATCTGGGCCGTCTCGCCGCGCCTCGGCGGAACAGGGACGACGGCGGCACTCATCCTGCCGCTCCTGCTTCCCATCACGGCCGGTATCCTGGTGAGCTTCCAGCAGGCCATGAACGGAACCGCCGCCGTCCAGTACGGCACACCCATCACCGCGACGCTGATGAACTTCATCGCCGGATCGGTTGTGCTCCTCGTCGCCTGGCTGGTGAAGCTGATCGTCGCTGGACCGCCCGAAGCGCTGCCGGACGAGTGGTGGTATTACCTGGGCGGACCGATGGGGTGCATCTTCATCGGTATCGGCGCCCTCCTGGTGCGATCCCTCGGCGTGCTGCTCACCGGCCTTGGAATGATCGCCGGCCAACTGCTGGGTTCGCTGGCACTGGACCTTGCCCTTCCAACGCCGGGCACCGTCGTCGTCTTCGCCACCGTGGCAGGGCCGATTCTGGCCCTGGGCGCCATCATCCTGACCACGCTGCCGTGGGACCGGCGTCTGATGCGACGCTGATCGCGCGCAAAGAAGAGGCGGGCCGGAACCACCTGAATGAAGTGGTCCCGACCCGCCCTTGGCTAGCCTCGGATGTTACCGGTCGGCCAGCTCGTGATCGTGGTCGTGCTCCGGGTGGAGACCGCCGCCGCTTTCGGTGCCGCCGCCCAGCGGGTTGCCTTCGAAGCCGCCCTTCTGCTTGAAGTTGCCCTTCACGTTGTCTCCAACGCCGTTCACCGCCGTTGTGTTCATGGCGTAGGTGAGGGTCAGGTGCGCAATCGCGTCGCTCATCTGGTCCAGCGACTCAACGCTGACGTTGCTCAGGTCATCACATTCCGCGTGGTAGCAGGCATCGTAGGGTGCGCCTGCGACGCCACCGAACAGCGCTGCCTGCTCCTCGGTCTTGATGCCTTCGGCCCCGGTGAAGAGCCCGCCTGCGGGAATGCCCTCTGCAATGAAGGGTCCGTAATCACTACGGCCACTGAACGCTGTTTCGCCTGAGGGCAGTCCCTCTGCTGCGAAGTAGTCGTGGAAGTCCTGCTCGATCTGGCCGGACCCCTCAGGCCCCTCAGCTGCGCCAGGACCCACCGGGAAAGCCGAGTTGTCACCGTCGTACACGAAACGGCCAAAGTTCGAGGAGCCGATCATGTCGAAGTTCAGGTACAGCCCGACCCTGTCCAGTTCGCCCGATGCCGCGAGGTCTGCGACGTAGTGCTCCGCGCCGAGGAGTCCCTGTTCCTCTGCACCCCACCAGGCAAAGCGGACCTTATTGGCAGTCTTGACCTTCTGCATCGACTCTGCGACTGCGAGGATTGCAGCGCTACCTGTGCCGTTGTCATTGATGCCCGCACCGGCCACCACACTGTCGAGGTGGGCGCCCACCATCACCACATTGTCGGCGTCGCCGGACGCGGTTTCCGCAAGCACGTTGTAGGTCGGCCGGTTCTCGGAGATCGTGTCCACCACCACCGTGCCCGTGACGTTCTCGCCGATCAGGCCGACGCCCACGTCGTAGCTCGCTCCCAGGACCGGAATTCCGATCCCCGGAGCCCCGAGGGTCCCGTTGATGGGACCGGTGCTGCCGGCCAGTCCGGTGTTGAAGATGACGACGGCGGTGGCCCCGGCTGCTTCTGCGTTGCTGGCCTTCTGCGCGAAAGGACAACTGCCCCGCTGAACCAGCGCAATCGATCCGGCTGCGAAACCGTCGAAGTCCGCGGCTTCACACCCGCTGGTATTGGTAGCGCTGACAGTGCCCGTGGTGTCGACAGTGGTGATCGTGCCCACTGCGTTTCCCGCTCCCGAGTAGGTCATGGTCGCGAAGGAATCCGCGGCGTAGACCTGTGAATCAGGGCTGGTCTGGGTGAGAACCGAGGGGCTCAGCTGCTGGAAGTACGGAAAGGTGAATTCCTGCACAACGGGGGAGTACCCGGCAGCCTGGAGCTTCCCGACCACGTACGCCACCGAGTCGTCATACCCCTGGGTTCCGGATGCCCTGGTGCCGCCATTGGCATCGGCTATCGCGTCCAGGGCGTCGAGATGACCGACCACCCGATCAACCGAAACGGCGGAGCGGAGTTTTTCTGACGTGTTGTTGTTGCTGTTCTCGTGGGTTGGTCCGGCGGTGGCCGCCAGTCCTCCCGAGGCAACGAGTGCAAGTCCACCAGCGAATGCAAGTGATGCTCGCCCAAAATGGGCGCGCTTAAGTAGAGCGTTTGGGATCACCGTTGTTCCTTCTGTCGCAAAGGCGTGCCTACGATTGCAGACACTCAAACCCCTGTGACGCGGATCACGCCACAGGGGTGCGTTCAATCTATGGACAGTTCTCCCACCGCGTCAAGGGGCCTGACCGGCAGGTGGATCGCCGGTAGAAAACCGCTGTCGAGGCGCGTAGGGTCGGAGATCCCGGAACGGGTGAATAGTTCTACGCAGAGGAGATTCTCATGGGACTGAGCAACATCATCAGAAGTATTGCCGGCCGGTCTGGTGGCAGGGGAGGCGCCGGAACAACCAGGCGTACCCCGCGGACCGGGGGAATGGCGACGGGCAGGGGCGGAACCGGCAGAACCGGCTCAGGCGGAGTCGGCGGAATGATCCGCAGCATCCTCAACCGGCGGTAGTCAGGAAGCAGTTTTCACTACGAGGACGTCGCAGGGTGCGTTGTGTACAACGCTCCAGGCGACGCTTCCCAGCACCCTGCCCAAACCTTTGATCCCCACATTGCCGACCACAAGCAGCTGAGCGCCGGAACGCTCAGCCTCCTCCATCAGGACATCCTGGGGTTTGCCCCGACCTGCCGCAGTGCGGACCGTCAGCCCCGGGTGCTCTCCGCGCAATTTGGCTGCAACCTTTTCTGCCATCTCCAGCGCACGCTCGGCGTCGTCCAACACCCAGGTTTCACTGCCGATCTTGACGATCTCCGTGTTGCCGGTGATATGCGCGCTCAATACGACCAGTTCGGTTCCCAGCCCCTGTGCGAGCGCCGCCGCCCGTGATGCCGCCTTGTAAGCGGTTTCGCTGCCATCGACTCCGACAACTACATTCCCTGCCATGCTGTTCCTCCTTGAACGGTGAATCCCGGGCGGTTCCCGCGCCGGACCTTCAGCAATGACCTTAGCGCCAGCAAGCGGGCAGGCGCGTTTCGGTAGGCTAAGGTGGTACCTTCGCCCGCCCGGTGCGGCACCGCAGTTCGCGTTTGATTCCGTCTGCTGGCCCGTTCCGCACGGCACATCGACGACCGCACCCAGCGGCCTGTCCAAACATGTAGAGGATGGCATTCATCGTGGCCAAGCAGGTTTCCGCCCTGGACCCAATCATTTCCCTCGCCAAGCGGCGTGGCTTCGTCTTCCAGGCCGGTGAAATCTACGGCGGTTCCCGGTCCGCGTGGGACTACGGTCCCCTCGGCGCCGAGCTGAAGGAAAACATCAAGCGCCAGTGGTGGCAGTCCATGGTCCGTGGACGCGAGGACGTCGTCGGCCTGGACTCCTCGGTCATCCTTCCCCGCCAGGTATGGGAAGCATCCGGCCATGTCGAGGTGTTCTCAGACCCCCTGGTCGAGTGCCTCTCCTGCCACAAACGCTACCGGGCTGACCACCTTGAGGAAGAGTACGAGGAGAAGAAGGGCCGGCCCGCGGAAAACGGCCTGGCGGACATCGCCTGCGCCAACTGCGGTACCCGCGGCCAGTGGACGGAACCACAGGAGTTCTCCGGCCTGCTGAAAACCTTCCTCGGACCTGTTGCCAACGAGGAAGGCATGCACTACCTGCGGCCCGAGACCGCGCAGGGCATCTTCGTGAACTTCAACAATGTGCTGACCACGTCCCGGAAGAAACCGCCGTTCGGCATCGGCCAGATCGGCAAGAGCTTCCGCAACGAGATCACGCCCGGAAACTTCATCTTCCGCACCCGCGAGTTCGAGCAGATGGAGATGGAGTTCTTCGTCGAGCCGGGTACCGATGAGAAGTGGCACGAATACTGGATCAAGGAACGGTTCGACTGGTACACGGGCCTGGGCATCAACCCGGACAACCTGCGCCTCTTCGTCCACCCGCAGGAGAAGCTGAGCCATTACTCCAAGGGCACCACGGACATCGAGTACCGCTTCGGATTCTCCGGCTCCGAGTGGGGTGAGCTTGAGGGCGTCGCCAACCGCACCGACTTTGATCTCTCCACGCACTCGAAGCACTCCGGCACCGAGCTGAGCTACTTCAACCAGGCCACCAACGAGCGGTTCACCCCCTACGTCATCGAGCCTGCCGCCGGGCTGACCCGCTCCTTCATGGCGTTCCTCGTGGACTCCTACGCAGAGGACGAAGCACCCAACGCGAAGGGCGGCGTGGACAAGCGCACCGTCCTCAAGCTCGATCCGCGGTTGGCCCCGGTGAAGGCAGCCGTGCTTCCGCTCAGCCGCAACGAGGACCTCTCGCCGAAGGCGAAGGATCTGGGTGCTCAGCTGCGGAAGAGCTGGAACATCGACTTCGACGACGCCGGCGCGATTGGCCGCCGCTACCGCCGCCAGGATGAGATCGGCACGCCGTTCTGCATCACCGTGGACTTCGACACGCTCGAAGACCAGGCGGTCACCATCCGTGAACGCGACACCATGGCACAGGAACGGGTTTCCTTCGACAAGGTAGAGGGCTATCTGGCGCAGCGGTTGGTGGGCGCGTAAGTGGCAATTCAGTACCGCCCCTGGCACGACGGCGACGACCTCGAACTCCTGCAGGTGTGGGGAGGCCCGCCGAATCCGCAGGCGGAGCAGTCCCGGGCACTGTTCCGGCCGTCGTCGGATTCCCCGTGGCTGCGCTGCATCGTCGCAGAAGATTCGATGGACGGTGTGGCCGTGCCGGTCGCGGCCGCTTATGTCTTTGAGCCGAAGCTGCACGATCAGCGGCTGTGGGCCTACGTTGAAGTCAGCCAGGCCCACCGGGGATCGGGTATTGCCGCCACGCTCCTGGGGATGCTCCGCCACGAAGCCGGCTCATCGCCGTCGGGCGTCTCCAGACTGCGTGCAAAGGTGGTGCCCGGATCTGACGGCGCTGCCTTCGCAGCGGCGGCAGGCTTTCGGGAGATCCAGCGCTCGCGAATTATTGAAGTTGCTCCCGGCGCGCTTGCCGTACCGAATTTCGACGACGACGACGGCCCCCAGCTCGAGGAAGCGGCCACCGGCTCAGTTGAGCTCACCAGGGCGGTGACCGATTGGTACAACGCGGTTCATGCGTGGGACCCGGCGGACATGACGCTGGGCCAGGCGCAGCAGTTCCTGCTCGCTGACACGGCGGGTGCCGGCGGCGCGGTGGTCCTGCGGGACAAGCCCAAGAGCGCCGGCGGTGTCATTGCGGCCTTCGCATTGAGCTACACACAGAGTCGGACGGATGCCCCGGCTGACGTGCTCATCGGGTATGACACCACGCTGCGGCCCAGCGAGCAGAGCGCTGCCGTCGCGTCGCTGCTCGCGATGCTGGTGTATCAGTACCCGGTGCAGGTGGAGGTCGATGACTCCATGACCGCACTGGTTGAGGTGCTGGATCCGCTGCTTGCCACCGGTGCCGCAAGGGTCGTGGCGGAAACGCGGGTTGTCAGCGACTGACTTCGAGCCCAGCCTGCGCCCGCCCCAAGGTCACCCGCGGCGGTAGCGACCGGCAGCGGCGTCCCGGGCATCCGCTGCAGCACGCTCGGCCTCGGTCAGCGCGCCCCCGCCGAGATGGGCAGGCTGCCACCATGCGCCCGGTGGCGGCACCAGCGGAAAATCGACGATCCCGCGATCAATGCCGTCCTGCAGCTCGGCCTGCAGCTGTTCCGTTTCGAGGGCTATGTCAGCGTCCTGGGTATGCCTGATCGGTTCGCTGATGTGCACGCGGATCGGTGCACGCCAGGCCCGCCGGAGAGAGAACGCGTGCCCCCGGGTCATCAGCCGGTGCGCTCCCCAGACCGAAACGGGAATGAGTGGCACGTCGGCTTCGGCGGCAAGCCGTACCGCGCCCGTCTTGAGCTCGCGCACCGTGAAGCTTCGGCTCACACCGGCCTCGGGAAGGATGGCGATGTACTCGCCGGCGCGGAGCTTCTCAAGCGCACCCTCGTAGGCGGCGGCGCCTGCGCTGCGGTCGACGATCACGTGCCCGCAGGCGGCAATGGCCGGCCCTGCAAACCAGTGCGACGCCGCAGCCTTGGTGATCAGGAACTTCAGTTGGGCGCGGGTGTGCTTCCACAGCACAAGCTCGGCAAACGCAAAGTCAAGGTATCCGAAATGGGTGACGGCGAACACCGCTCCCTCTCCGGGCGCGGGTGCTCGTGACACCCCCGTGCCTGCGTGTCCGGGAGGCAGATTGAATGCACCGCTGACCACAACGCGCATCCGGAAGATCCACCGGAGCAGCAGCCCGCTGTGCACCAGGAGACGGTAGAACCTGACACTTTGCCTCGGAACCCACGCCATCGCTCAGGCGCCCCGCCTCGAACGGGGGTAAGGGGATAACAGGTTCACAGCGTGACGCCGAGCGGCGAGGTTTCGGCGAGCAGATCCGCAGCGCGTCGGAGGTACTTCGCGTCCACCGGTGCGCCGGTGTCGCGGGAAAAGCTTGTCAGCAGGTAGGACGCACTGAGTTCGTGCCACACCGGAAGCTTGGTGAACATGAAGTGTCCTGCACCGGCCAGGGTGACGTACCGGACGTCGTCGGCAATGTGCTGAATCCGCTGCGCATATCTCAGCGACTGCCGCGGCGACGTCCAGCGGTCGGCGGCGCCATGGATAATGAGCACACTCCGCCCCGCCACCTGCTGCAGCGGCGTTGTGCTGTCCAGCCACGGTGCCAGCGCCACGACGGCCCGGACCTGCGGATCATCCGCCGCGCACAGGGCTGTCAGGCCGCCCATCGAGTGGCCCAACAGGTAGACAGGCTTGCCGGGGTGACGTTCGCGGATCTGCTTCAGCGCCCACCTTGCATCGTGCAGCGCAGACATATGCTCGCCGTTCCAGCCGCGCACCCGGTTTCGCAGGCTCCAGGTCTCAAGGCCGGCTGGAGACCCCCAGGAATGCAGCAGACGGGCAAATGGGATCATCCGTGCCGGACTCAGGTGCCGTGACCGCACCGGCTCGAAGCTGTTCGAGCGCCCACCGTGCAGCACCAGCACAACGCCGCGGACAGCGCCGGCCGCCGGCCGGACCGTCACTTCCGGCGCGTGCGCCATCGAACCGGCCGGATCCTGCTCGGCTTCACTGAACCGTTCCTTCACCATGCACCTTCCATTCAGTTCTGATCCGGATTTTACTCAGGCCGTGCGCTGCCTCCCGGCCCCCGGCCCGCCCTCTGCGTAGAATCCTCGGGGGATCACGCAGGAGAACGCCGGTTTCCATCCTGCCAGTAGTACACCGACAGCAAGGGACGATGAGTGGGCCACAGCCATATCCATCCTTCGGACGGGGCCGCTCCTGAACTCAACCCTGAGCAGGACGCTGCCCTGGCAAGAACGCGCCGACGGGCAAATTTTCTCCTCGCAGCGATTCTCGTTCCGCTTGGCGTCATCACGCTCGTGGCACTGATGATGCTGTGGCCAAGCGCCGACCGGTCCGGCATCACGGTTGCCGATCCGCTCGCCACCGCGCCCGGCACCTCGATGGATGTGGGCACGGTCCAGCGTGTTGTCCTGGAGGACTGCCCGTCCTCCCAGCCAACCGTCGACGCCGGCGGTGAGGCGCAGCAGTGCCTGGTCGCCTACACGCAGCCTGACGCCGGCGGCTCCGCCGTTCCGGTGGAGCTCAACCCCGAAATCGCCCGTTCCGGACAGCTGGAACCGGGCGATTCCATCCGTTACCTCAATCTCGAGGGAGTCATCAGCGGCGCAGGCACTCCGTACATTTTCGTGGATTTCGTGCGCACCCTCCCGGTGGCAGCGCTCGCGGTGCTGTACGCCGTCGTCGTTGTCTCTGTTGCCCGGTGGCGCGGGCTGCGGGCGATCATCGGGCTGGTCGGCGCGCTCTTTGTTCTGGCACAGTTCATGCTGCCGGGGCTGGTCGAGGGCAAGCCGCCGCTGCTGCTCGGGTTGGTGGGCTCGGTGGTCATCATGTTCGGCGTCCTCTACTTTGCGCACGGATTCTCGGCCCGAACCTCGACGGCGCTGCTCGGGACGATCTTCGGGCTCGCGATCACCGTGCTGCTGGCAGCATGGGCCACGGGCACCGCGAATCTCACCGGAGTAGGCAATGACAGTTCAACTACCCTGATCACTGCAGCGCCGGAGGTCTCGCTCTCCGGAATCATCCTCTGCGGACTGATCATCTCGGGGCTCGGTGTGCTCAACGATGTGACCATCACGCAGTCCTCGGCGGTCTGGGAGCTCTACGAGCTGGCGCCTGGAACGTCCACCCGGCGGCTGTTTGCAGGCGCCATGCGGATTGGCCGGGACCATATTGCTTCCACGGTCTACACCATTGCTTTTGCGTACGCCGGTGCGGCCCTTCCGCTGCTGATCCTGGTGTCGCTGCAGGACAGTTCGCTGGTCACCGCCCTGACAAGTGGTGAGCTTGTCGAGGAGGTGGTTCGTACCCTGGTCGGCTCGATCGGGCTGGTTCTCGCCATTCCGGTCACCACGCTGGTTGCCGTGCTGGTGGTCAAGGCGGTCGGTCAGGGGACCGGACCAGCCAGTTCCACAACCCAGCACGACGACGCACTCACCCCTGCCGCGCTCGCCGCCGAGGAGGTGCGGGACTCACAAGCCGCGGAAGCACACGCCGGGCAGGTTCCGGCGGGCACGCTGCCGAGCCGCCGGGAGTTGCGCGGGCAGAGGCAGGGCTGATGCCCCTCGATTTGCCCTGTCTTGCGACAATGGTTGGGTGAGCATTGCACCAACAACCACCCCCACGCGACTCGACCTTCCGCCGCTGCGCCTGGGCGGGATAACCGTTCCTACCCCCGTGGTTCTCGCTCCCATGGCCGGCATCACCAATACGGCATTCCGTCGGCTGTGCCGCGAGTACGGCGGCGGCCTCTACGTGTCTGAGATGGTGACGTCCCGCGCCCTCGTCGAACGCAATCCGGAATCCCTGCGCATCATCTCCCACGACGAGGATGAATTGGTGCGCTCCGTCCAGCTGTACGGTGTGGATCCCAAGACCGTCGGCGCCGCCGTCCGCATCCTCGTGGAGGAAGACCGTGCGGACCACATCGACCTGAACTTCGGCTGCCCGGTCCCGAAGGTCACCCGTAAGGGCGGTGGAGCGGCGCTTCCGTGGAAGCTCGACCTCTTTACCGGTATCGTCCAGACGGCCGTCCGGGAAGCTGGGCGGGGAAACATCCCGCTGACCATCAAAATGCGCAAAGGCATCGACGAGGATCACCTGACCTTCCGCGAAGCAGGGAAGATTGCCCGCGACGCCGGTGTGGCCGCCGTCGCGCTGCACGGACGCACTGCCTCGCAGTTCTACTCCGGCAAGGCCGACTGGAACGCCATCGCCGAGCTGCGCGAGGCCCTCCCTGATATTCCAGTACTGGGCAACGGTGATATCTGGAGTGCGGAGGACGCCATCCGCATGGTTCAGCAGACCGGTGTTGACGGCGTCGTCATAGGCCGCGGCTGCCAGGGCAGGCCATGGCTGTTCGGTGACCTCATGAACGCTTTCGAGGGCAAGGACGAGCGGCACCAGCCCGGTC
This sequence comes from Arthrobacter tumbae, assembly GCF_016907495.1. Lineage (NCBI taxonomy): Bacteria > Bacillati > Actinomycetota > Actinomycetes > Micrococcales > Micrococcaceae > Arthrobacter > Arthrobacter tumbae. The sequence continues at coordinate 2,983,126 of NZ_JAFBCC010000001.1, forward strand.
TCGGAGAGGTTGCGGACACGGTGTACCGGCATGCGGAACTGCTGGTGGACACCTTCGGCAACGAGATGATGGCGCTGCGCGACATCCGCAAGCACATGGCCTGGTACTTCAAGGGCTATGTGGTGGGCGGAGAGCTGCGCGCGGCGCTCGCTGCTGTACCCACGCTCGAGGTTCTGCGCGGCCTGCTCGACCAGCTGGACCGCACGTCCCCGTATCCCGGTACCGACGCCGAAGGCCCCCGCGGGCGTGCCGGGTCACCCAAGCGCACAGCGCTGCCGGACAAGTGGCTCGATGCCCGCCAACTGAACCCCGAACAGCAGGCGGACATCGCCGCAGCGGAAGTCGATATATCCGGTGGATAGGGCAGGGGAGCACGTGCAGAATCACCCCATGGGCAACGCGGCACCGGTTACGCCGGGCTACACGGATGCTGACATGCAGCGTTGGGTGGATGAAGCGCCCAAGAGCCTCCACCGTACGCACTTCGAGCGTGACCGCGCACGCGTGCTCCACTCCTCGGCGCTGAGACGGCTCGGCGCGAAGACGCAGGTTGTCGCCCCCGACACGGACGACTTCGTACGGACCCGGTTGACTCACAGCCTCGAAGTTGCGCAGGTCGGGCGGGAGCTGGGACGCTCCCTCGGCTGCGACCCGGACATCGTCGACGCGGCCTGCCTCTCCCACGACCTCGGACATCCGCCGTTCGGACACAACGGTGAAGCCACCCTCAATGACCTGGCGCACTCCATCGGCGGGTTCGAGGGCAACGCGCAGACACTCCGGCTGCTGACCCGGCTTGAGCCGAAAGTCATCCGCGCCGACGGCGAGCCGGCCGGGCTCAACCTCACCCGCGCCAGCCTCGACGCCGCCTGCAAGTATCCGTGGACTGCTGTGGACGCCCCGGTCATCCATGGACACCGCACCTCGAAGTTCGGCGCCTATGAGGATGATCTCCCCGTCTTCACCTGGCTGCGGCAGGGAGCACCGGCCGGCCGGTCCTGCCTTGAAGCGCAGGTGATGGACCTGGCCGATGACATCTCCTACTCGGTCCACGACGTTGAAGACGCCATCGTGGCCGGGCACTTCCAGCTCAAGTGGATGGACAACCCCGACCACCGCGCCCGCGTTGTCGGATACACGCAGCAGTGGTACCTGCCGCACTCCGATCCGGCCGCCGTCGACGCCGCGCTCGCGCGACTGGAGGCGACCGACGTCTGGGTCCGGGAGGCTGACGGCAGCCGCAAAGCGATGGCGGCGCTGAAGGACATGACCAGCCAGCTCATCGGGCGCTTCTGCTTCAGCGCCCTGGAAACCACCCGCGGCATTTACGGCAACGACCCGCTTACCCGGTACGCCGCCGAGATGGTGGTTCCTGAAGACACCGTCACCGAGATCGCGGTGATGAAGGGACTTGCAACCACTTACGTGATGACGAGCGTCCACCGCCAGCCCATCTATGAGCGGCAGCGCGAGGTGCTGTCCTCCCTGGTGCAGCAGATGGCTGCAGCAGGAGACCGCTACCTGGAGCCGATGTTCGCCTCCGATTGGCGCCAGGCCGACGACGACGACGCCCGCCTCCGCGTGGTGATCGACCAGGTGGCCTCCCTCACGGACGCTTCCGCCCTCACCCTGCACGAGAGGGTTGTCGGCCCGGTTCCCGCGCTCTGGTAGCGGTATTCACAGGCCGGATAGCGGTATTCACAGGGCCGGGCTACCGGACGGCGTAGACCGAAGACCCGACACTAGACTGGATGGCATGGCCGGACTCATCAAGCGTGAAGACATCGATGAGGTTCGCCAGCGCACCGACATCAAGGAAGTGGTGGACGGTTACGTCACCCTGAAGTCCGCCGGCGTGGGCTCCTGGAAAGGGCTCTGTCCCTTCCATGATGAGCGGTCGCCGTCGTTCCACGTCCGGCCGCATATGGGCTCCTATCACTGTTTCGGGTGCGGTGAAGGCGGCGATGTCATCTCCTTCGTGCAGAAGATGGATCACACGTCCTTCGCGGAGACGGTGGAGAAGCTGGCCGCGCGGATCTCATTCGAGCTGCGCTACGAGGACGGCGGAACGGGCCCCCGGCGCGAGGACTCAGGGAAGCGTCAGCGCCTCCTCGATGCCCACAAGATTGCTGCGGAGTTTTACCGTGACCAGCTGCTGACTCCCGAGGCGGCGACAGGCCGCGCGTTCCTGCAGGAGCGTGGCTTCGACCGTGCCGCCGCTGAGCACTTCGGCGTCGGGTACGCACCCCAGGGGTGGGACGGGCTGCTCAGTTCCCTGACGGGCCGCGGGTTTACTCTGGACGAGCTGAAGCTGACGGGCATGTTCAGTGTCTCGTCGAACAACTCGGGAAGGCTCTACGACCGCTTCCGGGGCAGGCTGATGTGGCCCATCCGGGATATTACCGGGCACACCGTGGGATTCGGAGCACGCAAGCTGTATGAGGACGACCCCGGGCCGAAGTATCTGAACACCCCGGAGACCACCCTGTACAAGAAGTCGCAGGTGCTCTACGGAATCGATCTCGCCAAACGGGACATCGCGAAGTCCCGCCAGCTTGTGGTTGTGGAGGGCTACACCGACGTCATGGCGTGCCATCTGGCCGGAGTGGGCACCGCCGTGGCCACCTGCGGCACGGCCTTCGGAGCGGACCACATCAAGATCGCACGGCGGCTCCTGTCCGACGACGGCACAGGCGGGGAGGTCATCTTCACCTTTGATGGCGACGCAGCCGGGCAGAAGGCGGCGCTGCGCGCCTTCGAGGAAGACCAGCGGTTCAATGCGCAGACTTACGTGGCGGTCGGTGCTGACGGCGCCGACCCCTGCGAGCTCCGGCAAACCGCAGGGGACCAGGCGGTTCAGGACCTCATCAGCACCCGGCGCCCGCTGTTCGAATTCGCCATCAAGGCGTCCTTCGACCAGTTCGATCTCTCCACCGGCGAGGGCCAGACAAAAGCGCTCCGGCACGCGGCGCCCATCGTGGCGAACATCCGCGATGTGTCCCTGAGGTCCGTCTACACCCGGGAGCTGTCCCGGTGGCTCGGCATGCAGTTTGTCGGGGAGGATCAGGTTGCGCGCGCGGTGACTGCCGCGGCGAAGCGGGGAACGCAGCCGGCAACCAGCCCGGCGCAAAATGGGCAGCAGGGTGCACAGAACCCGCAGAGCCGACAGGGCGGGCAGGGTGGCAGCGGACCTGAACCGGCTGAAGAGGCGCCGCAGTTCCGACGTCCCGATCCGCGCGATCCTGTCGCGCGCATGGAGCGCGAGGCGCTCGAGGTGGTCCTCCAGTATCCGCAGCTGGTTGATGAAAACCAGTGGGAGCGTTTTTCTGATTCCCGGTTTTCTGTGCCCGCCTACGCCGCGCTGCACGATGCCGTGCGTGCTGCGGGAACCGTTGGACGGGACGGGGCGGGCTCGGCGTCGAACTGGGTGGAACGGGTGCGCCAGGAGGTTCCCGACATGCTGCGCGGTTATGTGAGCGAACTCGCTGTGACGCCGCTGCCGGCTACGGATGGAGAGGGGGTGGCCGCGTACTGCCGGGACATCCTCAACAGGCTCTCGGAGCTGCGCATCACCCGCCTGAAGGCAGAGAAGCTGAGCGCGCTGCAGAGGCTCGATCCGGCGGCCGATCCATCCCTCTTCCAGCAGCTGAACCGGGAGCTGATGGAGCTCGAAATGGAGCGTCGCGCCCTGCGCTCGGACTAGCAATGGGCCAATTTCACTTAGCCGCATTTCCTATGTAAAGTTGTTTCTGCTGCTTTCCCCCGTAGCTCAATTGGCAGAGCATTCGACTGTTAATCGAAGGGTTACTGGTTCAAGTCCAGTCGGGGGAGCAAATAGGCTCCTGACCTGCAGTTTCGCTGGTCAGGAGCCTTTCTCGTTCACCGTCGGGTTACCATTCAGATTCGCCGCGTAGTCTGAGCCCATGCAGAATGATGATCTTGTTCTTGTAACGGGCGCCACCGGATATATCGGAGGCCGTCTCGTCTCCCGGCTGGTGGAAGACGGACGGCGGGTCCGCGTGGTCGTGCGGTCGCCCCAGAAGCTGCGGGACGTGCCGTGGGCGGCGCAGGTCGAGGTGGTCGAAGGTGATCTCCAGGACGCCGAAACCATGAACCGTGCAAGCGAGGGCGTATCAACGCTTTACTACCTCGTGCACTCCATGGGATCCGGCCGCGGGTTCGAGGAGCGGGAAGCGCAGATCGCATCGACCGTCGCCAAGGCTGCCGCACAGGCTTCCGTCAAACGCATCGTCTACCTCGGCGGCCTCCACCCGCAGGGTGTGAAGCTCTCAACCCATATGCGCTCGCGCGTGGCTGTGGGTGAAGCGCTCCTGGCCTCAGGTGTTCCCACCGTCGCTTTCCAGGCCGGCGTCGTCATCGGATCCGGCTCCGCGTCATTCGAGATGATCAGGCATCTGGCCGATGTGCTGCCGGTCATGCCTGCGCCAAAGTGGGTACTGAACCGCATCGAGCCCATTTCCGTGCGCGACGTCATCCACTATCTCCTCGGCGCACTGGACCTCCCGGAAGGGCTCAATCGAACCTTCGACATCGGTTCGGGCGACGTACTGACCTATGCGGACATGATGAAACGCTATGCGGAAGCCGCCGGTCTGCCTGGTCGAACGGTCCTCGCGCTGCCGGTTCTCACTCCGCGTCTTGCGGGCCACTGGGTGAATCTCGTCACCCCCATCCCGCGGGCCATGGCGATGCCGCTGATTGAATCCCTCCAGCACGACGCCGTCACCGCCGAAGCGGACATCCACGAGTATGTGCCGCAGCCGGAAGGTGGGCTTACCGACTATCGCGCCGCCGTCGACCTCGCCTTGAACAAAATGAGCGCCGGTGAGGTGGAAACGAGTTGGGCCGGAGCGTCACAGCGCGACGCGGTTGCGGACCCGCTTCCCTCCGACCCTCAGTGGGCCGGTCACACGGTCTATAAGGACGAGCGCACCTTCCGCTCCAGCGCACCGGCCCCCGCGGTCTGGAAGGTGATCGAAGGCATCGGCGGGGAGAACGGCTGGTATTCCTGGCCGGTCGCCTGGGCTGCCCGCGGCTGGCTGGACAAGGTTGCCGGCGGCGTCGGCCTGCGCCGCGGTCGCCGGCACTCGTCGGAGCTGATGGCAGGAGAGGCACTGGACTTCTGGCGGGTCGAAGAGCTGGTGCGCGGAGAGAAGCTCCGCCTACGCGCGGAGATGAAACTTCCCGGACGCGCCTGGCTGGAGCTGACAGTAGTGCCCGACGGCGGCGTGAGCGAATACCGCCAGCGCGCCATTTTCTTTCCCCGCGGCCTGGCCGGCCGGCTCTACTGGCTCGGCGTGCTGCCGTTCCACGGCGTGGTGTTCGCTGCCATGGCGCGCAACATCACACGCACTGCCGAACGGGCAGGGCAGGACGCGTAGAGCCTGCTGCCGGTGCCGTCGCTGAAGCGGAGGGACTAGTTGATCGAGGGTACGGTCCTCGGCCGGACAATCGTCCAGAGGAACACAATCCCGAGGGCAATACAGCAGGCCATCACCACTGCCATGGGTGTGGCCGAAGCGATCCCGAGGACCCCCACGATCGGCGAGATGATCCCTGCCAGGCCGAAGGTCGTGGCTCCGAGCAGCGACGCTGCGGTTCCCGCCTGCGCGCCATGGTTGGCCAGCGCGAGCACCTGGACGCAGGGGAAAGTGAAACCGGCAGCGGAGATGTAGAACCAGAGCGGAACCGCTGTACCCCAGAATCCGAAGCCCAGATAGTCGAAGAGGATCATCAGGATCGCCATCGCAAGCATTGCTGCGGTGGAGCAGGCGATGATCCACTGCGGACCTACCCTCCGGACAACGCGTGCGCTGATCTGGACAGCCGCCACAATACCGAGCGAGTTCACGGCGAAGAGCAATCCGTACTGCTGGGGATCGAGCCCGTACACGTCCTGAAACAGGAACGGCGAGGCCGACAGGTAGGAGAACAGGCCCGAGAAGTTCATGCCGCCCACCAGGAGGATGCCGATGAAGACCCGGTCGGTCAGTACCGCGCGGTATCGCTGAAGCGCCGTGGAAGACGATGCCTTCCGCCGCTCCGCAGGCAGGGTTTCGATGATGAAGAATGAGACGGCAAGGATCACCAGGAATCCGTAGGCGGCGAGGAACCAGAAGATTCCGGGCCAGGGCATCACCACTAGCAGCTGGGACCCGATGACCGGCGCAAAAATTGGGGCCATGCCGTTCACCAGCGCCATGTAGGAAAGCATGCGAACCAGCGGATAGCCGCTGAAGAGGTCCCGGATCATCGCCATGGCCACCACACCACCTCCTGCAGCTCCCATGCCCTGCAGCACACGGAAGACCATGAGCATGCCGATCTCCGTGGACAGCGCGGCGCCGAGCGAGGCGATGACGTGCAGGCTGGTGGCCAGGATCAGCGGAAGCCGCCGGCCCACCTTGTCACTCAGCGGGCCCACGATCAGCTGGCCCGCGGCGAATCCCACGATCGTACCGGTCAGGGTGAGCTGTACCGCCGCTTCAGTGACGCCGAGATCATCCTGCAGGGCCGGAAACGCGGGCAAGTAAAGGTCGATGGTGAACGGGCCGAGGGCGGTCAGGGTGCCAAGAATGAAAACGTAGATCAGCTTCTGGCGTCGGGTGAGGGCGTCGCCGGGGTGCGTGATGGTGCTCAACAGATACCTATCTGGCGTTTGCGGATGCGGGGGAGTCGCACTGCGGCGCTGCAGACGAAAGGTGGGAAGAGCCGGCCGAGGCAGCGAGGTGGTTGCCGGAACGAATCAACAACCATCTTAGGGCCCCGGGTAGCCCTGCGGAAGACGCCCCGACATCAAGGGTGCCGGCCATTGCTCAGTAGGCTTTGGATTGTCGTAGGGTGAAATGCAGCTCAGAGGTCCACAGGGTAGCCGAGAGGTCAGGAGAGAAGACGTGAACGCCAGCGATAGCGACAGAAGTACGCCGACAGATGCGCCACAGCCGCACATGGGGAAGGTCATCGGCGTCAGTGTCGCTGCCGCTGTCGGCGGCCTCCTGTTCGGCTTCGACACTGCAGTAATCAACGGCGCGGTCGAAGCCATCCAGGAGGATTTCAGCCTGGGAGAAGCCGTCCTGGGGTTCACTGTCGCGATCACCCTCCTCGGCTGTGCCGCCGGCGCCTGGTTTGCCGGTGAACTGGCGGACCGGCTCGGCCGCAAACGGGTGATGTTCGGCGCAGCGATCCTCTTCCTGGTCAACTCGGTAGGTTCCGGTTTCGCATTCAGCGAGTGGGATCTGATGCTCTGGCGACTCATCGGCGGCGTCGCTATCGGAGTCGCTTCCGTCATCGCGCCCGGCTACATCGCCGAAATCGCTCCCGCGAAGTGGCGTGGCGGTCTCGCGTCCATCCAGCAGCTGGCCATCACCGTCGGTATCTTCGCCGCCCTTCTGTCCGACGCATGGCTCGCCGACCTGGCAGGCGGAGCCACCGGTGAACTGTGGTGGGGACTGCCGGCCTGGCGCTGGATGCTGCTGGTCGGCGTCGTACCGGCAATCATCTACGGAGTGCTGGCGCTGACCATTCCGGAATCGCCCCACTACCTGATTCGCGGCGGCCGCGATGCAGAAGCGGCACACGTGCTTTCCCGCGTGACGGGCATTCGTGACACCGCCGCCAAACTGACCCAGATCCGTTCGACCCTCCGGATGGAGGACAAGACGACGCTGCGTGACCTCCGCGGATCGATGCTTGGCCTGCAGCCCATCCTCTGGGTGGGAATGACCATCGCCGCCCTGCAGCAGCTGGTCGGCATCAACGCCATCTTCTACTACTCCACCACGCTGTGGCAGTCGGTCGGGTTCAGTGAGAGCGATTCATTCACGACGTCGGTGATCACGTCGATCATCAACGTTGCGATGACCTTCGTGGCCATCTTTTTCGTCGACAGGATCGGCCGCCGCAAGCTGCTGCTCGTGGGTTCCGCAGGCATGTTCGTGGGCCTCCTCGCCGCAACGGTGTCCTTTGCGCAGGCAACAGGCAGCGGAGCAGACGTCTCCCTGCCCGGTTTGTGGGGACCAGCGGCCCTGGTCGGCGCAAACCTGTTCGTCATTTTCTTCGCGGCGACCTGGGGGCCGGTCATGTGGGTAACGCTGGGCGAGATGTTCCCGAACAAGGTGCGCTCGATCGCCCTGGGCGTGGCCACGATGGTGAACTGGATCTTCAACTTCATCGTCACCCTCGCGTTCCCCTGGGTCAGCGAGAACCTCGGCGTCTGGATCATGTACGCGGTGTTCACGGCTTTTGCCGTTGTTTCCTTCTGGTTCGTGAAGACCCAGCTTGAGGAGTATGCAGGCCGCGAACTCGAGGACCGGGACGAATTGCCCGCCCGCTGAGGCGGTGTTCGGCACGCGCACGGGCGAGAAGTATGCGTCGGTGGTAATTTTGGGAACAGATGCAGGATTGAATGGATGGGAGCAGGGCATATGGACAGCTCGACCAGCACGAGGGTGAACCGGGCCGGCGGCACGCCGTCGGTGATCGGCTTGATCAGATTGCTGCTGCGGCTGACCCCGCGCCAGTTGGGCGACGAAGTCTCGCTTGCCCGCGAACAGCTCAAACAGAAGGGCATCACGGCCGGCATCGCTGCGGCGTTCTTCGTCGTGGCGTTATTGTTCGTGGCTTTCCTTGTCGTAGCCCTTATCGTTGCGGCGATCATGGGCCTCGCTACGGTCATGCCGCCCTGGCTGGCCGCGCTCTGCTTTGCTGCACTGTTCCTCATCATCGCCGCCATTGCAGGGCTGATGGGCCTCACCCGCTTCAAGAAGGCGCTGCCGCTCCTGCCCGAAGACGCCATCCGCGGCGTCAAGTATGACATCGGTGTGCTCAAGGAAGGGCGCAGGTTCAACCCGGCGACGCTCGACGTCAAGAAGCCCAAGGAAGAAAAGAAGCCCAAGCACAAGGAAACCGGAGAGTCCAAGCCGCCTGCGCCGTCGTACGCTGAGCTCCGCAGCCGCTCGGGGCGCCGCCGCGACCACATTGCAGAGACCAGGGATGATCTCGGCCGCGGCCTGGACTTCAAGTCCCAGGTCAACCGCACCACGTCACGGGCGCGCACCGCCGCCGCCCAGGCCAAGTCCTCGGCAGTCCATGCCCGGGAGGCGCAGCGCACCCGCAGCGGATCAACGGGGGTGGACCATGCTTCGGCGTCGCATACGCCTGCACGCCACAACCAGACGCTCGCTGACCGCTGGAAGCCGCTCAGCGTCGTTGCTGCTTCTGCCGCTGCAATCGCTGTCATGGTGCGACGCCTCGTCGCCAAGTAGCGTTGCACGTCGCTCGGACGCTGCGTCAGCCGCTTCGAGCGCCGCTGCCTGCATAATGGGAGCGGAGGAACAGTGATCAGACTTATTGGCGCCGGGGGAAAGCCTGGGCAGGCCGCTGCCGAATTGGACACGTTCTGGACCGTACCGAACATCATCACCGTTGTCCGGTTCCTGGGGGTCCCGCTGTTCGTGATGTTCATTGTCCGGCAGGAGTATGCCGCCGCTGTCATCACCCTCGTGCTGCTCGGATCAACTGACTGGATCGACGGCTACATCGCCCGCAGGTTCGGCCAGGTCTCCTCGGTCGGTAAGTGGCTCGATCCCGTGGCGGACCGGACCGCGCTGATTGTGGTTGCCGTGACCTTCGTGGTGGATGGAGTCGCGCCCATCTGGCTCGTGTGGGCCATCGTGATTCCGGATGCAGTCCTGATCACCAACGTCCTGATTCTCTTTCGCGGACGGTTACGTCTGCCCGTTTCGACCATCGGCAAGATCAGGACCGCACTGCTGTTGGTGGGGTCCCCCCTCCTGCTCCTGCAGCGTGTGGATGGCTTCGACCAGATGTGGCTTGAGGTCACCGCCAATGTGCTGCTGATCCTCGGCTGCATCGGCCATCTCATTGCGTTCTACGGCTACTTCACCGCGTCCCACCGTGTGTACCGCCTGGAGCGCTCCGCATGACGAAAGCGGGCGCATGGCCTGGGTAGCAGTACTCCTGGCGCTGCTCGGCGCCTGCTTCCTTGCTGTCGGCGCCCAGCGCCAGGGCAGTGCAGTACGTTCGAACACCGGCGGACTGTCCCTCAATTCGACGGGGTTCGTTCGTTTGTTGCGCAACCCGCGCTGGATCCTCGGCCTGATCCTGCTCGGGGCCGGGATTGTGTGCAACGTCATCGCCCTCAGCCTGGCCAGCCTCACCGTTGTGCAGCCGATCGGCGCCATCGCGCTGGTCATCACCACCATCGTGAACTCCAGGGACCAGGGCGTGCGCATCAACCGTCCCACCGTCGTCGCAATCTCCGCCTGCGTGGCGGGCAGCGCGCTGTTCGTGCTGCTGGCCCTCAATGTCACGCGGAAGGACAACGTTGTTCTTCCGGACCAGGAACTGACCGCTGTCCTGCTGCTGAGCATCGCCGTCGCACTGTTCGGCACGCTCGCCGTCGTCTTCAAGCGCAGGCTCAGCGCCTTCGCCTACATCCTCGGCGCAGGCGTCCTCTTCGGCTTCGTTGCCGTGCTGACCAAGATCATCGCGACGCACCTGCTCGATCCAAACGGCCGGTTCTTCCTCAACGTCCCGGTCTACAGCGTGATTGCGATCATCGCGGCCGCGGGACTGGGCTCGTGGTTCGTCCAGAGCGCTTATGCCACCGGCCCGCCCGACCTCGTGATTGCCGGCCTTACCGTGATTGACCCCATAGTGGGAATTGCCGTCGGAATAGCGGTGCTGGGTGAACTCCAGCCGAACGTTGAATCGGTGATAGCAATTGCCATGGGAGCGGCCGCCATCGTTGCTATTGTTGGAGTGATAGCACTGTCGCGCCACCACCCGGATGTGGTCAAGCGCCAGAAAGAAGCACGACGGCGGTAACGCCCGTAACTTCTTCCACCGTTGCCAACCCGAGGACTACTTCGTGACCGATACGGCAGCAGATGCGCCGCTGACCATCCTTATCGCTGCGGACACCTACCCGCCGCACGTCAACGGTGCCTCCATGTTCGGCTACCGCCTGGCCAAGGGGATGAAGGCCCGCGGCCACAACGTTCATGTGCTGGCTCCGAATACGATCAACGGCAGAAGCTTCACCGAGCCGGACGGGGATTGGACGGTGCACCGCCTCCGCTCACACGCGGTTCCCACCCACGAATACTGGCGCATCTGCCTGCCGTGGGAAATCAAGCGCGAGATCAGGATGCTCTTCGACCGGGTGAAGCCCGACGTCGTCCACATCCAGTGCCACTACATGGTGGGCGAATACGCCCTGTATGAAGCTGTGAAACGCGGTATCCGCGTGGTCGCGACCAACCACTTCATGCCGGAGAACCTGAACCCCTTCCTGCCCTTCCCACAGTGGTTCAAGAACATCGTTGCGAAGAATTCCTGGCGCGACATGGGCAAGGTCATGGGGAAGGCTGACGTTGTCACCACGCCGACCCCCCTTGCGGCCAAGGCAATGCACCAGCATGCGTTCCTGCGCAAGGTGCTCCCGCTGTCGAACGGCATCGACGCCGCAGCGTATGAAGCCAGGCCCGGCGAGCAGGTGGAGCGTCCCGGTTACCCGGTCGTCCTGTTCGTGGGGCGCCTTGCCGAGGAGAAGCACGTGGACGTGCTCATTGATGCAGTCGCGAAGACCCCCAGCGAACTGGACCTGCACTTGGAGATCGTTGGCGGGGGAGAAGTGAAGCCCGCCCTGCAGGCTCAAGTCAAGAAACTGGGGCTTCAGGAGCGCGTCACGTTCCACGGGCTCATCGATGATGAGGAACTCCGCCAGGCGTACCTGCGGGCCACTGTTTTCTGCCAGCCGGGTACGGCCGAACTGCAGTCACTGGTTACGCTCGAGGCGATGTCCGCCTCCACCCCGGTGCTGCTGGCCAACGCCATGGCTCTGCCGCACCTGGTGGAAGACGGCGCGAACGGCTATTTGTTCACTCCCCATGACAGCGCTGAACTGGGCCGCCGGCTCACGGAAATCATCTCCATGCCGGAGGCTGAGCGGGAGCGGATGGGGAAGATGAGCCGCTCCCTGGTTGAAAAACACAGCATCGAAGCGACGCTGTCCACGTTCGAGGATCTTTATTTCGGCAGGTTTCACGACACCGAAACTGTCTAGCTGCCAGATACACCGCCACCGTCGTGGCTACAATGGACTGCGCCGACGCGTCGTCGGCGTTGCGGGGCTGTAGCTCAGCTGGTTAGAGCAGCGGACTCATAATCCGTTTGTCCTGGGTTCAAGCCCCAGCAGCCCTACACATGCAAAGAACCCCGGTCCGGAAGGGCCGGGGTTTTTGCATCTGCTGCCTGGGTGGCACGAGAAGTTACTCGCGGGTAACATAGGCCGAGGTGATCCGCGCCGCAAGGGTGTGGACAGCGCCGGCGCAGGTAAACGCCGGTGGAACTGATGGTGAGGAACGTTTCATGGGTGCACCCGCAATCGACGCTGATAACCTGCCGTACGCCGACGGCGACTTCTACTTCTTCGAGCAGCTGCTCGACCCGAAAGAGCGTACCCGGCTCCTTGAAGTCAGGGAATGGTTGGCCGCGGAAATCCGGCCGCACGCAGCGCACTGGTGGAACGTCGGAGCTTTTCCCACCGAACTGATCCCGCGGATCGCTGAGCTGGACATTGTGTCTCCGGTGAAACGGTTGGGGTACTCCAATCTCTTCGCTGGCCTGCTGCATGCTGAATTCACCAGGGCCGACACCTCCATTGCAACGTTCATGGGTGTCCACGACGGCCTGTTCACCGGCTCCATCGAGACGCTCGCCTCGCCGGACCAGCAGGCGGAATGGCTTCCCGACATCTATGCCATGAAGAAGATCGGGGCCTTCGGCCTCACGGAGCCGCTCGGCGGTTCCGATGTCGCCGGCGGCACGCGTACAACCGCTGAGCGCAACGGCGACGGATGGGTCCTCAACGGCGCAAAACGCTGGATCGGGAACGCGACCTTCTCCGACTGGGTGGTCATCTTTGCCCGCGATGTCGCGGACAACCAGGTCAAGGGGTTCATGGTTGACACCTCGCTGCCCGGTTACAAGGCCACCAAGATCGAAAACAAGACCGCCCTGCGCACCGTCGAGAACGCCGACATTGTGCTCGACGGCCTCCAGATCAGCGACGACTACCGGCTCGCCGGTGCCAACAGTTTCAAGGACACCAACAAGGTCCTGCGCATCACGCGCTTGTCGGTGGCATGGCAGGCTGTAGGGCAACAGCTGGCAGCCTTCGATGTTGCCCGGCGGTATGCCGTGGAACGCCAGCAGTTTGGCCGCCCGCTGGCATCCTTCCAGCTCATTCAGCAGCAGCTGGTCGAGATGCTGGGAAATACCGTCAGTTCCCTGGGCATGATGGTGCGCCTTGCGCAATTGGCCGACGACGGCGGCGCGCGGGATGAGCAGTCCGCCCTCGCCAAGGCGTTCACTACTGCCCGAATGCGGGAAACGGTCGCCCTGGGCCGCAGCATTTTCGGCGGAAACGGCATAGTCACCGACTACGAGATGGCCAAAATCTTTGCCGATGCCGAAGCCGTCTATTCCTATGAGGGCACGTACGAGATCAACTCGCTGGTCACCGGTCGGGCGATCACGGGAATCGCTGCGTTCGTCTAAGCCACCTCATCACCCTAAGGATCGGCCAGCGGCAACAGGACGGACGGCCGCCGGTCCGAGACGAACGGAAGCGGATTGACGTACTCCCCGCCCTCCCGCACACCCCAGTGCACGCACAGGGAAGGGCAGTGGGGTTCAGAGCTGATACGGCCTACCTCCTGCCCTGCCGTTACCCTATCTCCCTCCGCAACCGAGGCTGTGACCGGTTCGAAGCTGGACAGTAGCCCTCCGCCATGGTCGATGGTCAGCACCGGCCGGTCCACCACGGTGCCGACGAACACCACCATGCCCTCCGCCGGGCTGAGCACTGCACCGTCAGACGCACTGAGGTCAACGCCGCGGTGCCCCGCCATCCAGGGTTCCGGCGGCCGGTCGAAGTGCCGTAGTACTGAAGGCGCCCCGCTGAGCGGCCAGTCCCAGGGAGTTTCCGGGTTTGAGAGACCAGGTGCCGTCCCGGGGGAGAGCAGCAGCCCGATGGTGACGGCGATGCCCGTCAGGGACCGGAGCGGATTCGCGAAGGTAGCCACCCACCCACTGTGAACTGGTAGGCAGTGCAGACCCGGCGTCGTGATCCTTATGTGGACAGGTTCAGCGAAACCGATGCGCTGTGCAGGTGAAGTAGCGCGCTGGTGAAGGAACGCCGGTCCAGGTCAGTCCCTGGCAACCGGCAGCTGTAGTACACTTGACGAAGCAGTTCTCCGTATCCCGTCGTGCCATAAAAGCTGTTGTGGTTCGTTGGGTGTCGGGAACTGACTACGCGTGTCCCTGATTCGCAGGCCAGCTCACTGTCAGATTTCATCGGTGAGCGTATGCCTGGGAACACTGCTCCAGCGGTCCGGAGAAATCCGGTTGGAGAAGTGAGCCACACAGCTGACGGGCACCAGGACCCCGCATCGTCCGCGGGATATCAACCGTCAAAACCGGCAGAACACAGCAACGCCTGTGCTGCCCAACGAAAGGAACGGCATGCCAGTCGTTACCATGCGCCAGCTGCTCGACAGCGGCGTCCACTTCGGCCACCAGACCCGTCGCTGGAACCCGAAGATGAAGCGCTTTATCTTCACGGAGCGCAACGGAATCTACATCATTGACCTCCAGCAGTCGCTGTCCTACATCGACCGCGCCTACGAGTTCATCAAGGCCACCGTCGCCCACGGCGGCACCGTACTGTTCGTCGGAACCAAGAAGCAGGCACAGGAAGCAATTGCCGAGCAGGCAACCCGTGTTGGTCAGCCGTACGTCAACCAGCGTTGGCTCGGCGGCATGCTCACCAACTTCCAGACGGTATCCAAGCGCATCCAGCGCATGAAGGAACTCGAGGAGATCAACTTCGAGGATGTCGCCGGTTCCGGCCACACCAAGAAGGAACTTCTCCTGCTGCGCCGCGAGCTGACCAAGCTTGAAACCAACCTGGGCGGCATCCGCAACCTCACGAAGGCTCCGTCCATCGTGTGGGTTGTCGACACCAAGAAGGAACACCTCGCAATCGACGAGGCGAAGAAGCTCAACATCCCGGTTGTCGCCATCCTCGACACCAACTGCGATCCTGATGAAGTCGACTTCCCGATTCCGGGTAACGACGACGCCATCCGCGCAGTCAACCTGCTGACCCGCGTCGTCGCGGACGCCGTTGCCGAGGGTCTCATCGCCCGCAACAACAGGGCCTCCGGCAATGACACTGCCGCAGCAGAAGAGCCGCTCGCCGAGTGGGAGCGTGAGCTGCTTGAGGGTAGCGCCGCACCTGCAGAGAGTGCCCCCGCCGCAGAAGCACCGGCTGAGGAAGCACCGGCAGCAGCTGAGGCTCCCGCTGAGGAAGCGCCCGTAGCTGAGGCTCCCGTAGCAGAAGCTCCCGCTGAGGAAGCCCCCGCAGCCGACGTTCCTGCTGAGGAAGCCGCGAACGGCGAAAGCAAGTAGTTTCATCGACAGGGTGCGGGACGTCAAAGCCCGCACCCTTTCGCTTGTGCCGGAGAAGGATCCGGAGAACTTTCACTCAAAACTTGACGAGAAAACCACATCTGAGGAGTTCAAATGGCAAACTACACTGCCGCTGACATCAAGGCTCTCCGCGAGCGGACCGGCGCCGGAATGATGGACGTGAAGAAGGCTCTCGACGAGGCCAACGGCGATGCCGACAAGGCCATGGAGCTCATCCGCATCAAGGGCCTGAAGGGCGCCACCAAGCGCGAAGGCCGTTCGACAGCTGAAGGCCTGGTGGCCGCAAGAGTCGAAGGCAACGTCGGCGTCATGGTCGAGGTCAACTGCGAAACCGACTTCGTCGCCAAGGCCGGCCCCTTCATCGGGTTCGCCGACAAGGTGCTCGCTGCGGCCTTCGAATCCGGCGCGTCCGACGTTGAGTCGCTGCTTGCCCATACGCTTGACGGCAAGCCCGTATCCGAGCATGTCATTGAAGCCGGCGCGCTGCTCGGTGAGAAGGTCGACATCCGTCGCGTTGCACGCGTCGAGGGCGCCATCGTCGATGCCTACCTGCACAAGACGTCCAAGGACCTCCCTGCACAGGTGGGCGTGCTCTTCGCCGTTGAAGGCAGCGGAGACGGCGCGGCTGAGGCTGCGCATGACGTCGCCGTCCACATTGCCGCCTACTCGCCGACGTACCTCACCCGTGAGGACGTACCGGCAGAGCTGGTCGAGACCGAACGTCGTATCGCGGATGAGACCGCACGTGCCGAAGGCAAGCCCGAGGCCGCCCTCACCAAGATCGTCGAAGGTCGCCTGACCGGCTTCTTCAAGGAGGGCGTGCTGGTTGACCAGGCGTTCGCCAAGGATGCCAAGAAGTCAGTGGCACAGGTACTGAAGGAAGCCGGAGTGGAGCCGAAGAAGTTCGCTCGTTTCCGGGTGGGTGCCTGACCCTTCCGGGCCGGTTTTAGTTTGAGATGATGGAGGGGCGGTCGCCACGGTGGCCGCCCCTCCGTCATGTCCGGTGAGTAGAGGCGCCGGAAACCTGTAAGACTTACCAAGCCGGACATCAGTTCCACTGCTGACGCGCTGACACCCACATGGAACTCACACCCTGACACGCACGTACGACTGCCCGGGAGGCATCATGGAGAAATACGACAAGGCCGGTCACAGCGGATCACCGAGGCGGCGCGTGCTGTTGAAGCTCTCCGGAGAGGTCTTCGGCGGCGGCAAGCTCGGTGTGGACCCTGACATGGTGCGCGGTATAGCCAAGCAGATTGCCGCGACAATCGGCGAAGTAGAAGTCGCCATTGTGGTGGGCGGAGGCAACTTCTTCCGTGGTGCCGAGCTCTCGCAGAGCGGGATGGACCGCTCGCGTGCAGACTACATGGGCATGCTCGGAACCGTCATGAACTGCCTTGCGCTGCAGGATTTCCTGGAGCAGGCCGGCGTTGAAACCCGGGTGCAGAGTGCAATAACCATGGGCCAGGTCGCTGAGGCCTACATTCCCCGCCGGGCGATCCGCCACCTGGAGAAGAGCAGGGTCGTCATCTTCGGCGCAGGCGCGGGCCTGCCCTATTTCTCCACCGATACAGTGGCCGCCCAGCGTGCGCTGGAAGTCCGAGCCGACGTCGTCCTGATGGCCAAGAGCGGCGTGGACGGTGTCTACACAGCTGACCCGCGCAAGGACCCGAGCGCGCAGAAGCTTGATGCCCTGTCTTATGATGACGCGCTGCGGCAGGACATCCGCGTGATGGACCAGACGGCCATGACCATGTGCAAGGACAACAACCTTTCCATGGTGGTCTTCGGCATGGAGGGCGAGGGCAACGTCACCAGCGCGATCATGGGTGAGCGGATAGGCACGGTCGTCACAGCCTGAGCGCCGCGCAGCGGTCGGAGAAGTCCCAGCAGGAGCCCGGCTGTGAACTAGGATTATCAACTGAATCGGACGCTTAGAAGCAGCGGATTTCGAACCAAAGGAGCAATCGTGATCGAAGAGACCATGTCAGAGGCAACCGACCGCATGGACAAGGCAGTCGAGGCCGCGAAAGAAGACTTCGCGACCATACGCACCGGCCGTGCCAACCCGTCCCTGTTTTCGAAGGTCATCGTGAACTACTACGGCTCGCCGACACCGCTGCAGCAGTTGGCGTCCTTTCAGAATCCGGAAGCGCGCACGCTGCTCATCACGCCGTTCGACCGCTCCGCTCTCTCCGAGATCGAGAAGGCCCTGCGTGACTCGGACCTTGGCGCCAACCCGTCCAATGACGGCAACGTCATCCGCGTGGTCCTTCCCGAACTGACCGAGGAACGGCGCAAAGAATACGTCAAGCTGGTGCGCGGCAAAGCGGAAGACGCCAAGATCCAGATCCGGAACATCCGCCGCAAAGCCAAGGACGGCATCGACAAGGCCGTGAAGGACGGCGACGCCGGCGAGGACGACGGCGCCCGCGCCGAGAAGGACCTCGACGCACGGACGAAGTCCCACACCGACACGATCGACGACATGCTCAAGCGCAAGGAAACCGAGCTGCTCGAAGTCTGATGAGCGACTCCCAGCCTTCCAGAGAGGCTGGCCGCACGCCTGACGCTGATGCCGCACCCGCTGATGCTGCACCACAGGCGCCGGCCGGTCCGCCGGCCCCCGGTGTGGTGCCCGGCAGACGTGCACTGCGCGAGGGTGCACCCCAGACCGGAGGCATGTTCAAGCGCCGCCCGCCGCGTGCCAAGTCCGGCGAGCCCTCACGTGCGGGGCGGAACCTCCCTGCGGCTATCGGGGTCGGCCTGGCGCTTCTGGTTTCGCTGTTGGTGGGAATGCTGTTCCTGCCCCTGGCCTTCGTGGCACTCACCACGATGATCGGCGTCGTCGGCGTCTGGGAAGTCGGCAGGGCGCTGGAGGTCCGCCAGATCAAGGTCCCCACCGTACCGGTATTGGCTGCCGGCGTGGCGCTGCCATTCGCCGCTTACCTCGGTGGTCCTGAAGCGCTGGCGTTTGCGACGGTGGTCTCAGTGACCGCGGTGGCGCTGTGGCGCTGCCTGGACCCTGCACCCGACGCCGCGCGAAGCATCATGGCAGGAACGTTCGTCCTCCTCTGGGTGCCGTTCCTCCTCAGTTTCGCGATGCTGCTGCTGCAGGAGCCCTCGGGTCCGATCAAGGTGGCAACGCTGCTGCTGCTCGTGGTTGCCAATGACACCTTCGGCTACCTGGTCGGCGCTTTCTTCGGCAAGCATGCAATGGCACCCCGGATCAGCCCGAAGAAATCCTGGGAAGGCTTCGGCGGGTCCATCGGCGGAGCAATGGTGGTCGGCGTCCTCGCGGTGGTTTTCCTGCTGGACAGGCCCTGGTGGGTCGGTATCTGCCTCGCGGTTGCAGTGGTTGCCGCAGCTACCGCCGGAGACCTCGCCGAGTCGATGATCAAGCGCGAGCTCGGAGTCAAGGACATGAGTAGCATCCTCCCCGGACACGGTGGTGTGATGGACCGGCTCGACTCGATTGTTTTTGCTTCGCCGGTGGCGTTCCTGCTGTCCGTTACATTGGTACCCGGGACCCTATAGAACCTGACGACGGCGCGTTGCGAGGCGCGACGCGGTGGAGAAGTTTCGATGATGAAAGAGAAACGCACAACTATGGATGGAGCACGCAACGGCAGTTCGCCGTTCGCCCGTGTCGGCCGCCGCGAATTCGGCTATAAGGCAAAGCAGGTCGACAGGTTCCTGACCCGTGCACGCACCTTCTACAACTCCGACGGCACAGACGGAGAACCCGTGACCAGTTCCGAGGTGCGCACCACAGCCTTCGATCCTGCCCGGGGCGGGTATGAGCCGCGGGCGGTCGATGCCGCCCTCGACCGGCTTGAAGACGTCTTCGCGCAGCGGGAGCGGGACACCCTGATCGCGTCGAACGGCGAACAGGCCTGGCTCATGCGGATCGGGCGCACGTCCGCCGTCCTTCGGAGCAGGCTGCACCGGCCGCCGGGGGAGCGGTTCCGGCGTCCCTCCCGGAAGGGCACAACCAGCTACGACATCGATGACGTGGATGCCCTCTGCAACGAGCTGCTCGGGTACTTCGAGAAAGACATGCCGCTCAGCGTAGACGTGGTCCGCAGGGCGGTATTCCGTGAAGCTCTCGGCCAGGACGGCTACGAGGAGACCCAGGTGGACGCATTCCTCGACCGCGTGGTTGAACTCATGGCGGCTATCGACTAGCTGCGGGACCTGCCCACACCTTCACAAAGCCTCAGGCGTATGCAGCCGCGCGAGGACTCGTGATGTGTTCAACGGCCGCCGGCCGGCTGTCAGCCGCGACACCGAGATGGTGACCGTGAACGCGGCAGGCACCGTCCAGAGCGCGGGCCACTGAAGCCACTGCGGCGCCTGGTCTATCCCCAGGCCGGCAGCCACCAGGATCGATCCGCCGCACAGAACGGCGCCTGAGACCATGCCCGCTATTGCTCCCGCGTCCGTGAGCCCCCGCCACCAGATGCCGAGCACCAGCAGCGGGCAGATGGTGGAAGCCGTGAAGGCAAAGACCATGCTCACGCTGCCGGCCAGGGCAAGGGTGTCCGTCAACAGGGCAAACCCCAGCGGTATGAGCGCCGAGACAATCGCCGCCCACCGGAACCCGGACACGCTGGCCCGGAAGAAGTCCTGGCTCACCACGCCGGCCAGCGAGACCACGAGACCGCTGGTGGTGGACAGGAACGCCGCGAACGCTCCGGCCGTGACGAAGGCCGAGAGGATGTCTCCGCCGACGCCGTCGAAAATGCGGCTCGGGAGCAGCAGGACGGTGGCATCGGCCGCTCCCCGGACAGCCAGGTCCGGGGTGTGGATCCTGCCCAGCAGTCCGTACAGCGTGGGAAACAGGTAGAACACTGAGAGCAGCCCGAGCACCAGGAGGGTTGTCCGGCGCGCGGAGGCGCCGTCCGGGTTCGTGTAGAAGCGCACCAGCACATGGGGCAGTCCGAGGGTGCCGAACAGCAGGGCGATGACCAGGGAGATGTTCTGGTACAGGGTTGCATCGGCGGTGGTGTTCAGTTCCGGTGCAAAGACGGCACCGTCGTTGGTGATCGATTCACCGGAGCCGGTCAGGTGAACCAGGATGAAGACAATAGGGACGGCCAGCGCAGTCAGCTTCAGCCAGTACTGGAAGGCCTGGACAAACGTGATGGAGCGCATCCCGCCGGTGACCACACTCAGGCAGACAACCACGACGACGGCGACCGAGCCCACCCACGACGGCAGTCCCGTGGTGATCCGCACGGTGAGGGCGGCGCCGTGCAGCTGCGGCACGATGTAGAGCCAGCCGACCGCGATGACGAGGAGGCTCGTCACCCGGCGGACATTCCGGGACTCAAGGCGGGCTTCGGCGAAGTCAGGGATGGTGTACGCACCGGAGCGCCGCAGGGGAGCGGCCACGAACAATAGGAGCATGAGGTAGCCGGCCGTATAGCCGATGGGGAACCACAGAGCGTCCACGCCCGAGAGCAGGATCAGGCCGGCGACACCGAGGAAGCTGGCCGCCGAGAGGTATTCGCCGCCGATCGCCGAGGCGTTCCACCAGGGGCGGACCGTGCGCGAGGCCACGTAGAAGTCACCGGTGGTCCGGGAGATCCGAAGTCCGTAGATACCGATCAGGACGGTGGAGACCGCCACGATCACCAGCGACACGTAGCCGACCACTGGATTCAGCTCAGGGAAGGTCACCGGTCGTCCACCAGGTCCCGGAAGCGCTGCTCAATGCGCCCGGCGCTCCGCACATAGAGGACGGCACACCCGATAACCAGCGGGTAGATGCCCAGACCGAGCAGGAGCCAGGGGGCGGGGACTGTCGCGATGGTCCACGTAGTGACGGCCGGAAAGATGCTGAACAGGATGGGGATGCCCACCAGGATGACGAGGAAGCCGGCGGCGACCACCACGGCGAGGCGCAGCTGGGATCGAATGAGGGAGCGCACAAACAGCTCGCCGACGTCGGACTGTTCAGCCATCTCCCGCGAGACGGGATAGGTTCCGGCGGGCCCGGCAGCAGAGTGCGGCGCGGTGACCCTCACCCGGAGCGGGCGCTCTTCGGGCTCTGGCACGCGGTTACTGTCCCGGCCTCAGGCGGGTGGCTTCAAGCTTGCCGCGGATCTGGGACAGGTGCCGCCGGCTGACGGGTAGTTCCGCGTCGCCTACGAGCACGCTGGCCTTGCCCGCCCCGAGCTTGACCTGGGTCACCTGGTCCATGGCCACGAGGTAGGAGCGGTGCGTGCGCAGGAAACCGGCGTCCGCCCACTGCCGTTCAAGGTCATTGAGCGGAATGCGGATGAGGTAGCTCGCCTCCGCCGTGTGCAGCCGGGCGTAGTCGCCCTGGGCCTGTACATAGCGGATCTCGTCGCGCCGGATCATCCTGCTGATGCCGCCCTGATCCACCGTGATGACGTCCGGTGCGGCGGCGCCGTCCTCCATCAGCTCGCAGATCCGCCGGACGGACTCGGTGAGCCTTTCGGTGCGGACCGGCTTGAGCAGGTAGTCCACCGCGCGCAGTTCAAACGCCTCCAGCGCCCGGTCCTCGTCCGCCGTGACGAAGACGACGGCGGGAGGCCGGCTGAAGCGCGAAATAACCCGTGCGATGTCCAGGCCGGAGAGGGATGGCATGTGGATGTCGAGGAAGAGTGCATCTATCGGGTGGCTTTGCAGGATTCGAAGAGCCTCGGCACCGCTGGATGCCTGATGGATAGCGTCGATGCGGGCGTCCTTGGCGAGCAGGAAGCCGAGTTCGGCGAGTGCCGGGAGTTCATCGTCCACGATGACCGCGTTGACCATGCTCCCAGATTACGCGGTCGATCCGGCCCCCGCGTCCGCAACCGGGCGCAGGGCATTGCTCAGGTCTGGTGAGCAGGCTGGGATTTAGGAACCCGCAACGTGATCAGGGTTCCGGCGCCCGGTGCGGTGTCGATGATGAGCCCATGGGCGTCGCCGTACACCTGCCGCAGCCTCGAATCGACGTTCCGCAGCCCCACGTGGACCCCGTCCACGTGCCCGGCAAGCACGGCGCGCAGGCGATCGGGATCCATCCCCACACCGTCGTCCTCGACCGTGACCACCGCGTAGGCGCCGGCGTCGTGCGCTGTGATGGTGATGTTGCCTGTCCCGTCCTTCGAGTCGAGGCCGTGGCGGACGGCGTTCTCCACCAGCGGCTGCAGGCTGAGGAAGGGGATGACGGTGCTGAGCACCTCCGGCCCGATCTGGAGGCTGACCCTGAGCCGGTCACCGAAACGTGCCCGCTCCAGCAATAGGTAGCGGTCGATGGACCGGAGCTCCTCCGCCACGGTGGTGAAGTCGCCGTGGCGGCGGAACGAGTAGCGGGTGAAGTCGGCGAACTCGACCACGAGCTCCCGCGCCCGCTCCGGGTCCGTGTTGATGAAGGAGGCGATGGCGTTCAGCGAGTTGTAGATGAAGTGCGGGCTGATCTGTGCCCGCAGCGCGCGGACTTCGGCTTCCATGAGCTGGGTGCGCGAGGAGTCCAGCTCGGCCAGCTCCACCTGGGTGGCCACCCAGGCTCCGACCTCGTTTGTTGCACGGACCAGCCCTGCGCTGACAGCGGGTGCGAAGGCTCCCACCGTTCCGACCACGCGGCCATTGACCCGGATCGGTGCCAGAACGGCCTCGGCAAGGTCTTCCTCTCCTCCGGTCACCGGCTCCAGCCGGAACCTCTTGAAGATCTGCGTCCGCCCACTGGCGAGGACCTCCTGTGCAACGGTCATCACCTCAGCCGGCTCGGCTGAGGTGCCATCCCAGGCCAGGACGCCGTTCAGGTCCGTCACCAGCAGGGCCTGGCTGCGCAGCAGGCCGCGCAGGTGCCGTGCAGCTTTCGATGCGCCGCCGGGCGTCAGGCCGGTACGCAGGTGTTCAGAGGCCAGGGCTACGGTGTGCAGCGTCGCGTAGGTGGCGCGGTCGGCGTCGGAACCGAGGTCGCGGTAAGAACGGGAGAACCTGAATCCCAGGACCGCCACCACCGCAAGGGTGATGATGACGACGGCGCCGACCAGCGCGGCGTCGACGGCGGGGCTCAGCATGGATCAACAGTAGCCGCGAACCCGGCCAGGACCTGAACCGCCCGGCGCAGTGTTCCTGAACCGCTCGGCGCAGTAGGGCGCCGTTTATCGCAGGCCGATGCCCGTTGGGCGATGTGCCCCCGCAGGGTGCTGGCATCCGCACGCCTTGTGGCCAACAGTGATGGGAGTCACACTCCCTCGTTCCCTGCCGTCCAGTGCGGTACCGAGCCTGCGTGGGAGCACCTAACGAGGAGGTATCAATGGGTCACGACCCATCCACACCCGGCGCACCGCCGTCGGCGTCCGTGGACTTCACGGAAGTCCAGCAGCGGCCGGAGTTCCAGGAACTGAGGAAGCGCCACCGCAGCTTCGTCTTTCCCATGGCAGCAGCATTCCTGCTGTGGTACTTCCTGTACGTGCTGCTTGCCGATTACGCGCACGAGTTCATGTCCACACCCGTCTGGGGGAACATCAACATCGGCCTGATCCTCGGGTTGCTGCAGTTCGTCAGCACCTTCGGCATCACCATGTGGTACGTCAGCTACGCCAACAGGAGACTCGACCCCATCGCCGAGGAACTGCGCAACGATCTCGAAGACGCCGCACCTGAGGTATTCAACGCCCCAGAGGGAGGAACCAAATGAGGCAGTACCTGCCGCTGCAGACCGTTGAGACGACGCAGGTCGGCGAGCCCTGGCTGAACATCACCATTTTCGGCATTTTCGTGGCAATCACCCTGGTGATCGTGCTGCGCGCCAGCCGCAACAACAAGACGGCCGCGGACTACTATGCTGCCGGACGCTCCTTCACCGGCCCGCAGAACGGTACGGCGATAGCCGGCGACTACCTGTCCGCCGCGTCCTTCCTCGGTATCGTCGGGGCTATCGCGATCAACGGGTATGACGGCTTCCTGTACTCGATCGGCTTCCTGGTCGCCTGGCTCGTTGCGCTCCTTCTCGTGGCGGAACTGCTCCGCAACACCGGCAAGTTCACCATGGCGGACGTTCTGTCCTTCCGGCTGCAGCAGCGGCCGGTGCGCATCGCAGCGGCCATCACCACACTCGCTGTCTGCTTCTTCTACCTCCTGGCCCAGATGGCCGGAGCGGGTGCCCTGGTGTCCCTGCTCCTGGGCATCGACGACCGGCTGGGGCAGTCCCTCGTCATCACTGTTGTCGGCGCGCTCATGATCCTGTACGTATTGATCGGCGGCATGAAGGGCACCACCTGGGTCCAGATCATCAAGGCCTGCCTGCTCATCGCCGGCGCCTTCGTGATGACCATCTGGGTGCTCGCCCTCCACGACTTCAACCTTTCGACGCTGCTCGGCGCCGCGATCGAGACGTCCGGAAACCCTGACATCACCGGCCCGGGACTGCAGTACGGCGCGTCCGGCACCACCCGCCTGGACTTCGTGTCCCTGGCCCTGGCGCTCGTCCTGGGAACCGCTGCCCTGCCGCACGTCCTCATGCGCTTCTACACCGTGCCCACGGCCAAGGAAGCGCGCCGCTCGGTGGTGTGGGCCATCTGGCTCATCGGAGCGTTCTACCTGTTCACCCTGATTCTCGGCTACGGCGCTGGAGCCCTCATCGGCGCCGACCGCATCAACAATGCACCCGGCGGCGTCAACTCTGCCGCACCGCTTCTGGCGTTCGAACTCGGCGGCCCGTTCCTGCTGGGAATCATCTCCGCGGTGGCGTTCGCCACCATCCTCGCGGTGGTTGCGGGACTGACCATCACGGCCGCTGCTTCCTTCGCCCATGACATCTACGCGAACGTTGTGCGCCGCGGCAAGGTGGACCCGGATGGTGAGGTGAAGGTAGCGCGCCGCACCGTCGTCGTCATCGGTGTGCTGTCGATTGTCGGCGGCATCGGCGCGCAGGGGCAGAATGTTGCGTTCCTCGTTGCGCTGGCCTTCGCTGTGGCAGCGAGCGCCAACCTGCCGACCATCATCTACTCGCTGTTCTGGAAGAAGTTCAACACCCAGGGCGCGCTGTGGAGCATGTACGGCGGCCTGCTGACCGCGATCATCCTGATCGCGTTCTCGCCGGTGGTCTCCGGTGGGGAGAAGTCGATGATCCAGACGGCTGATTTCTCCTGGTTCCCGCTCAGTAACCCCGGGATCGTCTCGATTCCGCTGGCGTTCTTCCTCGGCTGGCTCGGTACAGTGCTGGCCAGGCGGACGGAGGATGCGCAGAAGCAGGCGGAGATGGAGGTCCGCTCGCTCACGGGTGTAGGCGCGGAGAAGGCGACCAACCACTAGTCCCAACTACAGACAGAAGGGGCCGGAATCAAGTTGATTCCGGCCCCTTCTGTCGTGTTCGAGAACCTCGTACGTTCAGTGTCGCACCCATTCAGTGATCGGGATGCTCCGCCGGTAAGGGGGCCACGCCGTGCTCCCCGTGCGGCACTGCATTGTCACCGGCCGTCGATGCGGCGAGTCCCGGCGTCGTAATTCCGGCGACCAGCACGGCAGAGAGGAAAAGTCCGGTGAGGAGCCTGCCGGGGGAGAGGCGTGTGCCGGCCTCTGAACGGCCCGCCCGCCTGCGCAGGGCGCCATGGCAACCGAGCTGCAGGAGAACGAGCACCAGCGCGGAGGCAAGCGTGAGGTTGAAACTCCTGCTCCCGGCCGGCGCCAGCAGCGCTCCCCACGCAAGAACCCCCAGCACGACGGCGGCGGCACCGGGAAGAACGGCAGGCACCGCTGCTGCCAGCAATGCAGAACCGCGGCTCCGGCCGGACAAACCACGCAGCGCAAGGATTCCCCACAAGGTCAGTGCAGCCGCCCACAGCCCGGTGAGCACTCCGAGCACAACGTTCAGAATGCCGCCGGATGCCAGCAGGGCGTCGGCCGCGAGGGCGAAGAACGTCAGGCCGGAACCGAGGGCAGTGAATCCGGCCAGCAGGCGGAGCAGTTCACCCGTGGTGCCCTGCTCCGCGCCGGCGCGGGATTGAAGAGCAGGCATGACCCGCTCTTCAACCGCAGCACTGTTCATGGAAACGACGTCCGGACTACGCGGTGCGCGCGTGGGTGCTGGAGGTGCGCACGTTCTTGTCCTGTGACAGGCCTACGCCCAGCAGGAGGACGGCGCTCGCGAGGTGCAGAACGTTGTCGGCACCGTTGAGGGCGATGATGTTCAGCGAGCTGCCGACCAGGAAGAGCCCGAGGATGCCCACCAGGAGGTAGACCGCACCCACAGTGGTGTTGACGCCCTTGGCGGCGCTCACCGAGTTGAGGCCGCCAAGCAGCAGTGCTGCGCCGATGGCCAGGTGAATGATGTTGTGGAGCGGGTTGACTTCAAAAATGATGAGCGTGTTGCCCTCGGTCGCGAAGAAGCCGACTCCGGCGGTGACGAAGAAGCCGAGGATTCCGACGAGCAGGTAGACGGCTCCGAAGACGGTTGCGAGTAGCCGGTTGGGGGAGGTTCCCATGGGTGTTGCCTTTCGTGTGATGTGCGCTCCCTGGTGGAGCTCTGCACACCATTCGGATCCGTTCCTGCTTTGGATGGTTCCGATGTTTTCTGGAAGGAACAGCAGCGGCTACTCCCCGGAACCGCGCTCCAGCAGGGGCTCCATGCGGTAGGGGATCAACTCGTGCATGGCGAGGGAGGTGTCACAGCGTTCCACTCCGTCGCAGGCCAGGATCTTCCCGTTGATCCGGAAGAGGTCTTCGGCATCCACTGACACCACGCGGACCAGAATGTCCGCCTGTCCCGTCAGCCCATGGGCCTCGAGTACTTCGGGGATACCGGCCAGTTGGCCGGTGATGGAGCCGAGTTTCCGCTGGTCCACATGGACATTGATGAACGCGGTGAGCGGGTAGCCGAGGGCAGCCGGATTGATGCGCCGTTCGAAGGACAGGAACGTCGCATTCTTCTCCAGCCGGGTCATCCGGGCCTGGACGGTGTTACGCGAGAGCCCCAGCTTCTGGGCGAGGGCGACGACGGTCCGCCGGGAGTCCCGCGCCAGCGCGAGAAGGAGCCGCGTGTCGGTGGCATCAAGGGGCTGCATAGTGCGCAACGGTAGCACGAGCCGGGGGCGGCAAATCGAGCACAATGCTCAGGAATTCCGTGTTCGGTTGTGCTCAGTGGCTTGCGTGAGTATCGTCACACTAAACCTCGGGCAACGGTGCCCTCGGCCCGCCGAACACCCACGGCCCGGTGCCGGAGGCTGCGGTTGGCCGGTGTACAAAACGCCGAAGCCGGTAAGAGAAGGATGAGTGAACGTGCCTCTGAACAACGATGCGGACGCCACGCAGGATGAGCTGGTCCAGCTCATCGCGCCCAACGGCGAACGCCGAAGCAACGCCGCGTATGACCGCTGGGTTTCCGACGTCGACGACGCCGGTCTGCAGGCCCTGTACGAGGACATGATCGTCATTCGCCGGATCGACGCCGAAGCAACGGCTCTCCAGCGTCAGGGTGAGCTTGCGCTCTGGCCGCCGTTGCTGGGGCAGGAAGCGGCGCAGATCGGCTCCGGCCGCGCCCTGCGCGAGGATGACTTCGTCTTCTCCAGTTACCGCGAGAACGGCGTTGCCTACTGCCGCGGCGTGGACCTCACTGACCTCCTGCGGGTCTGGCGGGGCAACGCCTCTTCCGGCTGGGATCCTTACGCCATCAACATGGCTCCGCCGCAGGTCATCATTGGAGCGCAGACCCTGCACGCCACCGGATACGCCATGGGCGTTCTGGCGGACGGTGCGGACTCCGTTGCAGTCACCTATTTTGGAGACGGCGCCACGAGCCAGGGCGATGTAAACGAGGCCATGGTCTTTGCCGCCAGCTACCAGGCTCCCGTCATCTTCTTCTGCCAGAACAACCAGTGGGCCATCTCCGAACCGGTCCGGCTGCAGGCACACGTGCCCATCGCGCACCGCGCACCCGGATTCGGTATCCCCTCCGTCCGTGTTGACGGCAACGATGTGCTCGCGTGCCTCGCCGTTACCCGTGAGGCGCTCGATCGCGCCCGGACCGGCGGCGGCCCCACCTTCATCGAGGCAGTGACCTACCGGATGGGCCCCCACACCACTGCCGATGACCCCACCCGCTACCGTGACGCAAACGAGCTCGAGGACTGGGCCGCCAAGGATCCGATCGCCCGCCTGGCAGCCCTCCTGGATGCACGCGGCCTGCTGTCTGCGGAGGTAAGCGACGCGGTCAAGGCCACAGCCGACGACGTCGCTGCCCGGCTGCGCGAGGGCTGCATCTCCATGCCGGAGCCGCAGATCCTCGATGTCTTCAAACACGTCTACAGCGAGCCGAACTCGTGGCTCGATCGCCAGCAGGACCACTACGAGCAGTATCTGACCTACTTTGATTCCGCTGACGCTGACAGTGCTGCGTCCAACCTCTCCAAGGAGGCGAACCGCTGATGTCCACCATGACATTCGGCCGTGCCATCAATGCAGGCCTTCGCAGGGCGATGGAAGACGATCCGAAGGTTGTCCTCATGGGCGAGGACATCGGGAAGCTGGGCGGCGTCTTCCGCATCACCGACGGTCTGCAGAAGGACTTCGGGTCCCACCGCGTCCTCGATACGCCGCTCGCCGAGTCCGGCATCCTGGGCACGGCAGTCGGCCTGGCGTACCGCGGCTACCGTCCCGTCGTCGAGATCCAGTTCGACGGCTTCATCTATCCGGCGTTCGACCAGATCGTGTGCCAGGTTGCCAAGCTCCACTACCGGACCCAGGGTGCGGTCAAGGTGCCGCTGACCATCCGTGTGCCGTTCGGCGGCGGTATCGGGTCCCCGGAACACCACTCGGAGTCTCCGGAAGCGTATTTCACCCATACGTCCGGGCTGCGGGTTGTGAGCGTCTCCAACCCGCAGGATGCTTTTGTGATGATCCAGCAGGCCATTGCCAGCGATGATCCTGTCCTGTACTTCGAACCGAAGCGCCGCTACCACGTGAAGGGTGAGGTGGACGAGGCCGTGGACCTGAACGCCACGAGCATGAGTGATGCGCGCGTGGTCACCGAGGGCAGCGACGTCACGTTGGTCACCTACGGGCCGCTGGTGCCGACGGCGCGCGATGCCGCCATTGCAGCGTCCGACGACGGCGTCTCCGTTGAGGTGATTGACCTGCGGTCCCTTGCCCCGATTGATTTCGCCACCGTGGAGAAGTCGGTGCGGAAGACCGGCCGCCTGGTCATCACGCATGAAGCTGCCCAGTCGGGCGGCCTCGGCGCCGAGATCGCGGCCAGCATCACCGAGCGCTGCTTCTACCATTTGGAGCACGCACCGGTCCGCGTGACGGGGTTCGACATCCCGTATCCCTACTCCAAGCTTGAGTTCCATCATCTGCCGGATCTGGACCGGATACTCGATGGGGTTGACCGTGCGCTGGGCCGGTCCAACTCCCTTAGCTCCCGCAGCGGACTGGAAGGATAGTGTCACCGGTGATTAAGGAATTCCGACTGCCTGACCTCGGCGAAGGCCTGACTGAATCGGAGATCGTCGCCTGGCATGTAGCAGTCGGCGACACGGTGGAGTTGAACCAGGTCATCGCCGACGTAGAAACCGCCAAAGCGGTCGTGGAACTGCCCTCGCCGTATGCCGGCGTTGTGGCGAAGCTGCACGAGCAGCCCGGAACGGTGGTGGAGGTCGGCTCGCCGATCGTGTCCTTCGACGTGCCGGGTTCCGGCGGACCTTCCAGCGATTCTCCGGACACCTCAGCGGACAAAGCCGACGACGACGCGCCGCCGGCCAAGCGGGAGCCCAACCTCGTGGGGTACGGCGCGGCTGTCGAGAAGACGGGGCGGCCCGCGCGGCGGGCCCGGCGCAGCGGCGGGACGGCAGAGCCTGCCGCAACCGTCGAGCCTGCTGCGCCTGTCCGCGCCGAGGAACCCGTTGCTCCTCCTGCAGTGCCCGAGGCATCGCAGCCTTCCGTTCCGGCGGAGGCGCAGCTGGAGCGTCCGCGGTCAACGCCGCCGGTACGCAAGCTTGCACGTGATCTCGGCGTCGACCTCACTGCGCTGAACGGCAGCGGCCCACAGGGCCTTATCACCCGCGAGGACGTGCTCGCTGTACAGCAGAAATCCGCGCAGGGTGGATCCGGGCAGCAGGGACTGAATCGTGAAGTGCAGCCAGCAGCGGCAGGCGGGGCGCCGGCGTCGCCCATGAATGGTGAGCGGGAGACGCGCACACCGATCAAGGGCGTGCGGAAGCACACCGCCGCGGCCATGGTTGCCAGCGCCTTCACCGCGCCGCACGTCACCGAGTTCCTGACCGTGGACGTCACGGCCTCCATGGACCTGCTGGCACGGTTGAAGTCGAGCAGGGCGTTCGCGGATGTTCGCATCACGCCGCTGGTGCTGGTGGCCAAGGCGCTGTGCATTGCGCTGGACCGTAATCCCACGCTCAATTCCCGGTGGGATGAGGCCGCGCAGGAGATTGTGCAGCACCACTACGTGAATCTGGGCATTGCAGCGGCGACTCCGCGGGGTCTGATGGTCCCGAATATCAGGGATGCTCACACCCTGGGACTCCGCGAGTTGGCTGATGCGCTCAAGGGGCTGACGGAAACGGCCCGCGCAGGCAAGACCAGTCCCGCGGATCTCTCCGGCGGAACGATTTCCATCACCAATGTCGGGGTGTTCGGCATCGATGCGGGGACGCCGATCCTCAACCCGGGGGAAGCCGCGATCCTTGCCATGGGGTCGGTGCGGAAGATGCCGTGGGAGTACCAGGATGAGATTGCCCTGCGGCAGGTTATGACCCTCAGCCTGTCCTTCGACCACCGCCTGGTGGACGGCGAACAGGGCTCACGCTTCCTCGCGGATATCGGCACCATCCTGTCCGACCCGGGCATGGTGCTCACGATGGTCTGACGGGCCTCGCCTGTCCACCCTTCCGTCTTTGGGGTCGTTAGCGAAGCTCGAGGACGAGCTCCCTGACCACTGCGCCGCGAGCGTTGGCGAAGCCCTGGGTCTCGCCGACCTGGGTGAAGCCGTAACGCTCGAGGATGCGGATCGAGTTGGTGTTGTCCGCGACCGCTCGTGCCCGGAGCGGGCGCTCACTGAACTCTTCGAGGAAGAGGCCGACTGCCGCCGTCGTAATTCCCTGGCCCCAGCGCGCCTTGTCGATCCAGTAACTGATCTCGGGGATGTCGGCGTCGCGGTAGGCGAGGATGCTTCCCACCACGGCGTCGTCAGCCACGATGGTGCGGACCGTCACGGTGGGGTCATTGAGAATGTTTTGCCAGTGGAGGTCGAAGACTCCCCTGTCCGAGGGGTTCTTGGCACTGAAGGCGGCCATGTGGTTGGCGCTGGGGTCGAGCTGGTGTGAGAAGAACTCGTCCAGGTCGGTGGATTCAACGGCGCGTAGCGTGATCACTGGAGACTTTCCGGTAGGCGGAACGGGATGGTTTTGCGAAGTTCGGGTGCACACGAGGTGCTCTATTCATCAGCGTACTAGGACGCGGAGCGTGGTGCCGTGTGTGCACTCACGCCTCCACGCTGAGCGCTGCCCATGCCATCTCCTCAAGCAGCTGGCGCAGATCCGCGGTGTCCTTGCTGCTTCGGCGACGGTGGGTGGAGTGCGGGGTGGAGTTGATGAGCCCGAAGGCGGCATGGGCCTTGCGGCGCAGGTGGGTCCTGTCCGTTTCCCGGGCGAGAGCGGCAAGGGCATCCACCCATACCTCTACATAGGTGCGCTGCAGGGAACGCACGGTTTCCTGGTCCTCGTCAGCCAGCGAGCTGAGGTCCCTGTCCTGGACCCGGATGACGTTCGCATTACGGAGTGCAAAGTCCACCTGAAACTCGATCAGTCCCCGGAGCGCCTGGTCCGGGCCGGGGGATTCAGCAACAACGGCACGGCTGCCCTCCAGCAGGTCCTGGCTCACGCCGGCCAGGAGAGCCGCGAGGACTGCGGGCTTTCCGCTGAAGTGCCGGTAAACCGCCGGTCCGCTGACGCCGGCTGCTGCACCCAGATCCTCGATGGACACTCCGTTGTAGCCGCGCTCGGCGAAAAGCTGCGCGGCCGCGTCGAGCAGCGCCGCGCGCCGGGAAGCCTTGGCGAGGCTGCGGCCGGTCATCCGGGTGGGAGCTGGGGCGTCCATGCCTGTCTTTCATCAGTGGAGGAATACTTCAGTGGAGGATTACTGCGGAGGGGATTCTTCCATTCTGGTGGACAGTTCGGTTAATAGCTACTAACCTAAATTTGAGTTAATCCCTGCTAACTGAGTGGTCGTTTCGTGCGAAGCCTGAATCATCGCGCGCCGGCCGAAAGGACGTCAATGGAGACCCTGGCCTCGCGACTGGACCCGAACGCTGAAGCGTTCCGGCAGAACGATGCCGGCCAGCGCGCACTCGCTGCCGAGCTGCGGGACCGGCTCGCTGACTCTGCCCTCGGCGGCCCCGAGCGCTCCCGCGAACGCCACGTCAGCCGCGGGAAGCTGCTGCCACGGGACCGCATCGACCACCTGCTGGATCCGGGCAGTCCTTTCCTGGAGATCGCGCCGCTGGCAGCCAATGGAATGTACAACGACGAGAGCCCCGGAGCGGGCGTCATCGCGGGCGTCGGTCTGGTGCACGGCCGTCACGTGCTCGTCATTTCCAATGACGCGACCGTCAAGGGCGGCACCTACTACCCGATGACGGTCAAGAAGCACCTTCGCGCCCAGGAAATCGCGCTGGAGAACAACCTGCCCTGCGTGTACCTGGTGGACTCCGGCGGAGCGTTTCTGCCCCGACAGGATGAGGTATTCCCCGACCGGGAGCACTTCGGCAGGATCTTCTACAACCAGGCCACCATGTCCGCCCGGAAGATTCCACAGATCGCGGCGGTGATGGGCTCGTGCACAGCGGGCGGCGCCTATGTGCCTGCGATGAGCGACGAGACAGTCATCGTCCGGAACCAGGGGACCATCTTCCTTGGAGGCCCGCCGCTGGTGAAGGCCGCCATTGGTGAGATTGTCACGGCCGAAGAGCTCGGCGGCGGCGACGTGCACGCAAAGACGTCCGGCGTCGTCGACCATCTCGCGGAGAACGACCAGCACGCCCTGGAGATCGTTCGGGATATCGTCTCGACCCTGCCCGTGCCGGAGCAGGCCTGGAGTACCAACGCTCCAGAAGAACCCGCCGTGGATCTGGAGAGCCTGTACGGGGCCGTGCCGGTTGATGTGAATGCGTCCTATGACGCAAGGGAGATCATCGCGCGCATCGTGGACGGCAGCCGGTTCCACGAGTTCAAGAAGGACTACGGCACTACCCTCATCACGGGTTTCGCCACACTCCACGGCCACCGGGTGGGCATCGTTGCCAACAACGGCGTGCTCTTCGGCGAATCGGCGCTCAAAGGCGCCCACTTCATCGAACTGTGCGACCAGCGCGGCATCCCGTTGATCTTCCTGCAGAACCTCTCGGGTTTCATGGTGGGCCTCGACTATGAAGCCGGCGGCATCGCCAAGCACGGCGCGAAGATGGTCACCGCGGTGGCGACGTGCCGCGTGCCCAAGCTGACCGTCGTCGTCGGCGGTTCCTTCGGTGCAGGTAACTATTCGATGTGCGGGCGCGCCTACTCGCCCCGTTTTCTCTGGATGTGGCCGGCCAGCCGCATCTCCGTGATGGGCGGCAACCAGGCGTCTTCCGTGCTGAGCACGGTGAAGCGGGACCAGCTTGAGGCACGCGGTGAAGAGTGGAGCGCCGAGGATGAGGAGGCGTTCAAGGCTCCGATCCGTGAGCAGTATGAGGCACAGGGGAGTCCCTACTACTCCACCGCGCGGCTCTGGGACGACGGGATCATCGATCCAGCCGATACCCGCCGGGTCCTGGGTCTCGCCCTCGATGTCTGCGCCAACGCGCCGCTGCCGGAGACCTCCTTCGGCCTCTTCAGGATGTGAGTTCGATGAAAAACAGAGCCCTCTTCCCCGCCGTTCTCGTAGCCAACCGCGGTGAGATCGCCTGCCGGGTCATCCGGACGCTGCGCGCGCTCGGTATCCGGTCAGTCGCCGTCTACAGCGATGCCGACGCCGGTGCCCGCCACGTGCTCGAGGCTGACCAGGCAGTGCGGATCGGCCCGGCTGCCGCTTCCTTGAGCTACCTCAACAGCGACGCGATCATCGCGGCTTGCCGGGCGACCGGCGCGGAGGCCGTGCATCCCGGGTACGGGTTCCTGAGCGAGAACCAGGCCTTTGCCCGCGCGCTTGAGGACGCCGGCATCGTGTTCATCGGCCCGCGGGTGCATGCCCTCAATGTCATGGGCGACAAGATCCGGTCCAAGAACCATGTCAGCGGATTCGATGTGCCCGTGGTCCCCGGCATCGCGGAGTCGGGGCTGAGCGATGAGGACCTCATCGAAGCCGCCGGCGAGGTGGGCTACCCGCTGCTCATCAAGCCCTCGGCTGGCGGCGGCGGCAAAGGCATGCACGCCGTGGAACGCGCTGAGGATCTCGCGGAGAGCCTCAAGACGGCACGGCGCGTTGCCGCGTCCGCTTTCGGTGATGACACGCTGTTCCTTGAGCGACTCATCCGCACACCGCGGCACATCGAGGTGCAGGTGCTCGCGGATTCCTACGGCAACGTCATTCACCTGGGGGAGCGGGAATGCTCCCTGCAGCGGCGGCACCAGAAGGTCATCGAGGAAGCTCCCTCGGCGCTCCTTGACGAAGCGACCCGCGCGCGGATCGGTGAGGCCGCGTGCAATGCGGCCCGCAGCGTCGACTACGTCGGGGCAGGGACCGTTGAGTTCCTGGTGTCCGACGACGCGCCGGATGAGTTCTTCTTCATGGAGATGAATACCCGGCTCCAGGTTGAGCATCCGGTCACCGAGATGGTGACAGGCGTGGACCTCGTTGAGTGGCAGGTGCGTATCGCCGCCGGTGAGAAGCTGACGCTGGCCCAAAGCGACGTCGTCCTCACCGGCCACGCAGTGGAAGCGCGCGTGTATGCGGAAGACGCGGAGGCCGGCTTCCTGCCCTCGGCGGGAACCGTCGTCGACCTGTCCGAGCCGCACGGAGAGGGTATCCGTGTTGACAGCGCGCTGCTGCCGGGACTGGAAATCTCTCCCACCTACGACCCGATGCTCTCGAAGGTCATTGCGTGGGCGCCGTCCCGCTCAGAGGCGCTGGACCGGCTGGACCAGGCGCTCGCGCAGACGCGGGTAGCCGGCCTGCGCACCAACGTGGAGTACCTCCGCCTGCTCATCAACGACGACGACGTCCGCGCCGGCAGGCTCGACACCACCATGATCGAGCGGAAGCTTCCGACTCTCGCCTTCCGGACGGCGAGCGACGCAGAGATCGCTGCGGCCGCCGTCGTCCTGGCCGGGCTTTCCACGGGTGCCGACCCAGCCTCGCCGTGGCACTCAAGGGACGGTTGGCGTATCGGCGGGGTACATGCGGCAACGCCCGTTCAGCTCCAGATCGGGAACACTTCGCCGCGGACCGTGTTCATGACTCGCGATGGTGCGCGGAGCGTGATCACGATCGATGACAACCCCCACCAGGTTGACTGGCTTCCAGCCGCGGAGGGCCGCGGGACGGGCCGCGCCGTCGTCGACGGTGTCACGCTGGACACCCGATTCGCTCCGAACGGCTCCACACTCTGGCTGACGGATACCGGTTGGTCCCAGCCCGTCCGGATGCTGAGCCGCGAGGAGGTCCTCCAGACGCAGCTGGCTTCGATCGCTCGAACCGAGGGTGCAGCTGACCCGGAAGTGCGCTCGCCGATGCCCGGCACCGTGATCACAGTGAATGTCGCCGACGGCGATTCCGTTGAGGAAGGGCAGGTGCTCGCGAGCGTCGAAGCAATGAAGATGGAACACCAGCTCACCGCCACCGTCGCCGGCACCGTCGCCATCACCCTCAGCCCCGGTGACCTGGTAACAGCCAACCAGGTCGTTGCCCGCATCCACCCCCTACCGTCCGGCGAGCCAGAAGATCCTGCCGCCGAAACAGTCCCCACCGAACAGGAAGAGTCCCCATCATGAACTTTGAACTGAGCGAGGAATACCAGGACCTGGTAGATACCGTCCGGGAGTTCGCCGACCAGGTCGTAGCGCCGGTATCCGCGAAGCACGATGAAGAGCACAGCTTCCCCTATGCGGTCATCGCCCAGATGGGCGAGATGGGACTGTTTGGGCTCCCGTTCCCGGAGCAGTACGGCGGCATGGACGGCGACTACTTCGCGTTGTGCCTGGCCCTCGAGCAGCTGGCGCGGGTCGACCAGTCGGTGGCGATCACCCTTGAGGCGGGCGTATCGCTGGGCGCCATGCCGATCTACCGGTTCGGCACCGAGGAACAGAAGCAGCAGTGGCTGCCCCAGCTCATCAGCGGTGAAGCGCTCGCCGGATTCGGCCTGACCGAGTCCGAGGCCGGCTCTGACGCTTCCGGCACCAAGACCAACGCGAAGCTGGTTGACGGCGAGTGGGTCATCAACGGCAGCAAGGAGTTCATCACCAACTCCGGAACCGATATCACCCGGCTGGTTACGGTCACCGCCGTCACGGATACCACCACACGGGAGGACGGCTCCGTGAAAAAGGAGATCTCCACCATCCTCGTGCCGACCGACACGCCCGGCTTCACGGCGGAGAAGGCGTACAACAAGGTGGGCTGGAACGCGTCGGACACCCACCCGCTGACCCTGAAGGACGTCCGCGTCCCGGAAACGAACCTGCTCGGAACGCGGGGACGCGGTTACGCCAACTTCCTCCAGATCCTCGACGAGGGCCGCATCGCCATCGCTGCGCTCGCGACGGGGGCCGCCCAGGGCTGTGTAGAGGAATCCATCCGCTACGCCAAGGAACGCCAGGCCTTCGGCGCCAACATCGGCAGCTATCAGTCGATCCAGTTCAAGATCGCGCGGATGCAGGCACGCGCCCACACCGCCCGGCTCGCGTACTACGACGCCGCGGCACGCATGCTCGCCGGCAAGCCGTTCAAGACCCAGGCGTCCATCGCTAAGCTGGTCGCAGGCGAGGCCGCGATGGACAACGCCCGCGACGCCACCCAGATCTTCGGCGGCTACGGGTTCATGAACGAGTTCACGGTGTCCCGCCACTATCGTGACTCAAAGATCCTCGAGGTCGGAGAGGGAACCACCGAGGTGCAGTTGATGCTCATCGCCCGCGAACTGGGGCTCTGAGCCAAGCAATCGGCCACCCGCGCCGGTTGAAACGAGTAAGGGAGAAGCAGTGATAGACAAAGTCGTCGCCTCAGCAGCCGAGGCCGTAGCCGACATTCCTGACGGCGCGTCCCTGGCCGTGGGCGGTTTCGGACTCTGCGGCATTCCCGTAGCGCTGATCGATGCGCTGCACCAGCAGGGAACCAGGGAACTCGAAACCATCAGCAATAACTGCGGTGTTGACGGCTGGGGCCTCGGACGGCTCCTCGATGACCACCGGATCCGGCGCACGATCAGCTCCTATGTCGGCGAGAACAAGGAGTTCGCCCGCCAGTACCTTTCCGGCGAGCTTGAGGTTGAACTGACGCCGCAGGGAACGCTGGCGGAAAAGCTGCGGGCCGGCGGGGCCGGCATCCCCGCTTTCTACACCACGGCCGGGGTGGGCACACAGGTGAGTGAGGGTGGACTGCCGCAGAAATACGACGACGCCGGCAACATCGCCATTGCATCGTCCCCCAAGGAAGTGCGGGAGTTCGCCGGTCAGGACTACGTGCTCGAGGAGTCGGTAAATCCTGACTTCGCCCTCGTGCATGCGTGGAAAGGCGACCGTCACGGAAATCTTGTGTTCCACGCGACGGCCATGAATTTCAACCCGCTCTGCGCGCAGGCGGGCCGTATCACCATCGCCGAGGTGGAGGAACTGGTTGAGCCGGGCGAGCTCGATCCGGAGCACGTACACATTCCCGGCATCTTCGTGCAGCGGGTGGTACATGCGCCGGACCCCGAGAAGCGCATCGAGAAGCGGACAGTTTCCCTGAGTACCTCCAGTCCGGAAATGACCTCCAGCCAGGCGAAGGAGCTCTAACCATGGCCCTGACACGAAACGAACTGGCCGCACGGGTAGCGCAGGAGCTGGAGAACGGGCAGTACGTGAACCTGGGCATCGGCATGCCCACGCTCATTCCCAACTACATTCCTGCAGGCGTGGAAGTGGTACTCCACTCGGAAAACGGAATCCTCGGCGTCGGTCCGTACCCCACGGAAGACCAGCTGGACCCGGACCTGATCAACGCCGGCAAAGAAACTGCAACTGTCAACGATGGCGCGGCCTTCTTCGACTCCGCTTCCTCCTTCGGCATGGTGCGCGGCGGACATGTCGACGTCGCCGTCCTCGGAGCCATGGAAGTCGCCGCCAACGGTGACCTGGCCAACTGGATGATCCCGGGCAAGATGGTCAAGGGCATGGGCGGTGCCATGGACCTGGTGTTCGGTGCGAAGCGGCTGATCGTCATGATGGAGCACGTTGACCGCAACTCCAACCCGAAAATCGTCGAGCGGTGCTCGCTGCCGCTGACCGGCAAGGGATGCGTGGACCGTATTATCACCGACCTCGCGGTGATTGATGTGGATTCCGGGCGTAACGGAGGCACCCTGATCCTTCGCGAGACCGCTCCCGGGGTCAGCGTGGATGACGTGATCGCGGCCACCGGTGCTCCGCTGGAGGTTGTGCTTGATGAGCGGTAAGGAACATACGTCGGCCACCATCGTGCAGCGCGGCCTCTACTATGACGAACTGCAGACGAGGGTCGTGTACGCGCACCGCCCGGGCAGGACGCTCACCGAAGCGGACAACATCCTGTTCACCACCATGACCATGAACACGCAGGCGCTGCATCTTGATGCCGCGTGGAGCGGGGATCAGCCCTTCGGCCAGCGCCTGGTGAATTCAATGCTGACTCTGGCTACCGTCGTCGGGCAGTCAGTCACCCAGCTCACCCAGGGGACAATCGTGGCGCAGTTGGGACTGACGGACATCTCCTTTCCCAAGCCTGTTTTCCATGGCGACACCCTGTACACCGAGACGGAAATAATCGAGAAACGGCCTTCGAAGTCACGTCCCGGCCAGGGATTGGTGACCATGAAGCACACCGGACGCAACCAGGACGGCGAGGTCGTGGCGCTCGCTACCCGCACTGTACTCATGTGGACAGCGGTCGCGCATGGAGTGGGGGAGCGCGTTCATGACTGATTTCAGCATGGGGCCGGCACTGCTCTTTTGCCCGGCCGACCGTCCCGAGCGGTACAGCAAGGCCGCTGAGCGCGCCGACGCCGTCATTCTTGATCTCGAAGACGCGGTTGCTCCCGAGAGCAAGGCAGCAGCCCGCGAAGCCCTGATCTCAAGCGCACTTGATCCGGCGAGGACCATCGTGCGGGTGAATCCCGCCCAAAGTCACGAGTTCGCGCTGGACCTGCAGGCGCTTCGCGGCACCCAGTACCGCACGGTCATGCTGGCCAAGGCTGAAGGTGCTGAGGATCTGTGGTCGCTGAACGGCTTCAGTGTTGTCGCGCTCTGCGAGACGGCGTGCGGAGTGCTGAAGGCAACTGAGCTTGCCGAGGAACCGAACGTCGTCGCCCTCATGTGGGGAGCTGAGGATCTGGTTGCCTCATTGGGCGGGACCGGGAGCCGCAAGGACGACGGCGGTTACCGCGACATCGCGATGCATGCCCGCTCCTTTGTGCTCCTGGCGGCGGCCGCCGCTGGAAAGCAGGCAGTGGATTCGGTCTATGTCAACATCCCGGACGCGGACGGGCTTGCCGCGGAGGCGCGCGACGCCGTCGCCTCGGGTTTCGGTATGAAGGCCTGCATCCACCCGAGCCAGGTGAACATTATTCGGGAGGCCTATCGGCCCTCGGCTGACGAGGAACAGTTCGCGCGCGACGTGCTCGCAGCGGCGCAGCACGAGGGTGGAGTGTTCACCTTCCGCGGCACCATGGTTGACGGACCCATCCTGCGGCATGCCGAGCAGACCCTGCGGCGCGCGGGGCACACAAGCTGAACCTTCGCGTTGAATTCGCAGGACACGCCCCGAATAGCCCGCCAAAAGGGGTGTGTCGTGCCATCTCAACGCATTGAAGTAGGGCGCGCCAACTGAGCCAGGAGCAGTGCGGGATACTGGGGACATGGAGTTCCTCCCTTCCCGGTCCGACCCCTCGCAGTCTTCGCCGCGCCGCATCATCATTCTTGGATCCACCGGTTCGATCGGCACCCAGGCACTCGACGTCATCGCGCAGTCTCCGCACCTGTTCGCGGTCGCGGGTCTCTCCGCCGGCGGATCGAATCTGGCGCTGCTCGCTGAACAGGCGGTGAAGGCCGATGCTCCGGCGGTGGCCGTGGCAGCCGGATCCGAGGAGGAACTGGACGCCGCAATCTCGGACGCCGCGCGCAGGGCCGGCAAGGCCGGGTACCGGCCGGAACTGCTCACTGGTCCCGACGCATCCGCCGGCCTCGCCGCCCGGCCGGACGCCGACGTCGTTCTCAATGCCATCACCGGTTCGATAGGCCTGGCACCCACGCTCGCGGCGCTGAAGCAGGGTCATCTGCTGGCGCTCGCCAACAAGGAATCGCTCATCGCCGGCGGTCAACTGGTGCGTGACGCCGCACGTCCGGGGCAGATCGTTCCGGTCGATTCAGAGCACTCCGCCATTGCCCAGGCACTGCGCTCGGGAACCGCCGACGAGGTCCAGCGTCTGGTCCTCACTGCATCCGGCGGCCCGTTTCGTGGTCGGTCCCGGTCTGAGATGGAATCGGTCACCCCTGCGGAAGCACTCGCCCACCCCACCTGGGACATGGGCTTGATGGTCACCACCAACTCGGCCACGATGGTGAACAAGGCACTCGAAGTGATCGAGGCGCACCTGCTGTTCGATGTACCGCTGGACCGGATCGACGTCGTCGTGCATCCCCAGTCCGTGGTGCATTCAATGGTGGAGTTCATCGACGGCTCCACCATCGCCCAGGCTTCCCCGCCCGATATGCGTCTCCCCATCGCCCTCGGTATCGGGTGGCCGCGCCGAGTACGCGGTGCTGCCTCGGCGTGCGACTGGACCACGGCCACCTCCTGGACGTTTGAACCGCTGGATGAGGAGGCGTTCCCCGCCGTCGCGCTCGCGAAGGACGCAGCGGCACGCGGCGGAACGTTCATGGCGGTCTACAACGCAGCGAACGAAGAGGCAGTCACGGCGTTCCATAGCGGCCGGATCGGCTTTACGGATATCGTTGACACCGTGCGCGCCGTCGTCGAAGACCACACCAGCGAAGCGCATCTCACCCTCCAGTCAGTGCTCGACGCCGAAACCTGGGCACGACGCAGCGCGCGGATTCGTTGTGGCTTCCAGGACTGAGATTTACCACCGAGAAGGAACTGACGAGTGACCATTGTGCTGTTCATAGCCGGCGTGCTTTTTGTGGCCGTCGGTATCGCGGTCTCCATT
Source organism: Arthrobacter tumbae (assembly GCF_016907495.1). Lineage (NCBI taxonomy): Bacteria > Bacillati > Actinomycetota > Actinomycetes > Micrococcales > Micrococcaceae > Arthrobacter > Arthrobacter tumbae. The sequence continues at coordinate 3,025,016 of NZ_JAFBCC010000001.1, forward strand.
GCGCTGCACGAGGTGGGCCACCTGGTGCCCGCGAAACTATTCCGGGTGCGGGTCACGCAGTACATGATCGGCTTCGGTCCCACCATCTTCTCCCGCCGCAAGGGCGAAACCGAATACGGCGTCAAGGCCCTCCCGCTGGGCGGGTATGTCTCGATGGTCGGCATGTTTCCTCCGGCGAACAAGGCCGACGGCGGTGCAACAGTCCGCCAGTCCAGCACCGGCATGTTTCAGCAGTTGGCTGCAGATGCCCGCCAGGCGGCGGCCGAACAGCTTCAGCCGGGTGACGAGAAGAGAGTGTTCTACAAGCTCCCCATCTGGAAGCGCATCGTGATCATGCTCGGCGGGCCGCTGATGAACCTGCTGATCGGCATCGTCATGTTCGCCGTCCTCATCATGGGGTTCGGATCCGCGCAGGCAACCACCACGGTCTCTGAGGTCTACCAGTGTGTGGTTGCGGCCGATCAGCAGCAGGAGACAGGGCAGACGGATTGCGGCCCTGCGGATCCGGCAGCTCCCGCGTTTGAGGCCGGACTCCAGCCGGGGGACCGCATCGTTGCCTTCGACGGACGGGACGTGACGAGTTGGAGTGAACTCTCCTCCTGGATCCGGGATGCCGCCGGTCAGGAAGTCCCGATCACCTATGTACGCGATGGCGAGACCATCAACGCAGCCATTGAACCGCTGCTCACCGAGCGTCCCGTCCCCGACGTCGACGGCAGGGCGATGCTGAACGACGACGGCACGCCGGTCATGCAGGAAGTCGGTTTCATCGGCGTCGGGTCCCAGCAGGAACTCGTGCCGCAACCGGCCACGGAGGTTCTGCCCGCGGTGGGCGACAGCCTGGTCCGCGTGACCGGCGTCGTGCTCAATCTGCCTCAACGGGTGGCGCAGGTGGCCGAAGCCGCGTTCTCCGATGCGCCGCGCGACCCCGAGGGCCCCATCAGTGTGGTGGGCGTAGGACGGATTGCGGGGGAGGTCTCCGCAATGGAGGAAATTCCGTTCGAAGCCCGTGCAGCGACCCTGGTCGGCCTGGTGGGGGGCGTCAACCTCGCACTGTTCGTGTTCAACCTGATCCCCCTCCTGCCGCTCGACGGCGGCCACGTAGCCGGCGCCCTGTGGGAGGGGCTGCGGCGCGGCGTGGCGAAACTCTTCAAACATCCGGACCCGGGACCGTTCGATATGGCGAAGCTGCTGCCGGTCACCTACGCGGTCGCGATTCTCCTCATGGGGATGGGTGCGCTTCTCATATACGCCGATATCGTGAAGCCCGTCGATCTCTTCGGGTAGGTTGAATTTGAGAATTCATCTCAAATAGGTTGAATTTTGTAAGTCAACCTCTTAGAGTCGAAACATGTACGTTCTGACGATCGATCAGCGGAACAGCACCAACGAGCCCGATCGCGTTCCTACCCTGCTCCGCCACCTGGGTGGCGTCCCGACCGCGGTCCCGTTCGAGCGGTCGGTAGGAGATGAGATCCAGGGCGTCCTGGCAACCGGCGAAGACGTGATTGAAGCGGCGCTGCGCTGCCTGCGGGCCGGTGGGTGGTATGTCGGCATCGGCATCGGCACAGTGGAGCTTCCGCTGCCCGTGACCCCGCGCGAGGGAAGGGGGAGTGCCTTCGTGGCTGCGAGAGCCGCCGTCGAGCGGGCAAAAAAGACAGGGGACCGCGCACCCCTTGCCGTGGAGGGTACAGACGGCGCCGCTGACGCCGAAGGAGTGCTCTCACTCATTGGACGGTTCGTCATGCACCGGACCGATGCGGAGTGGCGCATCCTGGACCTCCTCGAACCGCAGCAGCGAGGAAGCCAGTCGGCGGTGGCCCGCACGCTGGACATCAGTCCGCAGGCGGTCAGCAAGGCAGTCTTCCGGTCAGCCTGGATCGAAGAGTGGGCTGCCCGTCCCGCCGCCGCAGTATTGTTGCAGCTGGCGGATGACAATGCTGGAAAACCGGCAGACGGGGACAGACACTGATGGAGATTCTTTGGGGCTCATTGGCCCTGCTCGTCGCAGGCGCTCTGGGATCGCCAATCACGCTCGCTGTCCTGCGCCTGGCGCGCGCGGTTGATGACCAGAAAACCCTTCATGCTCCGATTTCCGATGCAGAGGCGGTACCGGTTGCCGACGGGGAACAGGAAGCCCCGATCGAGGAGGCCGCTCCGGACACACCGGGTGTGCTCCGCGGCGGGCTGGTGATCGGCATCCTGGAGCGCACGTCGGTGGCGCTCGCAATTCTGCTGAACGAACCGGTTGCCATTGCCTACGTCGTCGCCATCAAGGGACTGGGGCGTTACGCGGAGCTGAAGGAAACCCCCGCGGCCGCCGAACGGTTCATCATCGGGACGCTGACGTCGCTGTTGTGGGCCTGCGCTGTCGCGGGACTCACAGCTGCCTACCTGCTCTGATCACGTAGGGTGGAGCCATGAGTGTTTTCGCAGTCGAGTACGTGTATGGCGCCGAATCCGCAGCCAGCCGGGATGAGTACCGGCCCGCGCACCGGGAGTGGCTGAACCAGCTGGTCAGCCAGGGAAACGTCCTTGCATCCGGACCCTTCGTAGACAACGCGGGAGCGCTGCTGCTCTTCGTCGCGGACGGCGAAGCCCAGCTCAACGATCTGCTGAAGCAGGATCCCTTTGCCGCTGCAGGTGTCATCTCCGCCGTCAAGACAACGCAGTGGAACCCAGTGATCGGCGTTCTCGCCGAGCATGCGGATCGCTGACTGGTCGGTAGCGATCAGTAATAAATTCATCGACATCCAGCCACGAATCTATCCCTGGAGGATACTTTGACCTCGGTCAACCTCGGAATGCCTGCCGCACCGCCGCCAACACTGGCATCGCGGCGGAAGACCCGCCAGATCAAGGTGGGTTCCGTGGGGGTGGGCTCGGACTCGCCTGTCAGCGTGCAGTCCATGACCACAACCCCCACCACGGACATCAACGCCACCCTTCAGCAGATCGCTGAGCTGACGGCGTCCGGCTGCGACATCGTCCGGGTGGCCTGCCCTACTGCGGATGACGCCGAAGCGCTGCCCATCATCGCCAGGAAGTCGCAGATCCCGGTTATCGCGGATATTCACTTCCAGCCGAAGTACGTTTTTGCGGCTATCGACGCCGGGTGTGCAGCTGTCCGTGTCAATCCCGGCAATATCCGGAAGTTCGATGACCAGGTAAAGGAAATCGCGAGAGCCGCCAAGGCTGCCGGAACGTCCATCCGGATCGGAGTGAATGCCGGCTCGCTTGACCCTCGCCTGTTGGAGAAGTACGGCAAGGCAACTCCTGAAGCGCTCGTGGAATCGGCCGTCTGGGAAGCCTCCCTGTTCGAGGAACACGATTTCCACGATTTCAAGATCTCGGTCAAGCACAATGATCCTGTGGTGATGGTGCGCGCCTATGAGTTGCTCGCCGAGCGCGGCGACTGGCCGCTGCACCTTGGCGTAACTGAAGCCGGGCCTGCCTTCCAGGGCACCATCAAGTCGGCTACAGCGTTCGGAGCGCTGCTCTCCAAGGGAATCGGTGACACGATCCGGGTCTCGCTCTCAGCGCCTCCGGTTGAAGAAATCAAGGTCGGCAACCAGATCCTGCAGTCGCTGAACCTGCGCCCGCGCAAGCTGGATATTGTCTCCTGCCCGTCCTGTGGACGCGCCCAGGTGGATGTCTACTCCCTCGCAGAGGAGGTGACCGCCGGCCTCGAGGGTATGGAGGTCCCCTTGCGGGTCGCGGTCATGGGTTGCGTGGTGAACGGTCCAGGCGAAGCACGTGAAGCTGACCTCGGCGTTGCCTCCGGAAACGGTAAGGGACAGATATTCGTCAAGGGAGAAGTTATCAAGACTGTTCCTGAGGACCAGATTGTTGAGACACTCATTGAAGAAGCGATGAGGATTGCAGAAGAGATGGGCGAAACCGATGGCGAAACTGCTGGCTCGGGTAGCCCCGTGGTTTCCGTCCGGTAAGTCCGCCCCAAGCGGAGTTGCCTTTCGCACCCTGGGCGGGAAAGATACCTGCGATCTCTGGCAACTCGTGAACGCGGACAGCACGGCCAATGTCTTCATGGCCGCGCATCTGGAGGCAGCAGGAACGGCCGCGCCGTCGTCGTCCGGGGGAGAAGTGATCGGCACTTTCTCCAACGCACGCCTGATTTCCGCGTGCTGGACCGGAGTGAATCTTGTTCCGATCGGGATGGCGGGAAGCGACGCCGCCGCCCTGGGGACCGTCCTCGGCGAGAGCGGGCGCCGGTTTTCCTCCATTTTTGGCCCCGCGGCTTCCGTCATGGGCCTCTGGTCCACCTTGAGTGCCTACAGCGCCGAGCCGTTCGACGTCCGGTCCGAGCAGCCTCTGCTTGAAATCCGGGAGCCGTCGACGGTGCCTCCGACATCCACCCTCCGGTATACCAAACCGTCGGAGTTGGAAAAGATCCTGCCCGCGTGCGCCGCCATGTTCGAAGAAGAAGTTGGTTATTCCCCATATGTCGGGGGCGAGGAGCACTATCGGCGGCGCGTGGCCAGCCTCATTCGACGGCGGCACTCCCTGGTGGATTTCGACGACGACGGTCAGGTGATCTTCAAGGCGGAACTGGGCACGGTTTCGGCCGCCACTGCCCAGGTTCAGGGTGTCTGGATCAATCCCGCCTACCGCGGGGAGGGGCTGAGCGCAGGCTATATGTCGGCGGTTGTGAACGAAGCGCTGAAGCTTGCGCCCGTTGTCAGTCTCTACGTGAACTCGTTCAACACACGAGCCCTGGCGCTCTACCGGACCGTCGGTTTTACCCGGACGGGTGAGTTTGCGACGGTGCTCTTCTGAGCCGTCTCGTGTCCGTCTCTTCCCGACGTCGTGAAAGGTCAACAATGAGGCGAGTGGCCCGCATTGCCGGCGGATTCGCCTGTGTTCTCGCGTTGGCGGGCTGCAGCGCCGATCCGCCGGATGAACATCCGCCGGAACGGCAGACCCAGACTGCGGCGCCTGCAGAACCCTCGGCAGCCGGGACGCAGACTCCGGCCACATCCGAGCCGGCGGCAACCCCTTCTTCCACTCCCGGCAGCGGCTCCCGGTTGAGCGCAGAACAACTCGAGGCGGTGCTTGCGGCGGTCAACGAGGCGGAGTCACTCAATGCGCAGATCATTGCTGACGGCGAGCTTCGTGCCCTTGAGGAGGAGGGCGCCCGTCGGGCAGAAGACATCGCGGTGACTCCCGAGGAATGCAACGTGTATGCGGAGTCCAGCCCGGAAGGCCTCTCCGCCGAGGCCAGCCGCGCAGCGATGACGTTCGCGGGGGAATCTTCGCTGCAGCCCGACACTGTCAGTCTCTCCGGCCTGACCTCGGAGGGGGCAGCCGGCGCGCAGATTCGGGCCAGCCGGAACCAGTTGAACGCATGCTCGGAATTCACCATGGAGGTATCCAGCCAGGAGATCAGAACCACCGTCGCGGAAATCGAGGTTGAGACCGCTGCGGATCAGGACCTGGCCCTTCGCACCACCGCGCAGGTTCCCGGAACTATCCAGGAATCTCTGACGGTGCGCGCCGCTGTGGGCGGCACCGTCGTCGACGTCCTGGTGGGCGGCTCAACTGATCCGGCAGCTGATGTGGCCCGCGCCGAACGCCTGACGAATCTCGTGGTGGCTGAGCTCCGCGCACCCTGAAACACCGTGTCACCCGGAACCCGCCGGACCGGTTAGATTGGTAGGTGTTGTTGCTGCCGCCACGTTCGCTCGAACCGCGGCAGAAAGTGCCAAAGAAACGGATTCCAAGCGTGGTCCTTCGACTCTCCACTCTTTTCCTGCGCACGCTGCGCGAAGATCCCGCCGAAGCTGAGGTGGCAAGTCATCGTCTGCTGCTGCGTGCAGGCTATATCCGCCGCGCCGCTCCCGGCATATACAGCTGGCTGCCGCTCGGCCTGAAAGTACTCGCGAGGGTGGAGTCCGTCATCCGCGAGGAGATGGACGCGATCGGTGCGCAGGAGGTCCACTTCCCGGCGCTACTCCCCAAGGAGCCGTACGAGGCCACCAACCGCTGGACCGAGTACGGCGAAGGCATCTTCCGCCTGAAGGACCGCAAGGATGCGGACTACCTCCTGGCGCCCACCCACGAGGAGATGTTCACCCTGCTGGTCAAGGACCTGTACAACTCCTACAAGGACCTTCCGCTCAGCCTGTACCAGATCCAGACAAAATACCGCGATGAAGCACGTCCGCGGGCAGGGCTTCTGCGTGGCCGCGAATTCATCATGAAGGACTCCTACTCCTTCGACATCGACGACGCCGGTCTCGAACACAGCTACGAGCTGCACCGGGAAGCCTACCTTCGTATCTTCTCCCGGCTTGGACTCGACGTGATCCCGGTCGCCGCCACGGCCGGCGCCATGGGGGGCTCCAGGAGCGAGGAGTTCCTGCACCCTTCCGAGATCGGTGAGGACACCTTTGTAGTGTCCGACGGCGGGTACGCGGCGAACGTCGAGGCCGTCACCACCGTCGTGCCCTCCGAGGTGGACTACTCGAACGCGCAACCGGCGGAAGTGCGGGATACACCTGACACTCCGACGATCGACACGCTGGTGGACCACGCCAACGCCGCACTGCCGCGGCAGGAACGTCCATGGTCTGCCGCGGACACGCTGAAGAATGTAGTGCTGGCGGTAGTCCTGCCTACCGGTGAGCGCCGGCTCGTTGTGGTTGGTGTGCCGGGCGACCGCAGCGTGGACCTCAAGCGGATCGAAGCCAATATCGGTCTGCACCTGTCCGCCAGCGGAGAGGTGACGGTCGAGGCGGCAACCGATGAGGACCTCAAGAAGCATCCGGGGCTCGTCAAGGGCTACATAGGCCCGGGCCTGAGCCTTGACGCGGCGGTGCTTGGGTCGAAGAGCTCCACCGGCCTGACATTCCTGGTAGACCCGCGCGTTGTATCCGGCACCACCTGGGTTACCGGTGCCAACGTCCGCGGGAAGCACGTCTTCGGGCTCGTTGCCGGCAGGGACTTCACCTGGGACGGAGTGATTGAGTCCGTCGAAGTGCGCGTCGGGGATGAAGCTCCCGACGGCTCCGGCCCGCTCCGAACCCAGCGCGGTATCGAGATGGGCCACATCTTCCAGCTCGGGCGGAAGTATGCTGAGGCGCTCCATCTCAAGGTCCTGGACCAGAACGGCAAACTGACCACGGTCACCATGGGTTCCTATGGGGTCGGGGTCACCCGGGCAGTGGCCGCGCTGGTGGAATCAAACCGCGATGACAAGGGCATCATCTGGCCGCGGAACGTGGCGCCCGCCGACGTCCACCTGGTCGCAACGGGTAAGGGCGATGAGGTGTTCGCGGCGGCAGAGCAGCTTGCCGGCGAGCTCGAAGCCAGGGGACTGAGCGTCCTATTCGATGATCGGCCGAAGGTCTCGCCGGGCGTGAAGTTCGGCGATGCAGAGCTGATCGGTGTTCCAACCATCGTCGTCGTGGGACGCGGACTGGCCGAAGGCCACATCGAGGTGAAGGACCGCCGCTCCGGCACAAGCGAGAACGTGGCTGTTGCCGACGTCGTCGATCATCTGCATGCGGTGATCAGCGCCTGAGGCGCTCGTCGACTATATCTGCCCGTCGATAATTTCGGGACGAAGAGTATCCGCTGACGCCGGTCAGGGCGCAGCCAGCCGGGCAGCGGGCGGCAGGTTCGCCAGCGGTTTGCGCAGCAGGTTGCTCGCCACCCAGAGCGAGCGGTCGGCGTCGTCGGACTGGCCTTCCCTCAGGTAACCCAGCGCGTTCTCGACCTCCCGGACCACCGACCAGTCGCGGGCCAGCATTGGATCCAGACCCGCCGCGAGTGCCAAATCCGTGCAGCGGTCGCGCAGATGGCTTGCAGGATCAGCCGCACTGAGCTCGCTGATCCGGTTCCAGAGCATCGGCGCCACAGCAAACTCCGCATCTCCCAGGAGCGGTTTCGGGTCAATCGCCAGGAACCGCCGGGGGAGTTCATGGACCGGCAGGACGTTCAGGTAGTGGAGGTCGGAATGAACCAGCACATCGTGATCACGGCGTCGGCCGACTGCGCCGTGCAGCTGGCACACCTCAAGCGCATACTCCAACAGCCAGCGGTCGAAGGGACGCCCGAGGGTCTCCCACTCCAGCGGCAGCGTGTCCGTCCACTGTTCGGCCTGCTCCGCAACGGAGGGAAGGGCGAACCAACGGGGGTCCGAATCGGCCGCACCAGCCGGAGCGATCGATAGCCGGCGCATGATCGCCCCCCAGATATCGGTGGTTTCGGCCAGCGGCAGCTCAGCCAGGGAAGAGTCCCCGTCCAGCCGCTCAAGGAGCAGGACGAAATCGTGGGGCGCACTGTCCAGGAGTTCGACGGCGCCGCTTCCGCCCCACAGGGCAAGCGCATCCGGTTCAGGAACCGCTTCGGAATGTGGCACGGTGATCTTGAGGACGGCCGGCCGTCCGTCGGCGCAGGCCACCGGAAGCACGACGGCGCAGTGCCCGCTCCACGGCTCTGCCCCCGGTTCCAGCTCCAGAACCAGGTCCCACTGCTCGAGGTAGCGGTTCGCGATGCCGGCCCAGCCGTCCACCCAGGCCCTGCCTCCCGGCAAGTTCAGCGCTTTGCGCGCCAGGGTGCGCGGGAGCTCAATGTTGCGTGCGTCCATCCGACAAGGCTAGCTGCCGGCATCCCGGAGCCGCGGGTACTCGCCTGGGTCGATGCCCGGGAACGCGCTGCTGCCGGAGTCGGAGCCTCCTGAACTGCTGAGGTGCTGGGCGGTTGCAGCCAGCTGCCGCATTGCCCACTCCCGCGCCGGGCCCGGCGCGCTGACGCCCACCAGATCGGCATAAAGGCCAGCCAGCGACTCCTCCAGCTCCTGCAGTGCGGCAGCCGGATCAGACAGGAAGCTCTCATCGAGCGCATACGCTGCAGCGGGCAGTGGTTCAGCGACGCAGTAGCGGGCGAGGATGGCCGATCCCACGGCGGCTGCACCCTCGTGTTGCGCCATCTGCTCCAGGAGATCCACGGGGTCGGGGGAACGCGCTGCCACCACTTCATAGGCGTAGGCGGCGCGCTGTTCAGCGAGCACGGCTGTCCTGGCACCGTCCAGGCCGATGTCTGCCTTGAGTGTTGTCTCCGGAGGGCAGTTGGAGGTGCCGCCGTCGTCGTACGCTACCTCCGCAACTGGAATCGGGGGCAACTCCTTCCCCAGGCTCTCAGCCAGCACACGGCTCTGCAGCCACTGGGCAGTCGCAGCCGACGCCAGTACCCGTGCCGGCCCGGCATCGACCACCGCTGCTGCTTCGAAGGCATGAGTGTAGGAGTCTGTGAGGCCAACCAGAAGGTCGGTCGGCGTTGGGGCAGCAGGCGATGCGGACGGCGATGCAGGCGGAGATGATGCAGCCGCCGGGAAGGCGGGAGGGGAGGTCCCGGTGGCGGTGCCCACGGGCCGGAGGGCAATCGAGTGCAGCCGGAGCGTCCTGGCCAGCGCCGCGTAGTCCGGCCCGGCAGGCGCTGCGGTATCTTCGAGGAACGCGGCGGTTTCCGCGAGGATCTGAGCCGCATCGGACCCCTCGCTGAGAGCCAGTTCGGCAGCGCTCGGCTCAGCCTCCGGCGATCCTGTGCCGATCACGAGCCCGATGGTAGCCACGAGGAGAAGGACCAACAGCAGGACTACCGTACGGACAACGCGCCTCAGTGCTGCCTTGAAGCCGCTGCCGGTGGAGGCGGAACGGTCCTTCGAGTGCGTCACAACCGATCATCATGCCATGCGGAAGACCGTTCCGTGTGCCATTCACTGACCTGTCATAAAGTCGTTAGGGTAGTAGCTACAAGATCATCGAGCGGGAGGCGGCAATGGCGGGTAAATCCGGCAAGCAGAACACTGCTGCAAAGCAAAACACCTCCGCACCCCGCCGGAACACGGCTGCTGCGCACCTGGATGCGGCGGCTGAGGCCGCACGGCTCATTGAGTTCCTGCGCCCCACAGTGGAGAAGCATAATCTCCTCCTGGAAGACGTGGAAGTGCGCATCGTGGGAAGCCACCGGACGCTCCATGTGGTTGTGGACCTGCCGGATGACGGCCTCGATGGTGTGAGTCTTGACACTGTCTCCGAGGTGTCGCAGAGCGTCTCAAGCGCCCTCGACGATGATCCGGGAGATGACGGACGGCCCTACAACCTGGAGGTTTCCTCGCCCGGGGTATCCAGGCCGCTTACCCAGCCGCGCCACTGGCGGAGGAACATCGGCAGGCTGGTTGATGTAAAGCTGGCTGACGGCGAGGTGCTGGAAGGCCGTCTGATTGATGCTGATGAGACGTCGGTGACCCTGAAACCGCTGATGGCGGTCAAAAAGGGCACCAAACCGAAGTTCAGGGAAGACCGGGCAATTCCCTACGACAAAATCCGCAAGGGTACTGTCCAGGTCGAATTCGCCCACGCTGATGCCGAGGAATCCGGCGGCGACAATGACTGATTACGACCGCTGGTTGCTGAGGAGGCCCCAATGGATATAGATATGAGCGCTCTGCGGCTACTGGAACGGGAACGCGAGATCCCCCTGGAACTGCTGATCCCCACGATCGAGCAGGCACTCCTCGTCGCCTATCACAAGACGCCCGGAGCGCAGGAGATTGCCCGGGCAGAAGTGGATCGGCGGACAGGCCATGTGACCATCTGGGCTACCGAGGTCGACGACGACGGCGTGGCCATGGGTGAGTATGACGACACACCTACCGGGTTCGGCCGGATCGCGGCGAGCACAGCGCGCCAGATCATCCTGCAGCGGCTGCGTGATGCCGAGGACGACAACATCCTCGGTGAGTTCCGCGGCAAGGAAGGCGAGCTGGTGGCCGGTCTCATCCAGCAGGGCAACAATCCCCACATGATCCAGGTGAACCTGGGCTCGGTGGAGGCCTTGCTTCCGCCGCCGGAGCAGGTACCCGGTGAGAAATACCTTCACGGTACCCGCCTGCGGGCATTCGTCATTGATGTCCATCGCGGGATGAAGGGGCCGTCCATCACGCTCTCCCGGTCGCACCCCGGCCTCGTTCGGAAACTGTTCGAGCTCGAAGTACCGGAAATCGCAGACAAGAGCGTTGAGATTGTGGCTTTGGCGCGGGAAGCCGGCCACCGCACCAAGATCGCGGTGAAAGCGCATGTTCCCGGAGTGAACGCAAAGGGCGCCTGTATTGGAGAGATGGGATCACGCGTGCGCGCCGTGATGAACGAGCTCAACGACGAAAAGATCGACATCGTTGACTTCAGCGAAGATCCGGCCACCTTCATTGCCAGTTCGCTTTCGCCGTCGAGGGTGTCATCTGTGACCATCACCGACGAAAAGACCCGCAGCGCCCGGGTGGTTGTGCCGGACTACCAGCTGTCACTCGCCATCGGCAAGGAAGGCCAGAACGCGCGGCTTGCGGCGAAGCTGACAGGATGGCGGATCGATATCGCTTCCGACGCGGCCGGCGCCTGAAGCACCGGGGCTCGCCTCAGCAAACCGCCGATGCGTCATATCGACGCGCTTGGCGCTAGAATGGACAGGGCTTATGTCGTTACGCCACCAACCGGTACGAACCTGTATCGGTTGCCGAAGCCGTGATGACCAAGCCAATCTGGTTCGATGGTCAGCGGTCAACCGCGGCGGCGTCAACGCCGCCGAGGTGGATCACCGCCGTCAGCTAGTGGGCAGGGGTGCCTGGTTGCACCCCCGACCGTCCTGTGTGGAGCTTGCGCTCAAACGCAAAGCGTTCAATCGCGCCTTTCGGGGCATAGTTGACACGCGAGGTGTTGAGCAATGGCTGCGCACACTCCAGGGCATCTCCTGATGGAGGTTCCCTGCACGTACACCGTCCTCCCTGAAAGCGGGTCAGAAAACTGATGGAAACCCGATGAGTACCCAGCGATGAGTGCCCAACGATGAACAATCTGTTGAGCTCTGCAATCAGCGCGTCAGCTGCTCCGGTGGCTGGGGTCTGCAGTAGGAATTAGACGGTTCGCTCCTGACTCGGTGCGGACCGAGACAGGAGAAATGTGGCCAAGGTCCGCGTACACGAGCTCGCCAAAGAGCTCGGAATTACTTCGAAGGATGCAGTAGCAAAGCTGCAGGAACTGGGCGAATTCGTCCGGTCGGCATCCTCAACCATTGAAGCGCCCGTCGTGAAGAAACTTCGCGGCGCTTTCCCCGATGCCCCGGCGGCAGCCAAGGCTCCGGCGTCGGCACGTGGGTCCCAACCCACCCCCAAGGCGGCAACGCCAGGTCCAGCTCCCGCGGCCCCGGAGAAGCCGGCCCCTGCCCCGGAAAAGCCGGCAGCCCCGGCCCCGGCCGCTCCCCGCGAGCAGGCTCCGGCAGCGCCCGCATTCCAGGCGCCGGAGACACCCAAAGCAGAGACAGAGACCCCTGCAGGCACGGACGCTGCTCCCAGCAGCGACTCCGGCACCGACAGCAAGCCGGGGCCGAAGCCTGCAGCCGCACGACCGACCTCAGCACGCCCGGGAGCTGCCCGTCCAGGCAGCGACCGTGCCGGTGGTCCGCGTCCGGGCAACAACCCCTTTGCGACATCCCAGGGCATGCCGCGGTCCGGCCGTGGAGACGGCGACCGTGCGGGTGGTCCGCGTCCGGGCAACAACCCGTTCGCGCCTTCCCAGGGCATGCCCCGTCCGGGAGGGCGCCGCGATGATGAGCGCAGCCCCCGTCCCGCAGCTGGTGCGGGCGGGCCCCGTCCTGCCGCTGGTGCAGGTGGTCCGCGCCCCGGCGCACCCCGTCCGGGTGCACCTCGCCCGGGTGCCCCGCGTCCCGGCGGTGCCGGTGGTGCCCGTCCGACTCCGGGCATGATGCCCAACCGTACCGAGCGTCCTGCCGCGCCCGGTCGCGGCGGAGCTGCCGGTGCAGGCGCTGGACCTCGGCGCGGCCCCGGGGGAGCCCCCGGTGCCGGTGGTGGAGCTCCGGCCGGCGGCGGTTTCGGCAAGGGCGGCCGCGGTCGCGGCGGCACTGCCGGTGCCTTCGGCAAGGGTGGAGCCGGTCGCGGCAAGCAGCGCAAGTCGAAGCGGGCAAAGCGGCAAGAGCTTGAGCAGATGTCAGCTCCCTCGCTTGGCGGCGTCAGCGTTCCCCGCGGCGACGGCAACACTGTTGTCCGGCTGCGTCGCGGATCATCGATCACCGACTTCGCCGAGAAGATTGATGCGAACGCCGCAGCGCTGGTCACCGTGCTGTTCCACCTCGGAGAGATGGCTACGGCAACACAGTCACTGGATGAAGCGACCTTCGAGGTACTGGGTGGCGAGCTCGGCTACAAGATCCAGGTTGTCTCACCGGAGGACGAGGAGCGGGAGCTGCTCGAGAACTTCGACATCGACCTGGATGCCGAACTCGACGCCGAGGGTGACGAGCAGCTTGAGGCACGTCCTCCGGTCGTGACCGTCATGGGCCACGTCGACCACGGTAAAACCCGTCTGCTGGATGCGATCCGCAAGTCGAACGTCGTTGCAGGCGAACACGGCGGCATCACCCAGCACATCGGTGCATACCAGATTGACCACGAGCACGAGGGCGACAACCGTCCCATCACCTTCATCGACACCCCGGGCCACGAGGCGTTCACGGCCATGCGTGCCCGCGGTGCGAAGGTCACCGACATCGCTGTACTTGTGGTGGCCGCGGATGACGGCGTCATGCCGCAGACCGTTGAGGCGCTGAACCACGCCCAGGCGGCCGGTGTGCCGGTAGTCGTGGCGGTGAACAAGATCGACAAGGAGGGCGCCAACCCGGACAAGGTCAAGGGTCAGCTCACCGAGTACGGACTGGTTCCCGAAGAGTACGGCGGCGACACCATGTTTGTACACGTCTCGGCGCTGCGCGGCGAAGGGATCGAGGAGCTGCTCGAAGCGGTTCTGCTCACCGCTGACGCCGCACTCGACATGCGTGCAAACCCGAACAAGGACGCCCGCGGAATCGCGATTGAAGCCAACCTCGACAAGGGCCGCGGTGCGGTTGCCACCGTGCTGGTCCAGTCCGGAACGCTGACGGTCGGAGACACCATCGTCGCGGGTATTGCCCACGGCCGTGTCCGCGCGATGTTCAACGAAGACGGAGACAACGTCACCGAGGCGGGTCCGTCCCGTCCGGTGCAGGTGCTGGGTCTGTCCACGGTTCCCCGTGCAGGCGATACCTTCCTCGTCACCCCCGACGAGCGCACAGGTCGCCAAATCGCCGAAAAGCGTGAGGCAGCGGACCGCAACGCGGCGCTGGCCAAGCGTCGCAAGCGCGTCAGCCTGGAAGACTTCGACCAGGCCGTGGCCGAGGGCAAGGTTGATACCCTCAACCTCATCCTCAAGGGCGACGTCTCCGGTGCCGTCGAGGCGCTCGAGGACTCGCTGCTCAAGATCGACGTCGGCGAGGGAGTCGCACTGCGCGTCATCCACCGCGGTGTCGGTGCGATCACGCAGAACGACGTCAACCTGGCAACGGTGGACAACGCGATCATCATCGGGTTCAACGTCAAGCCGGCCGAACGTGTCGCCGATCTGGCCGACCGCGAAGGCGTGGACCTGCGCTTCTACTCCGTCATCTACGCAGCAATCGATGACATCGAGCTTGCACTCAAGGGCATGCTCAAGCCGGAGTACGAGGAAGCACAGCTCGGTACCGCGGAAATCCGCGAGGTCTTCCGGTCTTCCAAGTTCGGCAACATCGCCGGTTCGATTGTCCGTTCCGGTATTATCCGCAGGAACTCGAAGGCACGTCTGATCCGCGACGGAGTAGTGGTTGGCGACAACCTCAGCGTCGACACGCTCCGCCGCTTCAAGGACGACGCAACCGAGGTCCGCACGGACTTCGAGTGCGGCATCGGCCTTGGGTCGTTCAACGACATCAGGGAAGGCGACACCATCGAGACCTACGAGATGCGTGAGAAGCCGCGGGTCTAGTCCCGTATCAGGTGGGGCCGCTGCCTGCAGCGGCCCCACCTGCGCCCATACCGGCGCTCGACGCATGAGCCGTCGAGCGTCGTTGCAGCTCCCCTGGGGGAGGAAGTAAGGAGAAGTCATGGCAGACGCCGCACGCGCTGCACGGCTGGCACAGCGCATCAAGGTCATTGTTGCCGAGGCCCTTCGCCGCCGGGTCAAGGACCCGCGGCTGGAATCGGTCACCGTTACTGACGCCCGTGTCACCAATGATCTGCAGCATGCCACCATTTACTACACAGTGTTCGGTGAGTCCGAAGAGCAGGCAGCAGTTCACAAGGCGCTCGAGTCGGCAAGGGGCGTGCTCCGTTCCGAGGTGGGCCGGAATATCACCGCACGACTGACACCCACGCTGGAGTTCGTGCCGGACGAGATTCCGGTCAACGCAAGCCATTTGGAGGAACTGCTCCGGACTGCCAAGGAACGGGACGCCGAGGTGGCCGAACTCGCAAGGAAGGCCGCTTTCGCGGGCGATGCCGATCCTTACCGCAAGCCGGAAGAGGACGAAGAAGGGGACGAAGTCTCCCGCTAATCTTCGCCTGCCGCCCGCTTCAGCGTTTGGGAAGCCTGTTCACTCCGGTGAGCAGGCTTTCCCTGTCTGTGCAGAGCGCAATCCGGATCCAGCCCTCGCCCTGGGAGCCGAAGGCCGTTCCGGGCGCGACGGCGACCCCCTGCTCCGCGAGGAATGAGCGGACCCAGGTCCGCACATCGCCGCCTGTGGCGTGAGAGACATCAGCCCATAGGTAGAAGGCTCCCTGTGCTTCGAGGTACGGGATGTTGAGCGAAGACAGAACTGCGGTTGCTGCATCCCTGTTTGAACGGTAGTGGTGCGCTGCAGTTTCGACGTAGTCCGTGGGACCTGTGAGCGCGGCAACTGCCGCGTACTGTGGCGAGGCTCCGACACAGGACACGATCGACTCCATCACAGCATTGAATTCAGAACCGAGCCCCGCCGGCAGCACAAGTGCACCGATGCGCAGACCGGTAAGCCCGAATGTCTTTGAGAGGGTGAGCGAAGTCAGCACCCGCGTCGCGTCGAAGCGTGCAGGGCTCACGTGGGGTACACCGTAGGTGAACGCTTCATAGCATTCATCCGAGAGAATCCAGAGATCGTGGCGTTCGGCGAAGTCCACGAGGTCGCTGGTGAGTTCCTCGCTGAAGACTGCTCCGAGCGGGTTCGACGGCGAGTTCAGCACCAGGAGGCGGGTGCGCGACCCCACAAGCTCCTCAAGGTCGCTGATTCTCGGCTGGAACTTATTCTCTGGGTGGAGCGGGTAGCTGACCGGACGGGCATGAACCAGTTGCGCGGTCATGGTGAAGGTCGGGTATCCCGGATTGGGCATCAGCACCTCGTCGCCCGCGTCAAGCAGCATGCTCATGGCCAGGTGCAGGCCCTGCTGCGCGCCTGCAGTCACGTAGACCCGGGCGGGATCGACCTCGATGCGGTTCCGGTCGCCGAACCACTCTGCGAAGCTCCGCCGCAAAGGCGCGATGCCTTCGTTCGGTGTGTAATTGGTCTCGTCGCGATCCAGCGCAGCAATCCCTGCGTCCAGGATGTGGCGCGGAACGGGAAACGCCGGTTCGCCGATGCTGAGCACAATCGCGTTGGGCGTAGCCCACGCGGCCTGTGTGATCTCCCGGATCTGGTTGGACGGGAGTTGCTCGATGTGCGCTGCGATGGACGGCATAGGGGAATCGTAGCGGTGAGGGTCGGCTCGCGACTGACACCTATACTGGGAGGCGTGAATTCGGGGCAGGTCCACTCAGGACTAGTGATAGTGGACAAGCCGCAGGGCTGGACCAGCCATGACGTGGTGGGCAGGATGCGTCGGCTTGCCGGCACCCGCAAAGTGGGACACGCAGGTACCCTCGACCCGATGGCCACCGGCGTGCTTGTAGTAGGGATCAATCGGGCCACCCGCCTTCTGACCTATATCGTCGGCACCTCGAAGACCTATACCGCCACCATCCGTCTGGGGCAGTCGACTGTCACTGACGACGCCGAGGGAGACGTGACAGCCGAATCTCCCGCCGGTGCAGTCCCAGCCGCCGCTATTCGTGCGGCGGTTGAAGATCTGACCGGTTCCATCAGCCAGGTGCCCAGCAGCGTCAGCGCCATCAAGGTGAACGGGGAACGTGCCTACAAACGGGTACGGTCGGGTGAGGACGTCGTGCTGCAGCCACGGCCAGTCACCGTGCACAGCTTCGACGTCGCCGACATCCGCCCCGAAAACGGCGGAGCGGTTCAGGACCTCGCTGTGACGGTCAGCTGCAGTTCCGGAACCTACATCCGTGCGCTGGCGAGGGACCTGGGCGCAGCCCTCGGCGTAGGGGGCCATCTGACAGTCCTGCGCCGCACTGAAGTGGGCCCTTATACGCTGGCCCAGGCGTCCACGCTGGAGGAACTGGCACGGGATTTCCGGCTCCTCGGCATTGACGAAGCCGCCCGTGCGCTGTTTCCCGTGCGCGAGTTGAGCTTCGCCGAGGCGCTGGACCTATCGC
Organism: Arthrobacter tumbae; assembly: GCF_016907495.1. Lineage (NCBI taxonomy): Bacteria > Bacillati > Actinomycetota > Actinomycetes > Micrococcales > Micrococcaceae > Arthrobacter > Arthrobacter tumbae. The sequence continues at coordinate 3,042,424 of NZ_JAFBCC010000001.1, forward strand.
ATGGACGGCGCATCAGCGCAAGTGCGGGCGGTGATGCTGCCGGTTCGCACGGCGTTGACGCCCACGCCCAGCGCCCCGTAGCTGCCTTTGCCCCTGATGGAGCGCTGATCGCGCTCCTCGAGGATCGCGGTCGTGAGGCAAAACCAGCTCTGGTTTTCGCGCCGGGAGGGGCCGGCAGCTGATGATCGTCGACGGTGTTTTTATTGCCGGCACCGTGGTGTGCCTGGTCTCAACCTTGATCTGCGTTGGTGCTGCCGTCATCAGACAACCGCCCAACGACGTGACCATCCTCGCTGTGGCGGCCGTGGAATTATTCCTTCTGGTGTACGCGGGAGTGGGGATCGTGCGGCAGGCAGGCGGGGAGCCTGTCACCGGTGAGGTGTGGGAGTTCTGGGGTTATCTGCTCACGGCGCTGCTGGTTCCGGTGGGCGCCTTCTGGTGGGCGATTCTTGAGCGCTCCCGCTGGAGCAACCTGGTCCTCGGTGCGGTGGGCCTCACCATTTTTGTGATGTTGTACCGGATGGAACAGATATGGGATGGAGCGGTGCCGGCATGAATCTGCACGGTAAGCCGGCTGCATCTGCAGGGACGCTAAGCCGGGGGCCCGGCCGGCTGCTGATCGCCGTGTACGGGGTTTTCGCACTGGCGGCCACGGCGCGCGCGGCCTTCCAGATCGCAACCAAGTTCTCCGAGGCTCCGCTGGCCTATGCATTGACGGCACTTGCTGCCCTCGTCTATGTCTTTGCGACGGTGTCCCTGAGCCGCTCGGGGCGGCGCTGGTACCGCCTGTCCGTCGCTGCCGTGGGACTCGAACTGGTTGGGGTACTCACTGTAGGAACGCTCAGCATCGTTGACCCGGTCCTCTTTCCTGCGGACACGGTGTGGTCGGGCTATGGCAAGGGTTACGGATTCGTTCCGCTGATTCTGCCTGTGCTGGGCCTATGGTGGCTGTACCGCCACCGAACGGCAACCACCTGAGGCCTGCAGGGCGCGGAGTGTCCGTAGTGAGAGGATGAATTCTGCAGGCCTTGCCCGGCCGAACCATCAACCATCTTGCCCGGCCGAACCATCGACCATAGAGGGAAAACCATGAACAGCAACACCCCTGATAACCCGCAGCCGGATCGTCGCAGTTCTTCCGCAGACGCAGGACGGGGCACAGCGGGCGCGGCCGGCACGAGCAGCTCGGCAGAACCGGCGTCCGCTTCCGGCCGACCCGCCGCGAAGCAGTCCGCTTCGGGTGGGACCACGGCGAAGACGTCGAAGAAGGACGCAGCGAAATCGGCCAAGACCGGGAGCGACTGGAGTGTCTTCCGGACGGTAGTGGTGCTCGTTGGACTCGTTATTGCCGGCTTTGGAGGGTACTACCTGATTACCGGTACGGCCGGACTACCGGAAACCGGCGACGGTGCAGTGAACCCGACGCTCGAAAACCAGTTCCGGTTCTTCGCCGCAATGATGGTCGGCGTGGGGGCCGCATTCGTGACCATTGCCATCAAATTCCAGTGGGCGAATATGCTGTGGCTGGTTTGCCTCATGGTGTTCATCGGCGGCATTGGACGGGTCCTCTCCTGGGCATTTTCCGGAACTCCGCACTTTCTCCTGATCATCCTTATGGTTGTCGAGCTGGCCTTCCCCGCCGCGCTGCTGGTCTGGCACGGATACATCGCGAAGACCAGCGAGCTGCGGCGCGAGTACGCTGCCCGCCCCTAGGGCAGGGTGCCGCGCCTGAGCCTGCGCCCGGACGCTCCGCCCTGGTGCAGGCAGGCAAGGCCCACTCCAAGCAATACCAGTGCCGCTCCGGCCGCAACCTCGGCGCGAACCCCTGTTTGAGCCAGTTCCGGACGGTGCGGCGGAACAGCCCGCGCAGCGGGACCGTCGTCAGCAGCCGGAGGGGCCGGGGCTTGTCTCGCCTCAGGTTCAGGAGAGTTCGTGGGCGCAGGCGCATCAACGCACACCGTTTCAGATGGCTCGCCAAAAGCGGAGGTGAATGGATTCGTGTGCCCGTCGCCGGCATAGGTCGCCACGACGGTATAGCAGCCCGGCCGCGTGAAGGCAGCAAACGGTTCACTGGACTGGCGGCCGTTCACCGCGGGCACGGTGGTCTCCGAGTGCAACGGTACATCTGCAGGAATCTCAGCGGTAGGTGAGGGCAGCTCGGTAAGGGGACCGTACATCGCCAACCTGACCGTGCCGCCTGACTCCGCTGCAGGTGGGCCGAATCCCTCTCCAATCACTGCATCGGTGACCTGATCGCCCACGAGCGCATGGTTGGCCGACAGCTGCGTCCGGATACCCGGCGTGAAGGGAACAAAGGTTGTCTCCGCCGCTATCCCGAACTGTCCCTGCCAGCCGAGGACATAGGGGGCTGCCTCCACCGGAAGCGTGCTTTCAGCGGCGATTGACTCCGTCCAGACATACCACCCGGGCGAGGGAACGACGAGCTCGGCGGTGGTGTAGGTTCCCGGTCCGGCCACCCGCGTGGTAACGGTGCCGACATTCGGAGTTTCCGCCGGTACGTCCTCCTGAAGGACGGGTTCGGCATCCAGTGGTCCCCACAGCGTAGAGACCACCTCGACCGATACCGGCGTGCCGCCGCCGGGCACTGCCAGCCAGGGACCCGGTACATCCGAATCGTCCTGCGCGATTGGTGCGCTGCTGACCGTCAGGACATCGTGAACGGCACTGCCCGCCTCCGTGCGTGCGGCGGAGGTCCTCGTCTCGACGGCCGGCTGGAAGGAGGGGAGGTCGGCGATCGCCGCGGCGGCATCGCGCGGCTCAACGACGGCGGCAAGCAGCAGCCGCTGGACCTTGTTGCTGGAAGGCACCAGCCACTGCACTCCGGCCGCGGGAGTCCGGGGGACGGTTACCGTGATGGATCCGCTCCCCAGCCCGGTCCTGCGCAGGCTGAGTCGCTGAGGTTCGTCGCTGCTTGTCCAGGTGGACGGCGCCCCGTCCACCACCGCGAACGGTCCTGTCAGCTCCGCGGCGGCGGCCAATCCCGCGGCGGGCTCCCCATTGGCTCCCACCACACTGACGACCGTAGAAACATTCCCTTCCGCGTCCGCCGGCTCGAGCTGGATCTTCACTGTGTAGGGCCCGTTTTCACTGAAGGCAGCACGGGTCATCGAGCGCGCCTGTTCGACGACCCCAGCCGGAAGTTGTTCGGCCTGCAGAATGTCGTTCATGCCCGGAGAGTCCCAGGACATCCCGGGCGAGGTGAGCGCCCAGACAGCCAACTGCACGGAGGCCGCCGTGGCATCATCGGCCGTGGCGCCCCACCGGTGCAGCAAGTAGGACAGCGCCGCATTCTCGGCCGTGCTGAGGGCGCTCCCGTCGCTGCGCACGAAGCCACCCGATTGGCCGTCGCCGTACGTGCCGGAGTTTTCCGGGGAGAGCCGTTCGAAGTCGGTGCAGTAAGCCACCTGACCGCGGGCATCCTTGTACTGCCCCACGAAATGCTCGGCCGCATGTATGCCGGCAGCACGCGACCAGCCCGACCCGACCGGCGCAGCCTGCGAAGGCTGCACCTGCGGAACCAGCAGCAGCACCGCGACGAGTAGTCCGAAACCACCCGTACGCAAGAAGCGCGGGCGCCGAAAAAGAGTGTAGAAGAGTTGCATTGAAGTCCTCCAGGTCGCAGGGTTCAGGGGCGGCGCCGAAGTCGGCGGGACCAGCCCACAGGAACCAACACTGGTGTCTACCGACGGCGGGAAACCGGCGGAGGCCCAAAATGTGAGTAAGTCGCCCGACGGGAGGGTGATGTGGAGGAACAGCGACAGTCGCTCTGGTCCGACGTCGGAACCGGCCGCAACCATCGGCCATAATGAAAGGAACGACGAAGGGCTCCTGCTGCCCGTCCAACCGCTAGAGGGAGATGCGTGTTCTACTGGAGAGACCTGGCCGACGTGCCGGAAGGTTTCGGTCCCGCAGTCATCACCATCGGCAACTTCGACGGAGTGCACCGTGGCCACCAGAGCGTGCTTGGGCAGCTTGTTTCCGCCGCCCGGGAACGGGATGCCGCTGCCGTCGTCATTTCCTTCGAGCCGCATCCCGCACAGGTCCACCGCCCGGAAAGTGCTCCGGAGCTCATCATGGGACTGCAGGACAGGGTGGAAACCCTCGCTGACACCGGCATCGATGGCCTGCTGATGATGCACTACACCCTCGAGCTTGCCGCGCTCACCCCCGAGGAGTTCGTCCAATCCGTCCTGGTTGACGGACTGCGTGCCAAGGCGGTCGTCATTGGTCACGATGTGCGGTTCGGACGCGGTAATTCCGGTGACCTCTCCACCATGCGGACACTGGGCGGGCAACTGGGTTTTGATGTCCTTGTCATCGATGACTATGGCTCGAGCCTGCAGAGCACGACGGCGGCAGCCGGGGAGCGCCGCTGCTCATCGACCTGGGTGCGTGAGGCGCTGGTAGACGGCAATGTCACCACTGCCGCCCGCATCCTGGGCAGGCCCCACCGCATGCGCGGCGTTGTTGTTCACGGCGCGGCACGCGGGCGGGCGCTGGGGTTTCCGACGGCAAACCTGTCGCCGGACTCAACCGGCTTCATTCCGGCAGACGGCATCTACGCCGGCTGGCTCATTGACAGCAGTCAGGTCCGCTGGCCCGCCGCGATCTCCGTCGGCTCCAATCCGACGTTCAAGGGAGTCAGCAGGCAGGTCGAGGCCCACGTCATCGACCGCCCGCAGGAGGACATCGATGTCTTCGATCTGTACGGGCAGACCGTCATCGTGGAATTTGTCCGACGCCTGCGCGGAATGGTCGCCTACCGCGGGCCGGAAGCGCTGATCGAACAGATGCGGCTGGACGTCAACCAGACCCGCACCGTGCTTTCGACAGAACAGCGCACGTACGGGTAAAGTTGAGTGCGGTCCTGCTGCAGTCCGTGGTTGCTGGGCCACCGCCGGAGCTCCGCTCGCTTGCGAGGGGAACCGGCATCTACTTTGTTCACGGTACAACTCATAGGAGTTATTTGTGGCACTTGACGCCGCTCTGAAGCAGGAAATCATCAAGCAGTACGCAACTTCCGAGGGTGACACCGGTTCGCCCGAGGTGCAGATTGCAATGCTTTCCCGCCGCATTCTCGACCTGACCGAACACCTCAAGATGCACAAGCATGACCACCACACCCGTCGTGGCCTGCTGCTGCTGGTGGGTCGCCGTCGTCGTCTGCTGGATTACCTGCGCGACACCGACATCACGCGCTACCGTACGCTCATCGAGCGCCTCGGCCTGCGCCGTTAGTTAGACTGTGAGGCGGCGCCTTCCTTCGGGAAGGGGCCGCCTTCAACTTTGCGGGCCTTACAGCGCCCACGAAGTGCCGCACTCACAAAGGGTGCACAGCAGTACCAAGTTCATAACCAGGAGTCAGGCGGACACGCAGGCATTCGCGGTCCTCGGTAGTGGTCTCCGGGAAACCATCGTGTGGTGGTCTTCCCGTGGACCTCGATCGAAGACCGGGTGCCACAACCCGTCCTAACGGCGTTGACCAGCAAAACGCCGCCTGCCTCCGCCACCAAAGAAACGGAGGTGACTCTCTTGGAGGGTCCCGAAATCCAGTTCGCCGAAGCCGTCATTGACAATGGGCGGTTTGGCCAGCGCACTGTTCGCTTCGAAACCGGGCGCGTCGCCCAGCAGGCCGCAGGCGCTGCCATGGTCTACATTGACGAAGAAACTGCGCTCCTCTCGGCCACTACTGCCGGAAAGTCCCCGCGTGAAGGTTTCGATTTCTTCCCGCTGACCGTGGACGTCGAGGAGCGTATGTACGCTGCCGGCCGCATCCCGGGCTCGTTCTTCCGCCGTGAAGGCCGCCCGTCCACCGAAGCGATCCTCGCCTGCCGCCTGATGGACCGCCCGCTGCGTCCCGCTTTCGTCAAGGGTCTGCGCAACGAGGTCCAGATCGTCGTCACCGTGCTGGCCATCAACCCGGACGTGCGCTATGACGTCGTCGCAATCAACGCGGCTTCCATGTCCACGCAGCTTTCGGGTCTGCCGTTCTCCGGGCCGATCGGCGGCGTGCGCGTTGCGCTCGTGTCCGACGGTTCCGGTGAAGACCAGTGGATCGCCTTCCCGAAGCACTCCGAGCTCCAGAACTCCGTCTTCGACATGGTCGTAGCAGGCCGGGTTGTCGGCGATGACGTCGCCATCATGATGGTCGAGGCTGAAGCCACCGACAATTCGTGGTCACTCATCAAGGACGACGGCGCTACCGCACCCACCGAGGAGGTTGTCGCCGACGGTCTCGAGGCCGCGAAGCCCTTCATCCGCGCACTGTGCGAAGCCCAGGCAGACCTCGCGGGCCGGGCTGCAAAGCCAACCGTCGAGTTCCCCGTGTTCAAGGACTACGAGGACGACGTCTTCGCAGCCGTCGAAAGCTCGGCAGGCTCACGCCTGGCCGAGATCTTCACGATCGCTGACAAGCAGGAGCGCGAAACCGCAGCGAACAGCTACCGTACGGAGACCATCGAGTCCCTCGCCGGCCAGTTCGAAGGCCGCGAGAAGGAAATCGCCGGTGCCTTCAACTCCCTCACCAAGAAGGTTGTGCGCCAGCGGATCCTTCGCGACCAGGTGCGTATCGACGGCCGTGGCCTGAGCGACATCCGCAAGCTCACCGCCGAGGTCGAGGTCCTCCCGCGTGTTCACGGTTCGGCCATTTTCGAGCGCGGCGAGACCCAGATCATGGGTGTCACCACGCTGAACATGCTCAAGATGGAACAGCAGATCGACTCGCTGTCGCCGGTAACGCGCAAGCGCTACATGCACAACTACAACTTCCCGCCGTATTCCACGGGTGAGACCGGACGCGTCGGATCGCCGAAGCGCCGCGAAATCGGCCACGGCGCACTTGCCGAGCGTGCACTCGTCCCGGTGCTTCCCAGCCGCGAGGAATTCCCGTACGCCATCCGCCAGGTCTCCGAGGCCCTCAGCTCCAACGGCTCCACCTCGATGGGTTCGGTCTGCGCTTCGACGCTTTCCCTGCTCAATGCCGGTGTGCCGCTGAAGGCTCCGGTTGCCGGCATCGCCATGGGCCTGGTGTCCGATGAGGTTGACGGTCAGACCCGCTACGCTGCGCTGACCGACATCCTGGGTGCTGAAGATGCTTTCGGCGACATGGACTTCAAGGTTGCCGGCACTTCGGAATTCGTCACTGCCATCCAGCTGGACACCAAGCTGGACGGGATCCCCGCATCGGTGCTCGCCGCAGCGCTGAAGCAGGCACGCGAAGCCCGCCTGCACATCCTCGGTGTGCTTGAGGCAGCAATCGACACGCCGGATGAGCTCTCCGAGTTCGCTCCCCGCATCATCTCGGTGAAGATTCCTGTCGACAAGATCGGCGAGGTCATCGGCCCCAAGGGGAAGATGATCAACCAGATCCAGGAAGACACCGGCGCTGACATCTCGATCGAAGATGACGGCACGGTGCTGATTGGCGCCACGAACGGCGAGTCGGCCGAGGCAGCACGGGCAGCCGTGAATGCCATTGCCAACCCGCAGGTTCCGGAAATCGGCGAGCGCTACGTGGGCACGGTCGTCAAGACCACCACCTTCGGTGCATTCGTCTCGCTGACACCGGGCAAGGACGGCCTGCTCCATATCTCGGAGCTGCGCAAGCTGGCCGGCGGCAAGCGGGTGGACAACGTCGACGACGTGGTTTCCGTGGGCCAGAAAGTCCAGGTCGAGATCACCAAGATCGATGACCGCGGAAAGCTCTCCCTCTCGCCCGTTGTTGCAGAGGAAGCCGGCGAAGCCGCTTCAGACGACGCTCCCCGCGCGCATGCGCAGGATGCCGCTGAGGGCGACGACGACAACTAGGCGCCAACAACCAACTGTTGGGCTCACGCTCGAATGAACAAACCGGCGGCTCCGCGGCGAAACTGATGTTCGCCGCGGAGCCGCTGGCGTTGAGGAGAATGAATGACTGAAACAGGACAGGGCACCGGCGTGCTGCTGCCGCTGACGCCGAGCGGACCGGACAGCAGGTCCATGCTCGTTGCGGGGACATCCGGAGGAGCAGTGGTCCGTCGCTCCGTCCTGCCGGGAGGCGTGCGCGTGCTCACCGAGGCTATGCCGGGCCAGCGCTCGGCAAGCATCGGTTTCTGGGTGGGAGTGGGATCCCGGGACGAGGCGGAGGGCGAGCACGGGTCCACGCACTTCCTTGAGCACCTGCTCTTCAAGGGGACCGAGCGCCGGACAGCGCTCGATATCGCAGCGGCCTTCGACGAGGTCGGCGGAGAATCCAACGCTGCGACGGCGAAGGAAAACACCTGCTACTACGCGAGGGTCCTTGACACCGACCTGCCCATGGCGATCGACGTCATCGCCGACATGGTGACCTCGGCCGTCATCGACCCCGAGGAACTCGAGCAGGAGCGGCACGTCATCCTGGAAGAGATTGCAATGGACAGCGATGATCCCTCCGACGTCGCACACGAGAAGTTCGTGGAAGCCGTCCTTGGCTCTCATCCCCTCGGCCGCCCCATCGGCGGCACGCCGGAAGCTATCAAGGCGATCGCGCGGGAATCAGTGCTGCAGCACTATCGCCGCTACTACCGCCCGGAGGAGCTCGTGGTCACCGCCGCGGGAGGGCTTGACCACGAAGTCGTCTGCTCGCTCGTCGTTCAGGCCCTGCAGCGGGCCGGGTGGGAACTTGCGGACGACGCGGCACCGGTGCCGAGGCGTGCGCCGGTTCGGGCCGTCCTCAACGAATCCGGGGGAGTGCAGGTCATCCGCCGCGCCGTCGAACAGGCCAACGTCCTGGTCGGTTGCCCGGCGCTGACTGCCACTGATGACCGGCGGTTTGTGATGAGCGTACTCAACGCGGTGCTCGGCGGAGGCATGTCCTCCCGGCTGTTCCAGGAGATCCGCGAGAGGCGTGGGCTCGCCTATTCGACCTACTCCTTCGCGGCGTCGTATGCGGACGCCGGCTACTTCGCCATGTACGCAGGATGCAGCCCGGCCAAAACAGGCCAGGTCATCGGCCTGCTCAGTGCAGAGCTGGAGCGCCTGGCTGCCGAGCCGGTGAGCGATGAGGAACTGCGGCGCGCCGTGGGACAGCTCTCCGGCGGAATGGTCCTGTCCCTCGAGGACAGCGGTTCACGGATGTCCAGGCTCGGCCGCGCAGAGCTGGTCAGCGGCGAGTTCCTTGGGCTGGATTTGACGCTTGAGCGGGTGAGGGCCGTGACTGCCGCGCAGGTGCAGCACCTTGCCCGTGAGCTGGCGGAGGCGCCGCGCACCATCACGGTCGTCGGGCCGTTCGACAGCGAAGCCGAGCTGGGACTGTAATTCCGGCCCGATATCCTGCCGCCCTAGCCGCCGGCGAACGGCGGCAGGATATCGAGCACATCACTGTGCCGGATGGGCCCGCTCCGGTCGCGCAGGGCCACCTCATTGAGCAGGAAGCTGCTTCGATCGAGCACACGCGCCATGGACGGTTGGCCGTCCGGGTGGAGCGCCCGAATCTTTCCGAGAACCTCTTCCAGCGCGACGCCGTCCAGCTCGAGGCGCTCTTCAGGGACGCCCGCGGCAGCCTGTGCCGCGCCGAAGTATCGAACCAGCACCTCAGCCGCCGATCGCGCTCATGGAGCGGTCAGGCTGTACGAAATCCGCAGCGCCGAGTCCCGTATGGTCCATGCCGTGCGCCTTGGGCTTGGCCCACATAGCCTCCTGCCAGCGCAGTGCAATCGCGGCGTCGTCGGCGTCTGACCGGAGCAGGTCCCTCAGGTCCGTCTCCTCCCGGGAGAAGAGGCAGCTCATGATCTTGCCCTCGGCAGTAACGCGGGTACGCCTGCAATCGGCGCAGAACGGCTCCGTGACGGAGGCAATGATGCCGACGGTGCCAAGGACGACGTCGGGCTCATCCGGCCTGCGAACCTCCCACCGTTCAGCCGGGGCACCGTCACGGTTGCGCGGATCGGGAGTGAGCAGGAACCGCTCGCTGAGCCGCTCACGCATTTCCGATGCGGTAATCATCCCCTCGCGGGTCCAGCCGTGATCTGCATCGAGGGGCATCTGCTCGATGAACCGCAGCTCGAAGCCGCGGGACACGGCCCATTCCAGCAGATCCGGCGCCTCATGATCGTTGATGCCCCGCATCAGCACGGCATTGATCTTCACGAGGCCAAGCCCGACGGCGGCTGCCGCTTCAATGCCCCGGAGGACCCGGTCAAGGAAGGGGCGCCGCGTCAGCTGCGCGAAGGTGTCAGGGTGGAGCGAGTCCATGGAGACATTGATGCGGGTCAGGCCTGCGTCCTTCAGCCGCTGGGCCTTTTTGTCCAGGCCGAGTGCGTTGGTGGTCAGCGATATGGGTAGGTCCGGGTGATTGGCCCGGATTTCCGTGATGATGTCGAGCAGGTCAGCCCGCACAAGCGGCTCGCCCCCTGTCAGACGCAGTTCGCGTATTCCCAGGAGATTCACGCCGATGCCTACGAGCCGAACGATCTCCCCGCGGGAGAGCACCTGATCCTTCTGCAGCCATTCAAGCCCTTCGGCGGGCATGCAGTAGGTACAGCGAAGATTGCACTTGTCCGTCAGCGAGAGCCGCATGTCCGTGGCCCGGCGGCCGTAGGAGTCGAGCAGCCCGTCAACAGGTGCCGGCGCGCCTATGCGCGGTGTGCCGAGTGGGATTCCCATAGTCCGAGGTTACGCCCTTCGTTCCGGTGCCTCCATCAGCGGTCCACATTCCGGGCGCATCCTGCACGCTCACGCGGCTAGGCTGATAGCTGCGGCTCTTGATGCCGCACCACAAATGTCAGGGCGGGTTGATACAACGGGGCGTAATGACACGATCAGTAGAAGAACACCAGCAGGCCGTACTCGGGCTGCTGCGCTATAGCAGCGCCTTCGCCGAGGGGGCGCCGGAAACACTGTCGCTGGAAGCTGCGCGTGGCCGGGTGCTCGCCGGGGACGTCCTGTCCCCGGTGAACCTGCCTACGTTCGACAACTCCCAGATGGACGGCTACGCGGTTCACGGCGATGATCTCGCCGGCATCGGGCCGCTTCATCTCGCGGTCGCGCCCCCGGTGCCGGCTGGTGCCGAGCCCGCTGCCCTGGAGCCGGGTCACGCGGCTCCCATCATGACGGGAGCCATGATTCCGGAAGGTGCAGCCGCCGTCGTGCCCATAGAGAAGGCGGTGCCCCCGCAGTTTCCCACTGCCGGACAGTACCGCGGGGAGCCGGCCCTCACCGTCGAGTTGCCGGTGGCCCAGGAAGGCTCATTCATCCGTCGTGCCGGCAGTGACCTGGAAGCGGGGAGCGTTGCCCTCGAAGCCGGCACCCTGCTGGGGCCCTCCCAGCTCGGACTGGCCGCGGCCTGTGGGCTGGCGACGGTGCCGGTGCGCCCGCGTTTCCTTGTCCTTCTGCTCAGCACCGGAGACGAGGTTCAGGAACCCGGAACGGAGCTGGCGCCCGGCCGCATCTTCGATGCCAACACCACACTGCTGACGACGGCGCTGGAGGAAGCGGGCGCGCAGGTGCAGCGGCACAGCGTGGTGGCTGACAACCCGGAGGAGCTGCGGGGCGCTCTCGAGAACATCGGCCGGCCGGTCAATCTCATCCTGAGCACCGGAGGAATCAGCCAGGGCGCCTATGAGGTCGTGAAGCAGGCCCTGGCTGACAGCAGCGTGGAGTTCCTTTCGGTGGCGATGCAGCCGGGCGGACCGCAGGCGATCGGCACCATCAACGGGGTGCCGTTCCTTGGATTCCCCGGCAACCCGGTGAGCGCCCTGGTCTCCTTCGAAATGTTTCTCCGCCCGGCGCTAGGCACGGTGACGGGGATCCCCGGGAACCGTGTCTGCCTGCCGGCACGGCTCACCGAGGACGTCCAGTCACCCGAAGCCAAGCACCAGGTCCGTCGCGGCATCTACACGGACCGGTCAGGTCAGGGGGAGGGGATCGGCGACGTCACGCTGCTTGGCGGGCCGGGCTCCCACCTGCTGCACGCCCTCGCGGCATCGAACGCGCTTGTACACCTGCCGGCCGGTACGGGAACGGTGGAGGCGGGAACGCCGGTCGCCGTGTGGCTGCTGGGCGAACTCCGCGGAGGCACCCAACCGCTTCATCCCAGCAACCCCAATAGAGAGGCGCTGACATGACCACACCTGACTCCCGGCTCACCCACGTCCGTGAGGACGGTTCGGCGCACATGGTCGATGTTTCCGAGAAGGCGGTAACCGCCCGCCAGGCGACCGCGCAGAGCATCCTGCGGACAACGCCGCGCGTGCTTGCGCTCATTGCCGACGGCGATCTTCCGAAGGGCGATGCACTCGCTGTAGCCCGGGTAGCGGGGATTATGGCGGCAAAACAGACGTCGGCACTGATCCCGTTGTGCCATCCGCTGCCGTTGAGCAAGGTGACGATTGATTTCACGCCGGAGGGTGGCGCCGTCGTCATTCAGGCAACGGTGAAGACCACCTCGGTGACCGGCGTGGAGATGGAGGCGCTGACCGCGGCATCAGTTGCTGCCCTCACGCTGTACGACATGATCAAGGCCGTGGACAAGCACGCAGTCGTCACGGATATCAAGGTGCTGGCGAAATCAGGCGGCAAGAGCGGGGACTGGGTCGCATGAGCAAGCAACGGACCGCGGCGCTGATCATCGCGTCGACCCGCGCGGCGGCGGGCGTCTACCAGGACGAGTGCGGGCCCCTGATCCAGCGGTGGCTGGTCGCGAAAGGCTATGCCGTGCAGCGGGCCGAAGTGGTTCCGGACGGTGATGCCGTACGCGACGCGCTGACGACGTGCCTCGCCGGGAAACCTTCGGTGCTCATCACCAGCGGAGGCACCGGACTCAGCGCCGATGATGTCACCCCCGAGCTCACCGATCCCTTCCTTACCCGGTCCCTGCCCGGGATCATGGAAGCAGTACGCCGGGCCGGCGCTGCGAAGACACCCATGGCGGCGTTGAGCCGCGGTCACGCGGGCGTCGCGGAGAGCACATTCCTGATCAACCTTCCGGGTTCACCGAAAGCCGTGCAGGACGGCCTGGACGTTCTGGAACCCATCCTCGATCACATCTGTGCACAACTGGAGGGAAGTCATGAGCACTAGCACCGTTCTCCACGCAGGAGTCTCCGACCAGCCGCTCGACCTGAACCATGCCCTGGCCGTCGTCGGTTCCGCTGACTGCGGTGCCGTCGTCGGTTTCGGCGGCGTGGTGCGCAATCACGACGGCGGGCGGCAGGTTGACCGGCTGGGCTACAGTGCCCACCCTTCCGCAGGCAGCGTGATTGCCGAGATCGCCACGGAGGTCGCCGGGAAGTACGACGGCGTACGCATCTGGGTGGCGCACCGCACCGGTCCGCTGGAGATCGGGGATCCGGCCCTGGTCGCTGCCGTTGCCTCCGGCCACCGCGGAGAAGCCTTTGCCGCCTGCACCGAGCTGGTCGATACCGTCAAGGAACGAGCGCCGATCTGGAAGGAGCAGTTCTTCGCGGACGGCGACGTCGAATGGGTCGGAGCGGATGGCTGACACTATTCTTGAATTCATGACACAACCTGTTCCTGTTGCCGTGCTCGGCGCGTCCGGACGGATGGGATCCGAGGCCGTGAAGGTCATCGATGCCGCCGGTGATCTGCAGCTTGTAGCGGCGCTTGGCAGGAATGACCGGCTTGAGGAGCTGGTGGCGGCCGGAGCCCGGGTTGTGGTTGACCTCACCGTTCCGGACAGCACCGAGCAGAACGTTGCCTTCGCCGTCGAACATGGAATCCACGCGGTTGTGGGCACTACCGGCTGGGACCCGGAGCGGCTCGGCCGGCTTCAGGATCTGCTGGGGCACAACCCGCAGGTGGGTGTGCTCATCGCGCCCAACTTTGCCCTCGGATCCGTGCTGGCGACAGCTTTCGCCGCACGGGCAGCGAAGTATTTCGAGTCGGTCGAGGTGATCGAACTGCATCACCCGGACAAGGTGGACGCCCCGTCCGGCACCGCTGAGCGAACAGCGGCGCTCATCGCCAAAGCCCGCGCCGAAGCCGGACTTGCTGCCAGCCCTGACGCCACCCGTTCGTCCAGGGACGGCGCGCGTGGCTGCAATATTGATGGCGTCCGGGTTCACTCCGTACGGCTCCGAGGTCTGGTGGCGCACCAGGAGGTACTGTTCGGCGGGATCGGAGAGCAGCTGACAATCCGTCATGACTCGTTCCACCGTGAGTCCTTCATGCCCGGCGTTCTCCTCGGAGTCCGGGAAGTGGGTTCCCATCCCGGCTTGACGGTTGGACTGGACGGCTACCTGGACCTGCAGGCGTGAGGCGTGCCGTGAACTTCCTGAAGCAACACCGCGTCAAAACAGGCGTGGTTTTCGTCACTGTACTGCTTGCGTTTTGGCTGATTGTGGCGCTGCAGCGGAGCGTCATTCTGTTGACAGACCCGGAACCGGTGGCCAAAGCCCTCGGGGTTGCGTACCTCCTGCTTCCGCTGATCGGAGCGTGGGCGCTGATTCGTGAACTTTCGTTCGGCGCCCAGACCGAGCGGATGGCATCTGCGCTGCACACAGAGGGAGGATTGCCCGTTGATGACCTCCCCCGGACACCGGCCGGCCGGATTGTCCGTGAGGCAGCGGACGCCCAGTTCCCGGCCTACCAGGCGGACGCGGAGACAAATCCGGGCGACTGGCGTTCCTGGTTTCGGCTGTCTTGCGCGTACGACGCCGCCGGGGACCGCACCCGTGCGCGCCGCAGCATGCGGCATGCGGCGAAGCTGTTTCGCGGCAGGCCGGACTGACTAACGGTTCCGGACAGCGCCCGCCGACCGGGCCACGTCGCTGGCTCCGGCTGCCACATACTCCAGCGGACCGCGAGCGCCCAGTTTCCGCAGCAACAGCCCGACCGCGATGAATACAGCGGCCTGGGCCCAGTACACCGGCGCCGGATCCAGCGGGACCTCCTGCTGGTCGACAATGCTCATGATCCAGATATGCAGTGAATACAGGGTCAGTGTCATGGCGCCGGGAGCCGAGAGCGGCAGAAGCAGCCACTGCAGCCGCCTGGTTACCAGAAGGCACAGCCCGACGACGGCTGCGGCCGTTCCGGCGGTATGCATCAGATCGAGCGGCGTCCCGGAATGCGGGGCGCTGACCGCCAACCACCACCAGGTTCCGGTCTGGTCGATGCCGGTGAGGCTCACCGGCAGCATGGCTTCAATGTCGTAACGCCGGCCCTGGGGAGTTTCGAGCAGCACGGCCAGCCCGCCCAGCGGTCCCAGCAGGGAAGCGCTGACGAACTTTGACAGTCCCGCGAGCCCGACGCCCGCAACAAGCAGTCCGGCCTGCACACCGAATGACCTCAGGTTCAGCCGACCGATCAGCATGCCCAGTAGCAGGTAGCTCAGCCACTGGAGCGCCGGGTAGTAGCCGGTCACGAGGATGTCCGCGAGCAGGGTCACGGGCTGGACGAAATGCTCAAGCGCAGGGTTGCCGTCGAGGTCGGAGGGATTGATGTTGGTTCCAACCCAGGGACGCAGGAGAAAAGCCGCGACCGGGGACAATAGCGTCCACCCGGCCGCCCACCAGCAGAGCCTGCGCAACGGCATCCCGATGAACGGCAGCGCCATCAGGAACAGGATGCCGTAATGGAAGAGGATCACTGCGATATTGGTTTCGAGCCCCCCCAGCATCAGTCCCACCATCGAGATCACGACCGCTCGGGCCGCAATCCCGCGCCGGTCTCGGGAGATACCGGCGCGGTCGTGCATCCTGCTGCCGCCGCTGAGCAACGCCAGCCCGATTCCTGCGACGAGCGCGAACAGGGCCGAGGATCGCCCGGAGAAAGTTGCACCTATCCACGATGCCTCCGAGGTCCCCTCCACATAGAGCGGAAAAACGTGGGTGGACATCATGCCGAAGAGGGCGATGCCCCTGGCCGCGTCAATGCCGCTGAGCCGGCCCGGGGTTTGTGTGATGGCCATGATGGAATGTTCTCACGCCTGCCGCAGCGGGTAAGTTTGATCCATGGCTGCCTCCGACATTCGCCCGCTCCCATTCGGCTCCCTCGTCACCGCGATGGTGACACCGTTCACCGCTGACGGCGCAGTGGACTTTGATGCTACGGCGGCGCTGGCTGTCCGCCTGGTCGAGGATGGGTGCGACGGCCTCGTCGTATCGGGGACTACGGGTGAAACCTCCACCCTGGAGGATCAGGAAAAGGAAGACCTGTTTCGGGTGGTCGCGGAGGCTGTCGGTGGCCGCGCGAAAGTGATTGCCGGTACCGGTACCAACCACACCTCGCACTCCGTCGAGATGGCTCAGCGCGCGCAGCGCGCCGGCGCAGACGCGCAGCTGGTTGTGACCCCGTACTACAACAAGCCCACCCAGGCGGGCGTACTGGCGCATTTCGATGCCGTTGCCGGCGCGTCGGACCTGCCGATCATGATTTACGACATTCCGGGCCGGGCTGGAATCCCCATCAGCACGGAGACCATGATCCGTCTGGCCGACAATCCGAAGATCCTCGCGCTGAAAGATGCGAAGGCAGACTACGCAGCGGTGACCCGCGTGCTTGCCAACACTGCCCTGGACGTCTACGCCGGCGACGACGGACTGACGCTGCCGTGGATGGCAGCCGGCGCCGTCGGCGTCGTCAGCGTCAGCGCCCACGTTGCCACGGTGCAGTTCCGGTCCCTCGTGGACGCACTGGCCGCTGGTGACCTAGCCACGGCACGGAAGATCCATTTCGACCTGGACCCCGTTGTGCGCGCCGTCATGACGCATATCCCGGGCGCGGTCTCCGCCAAGCAGATCCTGCGGATGCAAGGTGTGCTGGCCAACTCCGTGGTGAGGCTGCCGCTGGTCGAGCCCACCGCCGTCGAGATGGAACCGGTACTCACTCACCTCGCCGAGGCGGGTTGGGACTTTTCCGCGGGCTCAACCCGCTAGCATCCGGAAGGCCGACCCATGACAGAAGTCGCAGGAAGCGCACTCGTTCCGCCTCCACCGCTCGCCGAGGGAACGCTCAGGGTGGTTCCGCTGGGCGGCCTCGGTGAGATCGGCCGTAACATGGCCGTCTTCGAAATCAGCGGGAAGCTGCTGATCGTGGACTGCGGAGTTCTGTTCCCCGAGGAGACCCAGCCCGGCGTCGACCTGATCTTGCCCGATTTCTCCTACATCGAGGATCGCCTGGATGACATCGTGGGCCTGGTGCTCACTCACGGACACGAGGATCACATCGGTGCAGTGCCGTACCTCCTGCGCCTCAAGAACGACATTCCGCTGATCGGTTCCCAGCTGACGCTTGCGTTGATTGAGGCGAAGCTCCAGGAACACCGGATCAAGCCGTTCACGCTCACCGTCGCCGAAGGCCAGATCGAGCAGTTCGGGCCCTTTGAATGCGAGTTCATCGCGGTCAACCACTCCATCCCTGACGCGCTTGCCGTCTTCATCCGCACCGAGGCCGGCACTGTGCTGCACACGGGCGATTTCAAGATGGACCAGTTGCCGCTTGACGGCCGTATCACCGACCTGCGCGCCTTCTCACGGCTGGGAGAAGAGGGCGTCGACCTGTTCATGGTTGACTCCACCAACGCCGATGTTCCCGGTTTCACCACCGCTGAGCGTGAGATCGGTCCGGAGCTGGACCGGCTCTTCGGCCAGGTGAGCAAGCGTGTCATCGTCGCATCCTTCTCCTCACACATCCACCGCGTGCAGCAGGTGCTCGACGCCGCGGCGGCCCACGGCCGGTTCGTCTGCTTCGCAGGCCGCTCCATGGTGCGCAACATGACGATCGCCGCCAAGCTGGGATACCTGCGCGTACCTGACGGAATCCTGGTCGACGTCAAGAACGTGGACAACCTTCCCGACGACCGGGTGGTCCTGATGTCCACGGGATCACAGGGCGAGCCGATGGCTGCGCTTTCACGCATGGCCAACGGGGACCATCAGATCACCGTCGGCAAGGGGGACACGGTCATCCTTGCCTCCTCGCTCATCCCCGGCAACGAGAATGCCGTCTTCCGGGTCATCAACGGGCTCCTCAAGCTGGGTGCCGATGTCATCCACAAGGGCAATGCCCGGGTGCACGTGTCCGGTCACGCGGCTGCCGGTGAACTGCTCTACTGCTACAACATCCTCAAGCCGAAGAACGTCATGCCCGTCCACGGTGAAACCCGGCACCTTATCGCCAACGGGAAGCTCGCCATCCAGACCGGTGTCCCGGTGGAAAACGTCCTCCAGACCGACGACGGCTCCGTGGTGGACCTCTCGGGCGGCGTCGCCCGGATCGTCGGCGCAGTCGAGTGCGGTTACGTCTATGTGGACGGCTCCAGCATCGGCGAGATCACCGACGCCGATCTGAAGGACCGGCGCATCCTCGGTGAGGAAGGCTTCATCTCGATCATCACGGTGGTCAACCGCAGCACGGGGACGATCGTTTCCGGCCCGGACATCCACGCGCGCGGCTTCGCCGAAGATGACTCTGTGTTCGATGACATCAAGCCGAAGATCAGCAGCGCACTGGCAGAAGCGGTCATGAGCAACAAGGATCATACGGCGCATCAGCTGCAGCAGGTCGTTCGCCGGGTTGTGGGGACCTGGGTCAACCGTCGCTACCGGCGCCGCCCGATGATCATTCCGGTTGTGCTTGAAGCCTGACGGGCGCGCTAATCCCGGGAACTCCGGGTGCGGTCCGGTACCGTAGCGGGTATGGCGACTCGTACTTCCCCCACAGCGCCGCGAGGTTCACAGCCGCGGGCTCCGAAGCCGCGAGGTTCCCAGCAGCCGCGCTCCGGCAGCACCTCGGCGGCCGCGCGCGGCTCAACTGCGCGAGGCACAAGCAAGACCCAACCGCTGCCGGCAGCGGAAGAGAAGCTGCCACTGCCGTTGCGGGCCGTCCGTGGTTTCTGGATGGGCCTGGCCCATCTTGTCGCGGGCGCCATCCGGAAGTTCGGTCACGATGTGCAGCCGCAGAAGGACCTTCGAAGGGACGGCACGGGTTTTTTTCTCTTCCTGTGCGCGGCGGCCATTGCCACCGTTGAGTGGTGGGCGCTGCCCGGGCCGGTTGCCGGCGTCGTGCATGCCGTTGCGGGAGGCTCAGTGGGCTGGATGGCGCTGCTGCTGCCCTTTGTCCTGCTGATTGGCGCAGTACGGCTCTTCCGGTACCCGGAGAACCCGCGTGCCAACAACCGGATCGGCATCGGGCTCACCGTTCTGACGTTCGCGGGCGCGGGCATCGCCCACCTGGTGGGCGGGCAGCCCGAGCTCGCCGCGGGACTGAACGCGCTGTGGCAGGCCGGCGGTGTCATCGGTTGCCTGGTTGCCGGACCCGCCGCTGCGATCCTCTCTGTCTGGCCTGTTGCCGCGGTACTCACCTTCCTGGTGTTCGTGAGCATCCTCATCGTCACGGCCACTCCGTTCCGCCACATTCCGTCACGGCTGCGCCAGCTCTACGAACACCTCATGGGACAGGACCTGCATGAGGGCAGCGCGGACGGCGACGATCACGATCAGAGCTACCTGTCCGACCGCGAACGCGCGGCGACCAAACCCAGGAAGAAGTCCCGCCTGTTCGGGAAGAAGAACTCGGACCAGGATGATGACCTGGACGGCTACGTGGGCGATGAAGCCTTCGAACGCGCAGTGCTCGACGACGACGGCGACACTGCCTCATCGCCGTCCGTTCCCCCGGGTGTGCGCCGACCCACCCAGCAGGAGCTCGCCACCGAGAAGATCAAGCGCAATCACGGGCTGGGGGAGGCAGAACCTGCAACCGAAGCCATGTCCGTACTTCCGGCGGCGAGCGCGCCGGCCGCCCAGCCCGCCCCGGTCCCGTCCAATCCGGTTCAGCCCCAGGCTCCCACCACACCGATCCCGCAGCGCACCGAGCAGCTTTCCCTCGCCGGCGACGTGACGTACACGCTGCCGCCCTCGGATTACCTGCCGCCAGGGACTCCGCCCAAGGAACGATCGGAGGCCAACGACGCGGTCGTTGCCGCCCTCACCCACACCCTTGAGCAGTTCAACGTGGATGCAAAGGTCACCGGGTTCTCACGCGGACCGACGGTGACGCGCTACGAGATCGAACTGGCGTCGGGCACCAAGGTGGAGCGTGTGACGGCGCTGTCCAAGAACATCTCCTACGCAGTCGCCAGCTCGGACGTGCGCATCCTGTCGCCGATTCCGGGCAAGTCCGCCATCGGCATCGAGATTCCGAACACAGACCGCGAGACTGTCTCACTGGGTGACGTCCTCCGGTCCGGCAATGCCCGCAAGACGGACCACCCGATGGTCATGGGCGTCGGCAAGGACGTCGAGGGCGGATTCGTGGTCGCGAATCTCGCCAAGATGCCTCACCTGCTCGTCGCGGGTGCCACCGGTGCTGGTAAGTCCTCCTTCGTGAACTCGATGATCACGTCCATCCTCATGCGGGCCACCCCGGATGAGGTCCGCATGATCATGATCGACCCCAAGCGGGTGGAACTCACCGCCTACGAGGGCGTCCCGCACCTGATCACGCCGATCATCACCAACGCCAAAAAGGCAGCGGAAGCGCTGCAATGGGTAGTCCGTGAGATGGACACCCGCTACGACGACCTCGCCAACTACGGCTACAAGCACATCGACGACTTCAATAAGGCGGTCCGTAACGGCAAGGTTGTGCCGCCGCCGGACTCCAAGCGCGTGGTGCGGCCGTACCCGTACCTGCTGGTGATGGTCGACGAGCTGGCGGACCTGATGATGGTCGCCCCGCGTGACGTCGAGGACTCAATCGTCCGGATCACCCAGCTGGCCCGGGCAGCGGGCATCCACCTGGTGCTCGCTACCCAGCGGCCGTCGGTGGACGTCGTGACCGGCCTGATCAAAGCCAACGTGCCGTCCCGCATGGCATTCGCGACGTCGTCCGTGACTGACTCCCGGGTGGTCCTCGACCAGCCGGGCGCCGAGAAACTGATCGGGCAGGGCGACGCACTCTTCCTGCCCATGGGTGCGTCGAAGCCCATGCGTGTCCAGGGTGCCTGGGTGACCGAGTCGGAGATCCACCGCGTGGTGGAACACGTCAAGGAACAGTTGAAAGCCGTCTATCGCGATGACGTGGCGGTGGAAGCACCGAAGAAGCAGATCGACGACGACATCGGGGATGATCTCGAGGTCCTGCTGCAGGCGACGGAGCTTGTTGTGACGACGCAGTTCGGTTCGACGTCGATGCTTCAGCGCAAGCTCCGCGTGGGTTTCGCGAAGGCCGGACGCCTGATGGACCTGCTGGAGTCCAGGGGAGTGGTCGGCCCATCCGAAGGATCCAAGGCGCGCGACGTCCTCGTAAAGCCCGATGACCTCGGTCCGGTTCTCGCCGCGATGCGGGGCGATGACGCACCTGCGCCGGCCGCAGCGCCGGACACGGATCAGCCGCGCTACCAGCCGGGCGGTCCCGCGGACCTGGTCGCGGAGGACCTGGAAACGCGTCCGCAAGCCGTGGATTACAACGACAACGACGAAGACGGCACCGAAGACGCCTGGGAGCTGACAGGCAGGTAGCCTTGAGCCGTGAGTAATTCTGACGCTGGAGCGGTACCAGTCCTGAACGTCGCGAATGTGCTGACGGTCGTGAGAATCCTGCTGGTACCGTTCTTCGTCTGGTTCCTGCTGGCCGATTCCGGCGACGGCGGGCTTTACCGCTGGCTCGCGGTAGCCACGTTCGCGGTGGCAATCTACACGGACAAGCTCGACGGCGACCTCGCACGCAGCCGCGGCCTCATCACAAACTTCGGGAAGATTGCGGACCCGATCGCGGACAAGCTGCTCATCGGTTCCGCTCTGATTCTCCTGTCCGCGCTGGGGGAGCTTTGGTGGTGGGTGACCATCGTCATCCTTGTCCGCGAGCTCGGGATCACCCTGCTCAGGTTCGCAGTCATCCGTTATGGAGTCATGCCCGCCTCTCGTGGTGGCAAGCTGAAGACCGTCGTTCAAACGCTGGCTATCTTCCTCTACCTGCTGGTGCCGGCGCTCGGCGACTGGGCGTGGTGGCCCGCCGTCGTCGTCATGATGGCTGCCCTGGCCATCACCGTGGTGACCGGGGCGGACTATGTGATGCAGGCTGTCCGTCTGCGGCGCTCGGCGCGTAACTCCGCACTGTGACTTCCGGCGCTGGGACGTCAGGCGGGTTCGGCGGGTCCGCGCCCGAGCGGGCTGTGCTCCTCGCGCAGGCGCGCGGGCTCACCATCGCCACGGGAGAATCATTGACCGCCGGGATGGTTGCAGCCGCCCTCGCCTCGGTTCCGGGGGCTTCGACCGTGCTGCGCGGCGGCGTCGTGTCCTATCACCGGGACGTGAAGGCAGCCCTGCTCGGTGTTGAACCAGAACTTCTGGAGCGTGTGGGCGCCGTCGACGCGGAGGTAGCGAGGCAGATGGCCATGGGTGCCAGGAACGGCTGTGGCGCCGATATCGGCGTGTCCACCACCGGTGTGGCAGGACCGGAAGCGCATGAAGGGAAAGAGGTGGGCACTGTCTTCATCGGCGTGGTGTCGGCATTCATCAGCACGGTCCGGGAATATCGCTTCCACGGAAGCAGGGGCCAGATCCGGGAGGCAACATGTGCGGCTGCGGTGATGCTGCTCACGGAGGCGCTTGAGCTCGAGCCCGCGGGAACAAACGGAGTTCCGCAATAGTTATCAATAGTGTCCAGCGCGGAGAAGCAAGACGGGCTAGGCTTAAAAGCAGACGGCGGCGAGAGCGGCCAGCACAAGGGAGTTAGGCGATACACATGGTAAAGCAACCCGTATCCGTGAACGGTGTTATCCGTTGGCGGGATGTGGGGTTGGCAGAAGACCCGCAACGTAAGCCGAAGGAGCGCAAGATGGTCGTTTTACGCCACGAGATCGGAGACGTCCTCCGTGACGTCCGCCAGCGCCAGGGCCGCACGCTCAGGGAAGTTTCCCACAGCGCAAGGGTCTCCCTCGGTTACCTCAGCGAGGTGGAACGGGGCCAGAAGGAAGCGTCCTCGGAGCTGCTGTCCTCTATCTGCTCTGCACTCGATGTACCGCTGTCGATCATGCTCCGGGAGGTCAGCGACCGGCTGGCAGAAGCCGAAGGGGTTGCTGTTCCAGACACCGTTCCGCAGGAGTTCGCCCAGCAGTTCGGCGGGGACATGCCGGAAGATTTCACCGGCGGTTTCAGCAGGGGACTGGCAGTCACCAAGAACTGACAACGGTTCAACTCACCTTGTACAGGGAGGCTCGCCCAATGCGGCGGGCCTCTTTCATGTCTACTACCAGTTGTCTCTTGTGTAAGTCTGGTTCAGCTGGGAAATGAGATCCCCGAGCGTCGTGAGGTCCGAAAGGCTCCAATCCTCCATCAGCTGATGGAAGGCCTCCTTGCGGGCTTCCTGTGCTGTGGACAGCTGCGTCAATCCGTCCGCGGTGAGGCTGATCGACTGGGCGCGGCCATCCAGCGGATCTGCGGTTTTCTGCACCAGGCCCAGGTGTTCGAGCATGGCGATCTGGCGGCTGACGGAGGGCTTGCCGACACCGATGCTGGCGGCCAGGTCGGTCAGGCGCATGGAGCCCTCCCGCTGTAGGATGACCAGCAGTCCGTAGGCGGCCGGCTCCATGTCCGGGTGGACCCGCCGCGCCACCTTGTAGGAGTTTGACCGAGCACGCCGCCACAGCATACTGAGTTGTTGTTCCAACGCCTGAACGGCAGCATCGACGGAAGCTTCGGGTTCCTGGCGGTCAACAGTCATGCGTTTCATTCTAGGGTTTATCTGAAGAAGGAGGATGCAGCATGCGCACGAGTGATTTCTGGCGGTTCATGGACGATGAATTCGGGCCGGCCTACTCAAGGACGCTGGCCCAAACACTGCATCTGTCCGGACTCGGCGACCGCACCCCGGCCGCGGCCCTGCAGGCGGGCGCTGACCCGAGGGCCGTCTGGCTGGCGGTCTGCGACATGCAGGACGTGCCCGAGCACCGAAGGCTCGGACGCGACGTGAAACCCCGATAGCCGGCTCGAACACGCCGGGTGAATCAATCGAATATGTGTTCGGACCGGGACTATGCTGGACCCAGAACATTCCCACGCCACTCGTCCTCCACAGTTCCGCCGGATCAGGTGTGATGTCCACATCGGATGCCCTGCCGGGCAAATTGTCGGAGGGGGACGCTACGGTCAAGGGGAAGAGAAAAACAGGCCCTGGGGGCCATGAGTAAACCGAGGTGAATGATGGCCGTACCAGCCGATCGTGAAAAGGCTCTCGAAGCCGCACTGGCACAGATTGACAAGCAATACGGCAAGGGCTCCGTCATGCGCCTTGGGGACGAGGTCCGCGCTCCTATTGAGACCATTTCCACCAGTTCGATCGCGCTCGACGCAGCGCTCGGCATAGGTGGTCTGCCGCGAGGCCGGGTAGTGGAAATCTATGGGCCGGAATCGTCGGGTAAAACCACCGTCGCCCTGCACGCTGTGGCCAATGCCCAGCGCAACGGCGGCATCGCTGCGTTCATCGACGCCGAGCACGCGCTGGATCCCGAGTACGCCAAGAGGCTTGGCGTGGACACTGACGCTCTACTGGTCTCCCAGCCGGACACGGGTGAGCAGGCGCTGGAGATCATGGACATGCTTGTGGGCTCGGGTTCCATTGACATCGTCGTGATCGACTCCGTTGCCGCCCTCGTTCCTCGCGCCGAGATCGAGGGTGAAATGGGTGACAGCCATGTGGGGCTGCAGGCTCGGTTGATGAGCCAGGCGCTGCGCAAGATCACCGGCCGTCTGAGCCAGACCAAGACAACCGCCATCTTCATCAACCAGCTTCGCGAGAAGATCGGTGTATTCTTCGGCAGCCCTGAAACCACCACAGGCGGCAAGGCGCTGAAGTTCTACGCATCGGTGCGTATCGACGTGCGTCGCATTGAAACGCTCAAGGAAGGCACCAACCCGGTCGGTAACCGTACCAGGGCCAAGATCGTCAAGAACAAGATGGCTCCGCCGTTCAAGCAGGCGGAGTTCGACATTCTCTACGGCTTCGGGATCTCCCGCGAGGGCGGGCTGATCGATGTTGGAGTGGAGAACGGTCTCGTGAAGAAATCCGGAGCATGGTTCACCTATGACGGAGACCAGTTGGGACAGGGCAAGGAGAACGCCCGCAAGTTCCTGCTCGATAACCCGGACCTGGCGGATGAGCTCGAGCAGAAAATTCGGCTGAAGCTGGGCGTCGGAGGTGCGGTGGAAGCGGAGCCGGAGCAGGATGGTCCCAAGCTGAAGGCAGTCGGCGGCGAGGGCCGCTAGCGGTCCATGAACGGATTCTCCGGAATGCCGGGTGCAGCACCGCAGCGCGGCGCCCGGCGTTCAGCACGGAAGAGCAGTCCTCGGGCTCCCACGCCAGGATCGCCCGCTGACCTCACGCCCGAGGCCGATCCCCATGAGGTGGCACGCTCCATCGTTCTGCGCCAGCTCTCCATGGCCCCGCGCAGCCGGCACCAGCTCAACACCAAGCTTCGTGAGCGGGGTGTCTCAGAGGAGGTGGCGGCTGACATCCTGGATCGCTACGAAGAAGTTCAACTGATCGATGACGCCGAGTTTGCCCGCATGTATGTGCGGAGTCGGGCACAAACCAGATCGCTCGCGCGGTCGGCCATCAAACGCGAGCTTGCTGACAAAGGCATCACCGGAGAGCTGGCCGAGGACGCGCTGCTTCAGCGCACAGATGAGGATGAGCGCTCTGCAGCGGAGGACCTTGTGCAACGGAAGGTGAGGCCCCTTGCCGATCCTGCTGACCGCGCATCCCGTGACAAGCAGGTGCGCCGGCTTGTGGCGATGCTCGGACGCAAGGGCTACGCGCCGTCCCTCGCATTTTCCATAGTCAAGGACGTTCTGGACCGCCAGGAGTAGAGGCAACCGCCCGCTCCTGCGCGGCGGTAGCCGGTCGGATTGGGGCTGAGCGCGGCGGGCCGTACCCTTAACGGGTGAGTTCCACAGTTGCCTACCCCTCCCCGTCAGCACAGCCGTCAGAGTATGCCTCCGCCCCGCAGCGTAGCTATGAGGTGCGCACGTTCGGCTGCCAGATGAACGTCCACGATTCCGAACGGATCTCGGGGCTTCTCGAGGCCGCCGGATACGTGACCGCCGGTGGAGAGGAGGCCGACGTCGTCGTCTTCAATACCTGCGCTGTTCGTGAGAACGCGGACAACAAGCTGTACGGAAATCTTGGTCAACTAGCGTCCGTCAAGCAGTCGCGGCCGGGAATGCAGATCGCGGTCGGGGGATGCCTCGCCCAGAAGGACCGTGAGACCATCCTCCGCAAGGCGCCATGGGTGGACGCTGTCTTCGGCACACACAACATTGGAGCCTTGCCCGCGCTGCTTGAGCGGGCACGTCACAACGAGGAAGCGCAGCTTGAGATCCTCGAATCCCTGGACGTGTTCCCGTCCACGCTGCCGACCAAGCGTGATGCCGTGTACTCGGGCTGGGTATCGATCTCCGTGGGCTGCAACAACACCTGTACCTTCTGCATCGTTCCTGCGCTGCGCGGCAAGGAAAAGGACAGGCGCCCCGGCGACATCCTCGCCGAGATCGAGGTACTCGTGGCGGACGGAGCAATTGAAGTCACACTGCTCGGCCAGAACGTCAACTCCTACGGCGTCGAGTTCGGAGACCGCGGCGCGTTCGCGAAACTCCTGCGCTCCTGCGGAAGCATCGACGGTCTGGAAAGGGTCCGGTTCACGAGCCCCCACCCGGCGGCCTTCACTGACGATGTCATTGATGCGATGGCAGAGACCCCGAACGTTGCTCCGCAGCTGCACATGCCGCTGCAGTCCGGCTCGGACCGCATCCTGAAGGCCATGCGGCGGTCCTACCGGTCCGAAAAGTTCCTCGGTATTCTCGACCGGGTTCGCTCGCGGATGCCGCATGCGTCGATTTCCACCGACATCATCGTCGGCTTCCCCGGAGAAACCGAAGAGGACTTCCAGGAGACGCTTCGGGTCGTGGAGCAGGCACGATTCGCCACAGCATTCACGTTCCAGTACTCCAAACGGCCAGGCACACCAGCCGCGGACCTGCCCGACCAGCTTCCCAAGGCCGTGGTGCAGGAGCGGTATGAGCGTCTCACTGCACTGCAGGACCGCATCTGCCGCGAAGAGAACGCGGCGCAGGTCGGACGGCAGGTGGAAGTGCTCGTCACCGCACATCAGGGCCGCAAGGACCACGAGACCCATCGACTGAGCGGCCGGGCGCGCGACCAGCGGCTCGTGCATTTCTCCGTACCGGAAGGCGCAGACACGCCGCGGCCCGGAGACCTCGTCACGGTGACCATCACCGGAGCTGCCGCGTTTCACCTGGTCGCCGATCCGTCGGCCTCGGACTACCACCTCCGGCGCTCACGCGCGGGCGATGCCTGGGACCGATCGCAGGCTGAATCGTGCGGAGTGCCCGCGCCCGGCGCCACCGGTGCCGCAGGCAAGGGCGTCGCGCTCGGCATGCCCTCGCTTCCTGTCCGCCGCAGCTGAGGTGAGCCGGACTGATGCTGGGCCAACAACGCCGGTCATCGCCGTCGTCGGGCCCACCGGATCAGGTAAGTCCGAGTTGGGCATCGCGTTGGCCGAGGCGCTCGGCGGCGAGATCATCAACGCCGACGCCATGCAGTTCTACCGCGGGATGGACATCGGCACAGCGAAGCTATCCGTCGATGAGCGCAGAGGTATTCCCCACCACCTGCTGGACATCCTCGATGTACGTGAGGAAGCGAGCGTCGCCCGTTATCAGCAGCACAGCCGCGAGGTGATGGCACAGGTGCGTGCGCGGGGCAATGTACCCATTCTCGTCGGAGGTTCCGGCCTATACATCCGCGCCGCTCTCGATGAACTTGAATTTCCGCCGACGGACGCCGCTGTGCGAGCCGGTCTCGAGGCTGAGAAATCGAAGTTCGGGCTCCCGGCACTGCGTGAGCGGCTTGCCGCTGTCGACCCTGCGTCAGCGGAACGGCTTGGGGATGAGCGCCGGGTTATCCGTGCCCTTGAGGTGCACCGGATCACGGGCCGGCCATTCAGTTCATTTATGCCGCACCGCGTCTATCACCAGCCTGCCGTCCAGATCGGGCTACAGGTCGATCGGGACGTCCTCAAGGACAGGCTGGCCGATCGGGTGCACGCCATGGTGGAGCGGGGGCTGCTGGACGAGGTTCGCAGGCTTGATGACCACGGGCTGCGAAGCGGTCGGACGGCATCACGCGCCCTGGGATACAACCAGTTCCTGCGGGTGCTCGACGGTATCTGGCCGACAGCAGAGGCAGCTGAGGACACCATTGCCGCTACACGCCGATTCGCGCGTCGGCAGCTGACGTGGTTCCGTGCCGATGAGCGAATTCACGGGCTCCAGTGGCACGATCCGCAGCTCCTCGCAAAGGCACTGGGCGTCGTCTGCAGTGCGCGCCCCCTATCCTAGGTAGCGTGACATCACACACTCATTCAGCATCGGCCGCCCGCCCGGGACTTTCGGGACTCTCTTTCACCAAGGGGCACGGTACCGGCAACGACTTCATCCTGCTGGCAGACCCGAACGGCTCGGTGGACCTTACCGCAGCGGATGTCGTTGCCGCCTGCGACCGCCACCGGGGTATCGGCGCCGACGGAATGATCCGTGCCGTGCCGTCGTCGTTCCTTCCCGAAGGGCGGGCGCTGCTCGAACACACCCCTGAAGCCCAGTGGTTCATGGATTACCGCAATGGCGACGGCTCGGTATCGGAAATGTGCGGCAACGGCGTCCGCGTCTTCGTTCACTTCCTCATCGAATCCGGTCTGATTGAGTTGGGAGAGGGCACCTCGATCGCCATCGGTAGCCGCGGCGGCGTCAAGTGGGTGGAGAGGTCGGCCGACGGGTACTCGGTGGACATGGGGCCCTGGGAGTTCATCTACCCGAAAGCCGCCGCCGCGCGTGCAACTGACTCGCTGGTGGAGGCCGACGGGCTGCAGGTCGCGAGGCCGGGCCTGTCGATCAGCATGGGCAACCCTCACACAGTCGTTGCCCTCGCCGAAATCGCAGAACTTCGGGCCACGCGGCTGTTCGACGCCCCTTCTGTGGATCCGGTGCCGCCACACGGAACCAACGTGGAATTCGTCGTCCCGCACGATCCACTCATGCATGACGGCGTTGGACAGCTGAGCATGCGCGTCCACGAACGGGGGGTAGGAGAAACCCTCTCCTGCGGCACCGGCGCCTGCGCCGCCGCAGTCGCCACCCGCTACTGGGCGGGAGCGGACGCACCCGACGTCTGGAGCGTCACAGTGCCCGGGGGCATCGTCGGCGTCCGCTTCGCTATCAGTGCAGAGGGGGCCGAGCATGTGCATCTCAGCGGTCCCGCTGTGCTCGTGGCGCGCGGTACGTTCAGCTGAGTTTTCAGAGCGCTTTCGGGTGCTGTCGCGCAATCCGCAGGATGCGGAATGACTTCGCCGTCGTCGTGCGGCCGACGTCGTAGTCTGGAGGCAGCTCCGCGGCAAGCCAGCGCTGCAGCGAATCAGCACCAAGGTTCTTCTGCACCACCAGCCAAGCGGTTCCGCCGTGAGCGAGGCGCGGGAGCCAGCGCAGGAGGAGTTCGTGGAGCGCCTCCTTACCGATCCGAATGGGTGGATTGGACCAGATCGTGTCGAAGGACACGTCAGGGTTGACGTCGTCGGGCAGCATGGCCGCTACGTTGGCCAGGTCCAGCCTGCGGGCGTTTTCCCTCGTCAGCTCCAGTGAGCGCTCGTTCACATCGATCGCGACGACCCGCGCTTGCGGTGCCTGAAGGGCCATGGTCAGGGCAAGCGGCCCCCAGCCGGATCCGATATCGAGCAGATTGGAGCCGGTGGCGGGAGGCACCGCGGACAGCAGGATCGCTGTGCCTTTGTCGATGCCGTCGGGACTGAAGATGCCGCCCGAAGTGACAAGTTCCCGCTCCTGACCCGCGAGGATTGTGCGGAGCTGCCGGCGGCGGTCGGGGCCGGACGGGGCGCCGCTGAAGTAGTGCTGCGAATCCATAATGTTCCAGCCTAGTGGTCCCGGCGGCGCCCGCGCGGCCGCGGAGGCGCTCCTTCATGCAGCTCTTCGCGCTGAGAGAATCTTCCCCACGCCGCGGGGGCAACGGACTACCATGGGAAGACTATTACCAAGGGAGAGTATGACCACACGTAACGGAGCGTCGGCAACGCCCGAGCCGGAAATGGGTCCGGATGATATTCAGGCTGTCATTGACCGGATACTTGCCAAAGACCCTGCCTCCTCATCAAACGGATCCCCACGGCGTTTCGGCAGCGGTCCTGGTGACCGCGCACAGGCGCTGTCTGATCTCGACGAAGAGCACACAGGCTACGACGGCGAACAACAGGATCGTGAGGAGCGGCGCGCACTCCGGCGGGTGGCCGGGCTGTCCACCGAACTCGAAGACGTCACGGAAGTCGAGTATCGGCAACTTCGTCTGGAGCGGGTCGTGCTGGCCGGCATCTGGGGCGAAGGCACGGTGGATGAGGCTGAGAACTCGCTGCGCGAACTTGCGGCCCTCGCTGAGACAGCGGGATCGGAAGTGCTTGACGGAATCATCCAGCGGCGTCTGAAGCCGGATCCGGGAACGTTCCTTGGGGCAGGTAAAGCGGAGGAGCTCAAGAATATCGTGATGGCAACGGGTGCGGACACCGTTGTCGTTGACAGCGAACTGGCCCCGTCCCAGCGCCGCGGGCTTGAGGACATCGTCAAGGTCAAGGTCATCGACCGGACGGCGCTCATCCTGGACATCTTCGCCCAACACGCGAAGTCCCGCGAAGGCAAGGCACAAGTCGAGCTCGCGCAGCTTGAGTACCTCCTTCCGCGCCTGCGTGGCTGGGGCGATTCGATGTCCCGGCAGGCTGGTGGCCAGGTTGGCGGCGCCGGTGCAGGCATGGGTTCACGCGGGCCAGGTGAAACCAAGATCGAACTGGACAGGCGGAAGATCCGCACGCGGATGGCCAAGCTGCGCCGTGAAATTGCCGGCATGAAGCCCGCACGCGAGACCAAACGGGCCAACCGTCGTCGTCATGAGGTTCCATCAGTTGCAATCGCCGGGTACACGAACGCTGGAAAGTCCTCTCTCCTCAATCGACTGACTGATGCCGGTGTGCTGGTGGAGAACGCGCTCTTCGCCACCCTGGACCCAACCATCCGTCGGGCACAGACGCCTGACGGACTCGAGTTCACGCTCGCCGACACCGTCGGGTTTGTCCGGTCCCTCCCCACCCAGCTCGTCGAGGCGTTCCGTTCGACGCTTGAGGAAGTTGCTGATGCGGACCTCATTCTCCATGTCGTTGACGCGTCCCACCCGGATCCCGAGGGGCAGATCGCAGCGGTTCGCGACGTCCTGACGGAGGTCGACGCGCGCAAGGTGCCGGAGATCGTCGTCCTGAACAAGGCGGATGCAGCGGATCCATTTGTGCTTGAGCGCCTCAGGCAGCGGGAACCCCGTCATGCGATCGTGTCAGCCCGCACCGGTCAGGGGATGGAGGAGTTGATGGAGCTGATCAGCCAGTCCATCCCGCGTCCAAGCGTGAAACTGACGCTGCTTGTGCCCTACCAGCGGGGCGACGTCGTGAGCCGCCTGCATCAGCCGGATGCGGAGATCCTTCGTCTGGAGCATGTGGAGGACGGCACGCAGGTCGATGTGATGGTCCGGGAAGGTCTGGCGGCAGAACTGGAGCCGTTCGTCACGCATGGCTGAAGGAAGCATCAGCCCCCTTCGTTTGCTTGACGATGTCGTCGAGGCGATGGGTGGACAGCAGCGCAGCGGGCAGCATGAAATGGTTCGCCAGGTCGACGAGGCGATCGACAGCGGAACGCACCTTCTTGTCCAGGCGGGCACCGGAACCGGGAAGTCACTGGCATATCTGCTTCCGCTCATCGCGCATGCTGTGAAGGGTGACACGACCTCGATTGTTTCGACGGCCACTCTTGCCCTTCAGGCGCAGATCGTCAATCGTGACCTGCCGCGGCTCCTCGAGACGCTGCGCGGCTCACTGCCCCGGCCGGTCAATGTCGCTCTGCTGAAAGGCCGGGGGAATTATGTCTGCCGGCACAAGACCGCAGGCGGTTTCCCCGACGAGGACGATTCGGGAGCCCTCTTTGCCCTTGACGGCGACACCGCCGCGCCGCATCCTATGGCAGGGCCGTCCACCCCGCTTGGACGGGAGATCGTGCGGTTGCGGGAGTGGGCGGAAGAAACGGAGACCGGGGATCGGGATGAGCTCCTTCCCGGTGTCAGCGATCGGGCCTGGCGTCAGGTGTCGGTTTCCAGTATGGAGTGTCTCGGTGCGCAAAAGTGTCCCGTCGCTGAGGAATGCTTCAGCGAGCGTGCACGGGAGAGGGCAGGGAAGGCGGACATCGTCATTACCAACCATGCGCTGCTGGCGATCAACGCTTTCGAGGGGCTGGCGGTGCTTCCGGAGCACGATGTAGTGGTCATCGACGAGGCACACGAGCTGCACGACCGCGTGACGTCTGCGGTGTCCGGGCAACTTTCGGGAGCACTGATCGGCGCTGCGGCCTCGGCTGCGAGACGCCATCTCGGATCCAACACCGACACGCTGGCGGCCGCGCAGGACGCCTTTGAAAACGCATTCGACGCCCAGCCCACCGGTCTGATGGCTGGTGGACTCGACGAGCTGCAGGAGCTCGCGCTGGTGCAACTGAGGGAATCGTGCCGCCTGGCTCTGTCTGAATCGAGTTCCGACGGGTCCTCGCAGCCAGCAGACGGCGGGCGGCAGATGGCCCGCTCGCGATTGTTGGTGCTGCTGGAAATGTCCGAACGCATGGTTTCAGCAGGGGGTGCGGGGGAAGTGCTCTGGGCGAGCCGGCCAAGTACCTTCACACCAGGATCCGGGTATTCCGCGGCTGATGACTCCTCGCCTGCCACAATCAGCATTGCGCCGCTGTCGGTGGCTGGGCGCCTGAGGCGCGGGTTGTTCGAGGACCACACGGTTGTGCTGACGTCCGCTACGCTCGCAATCGGCTCGGAGTTCGGGCCGGTTGCCGGCTCCCTCGGTTTGACCGGCGAAGGAGCGCCGTCATGGACGGGCGTCGACGTTGGCAGTCCGTTTGACTATCCCCGCCAGGGTGTCCTGTACGTCGCCAAAAACCTGCCGAAACCAGGCCGCGGAACGTCCGAGGAACAAATGGATGAGTTGGAAGCGCTCATCAAGGCCTCACGCGGAGGAGCGTTGGGGCTGTTCTCCTCGCGGCGTGCGGCGGAGGATACTGCTGACGCACTGCGGGAGCGGGTCGACGTCGAGATTCTCTGCCAGGGCGAGTCCTCCATGTCTGCGCTGGTGAAACAGTTCTCGGAGGAACCGGACACCTGCCTGTTCGGCACGATGTCGCTGTGGCAGGGTGTTGATGTGCCGGGCATCGCCTGCCGGCTGGTCACCATTGACCGCATACCGTTTCCCCGGCCGGACGATCCGCTGATGACCGCGCGAACCCGAGCTGTGGCGAAGGCCGGGGGCAACGGATTCATGAGTGTGTCCGCTACTCACGCTGCCGTCCGTCTTGCGCAGGGAGCGGGCCGCCTCATTCGCGCCCACGATGATAGGGGTATGGTGGCCGTCCTGGACTCCCGGCTGGCAACCGCCGGCTACGGCGGGTTCCTCAGGGCTGCGCTGCCGCCCTTTTGGTCCACAACGGACCGTTCAACGGCGCTCGGAGTCCTCTCCCGGCTTGCGGCGACTCAGCCTGCCTAGCACCACGCCGTAAGCCCGTTCAGAGGGCGCGCATCACAGAGACAACCTTGCCCATGATGGTGGCGTGGTCGCCAAGTATCGGCTCATAATTGGTGTTCTGCGGCAGGAGCCAGGTGTGACCGTCACGCTGGCGGAAGGTCTTCACCGTGGCCTCATCATCCAGGAGTGCTGCCACCACATCGCCGTTCTCGGCGTTGCTCTGCTTACGGACCACTACCCAGTCCCCGTCGCAGATCGCGGCATCAATCATGGAGTCGCCGGAGACGCGCAACATGAAGAGCTCACCGTGTCCGACGAGCTGCCGAGGCAGTGGCATGACGTCCTCAACAACCTGATCCGCCAGGATGGGACCTCCGGCCGCAATGCGTCCGACCAGGGGAACCATTGCCGCGTCGACGGCCGAAGCCCGAGTCGGTTCCTCGTCGGCAGAAGACGGCATCACGCGCGGCGCGTTGTCTCCAAGTGTGAGTGGAAGCAGGATTTCCATGGCCCTGGGACGCTTTGGATCGCGGCGGATGTAACCCATGCGTTCCAGCTGCGAGAGCTGATGAGTAACGCTGGACAGGCTCGCAAGCCCCACGGTGTCACCGATCTCACGCATCGACGGCGGGTAGCCATGTGCTGCCACGCTGCGCTGGATCGTCTCAAGGATCTTTGTCTGCCGCGCTGTCATTCCCTTTGGTATGGCCCTGCCGCGCGGCCGTCCGCGTCCACGCTTCACGTCTGACGAAGGCACCGCTGCCATGTCCTGTGCCGCACTGAGTTCTGCCACGAGATGCATCCCTTCCTCCGGCGGGACCCGGACTGCCGGCTCGCCAACCATTTTTGTCAGTGGTGGGTGATGAGCTGGTTTTCGAAGCGGCCGGACCGTCACCCTTGCCAGCAACGCTAAGGGAGACGGAACGTCTTTTCAAACATTTGTTCGAGCGAGTCTCGACAATATTAGTTTACAGGTGCTAATAATAAAGGCAGAGGAATAGAACACAGCTTCGAAAAAAGCCGTGGGAGATCCAACAACGAGAAAGGTGGACGCCATGTCGACGCTCCATACTGCAGGATCAGCTACCAAACTCCTCCCGGAGGACCGCACAGATTCCACGCGAGGCACGGTATCCCGCATTCACCTCACGCGCCGCGGGTGGGTTGTTCTGTTGGCGTTGCCGCTCGCGGTGCTCGCCGCCGCACTGCTGATCATCGCTTCGTTCTTCACCTCCCAGGCGCAGGCAGCGGAAACCGTAAGTGGCGTCACGGACACCATCCGGGTCAGCGTCACGTCTGGGGAGACGCTCTGGGCTCTCGCCGCGGAGTACGCCCCGGAACGGGACCCGCGTGCCGTTGTTGAGGACATCGTGGAACTGAATGCCCTGGGCTCGTCGACTGTACAGGCCGGGCAGACGCTCCATATTCCTGTGGGCAACCCCTAAGCGCGCTGCGCTCGCGCCGCGCAACGCTTGGCTTGACTGGCTGTAATAGTTCGCCCAGTGCCAGTGGAATTCTTTGTAGGGGATCGGGCGGCGTTAAACTCTGATGGTGACCGATCCGCTGGAACGCCTCGACCGACTGCCGATCCGCGACAATTTGCGCGGTCTCCGACCATACGGTGCGCCTCAGATTGACGTCCCCATTCTGCTGAACGTCAACGAAAACACCCATGGTGTTCCGGAAGACGTCCGCAGCGCAATCGTTGAAGCCGTGCAGGGAGCAGTGGCCGGGCTGAATCGGTATCCGGACCGTGAGTTCACCGTGCTTCGCGAACATCTCGCCACGTATCTGGGACACGGACTCACGGCGGACAACATCTGGGCGGCGAATGGATCAAACGAGGTATTGCAGCACATCCTCCTCGCCTTCGGCGGGCCAGGCCGGACTGCTCTCGGTTTTCCGCCTACCTACTCGATGTATCCGCTGCTCGCAGGGGCCACCGGTACTGAATACCTGACGGGCTCGAGGCAGGGCGACTTCGACCTCGACGCCCGGATCACCGCCGGTGAGGTGGCCGCCACGGGCGCAAACATCGTGTTCCTGTGCAGCCCGAACAACCCGACGGGAACAGCGCTCTCCCTGGAAATCGTCGCCGAAGTCTACGAAGCAGGCGAAGCGGCGCAGGCAATCGTGATCGTGGATGAGGCGTATGGGGAGTTCTCCCACGCGGGTACTCCCAGTGCGCTGGAGCTCCTCCCTGGAAGGGAGCGGCTCATTGTCTCGCGCACTATGAGCAAAGCCTTCGCGCTGGCCGGCGCCCGCATCGGGTACCTCGCCGCAGCGCCGGAAGTCGCCGACGCCCTCCGGCTCGTGCGTCTCCCTTACCATCTGTCGGCAATCACGCAAGCCACGGCCATAGCGGCGCTGACCCACTCAGCGAAGCTGCTCGCCAACGTGGATGAGATCAAGCGGCAGCGAGACCGCATTGTGTCCGGACTGACGGAGATGGGCTGCCCGGTGGCACCTTCGGACTCCAACTTCGTGCTGTTCGGGGGACTCGAGAATCCGCACGCCGTCTGGCAGGGTCTCCTTGATGCCGGCGTGCTCATTCGGGACGTCGGGATACCGGGGCACCTCCGGGTCACCGCCGGTACACAGGACGAGACCACTACCTTCCTCGAAACCCTGGAATCTCTGATCCGGCCACGCGTCTCCTAAACTGGACCGGGATGCACATGCGGGCCCGCCGCCCGTCTCGTTGCCGAAACAACCGTAAGGACCATCCATGACCGCGGAAGCTACCGCCAATCGCGCTGCCCGACGGGAGCGGACCACGAGTGAGTCGTCGGTGTTCGTCGAAGTCGATCTGGACGGCGCCGGCCGCTCAGAGATCAGCACGTCCGTGCCGTTCTACGACCACATGCTGACGGCCCTGGCAAAACACTCGTTGATCGATCTCACCGTCAGAGCCACGGGAGACACCCACATCGATGTCCACCACACGGTGGAGGACGTCGCAATCACCCTCGGCGAGGTACTGCGCGAAGCTCTTGGCGACAAGGCAGGCATCCGCAGGTTCGGTGAGGCGACCGTGCCGCTGGACGAAGCTCTCGCAAACGCCGTCGTGGATATTTCCGGGCGTCCCTATCTGGTCCACTCAGGTGAACCCGCGGGTCAGGAGTACCACCTCATCGGCGGACACTTCACGGGGTCCCTGACGCGCCACGTCTTCGAGGCGATCACCCTGCACGCCCAGATCTGCCTGCACATGACGGTCCTCGGCGGTCGAGACCCGCACCACATCGTCGAGGCCCAGTTCAAGGCTTTCGCCCGCGCCCTGCGCGCCGCAGTGGAGCCGGACCCGCGGGTCACCGGCATCCCGTCCACCAAGGGAGCACTATGAGCGCGCCGAAAGTGACGGTGCTCGATTATGGTTCCGGGAACATCCGTTCGGCGGTCCGGGCGCTGGAACACGTCGGCGCTGTTGTCACATTGAGTTCGGCAGCTGATGATGTCCTCAACGCCGACGGGCTCGTGGTGCCCGGGGTTGGGGCTTTTGCTGCCGTCATGCAGGGCTTGAAGGACGTTGATGCGCTGCGCATGATCGGCCGTCGTGTTGCCGGCGGCCGTCCGGTCCTCGGAATCTGCGTCGGGCTGCAGATCCTGTTTGAGGAGGGCGTCGAACACGGCGTACGCACCCAGGGCATGGGGGAGTGGCCCGGCACAGTTGAGCGGCTCAAGGCGGACGTTGTGCCGCACATGGGCTGGAACACCGTCGACGCCCCGGCAGGGTCGGTTCTTTTCGAGGGCATTACGGATGAGCGTTTCTACTTCGTCCACTCGTATGGAGTGCAGGAGTGGAATTTCGACGTCACCCAGCCCGCCATGCGGCCACCGCTCGTCACCTGGTCCACCCACGGCGGCCCCTTCATTGCCGCGGTGGAGAACGGCCCGCTCTCCGCCACGCAGTTCCACCCCGAAAAATCCGGCGACGCGGGAGCGCGGCTGCTGCGTAACTGGACCAGCAGTCTCAGCTGATCCATGTGGAGCCTGATTCTCATGGGACTGGCGGGACTGCTGATCGGCGGCGTCGTTTCGTTCCACCGACAGCAGATGCCCCGCACGCTTACCGTCAGCTTCGGCGTTCTCGCCGTCCTGGCGCTGCTCGCCGCGTACCTGCTCACCCTGACCCCCTAGCCGTCCAGCTGTGCCGGCACCCCTACCTGAACAAAGGAAGCGAATGAGCCCCTTCACCGAATCGCCCATCCTCGAACTGCTCCCCGCGGTTGACGTGGCCGACGGCCAGGCCGTCCGGCTGGTTCAGGGAGCCGCCGGCAGCGAAACCAGTTACGGCGACCCGCTGGATGCCGCCCTTCAGTGGCAGAACGACGGCGCCGAATGGGTCCACCTCGTTGACCTGGACGCGGCCTTTGGCCGGGGATCGAACCGCGACCTGCTCGCCCGCGTCGTCAAGGAACTCAGTATCAAGGTGGAGCTCTCCGGCGGGATCAGAGATGACGCCTCCCTGGATCAGGCGCTCGAGCTCGGCGCGGAACGGGTGAATCTGGGTACCGCGGCCCTGGAGAATCCCGTCTGGACCGCCAGTGCGATCGCCCGCTACGGCGACGCCGTCGCCGTCGGCCTTGACGTTCGTGGAACTACGCTGGCAGCCCGTGGCTGGACAGAGGAGGGCGGTGACCTCTGGGAGGTGCTTGCCCGCCTCGATGATGCAGGCTGTGCACGTTACGTGGTGACTGACGTGACCAAGGACGGGACGCTTCGGGGGCCCAACCTGCAACTCCTGCGCGAAGTGCTTGAGAAGACCGAGCGACCGGTGGTGGCGTCGGGCGGCATTTCGAGCCTGGACGACCTTGCCGCGCTCCGGCAACTGGTTCCCGATGGACTGGAAGGCGCCATCGTCGGGAAGGCCCTCTACGCGGGCGCATTCACACTGCCGCAGGCGCTCGACGTCGCGGGGCTCCCGGAGCGCTAGGCATGGCGGAGCGAAGGCTTCCCGCCCACATCCAGGCGGCGCTCAGCGGCAACGTCGCTGACTCGGCCGGCCGCGCCTGGGAGGGGAGGGATCTCTCCGGTGACGGGAACCCGCTGCATGCCTTCGACAAGGACGACGGCGCAGTCCCGTCGGCTTACGCCGCTGCCCTGCAGGCCCTGGTGAACGGCGCCGCCGATGAGGCCGCAGTGATGCGGGTGCTGGCGGACACCCGCGTTTTCGTGCCCATCATCGCCCAACTCGGGGGCCCGGATGCTGTTGCTGACGGGACCGCAGGTCAGGGGCACCGGCACCATGAAGGTGACAAGGAGGCCGACATGGCGCTTGTCACCATCAAGGCGCCGGACGGGCGGAGTGCGCTCCCGGTCTTCACGTCTACGGCACACCTCCGGGGATGGCATCCGGAGGCCAGGCCCGTTGCGGTTTTTGCCGCCCGCGCGGCCCTGGCCGCGGTGTCAGAGCAGGCCGAACTCATGGTCGTCGATCCGGGCGCTGAAGTGACGTTCGTCGTACGCCGCCCCGCTCTCTGGGCGCTGGCGCAACAAGGGCAGTGGTCGCCGTCGTACGCTGATCCGGACCTGGCCCGCCTCGTGCAGAAGGCACTCGCTCCCGGCGGAAGCATTCGCAGGGTCGACATCACTCCCGGGGGAGGAATTTCAAGCCGCACCGCTGACGGTAAAGTGGTGGGCGGCGGCGGCGCCGGTCCAGAGCTGCGCCTGACCCTCGTACTTGAGGGTGGTCTCTCACCGGAGGACGTCCGCTCCACGACGGCGGCGTTCCAGGACCGCCTCCAGAACCTGCAGGAGTTTGTCGAGCGGGTGGACTCGCTCGAAATCCGGCTCACGCGCTGATCCTTCACGCGGTTGGGCCCGCGTGAAAGATGAAGAACGTTGAACTTTGCCGTTTACCGGGAGCTGCTCAGGATTGTCCCGGTCCGCCGATTGCTGATCGTGGGCATGATCGCCCGCTTTCCCCACTCCGCCGCAGGAGTGCTGCTCACCCTGCACGTGGTGCAAACGCTGGAGCGGGGGTATGCCGAGGCAGGCGCGGTAGCTGCGGTGCTGACCATCGGTATCGCTGTCGGTGCACCATGGCGCGGCCGGCGCGTCGATACAGCGGGCCTGCGGGCTGCGCTGATTCCGTCGGTGATCGCCGAGGCCGTCATTTGGTCGGTTGCGCCCCACCTGTCGTATGAGTGGCTGCTGCTCGCCGCCCTCATCGGGGGCCTGTTCACCCTTCCCGTGTTCTCCGTGGTCCGGCAGTCCCTCGGGGTGCTGGTGAGCGGGGATTCGCGCCGAACAGCTTTCACCCTCGACGCAGTGGCTACCGAGGTGATCTTCATGGGTGGACCGGCGCTGGGTGCGGTGCTCGCAACGCAGGTGTCCACCGTGCTGGGACTGACTGTCGTGGGATTCTCCACCGCTGTAGCCGGGCTGTTCCTCATGTGGTTCAACCCGCCGACACGCAGCACCCAGCCGGGAGCCGTCGCCGCTAGGCTGTCCGCAGCTCAGGACGATGCAGCGGCCGTGGAAGTGCTGGTGGCATCTGCGCCGGCCCACGTCACTGAAGCGTCGGCGGAACTCGTTCCTGGAGCACGACCGGCTCGTACGGCGATGGCCCGGGCGCGGGTGGCCCACAGTTTCGCGTGGCTCACCCTTCCGGTGGCAGTGGTCATGATCGTGGCTGCGGGGGCAGGCCTTGTCCTTGCCGGCACCGATGTCGGCATCATCGCCGTACTCGAAGACGACCAGCGGGCGTTCGAGCTGGGCTGGGTCTTTCTCGCCTGGTGCTCGGCGTCAGTTGTGGGCGGGCTCGTGTACGGTGCCATGCACCGACCGCTCTCGCCCCTGGTGCTGCTGCTGCTGATGAGCGTGCTCACCATCCCGATGGGCTTCGCGGACAGCACGGTGGTGCTCGCACTGTTCTCGATTGCGCCGGGGCTGCTGTGCGCTCCGGTCCTTTCAGCGGCATCCGAGCGGATTGCCCACCTGGTCGCCGAGGAACGCAGGGGAGAAGCCATGGGCTGGTACGGCTCAGCGCTCACGTGCGGCGTGGCACTGGGCGCGCCACTGGCAGGGGTGATGATCGACTCGGTGGGCCCGTGGGGCGGGTTCTTTGCGGTTGGCGCAGCTGCCGCCGCCCTCAGCCTGGCGTGCCTGGGAGCACAACAGGTACGACGACGGCGGCGCTCCACCTGATCTGTCAGATCGGGTGGGCGAACGGCAGGTCAGTTGACGGGGCCGGTGAACTTCTCGCCCGGTCCCTGGCCTGGAGCGTCAGGGATGAGCGAGGCCTCCCGGAAAGCGAGCTGCAGCGACCTCAGCCCGTCGCGCAACGGACCGGCATGTTGGCTCCCGATTTCCGGAGCTGCGGCGGTGATGAAGCCTGCAAGTGCAGTGATCAGCTTCCGTGCCTCGTCGAGGTCCTTGTATGTCTCGGCGTCAGAGCCCTCAGCCAGTCCGCACTTGACGGCAGCTGCGCTCATCAGGTGGACTGCCGACGTCGTGATTACCTCGACGGCGGCGACTTCCGCGATGTCCCGAACGGGACTGTGTGCGCTGCCGGACGCGGCCCGCGTTTCCTCCGGCGTCTGGAAGGTGTGGCGTGCGGCGTCGGAATTACTGTCTGCTGTGCTCATGCTGGTAAGCTTGTCATAGACCAACTGGGGGTCGTTATTTTTTGTGACCGGGAACGGCATGAAAAAGATCACCAGTATGCAAGCGGAGTCCTCTCCCACCCGCGATTGCCGCCGTTGCCCAACAGGTAGCCACAGGCAGCCGGGTTCAGGTCGGTGCGCAGGCTTCTCTTGATGAGTGCCGTTGATGCACTGATGCCGAGGCCTTCGATTGCGCATGCAATTGGGGGCCTTCTCTATTTGCAGGCGGTTCAGTTTTCCAACGGACATCAGGAGCAGCACATTAGCGAGCCAAGAATCAATGATCGTATCCGCGTCCCAGA
This sequence comes from Arthrobacter tumbae, assembly GCF_016907495.1. Classification (NCBI taxonomy): domain Bacteria; kingdom Bacillati; phylum Actinomycetota; class Actinomycetes; order Micrococcales; family Micrococcaceae; genus Arthrobacter; species Arthrobacter tumbae. Next base: position 3,083,967 of record NZ_JAFBCC010000001.1, read on the forward strand.
GGTGCGGTTGGTAGGCCCTGCCGGCGAACAGGTTGGAATCGTCCGCATCGAAGACGCCCTCCGACTCGCCGCTGAGTCCGACCTTGATCTTGTTGAGGTGGCACCTCAGGCAAAGCCTCCCGTTGCCAAGCTCATGGATTTTGGTAAGTACAAGTATGAAGCCGCGGTGAAGGCACGTGAAGCGCGCAAGAACCAGACCAACACCGTGCTGAAGGAAATTCGTTTCCGCCTGAAGATCGATACCCACGACTACGAGACCAAGCGAGGCCACGCCATCCGCTTCCTCGGTGCGGGAGACAAGGTCAAGGCCATGATCCAGTTCCGCGGCCGTGAACAGCAGCGCCCGGAGATGGGAATTCGCCTTCTGCAGCGCTTCGCCGAGGACGTCGCCGAGGTCGGAGTGGTTGAGTCCACACCGCGCATCGATGGCCGCAACATGGTGATGGTCATCGGTCCGGTGAAGAACAAGGCCGAGGCAAAGGCTGAAGCACGTCGTGCTGCCCAGCGCGCCGAGTCAAAGGCTGCGAATGACTCGCCGAAGGACAAAATCGACACCTCGGGCCAGGCACCGATGACGCAGAGCATCGGAGACCTGCTTCCCGAGGAACTGCGTTCGGCCGGATCAGCCACAGCATCTGAGGCTCCTGTTGCTGAGAGTCCAGCACCTGCGGCCGCAGCAGCGCCTGCTACTGATGCGCCTGTCGCGGCAGCGCCGAAGGCGGCCGATGAGAAGCCGGCAGCCGAGGCCAAGCCGGAAGCTGCTGCCCCGAAGGAAGCCGCTCCGAAGGCTGCCGCTCCGAAGCAGGCCGCTCCGAAGGAAGCTGCCCCGAAGGCTGCCGCTCCGAAGGAAGCTGCACCGAAGCAGGCTGCACCGAAGGCAGCAGCGCCGAAGCCTGCCGCTGCTGCTGTGACGCCGAAGCCCGCTGCAGCACCCAAACCTGCGGCAGCGCCGAAGCCCCGGCCTGCGGCGGCTACACCAAAACCAACCGGCAAGGCTTCCCCGGCCAAGGGGACGCCAAGCCGATCGAAGCCCTCCGGCTCCAACTAGGAGTCGGCTGCCCACCAGGCAGCGAGGCAACACATAAGCACCGCAGTTCGCTGCGGAGATCGCAAGAGCCGCCGGCAAAGTGCCGGCGGAAACCAAAGGAGATCGGTTTCCATGCCGAAGATGAAGACCCACAGTGGCGCCAAAAAGCGCTTCAAGCTGACCGGCAGCGGAAAGCTCAAGCGCCAGCAGGCCAACCGCCGTCACTACCTGGAGCACAAGCCCTCCACGCTGACGCGCCGTCTGGCCAGCGACCAGATCGTGTCCAAGGCTGACACCAAGGTCATCAAGAAAATGCTCGGCGTCTAACACACCCCCTATCACTTCCGGACACCCTTGAGGACGGCTGTATGCCGGCAAGGGACATCGAGTTCGGACGATCTATCTAAGGAGTACGCACGTGGCACGTGTGAAGCGGGCAGTCAATGCCCACAAGAAGCGTCGGGTTATTCTTGAGCGCGCCAAAGGCTACCGTGGTCAGCGCTCGCGCCTGTACCGCAAGGCAAAGGAGCAGCTGCTCCACTCGTTCGTCTACAGCTACGGCGATCGCCGCAAGCGCAAGGGCGACTTCCGCCGGCTCTGGATCCAGCGCATCAACGCCGCATCCCGCGCCAACGGCCTCACGTACAACCGCCTCATCCAGGGCCTGAAGGCCGCCGGTATCGAGGTTGACCGCCGTATGCTCGCAGACCTTGCCGTGACTGACGCCAACGCGTTCGCGGCGCTCGTGAAGATCGCGAAGGACGCACTGCCGTCCGACACCTCTGCGCCGGTCCGGGCCTAGGCAGCACACCCAGCCGGTTCCGTGAGCCGGTTGAGCAATCCATGAACACATCCGAACGCCCCCAGGCGCAGCTACTGACCAACCCCCGAGCAGATCGGGTCCGGGACGTAGCGAAGCTTGCGGGGCGTTCGGCGCGTCT